>JAPKBR010000099.1 GCA_028823345.1 Planctomycetota bacterium
CAGGGCTCCCAGGCCAGCGAGGGTCAGGAGGATGGGTTGGGCTGGGGGCATGAGGGAAGGTGTCGAGGGCCGTCCCATCTGGGCCGTCCGTCTGTGCCCCACAGCCTACAGGAACGTCAGTGCTAGACCGCCGGAAGTGTTCGAGGTAGACCCCGATCCATTGGTATCCCGGTACCACAGCTGGAAATTCCAAACCGCGCCGGGTTGAAACACGGTCAGCTGGGGCAGGCTGACAAGGTTGGGCGCAAAGCTCATGGAGCCCGAGGCCCCCGAATTCAGGGTCTGGCCCCCATCAGAGGAGTTGTTCAAGCGAATGATCGGGGCCCCAAGGCACAGGACGCCTTCGCTGCCCCCGAAGAGGTCCACCCAACCCGTGTTGGCGCTCATCATAAAGTAGCCCAACTGATGGGAAGGTAAACCGTCCACCTCCAGCAAGAGGACGTTGTCTGCGATCACCATGGAACCCGTGGCGTAGATCTCCACACCATTCCCAAGGGAGTTGGCGTTGGCCGCGCAATACTGCACACCCATACCGGGACAGGTGGGCAACACTGCGCCCAGATCCGCCAGGCTCCCGTCACAATCAGCGCTGAAGGTTGGATTCCCCGCGTCGATGCAGGGAGATCCCGGTGACAGGCCAAAGTCATAGGACCCCGCCCCCACGAAGAGGGGATCCCCGCTGAGGTTTCCAACCCCCGCAAATCCCCCTTGCACATCGCTGTAGTCCACATAGGCTGCGGTTCCCTGGTTGTAGGGCGCAGCGAAGGCACCTATTTGATCCCCATCATTGCCCCAGACGATCGAGTGGGTCACCCAAACCTGACCGGAGTTCGCCATGGAAACGCCCCCTTGATGTCCAAAGAAATTGTCGCTTGAGTTGCCGTAAACCGTGCATTGCTCCAGGGTCATTTCTCCGTGTCCATCACAGAGGGTCGCGCCACCCGAGGCCCAGGCCCGATTGTGAGCGATCACGCAACGCCGGACAGTCACATGGGTGCGGGCACCGCCGGAATAAATTCCCCCAGCAAAAGTGCCGGTGCCCCAGGCGTTGTCCACCAACACGCAATCCTCCAGCTCAAGCAGGGCGCCATTGCCGGCCCAAACTGCGCCACCATAGTAGTCGGAGCCATAACTCGAAGGAAAAGGCCGACCAGCCCCATGGGTCAAGGTAAAGCCCTCAACCCGAGTGCCCGCCGGCGTGGCTTCGGCTTGAATCACAGTGGTTCCAAAACCACCTCCATCGATGATGGTGACAGCGGCCCCATCGATACCGATCAACTCAAGCCGCTTGGCAAGGAGATCAATCACCTCGTTATAGGTGCCCGCCTCCACCAAAATCCGATCCCCATCGACGGCCGCCGCCACAGCGGATTGGATCGACCCTCCACTGGACACGATCCAGTCGTTGGCCAGAGCCGAGGTACTGAGGAGAAGGGTGAGAGCAGAACTGAGAAGGGCTATCTTCATGCGAAGTACCAAGGGTGTCAGGGTTACGAGGAGCGTGAGGGCAGGCAACAAACGGCTGCGCACCCGGATAAGACCCCAGCCTCCACTAAGAGACACGATTTCTCAGTTTTCTTGAGATTACGCCTCCCAGGCCGCCTGAAGCACTACCGGGACATCACCTTGATTGCGTTACGCCTGTAGCAACGAGACCTACCGCGGTTTTATGCCACAAATAGGCAGATGAACCTTGCCCGGGGGCCACATCTATGCATAAACTCCCCGTCAGCGACATAATCATGCACCCCCCCACCCGCAATCAGCGC
>JAPKBR010000005.1 GCA_028823345.1 Planctomycetota bacterium
TCTTCTTCTTCTTCGTACTCGTCCTCGGTCTCGTCCTCGGTCTCGTCGGACTCCTGGTCCTCGTACTCAACTTCCTCTTCGTCGACCTCGTCTTCGGCCTCTTCGGCCTCTTCAGAATGATCCGCACTGATCACTTCGGGTTCTTCAAGACCGAATAAATCCGGTTGCTCCCAGGTCGGGGTCAGGTGTCCCCCAGCCGGGCTCTCGGCCTGGGGCTCAATAACCTCCACATTCACTCCGCGCTCCGCCGAAAGGAGCTGGGCAGCGGTCAGCGAGTCAGCAGTCCCTTCGGGGGATTCAGTACTGCCCACGGCACCTGGGGCGGGAGCCAAATTTTCGCCAGTGGCGATAGGCTGAGGCTCTTGGGAAGGGGCAACGGCTTGGCTGTCACCGATTCGGGTTGGATCTTGGGGCTCGTCATCTTGACTGGACAGGGCGCGGACGCCCGTGGGGATCTTGCCCTGCAGGCGTACGTCCTCGGGATAGGGCGAACGAGCTGCTGGATTTTGGTCGGCGGATTGGAGCCAAAGCCCTTCTTGGTGCTCAAGGGCAGCCTTGTCAGGCACAAGAGCGCTCGTCTCGGCTTCGCTGACCCCATCCGTCTCCACTTCCGAGAGAACATCGTCAATGGTTGCCTCTTTTTTGCTCTTCTTTCTAAGGGATTTAGAAGGGAGCATCCACTGGAACCAGACATTCCAAGCCATGGCACCGGCCACCCCAAGACCCACGAGCAGGCCCAGTATCGGATGTACATCGCCCAAGCGCCCGCCGATTTGCTGACCTAGGTTGCCACCCAAAAGTGGGTCAAAGGTCCCCAAGGAGATCGCTGCCCCTGCGCCGACTGCGACGATCGCAGAAAGGTGCCGTACGGGATCCGTGATCGCGCCGCCCGTGAACATCCAGCCACCCAGAGCCCCCACTGCGACACTGACCATCAGGACAGGGGCGCTGCCAAAGGCACCCACAAGCGCGCTAGAGAAGGACTGCAGAAAGGTCATGTCCTGGCCCTCTATGGGCGGACGCAACATCAGCATGGCAACCAGCACCGCGGGCAGAACTCCAATAAGGAAGAGCAGGATGCCTAGGGACTCGTTCTTTCGGTTGGTGGACTCGGTGGAAATGGTCATTGGATTCAGGCTTCAGCGTTGGCGATGTTTTCCTCGAAGTCCTCGAGGGTCATCAGGATTTCGCGGGACTTGGAACCCTGGTGGGAACCAACGATGCCCGCATCGGTCATTTGATCAATCAGTCGTGAGGCTCGGGTGTACCCGATGCCCAACGCGCGTTGCAGCAAGCTCGCAGATCCCCTTCGAGACTTAAGAACCACGCGCACCGCATCCATGAAAAGGTCGTCGACCTTTTCGCCTCCCTCGCCGACTTCCCCCGGAAGCGCCGTACCCGTGGCGGATTGCACCAGATCTTGGTTGAAGGTCTGAGGCGCCTCATTGGTGACGAAGTCCACAATTCTCTGCAGGTCCTCGTCTTCGATCATCGCCCCTTGAACCCGCTTAAGCTGGCTGGACTGGGGCGGGCTATAAAGCATGTCCCCTTGGCCCAACAACTTGTCCGCACCGGAAGCATCCAGAATGACGCGGCTGTCGATCTTAGAGGCAACCTGGAACGCAATTCGCGTGGGCAGGTTGCCCTTGATCACACCGGTAATCACATCGGTGGACGGCCGCTGGGTGGCGACGATCACGTGGATACCCACGGCCCGAGACTTTTGTGCCAAGCGCGTGATCCCCCCCTCGGCCTCCTTCTTGGACTGCAACATCAAGTCAGCCATCTCGTCGATGATCAACACAATGTAGGGCACATGGCGCGGGGTGCGTTCTTCGTTGAAGTCATCCCCAAGACGCTCGCGCAGTTTTTCCTCACCAAGGGCGTTGTAACCCTTGATGTTCTTGACCTTGGCATTCTTGAAGAGCTCATAGCGCGCCTCCATTTTCTCCACAGCCCAATTGAGCACGTTGGTTGCCTGGCGCATGTCCGTGACCACCGGCAGCTCGAGGTGTGGTACTCCCGCGAACATCATCAGCTCGACCATCTTGGGGTCAACCAAAATCAGACGCGTATCATGGGGCGAACGGGTCAAGAGCAGACTGGCCACGATCGTGTTGATACAGACCGACTTACCCGATCCCGTCGTGCCCGCGATCAGAAGGTGGGGCATACGGGCCAGGTCTTCCACAATCGGTTGGCCCTCGGCATCCATCCCCAGAAACAGGGGTAAGGCCATGAAGTCCTTGTCGTAGGCCCGCTGCTGGATCAACTCCGAGATACGCACCTTGCGGCGATTCGGGTTCGGGATCTCGATACCGACGGTGGACTTGCCGGGAATCGGGGCGATGATCCGTACGCTCTGGGCGCGCAGGGTCGCAGCGATCTCTTGGCTTAGGTTTGTCACGCGGTTCATGCGCGTGCCCTCGGCCACAGACAATTCGAAGAGGGTGACCGCCGGTCCAACCTGGACGCCAACCACTTCGGCTATGACCTTGAAACTCTTCAGGGCACGCTCGAGGGCCGCAGCATTCTTCTCAAGGAACTCGTTGTCGGTGGTACCGGCCGTGGCGGGTGGAACAAGCAGGTCCGTGGGGGGCAAGGTCCAGGGACCCGGCGGAGGCGTGACTGGTTCGTAGACCGGCTGCTTGACCGGTGGCGGAAGGTGCATGGGTTTGGAGGGCACGATGGCATCGTCTTCTTCCTCCTCCTCTTCCCATTCTTCTTCCTCTTCCTCTTCTTCATCCTCGTACTCGTACTCCTCTTCGTCTTCCTCCTCCTCTTCTTCCTCGTACTCCTCTTCGTCTTCGTACTCCTCTTCGTCTTCGTACTCCTCTTCTTCCTCAAGCTCTAGCTGCTTGGCCTTCTTTTTCGCGGTAGGTTTCTTTTTGGCCGCGGGCTTCTTTTTCGGAGCCGCTTTCGCCTTGGTACCGGAATGATCCAAGTCCGCGCCACGCAAGAAATCCCAGAGCCCAAGGGCAAACTCTCGGGACCAGGATGCGATAGCCGGCACGAGGGACTGCCCTAGTTGCTCACGGCGCTCGGTGAGCCAAACACTGAATGCTGAAATCGCCGGATAGAAAGCCCGGTCGGTGGCTAGGACGAACGAAATCGCGGTGATCGTCAGCAGCAATACCCAAATGCCTACTCCGCCGAAACGATCCGCCAAGGTGGGCATGGTGATGTGGGCCAGCCAACCACCTGGCCCATAGGGCAACCAATTGCTCAGGTCTCCCAAGGCCGCCATCTGGGTCTCATCGGGGCCAAAGCTCAGGTGCAGCAGGAACGAGAAGCTCCCCAGGAAACAAATAGTCCCGAGGACGCGCACCGCGGGCAAGCTGACCTCGCGGTGGGTGATCAAAATCGCGCCCCATGCAAGGCCGAGAATACTGAGCAAGTAACCCGCCAAGCCCATGGCCAAGAACGCCGCGTGAGCGAGGTGCCAACCCACCTGACCCCCATGATTCTCGACCCCGGGCATTGCGCCCGCGGATTGAACCTGGAAGCTAACCATGGACACGAGCAACCAGGTCGAGAGCCCTATCATGCCGAGGCCGGTCAACTCGCGGATGCGCGCGACCGTGGTCTCTTCCATGGGGGCCCCCAACATGAGGCTCCTGAAAATCTCTCTCAGGCGTCCATCGGACGCTGTCTTACGACGACTCTTTTTTCGGGCCAATCCTTATATTCCCCTCATTGGATCCGGAGCCTGCGCTGGCCAGAGCCCAGCGCGGGCCGAGAAAGCGAACGCCCTCCCTTAGGCCCCTAATATCCCCTTCCGGAGGTGCCAATTCAACGCTCGGCAGGAATTCCCATCACTCAAGGAGCCCAATTACCACGCGGGCGACCTGGACCTTGGCCCGATCAAGCAATTCCAGCTCATTTCCAGCGCGATCCATGAGGGTCACGCTCGTGCGATCCCCCCCGAGGGCCTCGGCCCCGTTCAACACGATCCAATCCGCATTTTTGGCCGCCATTTTCGCACGTGCACGGCGCTTACCCTGGGAGGTTTCCAGGGCGAAGGCCACAACCTTGCGCTCTCCCTTGCGGCGAGCGACGGTCTTGAGCAGGTCTGGGTTCTCCACCAAGTCGATACTCGGATCCCCTCCATCCTCTTTGGCCTTCCATTTCCCCCGCAATCTTCGGCGCGGTCTGAAATCCGCCACGGCGGCGGCCATGATCAGAGCATCCGAATCCTTGAAGCGCTCGCGGAGAACCGCCAGCATTTCTCGGGCGCTAACCACATCGATGCGTTCGACCCCCTTGGGTGTTGCGAGGCAAACCGGACCGGCGATCAATGTGACCTGGTGCCCTCGGCGCTTGGCAGCTGCCGCAAGAGCAAAACCCATCTTGCCGCTCGACTCGTTCGAGAGGTAACGCACCGGGTCGATGTATTCGCGGGTGGGTCCGGCGGTGATCAGGATGCGCATGATTGTTCTAGATTTACGCCAAACTGGCGAGCACTTCGACGATGCGCTCGGGATCCACGAGACGACCCTGGCCCTCTTCACCGCAGGCCACATGGCCTTCTTCGGAATCCAGTACCTGCCAACCGTCCTCAACCAACTGGGCCAAGTTGCGCACAACGCTGGGCGCAGCAAGCATGGTGGGATTCATGGCCGGGCACAAGAGGCGCGGAACGGATTGGGGCACCGCCAACAGGGTAGTGGTCACCAAATCGTTGGCCACGCCAAGAGCAATTCGTGCGATCAGGTCGGCGCTGGCTGGAGCCACCACCACCTTCTCGGTCCAACGGGCCAAGTCAATGTGGTCCATGGAAGTGCGCCGGTCGGGACCCCATTCGGAGGTCGCGGCGGGCTCGGAAGTGAGCGCCTCGAAGAGCTGGGGAGAAATCAACTTGCCCGCATTGGGGGTCATCGCAACCCGCACTTGATCCCCCGCCTGGAACAGCTTACTAGCCAAATCGCAGGCCTTGAAGATCGCCGCGGAGGCACCGCAGCACAAGAGGATTCGGCTCATGGGGTCGCCCCCTGGCCCAACCCGCTGATCAAGCGAATCTCTTCCACGGCAGTCTCCAGAACGTCATTGACGATCACATGGTCGTACTTGAAGCGCTCTTCCATCTCGTCTGCAGCCTTGTGTAGGCGGCGCTTGAGCAGTTCGGGGGACTCGGTCCCGCGCCCCGAAAGGCGCCGTGTCAGGGTCTCGAAATCCGGCGGAGCGATGAACATATAAAGGCCAGGCATCTCCAGCGTCTTGAGTTGCAAGGCACCTTGAATGTCGATCTCAACCAGGAAAATCTGCCCCTTCACGATGGCCTCTTCCATGGGCTTACGAAGAGTGCCGTACATGTTGCCGTACACGTCGGCGTGCTCGATGAACTCGCCATCTTGAATCATCTCGGTGAAACGTGCCTTGCTGACGAAGTGGTAGTCGCGGCCATCGACTTCTCCGGCCCGCGGCTCCCGGGTGGTGGCTGAAACGGAAAACACAACCCTCGGGTCCTCGCCCAACAGCTTGCAGATGGTGCTCTTGCCCGTGCCCGAAGGTCCGGACACCAGCAACATTTTCCCTCCTCCTTGGACTGTCTCAGTCATTGGAATCACTCCACATTTTGGACTTGCTCACGCAAGCGCTCGATCACGGCCTTGAGATCCACCACCAAGTGGGCGACCTCAGCATCATTGCATTTAGATCCCAGAGTATTCGCCTCGCGCAAAAGCTCTTGGGAGAGAAAGTCCAGAGAACGCCCCACGGGCTCGCCTAGGGCTAGTTTGCTGCGAAAGTGCACCACGTGTGCATCGAGACGGCTGAGTTCTTCAGCCACGTCGAGACGGTCGGCAAGGACCGCCACTTCCCGGGCAAGATCCTGCTGCGAAACAGCATGGGCATCCCCAAGTAAAATCCCCACCCGCTCGATCAATGCGGCTTGATGCCGCACTTGAACCTCAGGCATCAAGATTGCCGCTTGGGCCGCGAACTCTTCGGTTTGAGCCAAGTTGGCTTCTAGATCCGCCAAGAGGGAAGCGCCCTCTTGGGAACGGGCGGCCAAGATTTCTTCCAGCGCCAGATCGAGAGCCCCGAGCAAAGGCGCGCCCACATCTTCGGGCGCGGGCGCCTCGCCGTTCACCAGAACCCCGGGTAAGGAGAGCACCGAGCGCACATCGGGCGCGACGAGTTGGCTTTCCTCGGCGAGGGTCTTGAGCTCTACGAGCAAACGCTCCGCCAAGTCGTGATCGATCAACCGGCTTTCGGAACCAGCCAGGGGCGTAACGGTCATTGCTACCCCCACCGCGCCGCGAGAAAGACGTTTTCGAATACGCCCTTCCACCTCGGATTCCAAGGACGCAAGCCCGGGGGGCATGCGTAGCTGGATCGTCAAGTGGCGATGATTGACGCTACGTAATTCCACCCGTACGGCGAGACCAACACCCTCGCAGGTGCCCGACCCAAAACCCGTCATCGAACGAATCAAGAAAAGCTCCTGTTACTCGGAGTCGGCCGGATTCTCGATAGAGAGCGTACCGCCGCCCTCACTAGCACCCCTGTTCAGGATGTGGATACCGAGGGCGCAACCAAAGAACAGCACGGCCATGGCCATGGTGAACTTATGGATGCCGGCAGCTTTGACACCGAAGGTCTGTTGACCGCCGGCACCAAGTGCATCAGAAAACCCGCCACCCTTGCCCTCTTGGAGCAAGATGACCACCACGAGGATGATCGCTGACAGGACAAACAGAATGTAGAGAATGGCAGTTAGTAGAGTCATCGGACACGAACCTCTGTGGCGGCGTCGAGGATGGGCAGAAAGTTATCTGCGGTGAGTGCTGCACCACCTACAAGCGCTCCGTCAATATCGGGAACACTCAAAAGATCAGCAGCGTTGGAAGGTTTAACAGAACCGCCGTAGAGGATGCGTGTGGCATCCGCAACGGCTTGATTGAAGAGACCAGAGAGTACGCCACGCACATAGGCATGGGCTGCTCCGGCTTGATCGGGTGACGCGGTTTGGCCGGTACCAATAGCCCAGACAGGCTCATAGGCGATGGTGATTTGCCCCATGTCCTCGGTGCTGAGCCCGTTCAGACTTCCGTGCAGTTGGGTGCTGCAGACCTTTTCAGTCTGGCCCGCATCCCGCTGCTCTAGGGTTTCGCCAATGCACAGGCATACCTTGAGGCCACTGGCCAAGGCACGACGCACCTTGAGAGCGCATTTCTCGTCGGTCTCCCCGTAAACATGCCGCCGCTCGGAGTGCCCCACCAAAACCGTGGTAGCCCCCACATCGCGCAACATGGCGCCCGACACCTCGCCGGTGAAAGCACCGACTTCCTGGTCGCAAATGTCTTGGCCGCCAACCGCGAGCGCAGTGCCGGCGCAAGCACGAGCCACCTCTTCGATGTAAACAAAGGGCGGATAAATCGCACCCTCCACGCCCTCAAGCCCTTCGAGGTGAGAACGCACAGCTGCAGCCAGATCCACGCCCGCCCTGCGGTCGAGGTTCATTTTCCAGTTTCCGGCTACAAGGGGCGTACGCATGGGGTGAAACAGTAGAAGGGGGTGACTTCCAAGGGTTCAAAAAGAGGTCTTGGTCAGACAGTTCGATCAGTCGGTCGAGCGACGCAGTATAAGGGGGGCACAGGTGCAGCGTCTACGCATCCCATGACCTTCCCCCCAAAACGACTCGAAGCCCTGATTTCCTTGGGCGCTCTAGAGGTCCTCCCCCGCACGGGATGGCTGCTGGCGGGGGCTAAAGGCGGCGAATCGGTGGCTGGGCACGTGCTGGGGGTGGCTTGGCTGGCTTTGAGCCTAGCCCCCGAGGTCGATCCGCCCCTGAATTTGGGGCGCTGCTTAGCCATGGCGATACTGCACGATGCTCCAGAAGCCGCTTCGGGGGATTTGCCCGCCCCGGCGGCCAAGCACCTGCCCTCCGGAGCCAAAAAAACCATGGAGAGCTCCCTGGCCCAACAGCTCATTACCCCCCTGGGAGCGCTCCCAGAGGCCCATTTTGCCGAATACACCGCACAAAAGACCCCGGAAGCCCAATTTGTGCACCTCTGCGACAAGCTGCAGTTAGGGGTCCATCTGGTCCGCCTAGAACGCGCCGGGGGCGGAGATTTAGCCCCATTCCACGGGGTCTTGGAGGCCCTCAACTGCGCGGGTTTTGACCCCTGCGAAGAATTGAGGATCGCCCTCATAGAAGCGCTGCGTCCAGAGGCCCTTGCCGCACATGGGGCCCGGCCGGAGAAAAACCGATGAACCGCACCCTCTGGAATCTGACCATCGGCTTCCCCGCCGTGGTTTTCATAGTCGCCTTGGGCCTTGGGGTTTGGATCTTGACCCGCGAAGCTCCCCATGCGGCTCCCTTTGGGGAGGTCGCACCCTTCGAGGCCATCGCGGCCCCTGACCTGGGGCTGGGCGACACGATGCTGTCCGGCATCGTGCGCGACACCGCCGGCCAACCGATTGCCGACGCGACGGTGGTCACCACCCAAGGCAACCGAGTGCGCCGAGACCGCACCGATGAACAGGGGCAATTCCTCCTGCCCGAGCTCACCAAAGGCCAAACAGAACTCACCGTGCTTGTGCTCCATCGCCTACCCACCTCTATCACGGTGGAAGTGGGCTCGGGCTTGCAAGAGATCACAATCGAGAACCCGGTGATCACGCCCCCCGAACCCGCAGTGGTCGCCGCGTCGGATCTGCAAATTGAGTTGTCCCTGCCCCAGCCCGATGATTCGCCCGAGGGCATGATCTTGGCCTTTGATCCCGTGGGCGCGCCCAAGACGGGAGACCGCGCGCCCCGGCGCATGACACTCGGTGGCACAAAGAAAATTACAGTCCCGGACTTGCCCCACGGATCCTGGATCCTGCGTCTCTTGCCCCCAAGCGGCGCCCAGGACTTCGACTGGGATCTGTTGCAACCCCTGGGGGAATCCGCCACGCGCCTGAGCCACCCTGGACCCGAGCCTTTGCCTCTGATCGCGCGCACGGGAACCATCGCGGGGGTTCTACGGGACGAAGAGGGCAAGCCAATCTCTGGAGCCCTCGTGCTCGCCATCCCCGCCAACGGCCAGGGACCAAGTCTGCCCGCCGGGGAAACCGATGGGAACGGCCGAGTGCGCTGGGAATATGTACCCGAGGGCCAATGGCTGGTTCGCTGGCGCGCCCGGGGCGCCGGGGCAGAGACCCCTGTCACGGTGGAGCGGGGCGTGACTGCGGATCCATTCCCCGAGGGATAAGCCAGCGGACAGGCCTCCTCCCCGCCCGAGGCACCTATGTGGCGTTATCCTGCCCGGCTGATTCCATGCAGCCTGTCCTCCTTGATCTCGCAGCCACCAGTCCCTTGGACCCCCGGGTGCGCGAATGCCTCATCCAGCACCTCGACGAGGTGCACGGCAACCCGTCTTCGCGGCATGCCCTGGGGACCCGGGCGCGGCAGGTGGTGGAGCACGCCCGACGGCGCGTGGCCCGTTGCTTAGGGGCGGAACCCAAAGGGATTGTGTTCACATCGGGAGGAACCGAGAGCAACAACCTAGGTCTCTTGGGCAGTGTGCGGAACCGGAAACCGGGACGCATCTTGGTAGGTCCGACGGAACATGCCAGTGTGCGTGTGGCAGCGGCGCAACTCGCAAACGAAGGCTTCGTCGTGGAAACACTGCGTCTCAAGCGCGACGGACAACTGGATCTAGACCACGCCACCGAGCGTATGGGAGAGGACGTAGTGTTGGTGGCTCAAATGCTCGTGAGCAACGAGCTCGGCACGCGCTATCCAGTGCAGCGCTTGGCACGCTTGGCACGAGCGCGCTGCGGCAGGGTGCATGTTCACTGCGACGGGGTGCAAGCCCTGGGCAAAATTGATTTGGACCTAGAAGAGCTGGGCGTCGACAGCCTCGCGCTCTCAGGGCACAAGGTTCATGGGCCCAAAGGCATGGGTGCGTTGGCCCTTGGCAAAAACTCACAGACCAAACCCCTTTTATTCGGTGGCTCCCAGGAAGAAGGGCTACGCCCCGGCACCGAGAACGTACCGAGCATCGCGGCCTTTGGACTCGCAGTGGACCTGGCACATGAGGGACAAGCAGACTTCAACAAGACCGCCGAAATCTGTCAGCGTGACTTGGAAGAAGCTTTAACCAACGTGTCCCTCATGCACCAGAACAGCATGGACTGCGCGCGCATTCTGCAAGCAGGAGAACGGGTGAATTCGATCTGCGCGGTGCACCTGCCGGGACCTCCAGCAGAAGTCTGGCAGCACCACCTAGAGGAATACGGGGTCTTCATCGGCGTCGGCTCCGCCTGCCAATCCGCATCGAAGGTGGTCAGTCCGGTCTTACTCGCACTTGGCCTGGATGCGGATTCCGCTCGACAAATCGCACGTTTTTCATTTTCACGCGAAACCACTCCAATCGACATCGGCATTGCCGCCAGCGCCCTGCGCAAGGTTTCGAAGAGCCTCAAGGACCTTTCCTGATGACTACAGAACTTCAAGACCCTGACATATTACTAGTGCGCTATGGGGAGCTAGCCCTCAAGGGCGGCAACCGTGCACTTTTTGAAAATGCTCTTGTGCGCAACCTGCAAGGAGCCCTGAAGCACGTGGGCGGCGGCGAGGTCATACGCCGCTGGGGCCGCATTCAAGTCAAGCCCGCAGGTCGTTGGCGCGAGGCCATGAGGGCCTGCGCCCGGACCTTTGGCATCAAATCCGTGTCCCCCGCGTGGAACACGGGGCGCGACTTGGAATCCATGATTGCCATGGGCCGCCGCCTCTTGGAGAACAAGCTCCAAGAGTACCCGCCCGGATCCCGGCCGAGCTTTCGGGTCACGGTCAAGCGAGCGGACAAGACTTACCCCATGACCTCGGGCGAATTGGCCCTCGCCATCGCCGATGGCATGCTGGATGAGGACTCCACCGTGCTGATCCAGATGAAGAATGCAGATATCGATTTCAATATCGACCTGCGCCCAGAAGGCACCTTTGCCTTCCTCGAACGGGAGCCCGGACCCGGCGGTTTGCCCGTCAAGACCCTAGGCCAAGGACTGTGTCTGCTCTCTGGGGGGATCGACTCTCCCGTGGCCGCCTGGTGCGCAATGAAGCGCGGTTTGAAGGTCAGCTTCGTCAGCTTCCACAGTCCGCCCTACATCGGTGAAGGGTCGCGCATGAAAATTCGCGATCTCATCCGTGTCTTGGCCGAATGGCAGGGACCTAGCACCCTTCACGAAGTCCAGTTCGCGGACATCCAATTGGCCATTCGCGAGGGCGCGCCCGAAAGCTTGCGTACCATCCTCTACCGTCGCTCCATGCAACGCATCGCGTCGCACCTGGCGAGGCGCTCGAAAACGGGCGCATTGATCACGGGCGAGAACCTGGGGCAGGTGGCAAGCCAAACCCTGGAAAATTTGGCCTGCATCGGGGCCGCCGCGAATATCCAGGTGCTGCGCCCCTTAATCACGCACGACAAGGAAGATGTGATCGTCCTTGCCAAGCACATCGGCACTTTTGATGTGTCGATCCGCGATGAACCCGATTGCTGCACGGTCTTCCAGCCCAGAAAGCCCGCTCTTCGCGCCCAGGCCCCGGAGTGCGAGGCCATCGAAGCGGAGCTCGGCCTGGTCACTCTCGAAGAGGCACAGGTGCGTGCATCCGCCAAAGAGCACATCCACCCCGGTTCCTGAGAACAAACCGCACGGGCACTAGCTACGAGCACGGGTAAAGCACTACCTTGGCACCCATATGAAGCGGGTTATGGCGCTCCTGATGGCGATGGCAGTGCTCTTGGCACACGCACTCGCTATCCATGTGGATGGATTTGGCGAGATCGCGCCCGCGCGTGAGGTCGCCCATGTAGCCTTCCGCTTGGCGCGCAACTGGGTCCACTTTGGCGAAGTCGCTTGGAACCTAGGTGAGCCCGTCGCCTGGTCGGCCTACCCGTCGCCCCTTTGGGTGGTGCTGTCTGCCGTGGCCGAAAGGCTTTACTTGCCAGTCACCTTCTTTGCCCAAGTGATCGGAATCCTCTGCGCCCTGTTGACCCTGGGAGCCACCGCACGCTTTTCCACCGACCGCGTAGCAGGGGTCATTCCGCCCCTGCTGCTGGTGGCCAATGCGACACTCGCCGCCACGGCCATCAGCGGCACCGAGTGGGCTGCGGTGACGCTCTTCTTGAGTGCGGCTTGGGTCGGATTCGAGCGCCGACGTTGGGTGGCCATGGCCTTCTGCCTCCCGGTGTTGATCGCCCTGCGCCCGGAAGGTGCGCCCATGTTCGGCTTCTTGTTTGCCCTCAGCTTGTACGAGCGCTTGCGGCCCCGAAACGATCGCGGAGACCCCGCGCCCCTCTGGTCCTTTGCTCCGGGCCTGCTTGCGATCTTGCTGATGATGCGCATCGAACGCTTCGATGGCGCGTCCCTCTATGTCACATGGTGGCAACAACTGTTCACCCCCGACGCGGCCACGCTCCTCGATGGGGTGCACTCGACCCGGGACGCACTGGTGGCTTGGGTCACGCCGATCCTGATCCCGTTCCCTGTGGTCGCTCTCTTGTGCGGACGCTTGTCGGGGCACGGGGCGCGAGCTCTCTTAATGGCAGCAGCCTGGATTGCCCTGATCATCCTAGGGGGCGGCTCGGACCCGGCCATGCACATGGCCCTCGCCCCAGCCCTGCCCCTACTCTGCATTGGTCTTCAACAGGGCATTCTGGTTGCCCTGGACACGGAATCCCGTCTCATGGAAATCCTGGCCTGGTCGGCCCTGGTAGGCGTGGCCAGCGCAGGAGCCATGGCCAGCCGTTTCCCAGCGGATGTGGGTCCTTTCAAACTGAAGGACTCCATGACCAAGTGGATGACCCCAAGAGGCCCAATGCCCTTGGCTGCTCACTTCCCCCGGGATCAGATAGGGCCTAATCCTGCACCTGCGCAACAGGGGCGCCTCGCCCTGCAAGCGGAAATCGACCATACGATCACCATGCGCGCCCTTGGGATTTTCCTGAGGGACTACACGCCAGAAAATCTGACCATCGCAACCGCCTGGCCGGGTGCAACGGGTTACCTCGCGGGCATCAAGCCGGCCCAAGCGGGCGAGCTCCTGCCCACCCCCGGAAACCCGGTGCGGGATTTGACTGGCCGCATCCCAACCATGACCTCTCCGATCCAGTCACCCTTTCGAGCGCGAGAGGAACTGGACCTTGCTCGGCTGCAAGGTGCCGATCTTGTGATCCTAGGGGAAATCGATCCCAGCCTGGACGTGGCCTTGCCACCCCTGCCGGGAATGGGCGAGTCCTGGGCTAATTTCTTGCAAGGCCCAAGCGAGAGCCAGTCCACAGGCAACGGATTCCTTGCCAGCTATGAATTGGTCACAGTGCCCCTCTCCACCACCGGAGCCAACTACCGGCCGTTCCACATGTTGCGCAAGAGGGCTCTTGAGGCCCAGCCCCAGCTACGCATCAGCCTTGTCAAAGGAAGAGTTCGAGTGGAGCTAACCTCTGCTCCCAACTGCCCCGAACCTTCCATGCCCCAGATCCTGGATCTGCAAATCAGGCTTCTCAAGCGAGGAAAGAACACGTCCGGCTTCATCAACCCCTTCGGCCACGTGGTGATGGTTCCGCCGCGCCATGTGTTGGCGCGCACGGACCTCTATTGGCAAGGCGGACAACAAGCGGTCGTACGCCTGATCGAATTTGATTTGGCAGAGGCCCACGCCGTCTGTGATTTCGACAGCTTGCGCGCGACGCTCTTCAACACCGGAATGCGATCAAGCAGCCCGGTCGCTGGGGCCGGGCCGCCAGCGGATCTCATGACGCCATAGGGGCCCAGTGGATGCGGTAGCCCTGGCCAATCACGGTTTGGATCAGGTCGCGGCCCTCGGAGGCCAACTTGCGGCGCAGTCGAGTGATCTGCACCTCAAGCAGCTTGGTTCCCGGATCGGTCTCGAGTTCCCAGACCTCTCGGAGCAATTCAGCCCGAGAGCGAATTCCGCCGCGGGCGCTCACTAGGGCCATCAGGACCTGGAATTCGCGGGGGCTCACATCGAGGCGGCGGCCAGCGACCTCAACCGTATGGTGGCTCAAGTTCAAGGACAACGGTCCCACCTGATAAGTCGGCAACATCTTGTGCCGCCGCAGGACAGCGTTGACCCGGGCGATGAGCTCCTCGGGCCGGAACGGCTTCTGGATGAAGTCATCCGCGCCAAGCTCAAAGCCACGAACCCGATCTGCCAGGGCATGCTGTGCCGAGAGGAAAATCACCGGGGTCTGATCGCCACCCTTTCTTAGATTGCGTAGGAACTCCCAGCCGCTCTGATCGGGCAGGCCGATGTCCAGCAAGATCAAATCCACGGGCTGGTCCCCCAAGGACAGGGCCTCAAGGGCATCGGAAGCAGAGCCGGCGCATTTGAGACCGTGGCCGGCAGAAGTCATCAGGCCTTTCATGAAGGCGCCCACGGAAGGGTCATCGTCCACAAGCAAGATTCGCGCAGTTCCCTGCGCGGCTTGCTGTGCATCGTGAGATACCACTTGTTCGGTACTCATGTTCAACAAATCCCGAAGCGCTTGAGCTTCCGATAAAGAGTGCTCTTGCCAAGCTTAAGCAGACGGGCGGCTTCAAGTTTGTCTCCATCGGTCGCATTCAGCGCGCGCAACAGAGCCTTCATCTCGTAGTGATCGAGACTGATGGGATCTTCCTCCGTGATAGCCCAAGGGCCAGTGGTTCCGGATGCTCCTGGCTGGTGGCGAATCCCTGCGGATTGAGCCGTGTGCGCCATCGGCGCGAACTGGCCGTGGGCGCCATTCATCTGGGAAGCCTCCAAGCCGAGGGCGGGGGCCAACTGATCCACATCCAAGAACTCGGACTCGCAGCGATGTATGGCGAAATTCACCACAGACTTGAGTTCTTCCATGTCGCCTGCCCACTCCTGCTCGGCCAAAAGGGCCAGTGCTTGCGGCGTGGCCATGACCAAACCCTTGGGGCCACAGTTCTCGGCCAAGATCTCTTGCACGAGTTCCGGAAGGTCCTCGGGGCGCTCGGAAATCGCGGGGATGTCGATCCGGTGATGGTAAAGATGGCCCAACAGAACCGGATCAAAAGCGTCCCGGTCACTGAGTTCCTCAAGATCCACGGCACTGGTCGCGACGACGCGCATGGCGACCTGTTCGCTGCCATGTCCCTTGTCGTAAACACCACGGTCGAGCAGCGTGGCCACCTGTGCCTGAACTGACGGGTCGAGTTTCTCCACGGACTCCAATATCAGAGTGCCGGGGTTGCCCCCTGTCAGATACCCAGACTGGGCCTTGCCGTTAATCACGCCGCCCAACAGGGTGGCCTGCTCGACTTCGGCGGGAAAGCTGCCACAAGGGAAGTTGATTAGAGATCCGCTGGTGGTGCCAGAAGAGTAGTGCAGAATGCGCGCGATCAAGTCGTGCTCGGCTCCGAGGTTACCGCTAATCAAAACACAACCCGTGCGCTTCGCTGTGCGAGCCACGATGCTCTTCAATCGGCGGGCCGCAGGGCCCGAGCCGATGATCGCCGCGGGGGTATAGTGGCGGTGAGCAGTCAGCAGGAGTTCGTTGATGTCCTCACGGACAGCACTTTGATTGGACTCTTGCGGGACCGAAGCCATGACCAGTCCTGCTCCACGCTCGTGGAAAAGGATAGCACGCAGATTCGTGTCGCCACTCTGTGTGCCAAGTGCCGTGGGGATAACTTGCACACCAAAAATGCGGTTAGGTACCTCGCCCCGGCTGCGCAGTTCCAAGCGGAAGGTTCGCGGGGTGCCAAGGTGGGCATCTCGCACGAAGGCTTCCAGCCCAGTCCCCGGGAACATCGCCCCGAGGCGCTGGCCAATGCACTTAGACCCAACGATGCCGATGGTTCCGCGATCCGCATTGCGGACGATGCCTTGACCGTCAACGATTAACATTCCGCTGGGGCTGGGAGGACTTGCTTGGGCCCCGGGCTCGGCGGGAGCGAGCTTTTGGGAGCGCTCCTGCTCAAGTCGTCGAACTTGCTCCGCAATCAAGCGGTTCTGGGCACCGAGTTCCCCGAGCCGGACCCGGGTTCGTTGATGGGCTCCCAGCACGCTTTCGATGACCTCCATTTCGGAGCGGCCAAGCACTGCATCGCATCCTGCTTGGTACAGATCCTGCATGCACTCGGCTGAAATCACGCCCTGGCGGTAAACCAGGATCGGTGCTCCCGATTGCATAAGAATGGCTTTGAGGCTCTTGATGGCCTCTGGTGCTGCAATCTCCCCGTCAAGGGCGGCGGAAAGCAGCACAGCTTCCGGATGTTCCTCACGGGCGCTCGAAAGTGCAGTGAGTCCAGAATCAGCGACACTGATCTGGTACCCGAAATCGGATAAGCGGCTAGATAGAATAAGCCGCTCGGCGGAGTTAGACTCCACGAGTAGAACTCGAATCACGTTGTTAGTCTCCTTTTGTTGTAGACCCGCGGTCAGCGCACCTCAGCACAATCTCTTGCACTCTCTCTTGAGGGCGAGGCTCACGGGAGGTCCTCTTGTTTCTCTCAATGAGCATCCTCGACCATCATTTGCTGCATTTCTTGGATGAACTTCCAGAAAATGCGGAAGGTCTAGAGGCCGCATCCTTTTTAAGGAAAGTCTTAGGGCCCGAACAGGCTCTGGCAGCTACAGAGCAGCACTCTTTACGCAGAAAGGCCTTCCTCCAACGGGGCAATCGGGACTTTAAACTTCTAACGCGCAAGGGCCTCGAACAGGCGACACACCCCATGGTCGCGGTCTGGCGGGCACGGGAGCTGAGCAAGATTTCTCCGGGCGGGTCCTTTTGGGATGCAACCTGTGGGCTCGGTGCAGACAGCATTGCATTGGCCCGGGCGGGAATGACCGTGGTCTCCAGTGACTTAGACCCCAGGACCGCCCATTGCGCGGCCTACAACCTTGCGGAAGCTGAAGGCTTGACAGGGAATACCCTAGTCTTGTCATGCGACGCAACGGAGGGCGCGGTGAAAGCATCCGGGATGCTGATCGACCCGGACCGACGGACGGCGGGGCGGCGACGCTTGAATCCCGCGGCTTGGTCCCCGAGCCTAGATCAGTGCTTGAAGCTCTTGGGGCAGGTGGAAATAGGCTGCGTGAAACTGGCGCCGGCCCTCGAACCCAACGAGGAAATTCTGAGCCAAGGGACCCTCTGTTGGGTCAGCTTCGAGCGGGAATTGAAGGAGGTCACCCTATTCACCGGACTGGCCCGGGCGGAAAGCCCGGAACGCCGGGTGGTGGCCCTCTCCCTGGACGGGGGAGAAGCGACCCTTGCGGGGGTACCGATCACCCTCGCCCCTATGGATCCCGGGAAAGTGGGAGACATCGGATGGCTGGCCAATCCTGACCCGGCCCTACTCCGGAGCGGACTTCTGGAGTTCGAGGCCAAACGCCATGGCATGCTCCCCCTTGCCCCCCAATTGGCCTGGCTCGGCGGCCATGAGCGCCCCTCTTCACCCTTTCTCAAGGCCCGCAGAGTCCTGGGAAGCACCCAGGCAGACCCTCGGCGCGTACGTAAAATGCTGGCAGAGCACGATGTGGGCCCGCTCGAGATCTGGAAACGGGGCCATCCGGACCCGGCAGAGGTCCTCGCCCGCCGCTTTCGAGGCCGGGGCAGCCGCCGAGCAATCCTGGCGATTGGGCGCCTTGAGCAAGGCCACCAAGCCTGGCTTCTGGATCTGAACCCAGACCCGAGCGCCTAAAACCCGGTCGAAGGGGCGCTTCCTGGTGGGCGATAAGGGATTCGAACCCCCGACCTACTCGATGTAAACGAGACGCTCTAACCAGCTGAGCTAATCGCCCCAGGAAGCTGACGGGTGGGATTCCCGCCCCAAGACGATAACCTACTGACCCCCCGGAGAGGAATCCTCCACACCCGGCGGACAAGACCCCCCCCATGCGCATTGCTGTAGTTGGAACCGGATACGTTGGATTAGTCGCAGGCACCTGTTTCGCGGAGAGCGGAAACACCGTCACCTGCATCGACATTGACCAAGGCAAGGTCGACGCCCTCAACAAGGGCAAAGTCCCTATTTACGAGCCGGGCCTCGAGGAGTTGCTGCACCGGAACAAGCGCGATTCGCGCCTGACCTTCACCACGGACTACTCCAAGGGCATTCCCAACGCACAGGTGGTCTTCATCGCCGTGGGCACTCCTCCCGGCGAAGACGGCAGCGCAGACCTCAAATACGTGTTGGCGGCGGCGCGCTCCATTGCTGAGAACATGAACGGGTATGCGGTGATCGTAGACAAGTCCACAGTCCCTGTGGGCACCGCCGCAAAAGTGACCGCAACCATGAAAGACGCGGCTATGTACCCCTTTGATGTGGTCTCGAACCCCGAGTTCCTGAAAGAAGGCGCCGCCATCGGGGACTTCCTCAAGCCCAACCGGGTAGTCATCGGTTCGGACTCCGAACGCGCCACGAGGATCATGGCCGAACTCTATGAGCCCTTCGTGCGCACGGGCAACCCCATTCTGAAAATGGACGTAGCCTCAGCCGAGTTGACCAAGTACGCGGCCAACGCAATGCTCGCCACCCGTATCTCGTTCATGAACGAAATCGCCAGTCTTTGCGCCAAGGTGGGTGCCAACATCGACCAGGTGCGCGCCGGAATCGGTTCCGATGAGCGCATTGGCTCGCGTTTCCTGTTCGCAGGGGTTGGCTACGGCGGTTCGTGCTTCCCCAAGGACGTCAAGGCCCTAGTCAGCACCGCAAGCAGCCACAACCTAGACTTTAAGGTGCTACGCTCGGTGGAAGCGGTCAATGAGAGCCAGAAACGTCTCCTCGTGCACCAGATCACGGACGAATTCGGCGCGGACTTGTCTGGCCGACGCTTCGCGATCTGGGGGTTGGCCTTCAAACCCAACACAGACGACATGCGCGAGGCTCCGGCACTGGTGGTCATCGAGGATTTGTTGGCCGCGGGCGCCACAATCATTGCCCACGACCCCGAAGCCATGGACTTTTGCCGTGAACATCACCTTGGAGACCGCATCGAGTATGCCCCAAGCCCCATGAGCGCGGTGAAAGGCGCTGATGCCCTGGTATTGGTTACGGAATGGAACGAATTTCGCCGCCCGGACTTCGAGACGATCCAAAAAGATCTGAAACAGCCCATTATTTTCGACGGACGCAACGTTTGGCCGAAGGAAAGCTTGGTGGAGATGGGCTTCAAATACCACGGCGTCGGTCGCTGAGTCGAAGGATCATCCGGACGCCACGAACACCGTGGACACGTGACGGTTCCTCCGCGCGACTGAAATTTGGGACGCTTGTTGTGTGCATCGGACACACGTGCGGGACTCGCTCAAGGTTAACTCCTACGCTCGCCTCCGCTTCAATTCCCTCAACATCGGCGTCTATCCGGCCCTTTTGCGCTGTTTGTTCGCTTGCGGCATGCAAGCCCGCAGGCGCCCACTAGAGCTGAAACGTAAGACGGGACGACCTTTCCAAATGTCAAGGCCGCCCCATCCGATGTTATGACGTTCCCCAGGTCACTTCGTCCTCACTCCCTATGTTGCGCAGAACGCAACACGGGAAGGCGAAGATCTAGATCACCGGAGAACATGATTCATACCGCAGTAATTGCCCCCGCGAAAGAACCGATTTGCCCTGAAGCCAAAAAAAATGAACGCCGGTGCATAGGTCTGCGGAGTGAATGGCTCGTTTCCGGTGATTTTTCGCTGATGATTGCGTAATCATTCGGCGTTCGATGGGAAATCACTCAGCTCACTTCGAGCCTGTGGGCCGGTTGCACTGCAATCATGTGGTTAACTTCGCTGTTCGCGTGCACTTGTACGCTTCACAGCTCCTCAAGGCCCGAACAGAGCGCGTAATTCACAACGTAAGCGCGCCTGACCCCACTCACCGCCCTTACTCCGCCGCTTTTCGATCGCGTTCATGAGACTCGATTGGGTCAAGGGTCCTTCTGTTGCGCCGCACTTGAGGGCAACAGGCCCGATCAACTCCCCTGGCAAGGCGTGGACGAGGCCTAAAGCAACCCATTCCTGCTGGGTCACAGTGTTCGTCGTGCGCTCGAGCAGTTGAAGCGCCTCATGGGCCGCACGTGCGCGCCATCCTGCTTCCCGTGCCCTACATTCAACCCACCGGAACAGGATCATCCCTGCTTCAGAGGACCCTAGACGTCCAAATAGACGCCCCGCAATCAGCCATTCGGCCGCTAGGGTGCCATCAAGGCCTCGAACTTGCTCGATGGCGAGCATTTGTTCCACGAGTTCCATGGGCGCGCCGGGATCGCCCCTTCGAATAGCTGTTCGAGCGTGAACAAGCTGGCGAAGGGAGACCTGTGGGTTCGCATGGTGGCCCTTACCCTTGCAACGCACCGGAATCATGGCGATGACCAAGATGGTGATGATCAACGAAAGCCTAGTGGTCATGGTTGTTCATCTGGATTTTGTGCCTCTTGAGGTGCCTCCGCACCATCCGGACGGTATCTATTGAGCCGCTTCACCCTGCTCCGTTCTTCGCGCGCGTGCTGCAGGGCTCCGATGGTCTTTTCCAACTCGGGGCAGTCATTTCCCCCTTGCCAGCGTCTCAGGCGCAGGTGCATTCGTTCACGAGCTCGGAACACGCAGACCTTGATCGCGCGCTGATGCAAGCCCAATGCGGAGGCAACGGCTGCCGTGTCTCCGCCCGTCAAGCACCAGGCCCCGAGCAAGTTTTGATCGCGGTCGCGCAGGCCGCAGTAGGCATCAAAAATCTTGTTGAGCAAGCCCATGGTGCCCTCGCTACGCATCTCGGGACCGCTTTCCCCCACCAAGGACGCAGAAGAGTCGAGCGCATCCATATGTTCCGAACACAGCCCCACGCTCCCCACCTGGCGACTCCACCGCGCCCGATCCCGGGCGATATTACGCCCCACTACCAGCATCCAACCTCGGCCCGGCTCTAGGGCCTCGCCCAACTGAACGCGCAACTGCGCCTTGTAAAGGGTCTCTTGGGCCACGTCCTCCGCGTCCTGCTTCTGACAGCCATTCTGCTCCAAGCGGCGCACGAGCCAAGAATGGAGCTCTTGGTAGTGCTCCCAATCCCAAGGGGAAGGGGAGGGGAGGTCGTGCAGGGGTGGTTCGGGGTCCTTGGCAGATTGGTCGGGGTTCGTGTTCATTCTGCCCATAAGAGCGGACTTTTGAAAAGTCCGTGGCCCTATGGCCAGCCCCCAGGAGGCCCTGTCCACCCTTCGCCCTCCCCGAAAACCAGGATATGGGGGGCCCATTTCGCCAAGGTGGCCGAATGGGACCGGCCAGAAGGGGCCCGAATCCCCTTTTTCTCCCAAGGCAAGAATATGTGAGAAAAGGAAAAGCGCCCCCGGGACCGATTCGATCCCGAGGGCGCCTTGGATATCACGGGTCCACAGCTGCGAGATCCAGTCCCGCAGAGACACCGGGGCGAGAACTCAGCGCTTCTTGTAGAAGGCTCGGGCTTCCTCGGCCCAGCGCGAACCTTTGTGGTTGCGAATCACCTTGCGGTAAAGACGCTGGGCTCGATCTCCGCTCTCCTCGTCGCCGATCAAGTCGAAGCTCCGGCCCGCCCAGTAGAGGGCGCCAGAAAGGTAGCGGGTTTGGTCACGGTAGAGCACCAGCACGCGCATGTGGGCCAGGGCAGACTCGCGGCAAATGGCCGGGGCCCCGTCCTCGCCAGCCTCGGTGGCGGCAGCGGCGCGGTTGAACAGACACGCCCCGACGCCTGACCAAGCGGCAGCCATGGCGTTGCGGTCGGAACCAGTTTCCTTCAAGACACTGCGGAAGACCTTTTCGGCTTCTGCTTGGTCGTTGTTCTTAAGCAAGGCCTCGCCGATAGCAACTTCTGCTCGGCCCCAAACGGACTGATACATGCCGCCAGCGCGGGATGAGATGGCCTCCAACTTTTTGATTCGAGCCTGACCCTGTAGGCGAGCGTCAAACAGCACACGCCGCAGATCAGCCTCAATGTCCCAGCGTTCGCCGAGTTGGGCGCTCTTGCTCAACTGGGTCAGGGCGTCAAGGGCCGTCAGGGCTTCCTTGGCCTTGCCCCCATCAAACAGGGCCTCAGCCTTCTTGACCAGGGCCAAGGTCGCGTAGCGCGAGGTCCCTGCCTTTTCGATCAAGCGATCCGCCGCAGCAACCACCGCATCATATTTACCCATGGTCTGCTGCAGCTCAATCACGCGGAAGTAGGCGTAGTTCAAGGCCCAAGGGAACTTGCGCTCGGGGCTGCTGGTTTGGGAGATGTACTCTTCATAGCCCGCGACCGAACCCATGTACTGGTCTTCGTCGAGCCCAGCTTCCGCACGGTCGATCAGGACCGGCATGGGGCTGAAGGTGATCGAACGGATAAGGTTGCTTTGAACCGTGGCATCCGTGCGGCCGTCCTTGTAGACCACCCCTTGCAGGGTCTCCTCTTTGATGCTCACACCCTCGATCGAGGTGCCATCGGTAAGGTGGATCGTGTCTGCCTGGGCGGTGGGCAGCACGAGGAGGATGAGGGGCAGAAAGAGGGTTTGAACCGGGCGCATGGGGCTAATACCTGGGGGAAATCGGGCTCTTGAGAGTCCTGGGTCTATCCCTCCCGCTGGCCGCCGTAACGGACTGGCGAGTAGAAGGGGGCAGAAGGATAGGAGCAGGTCCGGTTTCCCGTCAAGCGATTCCGGTGATGGGGTGGCTCCCGGGGACTAGAATGAGCCCATGGTTGATGATTCCAGCCCCGAACCGACCCCGAGAGCCCTCGTGAGCGCCTGCCTCATGGGGAAAGCTTGCCGCTATGACGGCGGCCACAATCGGGACCAGGCGCTGGAATCGGAGTTAGCCCAGGAGGGTCTAACCCCCGTGCCCTTCTGTCCCGAGGAGCACGGCGGACTGAGCACCCCAAGGCCGGCGGCTTGGATTGAGCGTGATGGGGCCGCGGCGGTCTTGGACGGAAAATCCGGGCTCTCCACTGGAGATGGCACAGATGTCACTGCCGAGTTCCTAGCCGGGGCCGAAGGAGCCCTTGAGTTGTGCAAGAAAGAGGGAATCACCCGCGCCTTTCTCAAGGAGCGCTCGCCCTCATGCGGAGTTGCCACTACCCATGTGGACGGTGTCGCGGTCTCGGGACCAGGAGTCACCGCAGCGCTACTGGGACGCAACGGCGTCAATTGCACCGGCGTGGAAGGGCGCCGGGATGATTCCTAGCCGAACCACTCGTCGCCTCAGATCGCCAACTTGATCATCGGCCCCGCAAAACCTTAGCGCGGCCTCGCCACGATCACGATGTGAAACCCCAGCAACGAAAACCCCGGCAGGGCGCACAGCATTCGATCGAGCCCCAGGAAAAAGCGCGTCAGGAGGTCGTTGCCCGGTAGGTAGCGCAAGATCCCCACGTGGTCGGGGAAGCCTGCGAAAACATAGGCAAAGATCCCGTACTTCTTCGCAAGCACCACCTCAAATCCCGCCTGTTCGCAGAGGGAGATGATCCCACGCTTGGAGAAACCCTGATCCCCCACATCGAAGTGCTTGGACTTCTTGTACATCAGCGCCCGCGCCCAACGAATGAAAGGGTTGTCGTTGCACGGTTCGCTCATGATCAAGACGCCCTTGCCACCTAGGGCGTTCTTGCAATGGGTCAAGAACCCCACATGATCGCGCACGTGGTGCAAACTGCCCTTGCAAAAGACCACATCGAATGCCGCGGGCTGAAAGGGCAGTTTTTCCGCGTCTCCGGTCACCAGGCGCACCCCTGGCACATATTCGTCGGAGACCTTAAGCATGGCATGCGAGATATCGAGGCCCACAGCACCGGGGTGCTTGGCCTCGAGCTCGGCCAGGAAAAAGCCCGTACCGCATCCCAGATCCAAGATGCGCTGGGCGCCGGAGGGCACGTGGGAAATCATCTCCCCATGCCAGTCCTGTTGGAAGCGTCGGGAGAACGGAAACGAATAGCGAAAGGCGTAGCGCGGGGCTAACTCCTTGTGCATTTCAATCTGGGCCTGTGCGTTGGTCTGAGCCATGGCTAGAAGCCAGTCTAGCGAGCGAAACCGCAGATCCCAGACCTAAGGGCGAGCAAAGATCACCAAGTCCTGGTTGGCTTCCACTGAAACCTCGGCCCCGTGAGACCTCACCCCGTCAATGGTCCAGACAATCGGCTCTGGGGAAGCCACCCTTATGGTCTGGCCGGGGAAATACCAGCCCGAGTACTTCGAGTCAACGGGGTACCCGTCCACGGTCAGTTCCACCCCTTGGGAACCTCGCAAGCGCATCCAGACCGGGGCTCCAAGCCCCATCAGGTCGCAAATGTCCTTCATCATCCATTTACTACGCTGGCCCATGTAGGCCCGCGCAGCCCCCGTTGCAAAGCTCAATTCTCGGCCCTCAAGACTAGATCCCAGCTCAACGATCAGGGGCTCCATCCACTCGCGGGTCAAGAGGTGATTCATGCTGCGAGCAGCGGTGTTCAGAAACAGATCCCTGAACTCCTGGTCGTTGGCCAACATACCTTTGAAGACAATCGCCCGTAGAGATACCTGCTGGCTGCGAAAGGTTTGGGGCCGATCCCCCTTCTGTTCTACCTCGCGCACACCCAGAACCAAATCTAAGCCCGCTTTCTGCCAGACTAAGCATGGCTGCTTTGGATAGGAAGGCTGGAACCCACGGTCCATATCCCAATGCACCCAGGTCCAAAGGGGATGATCCGCCCGGCGATCTCGCAGGCGCGCACCCTGGGCCCAGTCGTCCACGCCGCACCACATGATCCCAAACAAATGCCGAGCCAGGTTGTCTAGGTCGATGACCTCCCCCACCCTCGCAGTGTTGAAGTCATCTGGGCCGAGGCGGTCCACCCACCTGCGCATGGCATGCGCCTCCCGTCGGTCTCGAACGGTGGCGTCCGCGCGGGACCGATAGAAGTCATAGTCGTCGTGCCCCAAACGGCGGCTGATTGTGCGCCGTGAAAGGTGCTCGGTCAGGGACATGAGCCCCTGATCTTCCCCGTTAAGGACCAAACGGCAACGCTCCATTCCTGGGGCCAGCGCACCGATTCTATTGGCTACCTCAAATCCAAGGTTTGAGGAAGTGAATGACGCAGAGCGCACGTTCAGCCGATCAGTGTACTCCGCGAGGGTATCGCGAATCACTCCTGCCGGAAGTTGCGCAACACCGTACTCTTCCCGCAAGTAAAGGCGAAAGCTCGCCCAACCCCGATCAAACCTCTCGGGATGGCCACTAAGGCTCACGCCGCAACGGGTCTGAAAGAGGAGCTCTTCCCCGCGAAAGATCGCCAGTGAAGCAGGCTTCTCAAGATCGATGTCGGGATTGGACAGCATCCCAAGCCGGGGATCGGTCAAGTCCCGGGCGTGAATAGAAAGGGAAACAGTCAACTCGTCAGGGGCCGGCTTTGCGAGGGTCGGCATGAGCTCGACCGCGTCGGCGGCCACTGGCTTGGTCCCATGAACTAACTCAAGTTGCGCCCCACGCCACTTGGTACCGAAGTGCCAAGCCTGGCCGGGCGGCACGGTCTCTAGAAGATTCAGTTTGCGCAAGCTGTCCCTAAGGGAGCCCCCATCGAGCACATCTGCTCTAACCCGCGGACTGCTCATCACGCGCCTGCCCGCATGAACAACACCGGTTTGTTCAAGGAGCGCAAGGGAAGCCGAAAGGACCCCAAGCATCATTACTGTGCGGCCTAATGCCATCGCAGCTTAGAGGGTCGCCCCTTGATCGAAGTACAGGTGAACCTCGGCGCCCATGGCCGCCCCATGCAAGCCCTCACGTAGGCTCCCGGAGGTATCTTCCGGCATGCCGACAAAACGGTAGGAGATCACTAGCTGCTCGCCTTCCTCGACCATGCTGTCGAGAGCCCCCTTCTTGATCTTGTCATTCAGAAAACTCAAGACAGCGTCTGCGCCCTGATCCTTGGACAAGCGTACCACCACCAAGCCCGCTGAACGCCGACTCGAGGCCAGCTCGAGGCGTTCAATCAACACCAAGGCCAACACCGCTGTTCCCAGAATAATTGCCAGGAAAAGCAAGTTGAAAGTCGCGCAGCACAGGGAGGAAGCCACCACCAACATGATGAAGGCAATCTCTTCGGGCTCTTTGATCGGAGTCCGGAATCGGACGATGGAGAGCGCTCCCAAGAGACCCAAGGAAAGGGGCAGGGAGAACTGGATCGTGATGAACACCGCGGTGATCGCGGGGCCCAGGAGCGGAAAGGACTTTTGCACTCCGCTACCGATCGCCCGGGCCTGATAAAAGACCCGGTAGAGGTGCGTAATGAATAGCGACGCCACAAGGGACACAACCATGGCCAATGCCAAGAAGGCAAGTCCGGTTTGCTCGAGGCCCTCGCGCCCGAACTCGGTTAGTTTTTGAAGAATTTCATCCATGATCAGACAAGGGGGTTACAGCGCACATTGGCCGCGCAGCAGGCTTCATACTTGGAAAAGGAAGAGCGCCGCAAACTCAAGCGCCGGTCGCGCTCGAGGACACGGGGCAAGCGGCCGCCGGGTCCCTTGACCTCGACCACAGCGTTGGGCAAACAGACCCCGGTGCGCGCATGAGACGCGAGCGGGTTCGTTCGAATGATCGAGATGTTCGTATCCAGACTGACCCGATCGCGATGGATGGGGTCCACGAACCGATAGCGGTCATAGGCAATTTCGAAAACCGGTCGCAGGGTGCCCGACGCGGGAACACCGAGCTCTCCAAGCAATGTCCGGAGATCACTGAACACTCGGTCAGAAAGGGGAGTCTTGGCCAAGAGCGTCGCGGAGGGAGTCGCGGGCAAGCGCAGCTTGCTACGGGCCGAGCCCACGCGAACCTTGACCTCTACAAAGCAACCCCCCGATATTCCGCCGCCACCAATCTGGCCGTACCAGCGCACGCGTAGCTTCGACTTGTGCCTGTCTCCATTGATCTTCTCACCGAGGTGCTTCCAATCGGGAGTATCGAAGTAAACGCTATACACCCGACCGCGAGGATGATCCGGATCCACAACCAACCCCTGGCGCAACAGGCCGAGGGCGGTCTGACTACGGGAAGCAGGTAGGAGGTATTTTTCCTCATGCTCCAATCGGGAGGCTTGAGTCAGCATGAGCGGGTCGAGGATAGCCCGGCGGGGGTCAGCTAGGTAAAACGGTAGGCGTCAGATCTATCATCTAGTTCACGAACATTGTCCTGATCTGTCAAGATTAGGATGTCGCAAAGGGCGGGCAACGCTCAGCAGACCCATGGGACGCCTTTCGGCCCCCGAAAGCCGCCCGAATCCTTGCCTCGCCCCCCGCAAGCAGGCACCCTTGATCCCATGACCCTAGGCCGAATCGCCCTGATTCTTACTCTTGCGGGAGCCTCTTACCTGGGCCTGGCCTGGGCAGGGTGGGTCCCAGGAGGCTGGCGGCTTCAGAACCTGTTCGAACCCCACCACCAGCGCGAGGTCCGCCGGCAGGAGGAGCATGCGGCGGCGCGGCTGGCCTCATTTCGCGCAGAAAAAGGCATTGAGAGCCACCCTGTGGTGTTTTTAGGGTCGTCCATGATCGAACGGATGCCCCTCGATTCCCTCGCGCCGACTGGTACGACCTTGAACCGAGGGGTGGCTTTTGAAGCGGGCGCAGACCTCCTCGGGCGGCTTGAGGTCGGCATTCCCCCCGAGCCCGGAGGAATCGTCCTTTACATGACTTCCATCGACCACCGTTTCGGGGGCGCCAGCCCCGGGGAAATCGCAGGACTTGGGGCCAAAATCCTGGACCGGGTCGGGCAACTTTGGCCCCAGACCCCCATCGCCGTCTTGGCCTTGCTGCCGGAAGTCGGCATGGATCCGAGCCGAGTGAAAGCCCTAAAAACAGCGAATGGGGCCCTTGAGACCCTCTGCGGGGCCCGCAAACTCCCCTTCATAGGGGTCTCCAACAGCCCCCTCACCCTGTCCGACGGTTCCCTAGATCCGGCCCTGAGCATCGATGGTCTGCACCTGAACTCCACGGGCTATGACCACCTTTGGGGGGCGATTCTGCTGGCTGGTGGCCCTGTGACCAGGGCTCTCCAACCCTAATTTCCTCCCAGGTGACTGGGGTTTCAAGCCCCCCCCTGGCCGATATGGAGAAGACCTGTGCTCAAGAACATCTCCTCTAACTGGGCGCTGAACGCCCTCCAGATCCTGGTCTTTATGGTCCTGGCGCGCTTCACCCTGAACGTGCTGGGCCAAGAGACCTTTGGTATTTGGGAGGCCGTGATCGCTCTGGCGGGCCCTCTGCAACTGATGATCCTTGGGGTCCCCATGGCCACGGTCCGTGCGATCAGCCGTGCCCTGGGTCGCGAGGATGATCAGGAAGCGCAGGAAGCCCTGGGCCAAAGCCTAACCCTGACCTTGATCTTGGCGGGCGGAGCACTCGCCGCCGGAGGTTTACTGTGGTGGGGCTTTGAGGAGCGCTTACTGGACAGCCAACGCTGGGCTCTTGATAGCAACGCGATCCTGGACGCGCGCACGGCATTGGCAATCGTGCTGATCAACTTGGCGGTCGGCTTTTGCCTACGCCTGCCCTATGCGGTCTTCGAGGCTTTCCACGATTTCATCCCCCGTAACCTGATCATGGGCGCGGGCATGCTGCTTCGCCTGGGCTTGACCGTCGGGGCTCTGACCTGGGAAACCTCCCTGCGTACACTGGCCCTGGTGCAAGCATTGGTTGCGGTGGCAGAGTTCAGCGCGGCCCTCGTGGTCTTACGCAAGCGGCATGGGTCTATTCGCTTTTGGCCCGCGGCCCTATCTTTGGGCCAAGCAAAAAACCTGCTCTCCTTCGGTGTCTTTGCGTTTCTCCTGAACATGGGTGCCCTGCTTGCCTTCAAGGTTGACGCACTCGTGGTAGCTAACCACATGCAGCCAACGGATGTGGCGGTCTATGGCATGGCCAACAAGATATTCGACCCCTTGATCAACCTGTTGCTGGCAATTGGCATGGTGGTCATGCCTGCCGCAGCAACCATGCGCGCCCGCAATCAAGAGAGCGAACTCAAGGACCTGTTGTTCAAGTGGTCCAAGGTGGCGGTGTTCATCGTCTTGACCCTGGGCTCTTATCTGTTGGTCTTTGGCCCCGAGTTCCTCGCCTGGTGGCTGGGTGACGAATATGATCCTGCAGCTGGGCCCCTGTTGCAGGTCTTGATGGCCTCGTTCCTGTTGTTCTTGCCCGTGCGAGGCGTGGCCCTGCCGATTTTATTGGGTTCGGGGAATCCACGAGGTCCAGCGATCGGATTGCTCGCCATGGGCCTGGGAAACCTGGTCTTGTCCCTGATCCTGGTACGCTCCCATGGAATCCTGGGCGTGGCTTTGGGCACGGCAATCCCCAATGTGATCTTCTCCCTGTTCTTCATCGCTAGCGCAGGCAAGACCTTCAAAGTACGCCCAGCGGAATGGACCGCTTACGCCCTCGGGCGAGTGGGTTTGGGCCTGTTGCCGGGGCTTGCCCTGTTGCTCTTGATCAAGTTCGGTCCGGGAGCCAATGGCTTTTGGCCCCTGGTAGCAGTGGGCCTAGCTTTCGTGGCGCTTCAATCTTCTATTGCGCTCTTCTTCGTCTGGCGCGGAGACCCCCATGTGGACCCGCTTCAAGTGCTGCGAGATCGCCGCAGGGAAGGTCAAGCTTGATCGGCTCCTGGTGGTCCTGGGGCGGCGCCTTGATCCTTGCGGCGGTTGGCGTGGAATTGCTGGCTCGCGCTTGGATGATACGGGGGGGATACTTTCCCTTCGTGCCCCACATGCGCCAGCGCTTTGAGCTCGATTTGGACACATTGCCTAACCTCGTGTCTCCCGTACGGTTGGAAATAAACTCCCGCGGGGAACGTGGGTCTGAACCACCCGCGGACCATGAGGACGCCTTGAGAATCCTGGTCGCCGGTGGAAGCGGCGCAGAGTGTTATCTGTTGGATCAGGACCAAGCATGGCCCGCGGTCATGGAGCACAGCCTGGCAAAGACGCGCCAGCCCAAGGACTCCAAGGGAAAAAAGGTTCACGTGGGCAACATCTCACGCTCTCTCTTGACCTGCGCCTCCCAAGCCCAAGTGCTTGAAAAGAGTCTCGTGCGCTATCCCAAGCTGGATCTGGTGATGACCTATGTGGGCGCTGCGGATGTGGTGGCATGGCTTGAAAAGGGCACGCCGGAGCAAGTGCCAGACGCGGACTTGCCTCAGGATTTCCTATTCCAACAAAACCCAAAGACGCGCTTCGCCTGGTCGTTGAAGTCCTGCGCCCTCAGGCGTCTTGCGATCCGCATCACGCGCCGATCCCTGAAACCCGTGGAGCACCGTCAGAACGTGGGACGTTCCATCGCCCGCAATCGCACGATGCGCGCGAACGCAACCCATTGGATCGACCAGGTTCCCGATTCCACATCCATGGAGCAATGCTTCGAGCGCAACCTGAGGCGCATGATCGCCGCAGTCCAAGAGCACGGCGCAAAGGTGATGATCGTGCGCCAGCCCTGGCTCAACCGAGACTTCAGCGAGCAGGAAAAACGGCAACTGTGGAATTTCGGCCATGGGCGGCCGTTGGAGCGGGAATTAGACACCTACTACACTCTGCCCGTCGTGGACCAACTGCTTGAGACCCTGGATCGAGTACAGATCCGTGTGGCCCGGGAACTGGACCTACCTGTGTTAAGCCTGATGGATGAATTACCCATGGACTTCGACCACTTCTACGATTACTTCCACCTGACTCCGCGTGGTGCCGCGTGGGTGGGACAACGGGTGGCCGAGGCCGTCCCGGACGCCCTCAAGGGGACGTCATTTCCGCGCCCCGGGGCATGAACATCTGCCCGATGACTCCGTACATCATCAGGTTCACGCTGTAGACCAAGTGGGTCGCAACGGCGCTGGCGGCGGCTGCGGTGGGATCAGCCCCGAGCACTCCAAACCCAAAAGCAAACCCCGCGTCCTGAAAGCCTACTCCGGCGAAGGCGTTCAGAGGAATGAGGGTCGAGAGCACGGTTAAAGAAGATCCAAAGGTGGCTTCCAGGAGACCCAAATCCGCCAAGCCGGTGCACACGGCGAGCCAACCCCAGAAGGAGAAGATCCCAAACCAAAGGGGCAGGGTCCAGGCGCCCGCAACCAAGAGCTTGAGGCCCCCCACTTGGCGCACATCCTTGCGCACCAGCTCGGCAAATTCGAGGGCTAGCCGCCCCATGGGCCAACGCCCGAGTTTGAGCATGGACAACATTCCAGCCAACAACTCAATCAACAAGCTGCTATGCAAGATCAGTACTAGGAACAACGCAGCGGGCACGAGCAACGCCAATCCCAAGGGAGTCAACCAGGTGAGCTCCGGGTATTTCAAGCTGGTTCCAAGCAGCAAACAAACCACTGACATGGTGCCGGTCAAGCAGGCAAAATCCAGCAGGCGAACCAGAAGCAAGATCGCGGCCCCTTCGGATTTCGAACGCCCAAGACCTTTTGCCAAGTAAAGCGGCAGGGTCGCCTCGCCCAGGCGCGCGGGCAAGAGGTAAGCCATCAGCGTGTGGGTCACCGAAACCGCCATCAACCCGCCAATGGGACGGGGCCCGTTGGGAGTCAGCAGCGCGCGCAGGCGCAGGGCGCGTAAGAGGTACAGCATCCCTTGCAGGGCCAAGCTGCCAACCCACACGCCCCAACCCAGATCGCCAAGGGCCTGCCAGACCCGAGCCAGGGACAGGTCCGACCACACCAGCAGCAGGGTCAAGAGCCCTCCCGCTAGGAGGATCGAAATGAAGAAACGGTAGGGACGTGCCAAGGCGCTCATCAGTTTGGCTAGGCAAAGCGCCCAAGGGAAGGGGGACTACCAAATTGAACCCACACGCCTCGCTGGTCGATCAGTCGTGGCGCGTGTGCTGGCCGTCTGAGTCCTCCGCCAACCACTCGAGGATCTTCAGGGATCCCCCCATGGCCACCGTGTGAATGCGGACGTTGCGGTCCTCATTCCAGCCCAGGATCTCGCTGCGAATACCGCTGGGCTCGGTCATCTGGCCGGCGGTCGGCTCCCCATCGGAAAGGATCATGATCGTGTCCACGTCTTGGTCCTGGAAGGCCTGCTCGAGGGAATCAAATAGGTTGGTCCCACCCATCGCCCCGAGTTTGTTGACCCATTCGACGCATTCGGATCGGGTGGATCCGGTGGCGGCGGAGAGGCCCTCTTTCCAGGGCAACACACCCCCGTTGAAGGCCACCACGTTGAACAGCGCACCCTCCTCGAGGCTCTCGATAGCCTTGATCAGTTCGCTCTTTGCGCGGTCGATACGCGTCTCGCCGGTCTTCCCCACATACCGGCTGCGCAGGCGCTCGAGCATGGATCCCGAAATGTCGAGGATGAAAATAACGCTCTTGGATTCGATGCGGATGCCAAAGAACTCCACCCGCGAGGTCTCTTTCAACCGACGAGTTTCCTCTTCCTCTTCCAGCCGTGCCAACTTAGAGGAGCTGATGAGTTCGATTGAGTCCTTGTTGCCGTCGTACCAACCTTTCCAGGCCACGGTCCGCAAGCGATAGGGCTCGCCTGTCAAGCGCCAAAGGGAATCGGCGCACTCACGCAACATACGTCCCACCTCCTCTTGCATGCGCTCGACAATGATGCCCACCACGGAAGCCTTGTGCACCATCTCCAGGGCGTTCAAGGTTGCCAAGCGGGTAGACCAGTCGTCGTGTGCGAGGGTGATTTTGAACAGGTCGAGCAGCTTACGCTCGGATCCAAGGGCTCGAATCGATGCGTTACGCAAGAGGCGATGCTCGCCCAGGGCAAACCCCACAAGGCGTTTACGCCATTCGTCATCGGAGCTTCGCACCTGACTTAGGGCCTTCATAGCGGCGGTCAGCACATCCTCGGTTTTACCCTTATCCAGGACCTTCTCCATGTCCTTGATCGCGTCTTCGTACTTGGACTCTCCAAGAATCTGGAGAGTCAAAATAACCACGCCAGGATCCTTGTCCTTGAGCCCACGGGCGATCTTCTTGAGCACCTTCTCGTCCTTGGTACCCCGGGTTGCGGTCAATGCGAAGCGCTTTTCATGGGGCTTGCCGCGACCGATCAGTTTTGCAGTTAACTTATCGACCTTGGGGTCATCGAGACCCGCCAGCAGCTCGGCCATGGTGGTGCGCAGGACCTCTGGAGTCACGGCCTGCTTGCGACCTAAATCTATGAACAGGTCAGCAATCTGAGCGCCTTCGGAACGGGCCAAAATCTCGGCAGCCTCCGCGCGCATATCCCCACGCAAGGCAACGGACTCAACCAATTCCCGAGCCATTCGACCCAGCTCCTTGTTCCCTCGACGCTCCAGGTCCCGCAACATGGCAGAGCGCACCTCTATATGGGTTTCCCCATCAAAGGCCCCCAGGACCTGCCGGTCCTCCAGGGATGATGCGATCATCTCAAAAGCCAGGGCGCGAATTTGAGCTAGGCGATGGACCACCAGCTCGGGCGGCTCCTCCTCGTCGCTCTTCTTGGACTTGCGTTTGCGTTTTGGCTTCTTGGATTTACCCTCAGTTGCTCCGCCCTGGTCCTCATAGAAGGCCAAGTACCAAGCATGGTCTGATTTGTCAGAGACGCGAGTGTGCAATTCCATCGCACGCACACGCACCATGTCCGCAGAGGGAGACTCGACGATGCGGGCAAGATACCCCTTGCCTAAGTTGGTGGCCCCCGCCAGAGCTTCAAGAGACTCTTCGCGCAGGATCAGATCATCGGTGTTTTGAGCCACCCCAAAAAGGTGGTCAAGGGCAGGCTTCTCAGCGCCTGCCTTGCCGTCAAACCGCGGAAGGGCGCGAATGATCTCGCGGCGCATCCAAGTGCTGGCCATCAGGTCATAGGCCTCCACTAAACCTTCGGCAGCTGCGCGGTCGCCTCCCTCGGCGATTTTCCAGACCAACTCGGCGTCTGCGTCGTCCCGCAGGCGCTTGAGATCCGCGAGGGCGTCCCCGGGGTCTTGGGCAAACAAGGCCCCTACAAGAGCCAAAATACTGAACAGCGGAATGAAGCGGCTAATGGGTCCCATGGACCAACTCTAGCCTGCTGTCGGGGCCCTTGCGAGGCTGCGCTCTACCGCAGTCGCGCTTTTTTGTCGATCAGGTCTGCTACAAGCCCCAAGCCCAATACCTGCACACTTGCGACAAACAAGAGCACGGTCTTCTCGCTCAAGTTAGGCGCTGTCTCGGTCAGGAAAATGTCGTAGTAAAGGCTCGCCCCCAGCATCAAGGACAAGCCCATGAAGAGGGGATAGAAGACCTTGAGAGGATTGAAGTAGAGCACCGTACGGATGATCAGCGAGATGAAGCGCAGGGTGTCTTGAATCGGCTTGATCTTCGAACTTCCGCTGCGATGGGCATAATCAATACTGATGTATTCCACGTGGTGGTGGTTGGTCAACGACGCGAGAGTGATTGTGGTTGTGAAGCTAAACCCATCAGGCAAGATCCCCACGTATTTTTCCACCAGCTCCCGGCGGAATGCGCGCAGTCCCGAGTTCAAGTCGGGAATCTTCACGCCAGCGAGATAGCTAGCCAAGCATCGCAGAGCCCACTTCGCCGGACGACGAATCAAGGGGATGTGTACGGATTCTCCGATGCGTGCCCCCACTGCCATCTCGGCACCTTGATCCAAACAGTCGAGCAGATCCCGAATGCGATCCTCGGGATAAGTCGCGTCGGCGTCGGTGATCACAACCACCTCGTGAGCGGCTTGCCGGAACCCGGTTTTCAATGAGGCCCCGTAGCCGCGATTGCGGCCGTGATCAATCACCCGCAGACAAGGGAACTCCTTCTCCAGCTGACTCAACTTTCCGCGTGTTCCATCGGAGGAACCATCGTCCACCACGAGTAGTTCGAGGGGTGCGCCCAAGTCGAGGGCCGCAAGCCGGCGAACAACCCCTTCAATCCCGCCCTCTTCGTTGTAGGCGGGAACCACCAGGGTCACGCCCTTGGCCGTCAGCACTTCTTGGTCTGCACTCATCTTGTCTGCACTCATGATCTTGTGTCCGCTCTGAGGGTAGCGATCTCAACCCCTGACTTCGAAAGGGCCTTGCTCGTCATGCCGCTCAAACCCAGCCTGGCCCAGTCATCCGGTCCGGCCCAAAGTGCTTGATTCGGCATCCCGAGGGCTGTTCCAAGGCAAATTGCGGCCTGGATCCGGTGCTTGGTAATCGTGTGAGAAACCTGAGCTAAGGGCTCCCCCTCAGAGGACTCCAGTCCCGCGGGCCACTGCTCTGGGAAAATCCCAGGGGGCTCGGAGCTGCTCCAGCTGACCTCCCGGGTGGGCAATTCGTAGAGTCCCCCCATACGCCCCGCGTCGGGTCGGCGCACCAAGAGCACCTGCTGTTCGCGGCGAATCACAAGGCACTCGACCTCTAGCTTGATCACCTCGCGCGGGGGCTTAGGCCGGGGATAGGTAGCGGCTTCCAACGCACCAGCGCATTTGCAAAGTTCTCGAGCCGGACAGGCTCCACAGTTCGGGTTTCTAGGAGTGCATACGGTGGCACCCAACTCCATGAGAGCTTGATTCCAATCCCCAGGGCGTGTTTTTGGCACGAGTTCACGCGCCAAGTCCCAGGCCTCACGCTTTAAGGGCGCGCTGCCGGTGATCTCATCCAACTGAAAGAGTCGCGCGAAGACCCGCTCCACATTTCCGTCTACCAATGCTTCCTGTTGACCGAACGCTATGGATGTAATGGCCCCGGCGGTGTAAGGGCCAATTCCGGGCAAGTCGAGCACGTCATTATGGGTCTGCGGAAAAACCCCATTGTGTTGCTCCATGATCACCCGCGCAGCAGCATGAATCGCCCGGGCGCGACGGTAGTAGCCCAGACCGGCCCATTCCGCGAGGACCTCATCCTCTTGGGCTCGGGCCAACTCACTCACCCGTGGAAATCGCTCCATGAAACGTAGCCAGCGCTCGATCACTACGTCCACCCGGGTCTGCTGCAGCATGATCTCACTGATCCAGATGCCATAAGGATCCTGAGTGCGGCGCCAGGGCAGGTCCCGGGCGCAGAGGTCATACCACTTGAGCAAATCAGCCCCGAGGCCCGGGTAGCTTTCAATCGGGGATGCGCTCACCCCGCCCATCCTAGCCCCGAGCAGACCCAAGGATCGCGCCGCGCAGATCAATCTGCTTTCCAGAGTCGCTATTGCCCCGTCCGGGCCCTACCCTCGGCCTCGTGCTGTTCTTGCTTGGATTCCTATCCGCGTGGTTGCTCTGGGGCCTTGGTTGGTCCGAGGGGGGCCATCTGTTCGAGTTGCCCGCTGACAATCCCCTGCGGACACACACCATGCTGGCGGGAGCGCTGGCGATCACTGGATTCGCCATGGCGGTGGTTCCGCGGTTGTTTGCCGGGCCGCGCGGGGTGCTCCCTTGGTTGCTCGGCGCGCTCTTTGGCCTCGTGGCCTGTGGTCTTTTGCAACCGATCAGTGTGGGCAACGGCAGCGGACCCGGGCCGTGGGTTCTGCTAGCCATCCTGCCTCTTTTGATTTCTAAGGGACGCGGTCAAGCCCTCGAATCAGAAGACCCCCCCGCACCACTGTTGACCCTTGGAACCTGTTTACCCGTAGCCCTCGGCGGCCTAGGCCTAGGACTATTGCTTACCGCAATCGCCACGCCGATCACACGCATGCTGCCTGCGGACGGCGCGGACAATGCGCTGATGGTGGTGACCTTCGTCGGGCTGACGGCCCTTTCCCTTTGGCTGCTGGGCGCGTGGCTAGGTCGCCAAGAGGAAGAACAAGAGACTTCACGCCTGCTGTTCTGTTTGTGCTTGGGTGGCTTAGTCGGCGCCTTGAGCCTGCGGTCCACCGCCAGCCTCACGCGGCCCTCGGGCTTACGCGAGGTCGTTGGTCTGGTGGGACTCGACGTGTCGGATGCTGGAACCTGGGGCTTTGACATCTTGATTACCCTGGTGGCACTCGGCCCCCTCGCCCTGCTTTTAGGTTGCTTGCTGCACCTTGCGCGCAGGGGCCGGTTGTTCCTCGCCCTGTTCACGGGGGCGGCGGTGGGCGTCGCCATCGAACCGCTCTTGACCCAAGCCATCGCCCATCCCGATGCGAGTTTCGCTTCCACGTGGCCGACCATCGCAGTGATCGGCGGCGTTTGCATGGCCTTTGCGGGAGCGGTTCGGCAACCCCAAAACCTGACGATCATGGCGGCCACATTCGGCGGCCTTGCCCTTTGGTGGTTCGCACCGGGCCCGGCCCCGGTGCTCAAGGCATGGACGCGTTTTGCCAGCCAACCGGAGTGGGTGGTGGAATACAGCGCGGGTGAAGTTGCCGTCACCGACGGGCACGAGGGCAGTCCTCGGGTGACCCTCGACCAACGCCCCTTGACCGGCGCGGGCGGTCGCGAGGCCATCGATGCTTTGCTCATGGCACGCAGCGCGCAAGGACTCGTGATGGACCGCGAAACCCCCTGCGCCCTCTTGGTGGGCCAGCTGGATTTACCCCGCTCCCTCGGCTTGATTCAGCTTGGATTCCAGCGCACCGATCGCACAGCTTTTTTCTCAGCTGCCATGCCACGCCTCGAAGAGGAACTATTCCATCATGCCCCCGTCGGTCGCATCCCAGGAGATGTCCTAGCCCCCGGCGCCGCTTGGAAACGATTGCAGGAGGGCGCCTATGACTTGGTTGTGGTTCCCGCTATCCCCGAGCGCACGGCGGCCTTGCCCCTTCTGTTGGATTTGGAATCTGACACCCGGGTGATGGCATGGCTAGATGCGGGAGCAGCATCGGCCCGTATTCAAATGCCCGAACAGGTCCTGCTTGTAGCGGATGGTGTTTTTGACCTCGCGGTGGGCGTGCAGCTTTGGGGTGCCGACCGGGAAGAGGACTGGTTCACCCCGGGCCCCGTTACCCAAAATCCTATCGCCCTGCAACGCTTAGCCCAACGCCCTTCAACCTGGCCGGACCTTTACCGGGCGCTCATGCTGGAACGGTGTGCACTGGGTGAAGAGGACTCCGACGGTGCCCATCCCCGAGCGGATTTCCTCCGTTCCCTAGCCGCCATCCTGCGCTCACAAGAACCGTCCAGCCCATTCGAATCCCGAGCCGAGGCCTTTGAAATCAGCAAGGATCAATTGATCCACTTGGCCAGTGCCGTGCATGCCGGAGCAAGCGGGCGCTTCGTCGAAGAAACTATGTTTGGACTCGCCCGCGTGCTGGTGGAGAAGCGCCGCATTGAAGCGATCCAGACTTTGCTAGCGCCGATTAGTCAGGCTTGGGGCAAACCCCTAGAGCTAGAGCTAGCTCTAGCCGCAGCGGATATGGAATCCCTCGATGCAGAATCAGCATTGGAGCACCTAGAGGGATTGGGAGACGCGGACCCACGCATCAGCTCTCTTCGTGAGGCCGCTAGAGTTCTGCAAGGGGCCGCAAATAAGCACTAGTACACATCTTCTAGGGAATCACCCCTTCCCTTGAAGGTTGGGGTATGCTTGAGGGAGTGCCTTCCTGCGAGGCCGGAATCTCATTCTCGAGCAGTCGCGACTAACATCACAGTCCGCTATCAACGTGGTGACCCTATGAAGCCTGCCAAAAAGATCATCGCTTTCACCGCCCTCCTCCTGCTGGGTCTGGCCCCAGTTCTGACGGCTCAGATCCTGCGTCTCACCCTGAAACAAATGGTCGAGCAAACGGATGGCGCAGTGCATGGCACGATCACCGCCAGTCATGTAACGCACCTAGCGGAAACGAAGGACGGCCCAGACATGTTCTTCACCACCCTGACGATCGAAGGGAAAGATCTGATCGGTGGGCAAGCGTGCAAGGTAGAAGTCAGCTTCCCCGGCGGATTCGTTGACGAGCACACGGGGGTTTGGAATTCAGAGGCGCCCAACGCCGACGACCAGCGCATCGGCAGCCAGATAGTTGCCTTTTGGAAGGTCTGCGACGACCTCGGCGGTGGATTCAGTGGCAATGCCCTTTACACCTCCCATGGCGGACTATTCCGAACTTTCCAGGACAAGCGCGGCCGCAATGTCGTGCTGGGCCGGGGCAAAGGATACGCAGTAGAACTCAACCAACAGTTGCCCGGCCTACGCAAGAACATTCAGGCCCTCGACAAGGCCAAGCAGGAACGCAAGGCCCGGAACAAAAACCGCAACTTCTGATCCCTCACAAGATGCGCGCACGCTCAATTCCCCCGCTGCTCCTGATCGGATCCGTCCTAACCCTGGCCCTCGTGCCTGGCGGCGACAGCTACACCCTGCTGGGTCACGACTTGGACTTTGGCGTCCGTGACTACAGGGTGTTCAATGATTTCGAAGACGTTTCGGCCAACGACAACACAACCCCCCACGCAAATTTCCCCGGGGCCCTAGGCGCCACCTTGGCCATCTGGAAGGCGGGAGCCGAATGGGGCAGCACCCTGCACGGGGATGGAACCGGCGATTCGACCCAGTCGTTTGATGGCATCGGCAGCGGCGGGGCAAACTTCGACTTCAGCTACCAAGGCCTTGCCACCGGCCCTGGACCTTTGTGGGGCAACACCCACTCTGCGCTGCACGCAAGTAACACCGGACTCTTGGCCTTCACCGAGTTCGCCAATGGTGGCTGGCGCATTCGCTACTACGACAACTGGACGTGGGATGATGGGCCAAACTCGATTGGAACGGGCGTCTATGATTTGCAATCCGCCGCCACCCACGAGATGGGTCACGCCTTGGGCTTGGGTCACTCAAGTCAAGTATTCAGCACCATGTTCTCGTCCATGTCCGCCGGCACCACCAGTTGGCGATCCTTGACCTCCGATGACCGCCAGGGCGTACAAGCCATTTATGGAGCCGCGGCCCCAGGCAAGCCGGTCATCACACACGCAACCTTTGACGGCTTACGGGTACACCTAACCGGCTCGGGATTCAGCGCCACGGGCAACGAGGTCTGGTTCACCAGCAAAGGCCCCAGCGCTTGGGGTTCTCAACCCATCGTCACCGATGTCAGCTCCAATGGAACCAGCATCACGGTGGTTCCCCCGGTGGACGCGGGCAATGGGGACGTGTTGGTGCGCAACACGGCCTCGGGCTTTGAATCTCTCTCAAACGCATGGCCCCTCGCGTTGGCCTGTTCCCCTATCAGCAATTATTGCCCCACCACGGCCAACAGTTCGGGCGACGGCGCAGTGCTGGGCATCAGCGGCAGCCAGAGCGTGCAAGCCAACGACTTAGTCCTGACCGCTCGCGGCGTGGTACCCAACCAATTCAGCATCTTCTTCTACGGCCAGAATCAAACCAGTGCGCTGGTGGCCGGCGGAACTCTTTGCGTAGGCGGCCCCTTCTATCGGCTGGGCATTGCACAGGCCAGCGCAGCGGGAGATGTGGTCTATGCGCTCGATCTCAATGCACCGCCGGATCCGGCGGGACAGATTCAAACGGGCCAGACCTGGAACTTCCAGCTCTGGTACCGGGACCCGGCGGGCGCGGGGAGTGACTTCTCCGATGCCCTGTCGATTCCCTTCTGCCCCTAGGGGGGGGCACTGGCCAGCAGTTACTTCTTGGCGTTGTTGAGCTTGCGTTGATGCTTCATCCGCAGGTTGAGGAACTCCACCGAGAGGGAGAACCCCATGGCGAAGTAGATGTACCCGCGGGGAACATGAAAGCGCAGACCGTCCGCGATGAGGGTTACACCCACCAGCATCAAGAATGACAGGGCAAGCATTTTGACCGTCGGGTGCTTTTCGATGAAGCTCGCGACTCGGCTCGCGGCCAACATCATCACGCCCACGGCAATGACCACCGCAGTGATCATCACGACCACCTGGTCAACCATTCCCACGGCGGTGATCACCGAATCCAACGAGAACACCAGGTCCAGTAGGAAAATCTGGATCAGCACACCGCGCACGGAGGTGGGCGCGCTGGAGGCCTGGTCCTCGTGGATGCCCTCCACGGTGTGATGGATCTCCTTAGTGCCCTTGGTCAACAGAAACAGACCACCCCCGAGCATGATCAAATCCTTGCCGCTAAACACGTGGTCCATGAGCTCGAATAGGTCCCGGTTGAGGCTCAATACCCAGGATATCGCCAGCAGCAGCAGGATGCGCCCGCCCATGGCCATGCCGAGTCCCATGATCCGCGCGCGATCCTGGTGCTCCTTGGGAAGGCGTGCAACCAATACCGAGATGAAGACGATATTGTCGATCCCCAGCACGATTTCGAGGGCGGTCAAACTTGCCAGGGCGACCCAGGCTTCAGGTTGTGATATCCAGTCCATGATTTATCGGTTTCTGCGCAGTTCGCGGGCTATCTCGAGAATTTCGGTGGGAGTCCCTTTAATGTGTTGGCCCAAGCCAACCTCCTCTAGGGCCTCCAAGACTAAGCCCACTAGGCCCACTAGAGTCGGGTGCAAACGGTCCGGTTGCAAGATCAATGCCCCTTCGGGGGGCCAAGTCTCCCCTCGCAACTGGCGAGGACCCCCTTCGACCTTGCGCTGAGAGCCGCGCAGGTCATAAAAAGCCACCCGGGGTCGTTCATCGGACCAATCCAAGACTTGACGATTCAGTTGTTCTTGGCTCTCGATGCTTGGAACCTGTTCCTTGGTCAACATCAGGCCAATGGCTGCGGTCATGTCGGGCACGCCCCCCACGATGATCGGGCAGTCCAGGCTGTCGAGAAGCTCCAGACCGAGGTTCATTAAGCCTGAACGCTGCGCTTCTTGTCGGCGCCCGTAGGCAAACCAAAAAGGAAAGTCGATGGCGATGACTAGGGTGGGGTCAAACTCACGGGCCTTTTCCAGGGCAGCGCGACCATTCTTCTGGGGCCGCATGAAGAAAAAAGAAGAGGCGATGGTCAGAACCCCGGAGCTCTCAATCCCAAAGGCCGCGGCGGTCACCGTGCCTAGATCCTGGTTCAGTCCAAAGCCCGCGGAAGCGGAAGCACCCAGGACCAGAACCCTCTCGAACAGGGCGTCCTCTCGCCAGCGTGGATCTCCGGGAAGAGAGTCCTCCAGCGCGACCTCCCCTGGGGCCTCCGGAGGAAGCGCGCAGCAAGCGGCCATCGAGAGCAAGAACAAGAATTGTGCGGAGCGCTGAAGAGTGGTCATGCGCCCCTATCCTACACCCGGGGGGAATCGGGCATCATGGACAAGCTGGACAGTGCGTAAAGCCACCAGATTTTGCCAGCAGAGAGGGATGCGCCCCTCAAACGCCCCAATCAGTGCGTATCGTGGGCCCCCAACGCCTCTAGCCCCCCCATGAACCCTCCTCCGCCTAGCAACCCCCTGCGCCCGACACCCCGTTGGGTACAGGACCTACCCGGAGCAAGACTGCCCGCCAGTTGGATCGCGGCTCTGGTCTTCCTGGTGGCCCTGGGCTTGAGCATCGTGCTGGAGCCCGCCCTGTCCGGTTCGTTTGTCTACGACGACCTTTCCCTCGTGGTGGACAACCCAATCATGCAAGACTTGGGCACCGCTTTCGGTGCTTGGCGGGAACCCCTGTGGAGCTTTGCGGGTGGCGGACTCAGCGAACAGGTGGGGTTTTGGCGACCCTTGACCGTGATCGCATTGGCCCTCGGTAAGACCATCGGTGGGACTAGCCCTTGGGGCCATCACCTGGTGTCAGCTCTCTTGCACCTCGCGGCCTTCTGTGCAGCATGGGGTTTACTGGCCGCGCTCCTGCGCCACCACACAGCGAGCTTTTTGATCGCTCTCCTTTTTGCCTTTCATCCTTTGCAAGTGCAAGCAGCCAGTTGGATCGCCGCAGTCAATGACCCCTTGGCGGGACTGATGGTACTGCTTGCCTTGAATGCCTTTGTGCGTTGGCGAAATCGGGGCTCCTCGGGGATTCCGGTCCTTTGCGGAACCCTGCTCCTTGCGGGTTTGCTTGCAAAGGAACAAGCCCTGGCCGGCCTCCCCCTACTGCTCCTGATCGACGGGATGCTCTTGCGCTTCGGCGCGCGGGACAACCAACCGCGCCCGGGGATCTTGCGCAGTTGGATGCCGGTGCTAGTGTGCCTCGTGGTTTGGTGGCTGCTGCGCTGGTCGGTGTTCGGATCCCCTTCAGGAGGCCTCGGCGGAGCCCTCGTGGGCCTGGATCTTTCCTTCGCCCGGGAAATGCAGTTACGCGCCGAGGTACTGGGTAGCTGGACCCTCTCCATGTTCTGGCCAAGCGATCTACCTTTCTTCCACATGGTAAGGCCTGTCCTGGCCTTCAACGAGCCAGAGTGGATCCGGGCCTTGATCGGGCTGGGCCTATTCGCAGCCCTCTTGGGCGTGGGTATCAAGCGCCGCTCGCCCTGGTGGATTACCGGGGCCCTGGGCTTGCCCTTGGCGGTAGCTCCGGTCTTGATCCTGCCCGAAAATGCCGGTGCCTTCCCGATCGCCGATCGCTATGCCTACCTTGCGGTACTGCCCATGATGGGGGTGCTCGTGGCTGGAATAGCGCGCTTCATGCAACCCAAGCACCTACTGCTGGCGGTACCCATGTTGGCTCTTGTTTTCGCCCTGCGAAGTCACGAGCGCACGAATATCTACACCGACGACCGTACCTTTCACTCTCAAGCAGTCCTTGAAACCCCTGATGTTCCCGCCGCATGGCTAGGCCTGGGGCGCGTGCTGCTTTCGGAGTATCGCATCACCGCCGAGGACGCCCTGCGCGACGAGGCCATGGCTGCCTTTTTGCAGTCGTTGGTCCTGGGCCATGACTACGGTGACAAGCACCCTAAGCTTGGGCCCGAAGCCCCGGTCAACGAGCGTCTCCTTGAACTCTTGACCGTGATCAACGATCGGCAAGCCAATCCGAAACCGGACCTTCGCATCATGGTCAGCGCCAATGAGCGCATCGACGGAAACCTAGGCCAGGCCTGGTGTTATCTGTTGAACGCCATGATTTCCCCGGACCCGGAATTTGAAACAGCCATCTCAATCTTCCGCGCGGTGGTCGCAGCGATCCCCATGAGTTCCGAGGCCCGCACGGGCTTGGGAGTTGCCCTGATGGCGTCAGGCAACCTCGCTGCCGCAGAGCCTGAATTGCGCGAGGGCACACGCCTCAACCCACGCAGCCCCCAGGGATGGTTCAACCTGGGCCAATGCCTACAAAAAACCGACAAGCTAAAGGAGGCCAGCAGTGCCTTCAAGGTGGCCGCTGATTTGCGCCCGGACAAGCGTACGCGTCGGCACCTGGCCATGAGCCTTGTGGACGCGGGGCACAATGCTAGGGCCCAGGAAGTCCTCGCAGAGTTGAGCTCCGAATTCCCCGGAGATCCCGAGATCATGCTTGTGCAAGGGCATCTGGAATATTCCAAGGGCAACCTAACCCGCGCCCTGGACTGGTTCGATCGAGCCCTGCACCGGGAAGCCAACCTGGGGCCGGCCCATCGCATGCGCGGAGAGGTCCTCATGCGCCAGGGTTTACGCCCCGAAGCCATCGACGCATTTGGGCGGGCCTGCGAGTTGATGCCCGAGAGCTTCGAAGCTCACTACTATGCTGCTCGCTTGTTGCTCGAAGACCAAGCCACGGCTCACCAAGCCCGTACGATGCTCGAGGTTGCCTACCGACGTTCGCCCGCGGGTGAAGTGCGTGCCGCTCTGAGCGATGCCTTGACCCAATTCGTAAGTACTGATGCGGACGCGATGATGGGACTCTCCCGTTTGGAGCAGGCCCGAGGCGATTGGGGCGGAAGCCTGCGCTGGACCGAAAGGGTCTTGGCCATACCTAATCTGTGGCCCAATCATCCCAAGCGCCTGGAGAACATCGGTCTTGTGCGACAGGCCCGCGGGACGCTCTTCGAAAAACTCAAACGTCCCGCCGAGGCTATCCAGGAATACGAACTGAGCCTGGAAAGCAACCCCACGGGGTTTTGGACCCTGCACAACCTAGGGTTGCTGCTCGGCCAAGAGGGGCGGCCAGACTTGGCCCAGCCCTATCTCGCTCGCGCCCTCAAGAATATTGACGTTCTCGGCAGCAAGGATGATCGCAGCAGTATTCGCCCCGCGGTGGAACGCACCCTGAAGGTCCTCTTGGAGAACATCAGTAAGAACCAAGAGACCTTTGAGGGGCCGGTACCAGAGCTACCCGGTTTGCCCCCTGAAAAGGACTGACCCCAAAACCTGGGGATCTAGTCCAGCCGCACGTCACAGGCGGCAAACACCGGCCCATCGAGGCAGCACTTAGCCACGGGCCAATCCCCGAGGGAGCCCTCCTCGCGAGTGAACACCGCGCATCCGTTGCAAATCCCCACGCCGCATCCCATATAGGTCTCAAGGGACAGCCAGCAGTCAAGTCCGCGCTTTTCCGCAAGACGCACCACCGCATTCATCATGGGCTCGGGACCACAGGTCCATAGGCGCACATCTTCAGGTAGGCGCCCCGCCTGCCAATGATCCTCAAGAGCTTGCACTACGTTCCCGTGGAAGCCGCGACTACCATCATCTGTGCAAGCGGTGACGGCTGAACCCAGCTCTTCAAATTGTTCGATGTCGTACAGCAAGCCCTGATGGCGACCACCATAGATCAGGTGCAGGTTCTCGGGAGCGACTGCCGCCCGGTCTTGCGTTCCCCGTAGGGCATCGCGCAAGGCGATATGGAAGGGTGCAGAACCAATGCCCCCAGCCAACATGACCAGTGGCTTGCCGTCGCTTGGCATTTCGGGCCAGCCGCGCCCAAGGGGGCCGAGCACTTGGATGTCCTCCCCCAGAAGAGTCTCGGCCAAGGCCTCCGTGCCAGGCCCGATGACCTTGATCAGAAACTCAAGGTTTCCGTTCTCGCCCTGGCGATACAGGGAAAAGGGCCGAGGGATCGCCGGGGATCGGGGGTCGTTCCGCCGCAACATGAAGAAACGACCGGCTCCAAGCTGGCCAAGAGCCACCTCTGGCTGCACCTCAAGCACAACCCCGTCGCTGCCCGTCGGCCGGATCGAGACCACTTTGCCTCGCTGGCTCTGGGTATCGGGAGGAAGGGCGGTCATGGTTTGGGATTGTAAACAGAACGAACCGCACTCCAACGCCCACATCGTGGATAACTCGGCTAATCTAGAAGCCATGCGACTCGTCCCCAGCATCTGGATTCTTGCGGCCCTCTTGGGAGGCACCGCCTGCGTGGGCCCCGGCAGCTCGACTCCCGAAGCCACGTCCCTTCTCGGCCGCGAGCTCATGCGCCCCAAACTCGCCCCCGAGCGAGCGCAGCGCATGGAATCTCAATTGGCTGAGGCGCGCCGTGAGCACTCCAGTGCCCCCACCGAATCCAATGGGATCTGGGTCGGTCGGCGGCTGGCCTACCTCGGGCGCTATCGGGATGCGATCGATTGGTACAGCGGCGCTCTTGAGAGTCACCCCAATTCCTATCGCCTCTTGCGACACCGGGGGCACCGCTGGATCACCCTGCGGGAATTTGTGCGCGCGGAAGAGGACCTCTCTGCAGCTTGGCAGAAGGCTCAAAACTATCCGGACACCATCGAGCCGGATGGAGCACCCAACGAATACAACCTGCCCCGCAGCACCGACCACACCAATATTCTCTATCACTGGGCCTTGAGCCTGCATCTGCAAGGGCGCGTGGATGAGGCCGCGGCAATCTGGACCATGTGCCTCAAGCGCTGCCAGAATCATGACATGGAAGTGGCCACGCGCTATTGGTTGGCCCATGCCCAACGTCTTGCGGGCAATTTTGGCGCCGCGACGAAAACCCTGCGGCCGGTGGAAGCCAGCTGGGTCGTACTCGAAAACCAGTCCTACCGGGACCTGTGCTTGATCATGAGCGGCCGTGGCTCCGTAGGAGAAGCCCTCGAAGCCAGTCACGATGGAATCGCCGACGCAACCGTGGCCTACGGGGTCGCGGCTTGGCGCACCCAGATGGGCGGCGATACGACAGGTGCGCGGGCTGCCCTGGCCCTGGTGGCGGAGCGAGGAGCCTGGGCGGCATTTGGCACCATTGCGGCCGAGGCGGATCTCTACCGATTGGGGTATGGAGATCAGCCCGGCGGCGGCGAAGACCAGTAGACTGCTCGGCTTCCATTCGGAGCCCCTGCAATGTCCCTACTGATACTCGAAGACCTCAAAAAGCACTTTGGACCCCAAGAGGTGCTGCGCGGCACCTCCCTGGCCATCAGCCCGGGTCAAAAGGTCGGCATCGTCGGACGCAATGGTGGCGGCAAAACGACTCTCTTTCGGATGATCACTGGGGAAGAGGCGCCAGATTGGGGACGCGTGGTCATTCGCAAAGGAGCACGCATGACCTTCGTGCCCCAGCGACCGGTATTCGAGCCCCACGAGGTGGTGCGAGCCCATGTGGAGAGCGGCTTGGATGAGGCGCGCAAAGTGGGCGCGGCCCTCGAGATCGTTGGCGAGAAAATGGGGACCGCCGAAGGGACGGAACTAGATCGTTTGATGCGGGACCACGATCGCTTGACCGGCGAGATGGAAACCCTCGACGGGTGGGACCTCGAACACAAGGTGGAAAAAGTCCTCTCGGGCATTGGCTTGGCCAAGAACCTTTGGGACAGCAAGGCCAACACCCTGTCCGGGGGTGAGAAAAACCGCGTCAGCTTGGCCCGGGCCCTGGTGGGCGGCGGCGACTTGCTCTTGCTCGACGAACCCACGAACCACCTGGACTTGGTGGGTATCGAGTGGCTCGAAAAGTACCTACGCGAAATTCACAGCGCAATCCTGGTGGTTTCCCACGACCGGCGCCTGCTGACCAACTCGGTGCAGCGCATCTTGGAACTAGAGTTCGGCCAATTGAACTCTTATCCGGGGAACTACACCAAGTATGTGGAGCTCAAGTCCGAGCGCTATGAAACGGATCTCAAGGCCTACGTGCAGCAGCGCGAAATGCTGAAGAAGGAAGAAGGCTTCATCAAAAAACACATGGGCTCCCAGCGCACGGCCGAGGCTAAAGGGCGGCTCAAGAAGCTCGGACACATCACGCGCCTGGAACGCCCCAACCACGACGTGCGTCGTCCGGTCATCAAGGCCCCCGAGGCCGCCCGCGGAGGCGAAAAGGTTATGGGTATTGAACACCTCAAAGCTGGCTATGGGGACAAGGTGCTGCTTTCCAACGTCAATCTGCGGCTGGGTCGCGGTCAACGCATTGGCCTGGTGGGACCCAACGGCTCGGGGAAGACAACCTTGCTGAAGATCATGGCAGGGGTGCTGTCACCCCTAGCCGGCGAAGTGGTTCGCGGGCACGGGGAAGAGTGCGCCTACTTCGATCAGGACACCAGTCACCTGCGCCCAGACAGCACCCCTTTTGGGGAAATCCTACGCCGTCATTCGAAGATGAGCGACCTGGAAATCCGCAGCCACCTGGCCCTGTTCCTGTTCCGGGGCGATGGCGTGGACAAAGTAATCACGGCCCTTTCCGGCGGCGAACGGGCACGACTAGCGTTGGCGCTCCTGGTGTTGTCAAAACCCAGTTGGCTGGCCATGGACGAACCCACCAACCACTTGGACTTGGCGGGTCGCACAGCGCTGGAAGAAATGCTGGGTGGTTTCCAAGGGGCCATCCTCTGCATCTCCCACGACCGTGAGTTCCTCGACGGTTTGACGACCCACACCTGGGAAGTGCACGACGGCGGGGTGCTGGAATACGAAGGCAACTACAGCGCATGGCGAGCGGCCAAGCAGGCCGAGGTCGATGACGCCAGTGCCAAGAAGGTGCAAAAGGCGGCAGATACCCGCAAGCATCAAGAAGCCAAAACCCAAGCTGCAAGTCGCAAAGACAAGGGAAAGGCCAAGGGCAAAAGTCCCCGCAAGAAGTCCAATCCCTGGAAGCTTGAAAAGCTCGAGACCAAAATCATGAAGCTCGAGGGCAAACTCGAGAAGCTCAATGAAACCCTGACCACTGAAGAGGTCTACTCCAACGTCGACAAGCTGCGCGACACCCAGTACCGCATCGCGGAAGTGGAGATGGAGTTGCAGCAGGCCAACGAGGAATGGGAGAGCTTCGCCTGAGGGCTTGGGGCGGCTGACCCGGCCGCACCTTTCGCCACTTTTGGCCCCGCAAGCGTGGGCCCCCACCTCGCCCGGGCTGTATCCTCATCATCGGTCCAGCCCAACCAGCTCCTTCCGCCGACCATCCCTGCGATCCAAGCCGCCCCGGCGCACCAGACCAGCATGCAAGCCTTCACCGATGCGATTCTCACCGCCCTTGCGGCGGAAACGGGCCTAGCCCGGGACGATCTGAACCTCGAGACTCCGCGTAATCCGGAACTCGGAGACTTCGCCTTCCCCTGCTTCCCCCTGGCAAAAACCCTGCGCAAGGCACCGCCAATCATCGCCCAAGGACTCGCCGAGGGTCTGACCCAACGCCTCGAAGGCATCGAAGTTCAAGCTACGGGCCCCTACCTGAATTTCCGCATCGACCGGCCAAGCCTGGCCAAGAGCGTGATCGAGTCCATCCTGGCCGCAGGCGCGACCTATGGTCACTCCAACCAGGGCGCGGGCAAGACGATTGTCATCGATCTCTCCTCCCCGAACATCGCCAAGCCCATGAGCGTCGGACACCTGCGCTCCACGGTGATCGGCGCAGCAATCCAGCGCCTTCACGATGCCCTCGGCTACACCACCGTGGGCATCAACCACATCGGAGACTGGGGCAGCCAATTCGGCAAGTTGGTCGCGGCCTTGGACCGCTGGGGCGGAGACGTGGATCTAGATAACGACCCCATTCCCACCCTGCTGAAACTCTATGTGCGCTATCACGAGGAAGAGGAAGGGGATCCGAGCCTCAAAGAGGCCGCTGCCGAAGCCTTCCGTGAGCTAGAAAGTGGTGTAGATGGTCCCGTACGCGCTGTTTGGCGCAAGATGACAACACTGTCCCTCAAGGAATTCGACCGGGTCTACAAGCGCCTTGGGGTCACCTTCAACGAGGTGCGAGGGGAAGCGTTCTACGAGACATACCTGGAACCAACCGTCCAACGTATTGTGGACAGCGGCATCACCGAAGTATCCGAAGGGGCGCTAGTGGTCAGCCTGAAACAGTTCGGCGAAAACCTGCCTCCCTGCATTCTGCGCAAGACCGACGGCACAACCCTCTATGCCACGCGGGATTTGGCCGCGGTCTTCCATCGCTGGGAGCTCTACTCCTTCGAGCGCTGCCTTTATGTGGTTGGCGGCGACCAGCGACTGCACTTCCGCCAGCTCAAGCATGTGCTCGACCGCATGGGACTCGATTGGGAGCCGCGTATGGAGCACATCGACTTTGGCATGGTGCGCCTGCCGGAGGGCAAAATGAGCACCCGCGCCGGCAAGGTGGTATTCCTGCAGGACGTGCTCGACGAGGCCTCCCGCCGAGCGACCGAAATCATCATGGAGAAGAACGCCGATCTGCCGGACCCCCAAGCGGTGGGAGAAATGGTCGGCGTAGGCGCGGTGGTCTTCAACGATCTCAAGCGCGAACGAGTCAAGGACATCGCCTTCACCTGGGAAGAGGTACTGGCATTCGAGGGCGACACGGGACCCTATGTACAGTACACCCACGCGCGATTGGCCTCCATTAGACGCAAGGTCGAGGCAGCCGGGGAAGGCTCGGGACAATGCGACTTTGCAGCAGTGGCCGAAGAATCAACCCTGATCCTGGAACTGGGACGCTTCCCTGCGGTGCTGGTGCGGGCGGCGGCGGACGCGGAGCCGAGCCTACTCACCCAGTATCTCCTGGGCCTCTGCCGCATGATTAACTCCTGGGTCGCCCGAAGTCGCGTTCTGGGGCAAGAGGCGGGGGTAACCAGCGCTCGTTTAGCCCTCGCAAACAGCTGTAAAGCAGTTGTGGGCAATGGATTAGGTCTTTTGGGCGTTCCTGCCCCCGAAGAAATGTAAAGGCCGGGCTCAAGGCTCGCCCGCTTGCCTCCGATGAGAGAAGGTGGCCCCGTCTACTTACGGACGATGCCGGCCCCCTTTTTCTACCTGAAACGCTGATACCTTGATCGACCCCCTGATCCGCGATGTGCCCGATTTCCCGAAGCCGGGAATCATATACAAGGACATCACGCCCCTGCTGAAAGATGCAGCCGGCCTCTCGGCCTCCATCCATGACATGGCCAAGATGGTGGACCCCGCTTCCTATGATTTGGTCTGCGGCATCGAATCCCGTGGTTTCATCTTTGGAACTGCCCTGGCGGTGCACGTCAACAAGGGCTTCATCCCGATTCGCAAACCTGGGAAACTGCCCTGCGAGACCGCTTCTGAGAGCTATGAGCTCGAATATGGCACGGACACAATCGAAATCCACCTAGACGCTGCTGAAGGACAGCGAGTCCTGATGGTGGATGACCTACTTGCTACAGGCGGAACCATGGAAGCCAGTCTGAAGCTGATTCGGCGAGTTGGGGGAATCCCCGTAGCCTGCGCCTTCGCCATCGAGCTGGGCTTCTTGGAAGGGGCTGCAAGATTGGACGTGCCCTGCCACGCTTTGAAGAAATACTAAGGGGCTAAACCCCAAGAACTGAGGGAGAGACCGAAAGGAAAGAGAGAGACAATCATGAGCGCAACCAACACCAAAACGAAATTCACCACCCAAGGCAACCGCACAATTCCCGTGCCCAAGCCGCCCCTGTCACCCAAGGCCAAAGCCACGGCCATGAAGAAAGCCAAGGCCATCCTCAAGGGTTCGATCGAAGAGGTCGTCACCGAGGACCTTTGGGACCTTTATAGCTGCGCCCGGGAGACCGAGAACAAGACTGACCTCGAGCGTGTCCGCAACGTACTGATGGAGCGTCACTACCCGCTGGTCAAGTACATCGCCGAGCGCCTGCTGCAAACCCTGCCGAAATCCATCGAAGCGGACGATCTGATCTCCGCTGGCCTCTTTGGTCTGATGGATGCGATTCGCGGCTTCGACCCGGACCGTGGCATTAAGTTCAAGACCTATTGCACCACCCGTATCCGCGGCTCGATCCTAGACCAGCTGCGCTCCCAGGACTGGGTGCCCCGCTTGGTGCGCCTCAAGGCCAGCAAGATCGACAAGACCCTTCAACGCCTGACTGGCGAATACGGCCGCGAACCGACCCACGCGGAATTGGCCGAGGCTCTGGAGATGAACCACACGGAGTTGGCCATCGAGATTGGCAAGGCCACCGCCAAGTCCATGTACTCGCTCTCGGATCGCTGGGAAGACCAGAACGAAGAGAGCTCCATGGAGAAAATGGATGTGCTCGAGGACAAGACTTCCATCGACCCCATGGGCGAGATCAAGAAGGATGACCTGATGCGCTATATGACGCGCTCACTCACCCACAAGGAACGCTTTATCGTCGAACAGTATTACCGCGTGGGCCACACCATGCGCGAAATCGGCGAGATGCTCTCCCTGACCGAAAGCCGCGTCTGCCAAATTCACAGCAATGTGATGAGCCGCCTGAAGGGGCTCTTGGAAGGCAAGACGAATACGCTGCTAGGGTAGTCACTCACGAAGCTACTAGAACGAACGAAGCGCCCCGCACTGCGGGGCGCTTTCATAGGGACAGTCCATCGGCTGGGTTTCTATCGAATGTGGCGGATCTGTATCTGGTACCGTACCCCCAATACCTGCTACCAAACCTCCTTAGGCTGTCGGCCTAAGCGTCCCGCTTCTCGGGCGTTGCTACCCCATGATCCAAAACCGTCTCTTCCGCCTCGTCCTCCTGGTCAGCTTGATCAAGTTGATCGGGGCGGCCTTTTGGCCCGTGAGCGGGGAAGAGGCCCTTCTTTGGGCTGACGGACAGAGCGGCGCGCCCCTCGCCCAAGCAGATGCGTTCAGCGCATTCATCGCTCGGCTGGTGGTAGACACCGGGCCACTGCAGTTGCTCATGCTGCGTCTGCCGGGGATCTTGGCCACGACGATCGTCCTTTTGCCCTTGGTCGCTTTGGCCAAAATGCTGGGGAGAAACCGGCACGTTGCCTGTAACACTTGGCTGGCGCTGCAGTTCCTGCCAGGCGTGCTGTTGGGTTCCTTGGGCTGGAACCGGGAAGCGCTTTTGGTGTTGGTTTGGGTGAGTGCTGCGGCGGCCGGATTGGCGGGGGCGCGCGGCTCCAGGTCGGGCGCAACATTGCTGGGGTGGATTTCAGGCTTGTCATTTCTGATTCATCCCCTTGCACCCTTGAGTGCTGCCTGCGCCTTGGCTTGGCCCATGGAGAAAGACGGTTCGACTCCCCCAGCCGCGCGCTGGCGTGTGCTCCAGGGATTACTGCCAGCAGTCTTGCTAGTGGGCTTGATTGATGGAGAAGCGAGTTTAGAAAGGGTACTCCACTTCAGCTCGTCCCTGGAAATAGGCCTCAACGTCTCGGCTCTGGGGTTTTTCGCCATCGATGGTTTGATGTGGACCGGCTTCGCTTTCCTGCTCCTGATCATGCGCAGTTGGAGTGAGTTACGGCGCAAACAGGTCCAAGGCGCGGCGACCCTGCGCTTGGCTGCGGTGGCGCCACTGATCGTGCTTTTCTATTTGGGGTGCCAAGGTCCAGTGGATGGACGGCTAGCCCTCGGTCCCCTGATCGTGGCATTCCTGCCAGGTTTGCTGAGCCCGGACTTGCCCACATCGCTTCGGCGTAAGTTGACACGAGTATCAGGGACGGTTGCTCTAGGATTGATGGGAGTAATATTGACCGCCACATGGTTGCCCGCGGTGGGAGTGCCCCTGGCGGAGCTAGCGCCCAGGTGGATTGAACGCAGCCCAGCAGCACGGCCCACGACGCGGGTCATGCTGACCGATTTGAGGAAGAGAGTTTCAGAGGGCACCCCCATCGCCGGCAACGATCCTCTTCAGGCAGCCATGTTCAGTTTCTTGGAGCCCTTCTTCGGGCCCCCCATCGACTTTGAATGGACACGTCCCCTGCCGGCGACGGTACTCCTACTGCTCGACCGACCGGATTACCTTCCGGCAACGACCGGACCCTACTCCACAGCCGAAATACTGCCCTCAGTCAGGGTCAAGGTCCAGGGCCGCGAGGACCAGATACTTATAATTGCTCTGGCTCGGGACCCCCAGATCACCTCACCAGAACCATGAAATGGAAGTCCTCTTCGGCTGCGCTTTGATGGCAAGGGTCGAGCGGATTCAAAGGGCGCCATTTGCTGAATCCAGGGGATGAGCCCGTAGCCCGGAGCGAGGGATTGGGCGAAGAATGGGGGCCAACGCACAGGCCAAGATTGAGCGCAGCCGCAGCCTCCCCCGCACTCTGTTCCGCCTACGCGCGGTGATCGCCGCCGTCCTCCTGGCAGCCTTCTCGGTCCTCCTGACCAAGCGCGCTCCCGAGGAACTGCCGGCTGCGTAAGGGGCGGAGCGGCGAGGCATGACCACATATGTTGCCATTGGTAAGAAAAATAAGTCCGTTGTCCGCCTTGCCATAAGCCCTTAGGGGTTTATCTGTACCCCATGTGCACTGAGTTTGCATGGGTTAGGTTTGAGCCGGTTCGAGGCGATGTTCCCTTCCCAAAAAGTTGTGTGGAAGACAAGCGTTGCCGGTGTTGCAAGGAAATTTGTTGTTAGCGAATGTTCTCTAAGTGACCTAGCCTTTGCATATGAAAATTACTGCAACCCTGCTTCTTGCGGCTCTGATTTCTTCAGCAGCTATTGCTCAAGCCCCCCTCCTTCCCGGCGCTCCTGACCAACGCCAAGTCTATCAAGACAAGGATGGGAGCATCATCGCCATGGACAAGCTCGGCACCAAGGTGTTTGCGACTTGGGCCGAGTTTCACCAGTCCCAGTTTTTCCTAGATCATGGAATGCGCTGCGGTTCCCATGACCGCTCCGTAAGCCCTGGTGGCTGGAACAACCCACCCCCAAGCGATTGCAGCAACGTGCTGACAAACCCGCTCAGCGGATACGATCCGGGAGGCGGCGAAATCTTCGACATCCCCGTTGTAGTGCACATTCTCCACCGCAATAACGGTGTTGGTAACATCAGCGATGCCCGTGTATATAGCCAAATAGATGTGCTCAACGAAGACTTCAACGCGATCGGGGGAACTCCAGGATCCCCAGGCACTAATGGAAAAATTCAATTCCATCTAGCAACAACAGACCCTAGCGGCAATTCAACCAAGGGCATCTATCGCCATGCAAGCAACGCTTGGCACAACGACAAGGGCAGCTACTACAACCAGATTGGCTGGGACACAACTCGCTATCTGAACATCTACGTCAACAGTGCGGGAGGTAACCTCGGTTATGCCTATCTGCCCAGCGGAGGCGGCGTAGTTGGGCAAGGCTATGATGGGGTTCGCATCTTCTACCAGGCCTTTGGCCGGAATTCAGGCTATGCGCCCTATGACCAAGGTCGCACAGCAACCCATGAGGTTGGCCACTACCTTGGGCTCTACCACACCTTCCAGGGCGGCTGTCATAGCGGCAGTTGCGCAAGTAACGGTGATCTGATTTGTGACACCAACAGCGAGTCCAGCCCATTCTATGGCTGCGGAACCCGAACCACTTGCAGTAGCCCGGACCCGACCACCAACTACATGGACTACAGCGAAGACTTGTGCATGTACCAGTTCACTCCGATCCAGATAAACCGGATGAGGTGCACGATCATGAGTTTCCGCCCCGACTTGGTGGCTGGAGGCGGCGGTGGAACCAATCCGCCCGACGCAGCAACTGGACCCTCCCCCTCGAACGGCGCGACTGGGATTTCCACCACACCCAGCTTGAGCTGGCAAGCTGCCGCAGGTGCTGACACCTACGACATTTACTTCGGCGTCAGCAGCAATCTGAGCGCCGCAGATTTGGCGGCGAGCCAATCCCAGACCAGCTTCAACCCAGGCCAGCTTTCCACGGCCTCCAGTTATTTCTGGCGTGTGGATTCAGTAGGCGCCGGGGGCACGACCACCGGCTCTACCTGGGCCTTCACCACTGACGCTGGCGGCGGCGGCGGCGGCGGCGGTTCAAATGACCTTCTTAGCGAAGACTTCGAATCCGGCACCTTGAGTGCAGGCTGGATTACCACGGGCAATATTCAAGTCCACGGAAATGCGGCCAATACAGGCTCCTACGGCGCTCGTATGCGGCGCACCTCAAGCCTTGAACACGCCATCGATGCATCGGGAAGGGCCAACATTGTCCTCTCATATGCCCGTGGCACCAGCGGCTACGATGGAGGAGAGTTCCTCACAGTTGATTGGTTTGACGGATCGGGTTGGAGTGTCCTTGAGACCACCAAGACCACGGCATACGAGACTCAGTCATTCAGCCTGGGTGCTGCAGCTGACGGCAATCCCAATCTGCGCATTCGCTTTAGAGCCAACGCCAATCGAAACAACGAAGCCAGCCTGCTGGACGATGTTGTTGTGAGCGGCGACTAGGGGTCCAGGACACTTAGTCTACTCAGGCATATGCGCGGCCGGAGGAGCGGATCAAAACGATTCGCTCCTTCGGCCGCGCGCATGTAATCCGTATAAGAGCGAAGTGCACCCATGCTGAATTTCAGCACCCAAGAAGCGGCAGCTGGTTCGTAAAGGGCTCGCGAAGCGAATAACGCGTGGGATCCGCTACTTCGCGACCAGCCTCAGACTGCGAAGCTTCATGAGAGGGCCAACTTCCTTACGGTTGTGAACGCTGATTCGCTGAAGGCCCGGCTGGAGGGTGACCGTGCCCGCCGGTTGTTCTTTGTAGACGGTCCAGGAACCCGTTGACTGAATCTTCCCGCCTAGGACCGAAGAGTTCTGGCCGATGCGGATCTCGTAGTTACCGCCGTGGTCACCTTCCATGCAAGCTACGAGGGCCCGGACCTCATACAAGCCAGGCTTCGTGACTTCGAGCTCCCACTCGACGTAGTCGTCCTTGCTACGCCAGTAGCCAAGGGACTTATGGGTGGTTTCATAGCGCACCATTTTCCCGCGCGCAGCGGCAGTGTCCCCCATCAGCTCTGTGGTCCCGGTGGGCTTGAGAGTCTGGCGGTGGATTCGACCCACGCCAACACGCATGACTTCCTGCAGTTTCTGGAGGTGATCGGTGTAGACCTCGCGTGGATTGCAGCTTTCAGCTTTGCACACAGCGGCTGCCATGCCAACGATCTCGCCCATGGCGCCGGTCGTCTTCATCACCCGTACAGCGCCAAGGGCCTCGTGACTCACGCTGATGTCGCGGCCTGCCATAAAGAGATTGCCCAGGTTGCGGCTGTAGAGACATCGGTAGGGAAGCCAGTATGGCTGCTTGTAGGTGAATCCCTCACCCTGGGTGGCTGAGGCGATGAACTCGTTCCCTTCGTGGCCCTTGGAATATTGCTCGTTCGGGTGATGGGTGTCGATGCCCCACGTGCAAGGGACACTCCCGTCAGGGTATTCCTTGCCGCTGCGGAGGTCCTCGCCGGTGAGCACCAGGTCACCCATCAGGCGTCGCGACTCGCGCTTGCCTGCGATGTAGGCCACCCAATTGAGCCGGTGTGCGGGGTACCGATTCTCGACGTTCTTGATCGCGTCCCAAGCCCCATACATCGCGCGGAAATTCATATCCCGAACCCGCTCCATGTCGTGGATTGGGTCTCGGTCGAAACCATTCTCCCAGAACCAGTTTCCCAGGGTGATGGGAGTCGCCCCCGCAGTGGGAGCCTGCGGCCCCTTGGTCCGACCGGGAAAGGGCTTGTCGCTCAGGTCCACGGCCCACGGACACCGCGGGAACGTCGCATTCTGGGTGGCAGCCTGCAGCTCCGAAGAGAGAGGGTCCTCATCGTCGCAGAGGCACTTGATGTTCCAGAGGTTACTGGCGCCCATGTGCCCTCGCTCTGTTTGTTCAAAGTCCGCGCCACCCAGATAGCCGACGCAGCCATCGCCCGTGCTGTCAAGGAACCAGCGACCCCGGATGGAAACCCGGTGGGCGCTGCGAACGTTCTGGCACGTCACGGACTGGATCAACCCGCTTGCGGTCGACACTCCGTTCATGCGGTATTCCATAAAGAGGGAGATGTTCGGCTCGGCCTTCACGATTCGCATCTTGCGGTCATCGTCGAAGACCACTGCCGCCTGACCATTGGCCGAGTTGGCCTGGCGTTTAGGGACCAACTCCATGACCACATCCCCGACCCGCGGAAACGGCGGATGATTGAGATTCCCTTGTGGCCACACACGGACCTCAGAACTGGAGTTGCCCCCCAGCACTGGCCGGTCCTGGATCAAGGCGACTCGCAAGCCAAGGCGCGCCGCCGTGACCGCCGCGCTTGTGCCTGCAACGCCGCCACCAACGATGACCAGATCAAACTCGCCAGCGTCTACCGGCTCAGCTGGGATCCCGAGGCTTGACTGGCGGAAGCTCTCCAGCTCCGCCATGTCCTCCGGAGGTTTCCAACCGAGATCGGCGCTGAACACGATCGCATCGCAACGCCCTTCGAATCCCGTCAGATCATGCAACACCACGCTGGTCTTGCCGTCGACCTCGACAAAACCACCGTCTTGCCAGTGCCACTTGATTCCCTCGGTGCCGAAGGTGGTTCGCAAGGGCTTGCCATTGATGAGAAGCTGAAACCGCCCAGGTGCACCGGTTGCCTTCCAAGGAGCAACCCAGTCCCTCGTGCGGACCCACACTCGCCGCCGGCCACCACTTTGGAAGTGGACGTGGGTCGTGGCGTCCTCGACCGGGACTCCCATTCCGTGTGCCAACAGAAACGGAGACCCCATGAGATCCATGAACTGCTGGTCTAGGACCCAACCTCCAAGGTCCTCAAAGGCCTCGGCCTCAATCAAAACAGACATCCCCATGGCTGGATCCTGGGCGGGAGCGACCGACTGGGAATGTAGCCCTGCTGTCAGAACACCAAATGCGATGGCGCCGACGAAGGCATGGGCGCGCCCGAGAGTTGTCTGTGAGCTCTTCATCAAACTACCTTAGCATGGAACCCGCAGAGACTCCTGGATTCTGGCACCAGAGCTGCCCCGCCGCGCGACCTCTGAGAAATGGTCACTCTTGGGTAGATCTGCCCTACACCACTCCGTTGCCACTTGTATTCCAGCTTTTGGGGCTCCCCGCGTCTTCCACAAACAGCCAGAGCACGTGAAGCTCGCTGGACAAGACGCCCGTGGCAGATGACAATGGGGCCGATGATCCGTTTCCTGTCCTTCTTAGTTGTCGCGCTTGTGTGTGCATGCGGTGGCTCGAATGCACCCCCCAGTGTTCCCATGCGCAATATCGTCGATGGTGAGGGTCACGAGGTTTCCGTGCCTGTGAAACCAAGAAGGGTCTTTGCGGATTCGGCCACGGGATTCGATTTGATGGTGGCGCTCTTGGAGCCCGAACAGATTGTGGGGGTGGTTTCCACAGCTCTGCGGTATTCACTGGCGGCGGGTTCCCTGGACCGCTGGGAAGGTCTGCCGAATCCGGCGGGGTTCCATACGGCGGATATCTTGGCCCTCGATCCAGACCTAGTGTTAGTTTCTGATTGGCGCCCGCCGACTGTTCCAAGCCTGCTTCAACGCCAAGGGATTTGCGTGGTGCGCCTGCCGACGCCCACCAGCTACCAAGGGCTGACGGAATTGATCAGCTTCAGCAGCGAGGCCCTAGGTGCGGTTCAGCGGGGAGAGCAACTGATGGCGGACTTGGACAGGCGCCGGGCGGCCTTGGTTGGGAACGAGGCTCTCAAGCAGGTGCGTGTTTTGTCTTATGGCAACTATGGCGCCGGGGGGTCCTCAGCAGGGAAAGGCACGGCGTATAACTTTTTGATCGAGCTCTCGGGAATGCGAAATGCGGCGGCCGAGTTTGGACTGGTCGGGAATGGGCCTTTGGATCTGGAGCAGATGTTGCGCATGGATCCGGACCTGTTGCTTTTGGCCGAAGCCGAGAACGGAGGTCACTCCCCCACTCTGGAATGGCTCTTGGGCCAAAGTGCCGCGCGTGAGGTGCGAGCTGTAAAAGAAAAGCGTTGGGTGATCTTGCCGGTCAACCTGCACTCGACCTCATCCCAGCACATCATGGACGCGGCAGAAGCCTTGGCCCATAAAGCAAGCGCCCTGCTCAAGTCCAAGGACTCTTGAGCCCATGAAGTCTGGGCGTTGATGCCCTCAATCCAGCCCGCGCATGCGGCGGCGCAACTGCCCGCGCTCAACACGAGTGTCGCGCCCTTGCACCTGAGCGAGTTTCAACAACTCTAGTGCTTGCACTTGATCTTCGCGCACCCCGGTCCCTTGAGCCAAACACTCGGCCATCTTGATCATCGCGTCCGGGTCCTCCGCGGCGATGGCGGGCCGTAAGTAGGCCACCCCAAGAGAGGGATCCCGCGGAACTCCGTTGCCTTCGATACAAGCCTCGGCCAACAGGACTGCCGCCGGGCCATTGCCCTGCAAGGCTGCCTGCTCAAACAGCTGCCAAGAGCGAGTGAAGTCGCGCGGGACTTCCTCCCCTCCGCGGTAGGCGAGGCCTAAGTTGAACAATGCGTGGGAATCGCCCAAGTCTGCTGCCCGGCGATAGCATTCCATGGCGTCGCTGATGGAGGCCTCGCGCCCTTCCCCATTCCAGGCGCAAACACCCAGGAAGGTCCAGGCTTCGGGCAGATCGGAATCGGCTGCAATCTTGAACCACTTGACCGCCTCATCCACGTCCTTTTCCACACCTTCAGCGTAGTAGAACTTTTCGCCCAGCATCATGGCCGCGCTGGGATCCTCTTCGGCCAAATCGGACATGCGTTTGAGGGCCGACTCGGGATCTGCCTCGCAGCCAAGGCCTTGAAGCAGTTGCACTGCCAGCCAGAGGCTGCTCTCCTGATGACCCAGGGCGGCTGCCTGTTCGCGGTACTCGTAGGCCCGCTCGAAACTTTGTTCCACGCCTTCGCCGTTGTGGTAGCAAATTGCCACGTTGGCAAGGCCCGCATCATTGTCCGCATCGGCGGCTTTTTGATACCACTGAAACGCGGCCTTCAAACTGCGCTGAACACCAATTCCGTAGCGCGTAAAGTAGCCCATCCAGACCATGGATTCGTCGTGGTCCTGCTCGGCGGCAAGGCGATGCCAAACCACGGCCTCGTCTTCGTCGAGCAGCAAGTCGTGTTGGGCGCAGGCGATCAAGTGCGCGTATTCGGGGTCGCTCGTGTCTTTCCAACCCTGCTCAGCCAAACGCAAGCCCTCTTCCACATCGGCTTCGAGGCCTTCCCCGTAAAGAGTGCACGAGGCGAGATAGCGCGGTGCGTCCTGGTCCCCTTCGCCGGCGGCCTGCTTGAACCAGGCTACGGCGGCTTCATGATCGGGTTCGACCCCATCACCATTCAGCAAGCAGTAGCCCGCCGCAGTCATGGATTCCGGGTCGCCCTTCTCGGCGGCCTTTGCAAACCAGCGGTAGGCGGTGGAATGGCTTTGGGGTACTCCGGTTCCCTCCGCATAGGCGCAGCCGAGGTCGTACTGGGCATCGATGTTTCCACCGAGGGCTGCCTGGCGCAGCCAGTTGATTTCTTCGCGACGGCTCACAATCGGATGTGGTTCACGGATTGAGTTCCGGTCGGTTGACAGGAACAAGGGAGAAGGTGCCCCCATTATATCGGACGAGGCTAGCCAGTGTTGAACTGCAGATATGAGAAGGCCCCCAGGTGAGAAAACCCAGGGCTTCACTTGCAGCCCTGGGAATAAAAGGTCCCCCAATGACCCTCTCCCGGGCATTTTGCGAGGGTATTATCCTAGTTAACCACAGGCTTTCCCTTGACCCCCCACCATGGTTCACGAGCCCCTGCACCCCTCTGCAGGGCCTGCAGGCACTCCATGAGCCCTTGGCAGCAGGACCCGACCCCATGTGGGCTGCCGCCTCTTCGGGATTCAATCCATGCAGGTGCCCAGCCCGGGGGGTACTGAGGGAAATTGACGCACCCTGCACCAGCAAGGAGGAAATTCAACCGGGGAACGGCTGCCCACGGGAGCGGAGTTGAGCGGGCCGTCAGGTATCCTTCTCTGGACTCCCAATCCCATGAGCAACAAAATTCACAAGTGCGCCCCCGAAGAGCGTGACCACCCCGGGGCTGGACCGCGGGCTTCGAAGGTCTCGCGCATTCGCGCCTGGGCTCTGATCGCGGTCCACCTAGTGGTGGCCCTACACCTGGCCCATTGGTTCGCCACGGGCCGCACCTTGAGCCTGATCGAGCCAAGCGAGGCGATGCAGTTCAGCAAGCGCTCGGTGATCAATGCCGGGCTTGTCTTCTTCGGTGCGGTCATTCTCTCAACCCTGTTGCTGGGAAGATTCTTCTGCGGATGGGCCTGTCACTTGGTCGCGCTCCAAGACCTGTGTCGATGGCTGATGCTCAAAGTCGGAATCACCCCGCGCCCGCTGCGTTCGCGCAGCCTGGCCTTGGTGCCGTTCTTGGCCGCGGGGTATATGTTCTTCTGGCCCCTGGCCTATCGTATTTGGATTGAGGATGACTTGTCGGTGCGTGGAAACGAACTGTATGTGCAAGACATCTGGAGCACCATGCCTGGCCTCTGGGTTGGCCTTGCCACGTTTGTGGTCTGCGGCTTTGCTTGCGTGTGGTTTTTGGGGTCTAAGGGTTTTTGCACCTATGCTTGCCCCTATGGAGCCATCTTTTCCGTGGCCGACAAGTTCGCTCCGGGTCGCATCCGCGTCACGGATGCTTGCGAACAATGCGGCCACTGCACGCAAACCTGCAGCTCGAATGTGAATGTAGCTCGTGAGGTTCACGAGTACGGCATGGTGGTGGACACGAACTGCATGAAGTGCCTCGACTGCGTTAGCGTCTGTCCAACGAATGCGCTCTATTTCGGGTTTGGGGCCCCTGCAGTAGGCTTGAAGTCGAAACAAACACGGGGCAAGGGCTGGGGTGAAGAGGTCCTTTTGACCTTGGTGTTTTGCTGGACGTTTTTCTCGGTCCGCGGAATCTATGACATGGTGCCGTTTCTCTTCGCCCTAGGGATCGCAGGCTGCGTTGCATTTTTTGGACTGCGCTGTATGCAGTTGATCACACGACCCAATGTCAAACTGCTGAACACCCCCCTAAAATCTGCGGGGAAACTCCAGCCTGGAGCTCGTTGGTTCTTACCCGCAAGTATCCTGTTGCTGGCCGGGGTCAGCCAGTCCAGTTGGGTGCAGTTCCATGGCATGCGCAGCGCGAATGCTTTTGCGACTCTAGCGCCGGTCAAGATGAGCTGGTTCACCCAGGATCGACTGCCCGTTGACGAGGAAGTCAAAGTTGCCGCCAAGAAAGTTCTTGCGTCGGGTCGCCTAGCGATGGATGCGGGGCTCTTCAGTGACCCCCTACGCCTGATGGAATCCGCTTGGGCCGCGATGATCCTGGATGACCAAGAGATGTTTACCGACCTAATGGGTCGCGCACAGGAAGCGGCGTACCGAGCGGGCGCGCCCTCTGTGGACTTGGCCCATCAAGCTTGGGCGTCAGGAGACTTGGACCGGGCGGCACAGTTGCTGGCCCTGGCGGTCGAAATCGATCCCGACCTGCACCAAGCCTGGGGAGAGTTGATCGAACTGGAAGCGGGCCGAGGTCATCTCGATAAAGCCATCGCCCAGGTGCGGAGTGGGTTGGATCAGCGGCCGGCGGATGGGCACCTGTATGACCTTCTCGGATCCCTCTACGCGGCCCAGGGCAATAGCGCGGCGGCCCAGGCGGCTCTCCAAGAGGCCCTGAAACTGGAGCCTCGGCTCTCCCAGCCGCGGGTCAAATTGGCCCAGATGCTCTTCATGCAGGGACGCCCCAGGGAAGCCGCCCGCCTTCTGCGGGAGGGTCTTGATTTGGCCCCAGAAGATCCGGCCCTAGTCAGCGCCCTCTCTCAATTAGAGGCGGCCACCGCGCCGTAGGCCTCCCAGGTACCGAATACGAACAATTTACGGCCGTCAAGCGTCCAAGCTGGGGTTCCCCTAGTAGGCCTCTGGCGAAATCAAGCCGCCCAAGGGATACTGGAGGTTCGATTTTGCAACCGGCGAGGGCTCGGACACTACCGTTTCCTTAGAGCCTTCCATTCACATTCCATCGCGCCTCTCTGCGACTCAGACGCTAAGCGACCCCCTTTTTCATGATCAACTTCAAACTCCTTCTCATCGGCTGCGCCCTCTTGACCGGTGCTGCCGCCGCTCAAGACATCGCGGTATCTAAAATCGCCAATAACTCCAACGACTTCGCCTACTACGGGCAAACCGGCGGCATCGCTGCCTACAGTGTGGGCACGACTTCCTGCAACGTCGGCAACGTCACGGTTGCCTGGGGTAACAGCCAGGGAGATCCCCCGGTCATCGCTTCAAACATGTACAAGATCCAAGACGGCCGCATGGAGCAGCTTGGTTACACCTGGCTGAAGCCTGGCTTCTGTGCGGTGAACGAGAACAGCTGTGGTTCTTGCCAAGGCACCCCCTGCAGTAGCTTGGGCATTGGCTGCGCGGACACCTATGGTTCCGGCTTGAACGACGGCGCCGGTGGAGTCGGCAAATTCCGAGTCAACCCGGTGACCGGCCTATGGCCGAGTAGCTGGGGCGCGGGCCCGACCGGCCCCTCCCAAATCCGTGGCCGCCTGCAGATGCCCGCCAACGAGCTGGCTGACCCCAGCGTGACCTACTTTTGCGAGACCGAGTACCTGTCCCACCATGACTCAATGGCGGGCAATGTGCGCAACAACTCTTCTTGGATCGAGGCCCGTTGGACTAACTCCAACATTAACAGCCTGACCACTACAGGCCCGATCCACATGATGGATCCGGCGGTCTACGCTTGGAAGCATTTCCATCCGGACGTGATGATCGAAGAGATCGAACTGACCGACGAAGGTGGCGCTGGCGTTCACGGTTACCTGTTTGTCGCGAGTAAGGCCACGGCCCTGACCTCCGGCGGCTATCGCTATGACTACTGCGTGCAGAACTTCAACTCCGATGATTCGGTCGGATCTTTCAACGTTCCCGGCAACTGCAACCCGAGCAACGTGTTCTTCCGCGATGTGGATCACCACTCCGGATCGCCCTGGGACAACACGGATTGGACCCTGAATCAAACCGGCGGCGGCCTGGACTGGAGCACCCAGACCTTTGCTCAGAACGCAGATGCCAACGCGATTCGCTGGGGCACCGTGTTCACCTTCAGTTTTGAAGCGGACGCCCAACCCGGTGTCGCCCAAGCAACCCTTGGCCTCTTCAAGAGCGGAGGCAGTCGTAACGCCACGGTGTTCGTGCCCAGCTCAAACTGCTGCTCCGGCGGCGACATCACTGCTTACTGCAGCTCGACCATGAACTCCGCCAGCATCATCGGCGCGGTTCTGGGAGCATCAGGAAGCACCAACGTTGCGGACCAGAACCTATCTCTGGACGCCCACGACCTGCCCCTGAACAAGTGGTCCTACTTCCTGATGAGCCGGAACCAGGCCTTCGTGCCGCTCTTCGGTGGCAGCCAAGGCAACCTGTGTGTGGGTGCTCCCCAGATCCGCTTCTCTGGCAACGTGCTGAACACGGGCCCTGGCGACCTGACCTTCTCCCCGGACTTCAACAACTTGCCCCAGAACCAGATGTTCCAGCCCGGCGACACTTGGAACTTCCAGTTGTGGTTCCGGGACAACTTTACCGCTCCGACTTCCAACACCACCAACGGTGTGTCGGTTACGTTCTGTCAGTGAGTTAAGTCGGACCTAAAAGGTCTGACCTCAAAAGCAACCGGCCCCCTGCGTCTTGTGCGCGGGGGGCCGGTTGCGTTTGTTACTGGAGGGTTCTTGCTTAACGCTTTCTGCCACCACTGTCGGTGATCGGCAAGAGGCTCTTCCAGTCAATGCCGCGGCGGCGCCCGTTCCGGGTGTGGCTGCGGTCATCCTTGGGCTCCCCCTTGGCAAGCAAGAAGAGCTCTGCCGCATGCTCTTCGAGCTTGCGGTCCTTAAGGTCGAAAGCCCCGACGATCTCGGCGGACTGGCCATAGGCATCCGGCTTCAAGATCTGAACTTGCTTCGAGGCCTTGTGACCCTTCATTTCCTTGAGTGCGTCGTGATCCCTCAAGACCACATAGTGGGCCCCGGCGATCAACCCATCGGACCAGGCCAGCTCAGCGAGCAGTTTGCGCAGGGAGGCATCCTTCTTCTTGGACGCGATCAGAACCACCAACGGCAGACCATCACTGGCGGCAACATTCAGGCCTAGACGTAAGTCGACGACCGTAGGCAAAGATCGCTTGCCCTTGCGCGGCTTGTATTCACCTGCGCTCTCCTCGAGAGCAGTAACCATCGCCTTGCTGCTGTTCCAGGCCATTTGGGGCGAACGGCCCCCGCGGGAGAGAGATTTCTTTCCGTCAGGGCCCAACAGCCCAAAGGAGGTGTTCTGCAAGGAGCCGTCCCGGTTGGAGAAAAGGCGCTTCAAGAACTCCGCCTCTGCCTCATGTTCATAGGTAGCGGGGCGCACACAAATCCAAGCGCGTGATGCAGCAATGACTGCAGGGACAGAGAAGTAACTCTCCTCTGAATTGCGGTAGCCGGGTCACCACATACCCGGCACCGAACGGCACTGGGGTGCGGCTGATTGAACCAGGATAGGCAGGTTCAGGCGGGCGGCGTCTTTCCGGGCTTGTTCGAGCGAGGTGTACCAAGCCACACGCGGAGGCGTCGACAGGGAGCGCGCCTCGCTGGCTTGACCTTGTCCAGAAATCTGGGCCCCTTGGGTCGGGCCCTCTTGGGTGAAAGATCCGGACTGCCAGAGCGGCAAGAGCGCCAGCAGGGGCAGGGTCGGTTGAAGTAGGTTCATTGGATTTATCGGGGCTGCGAACAGGCTGATGGCTGCTCCAAGGCACATCGTGAAACACGCCATTTGACGCATGGTATCGTTCCGTCCTGTCGATAGTGTTGATCTGGCCGCTACGGACGCATCCTGACCATAATTAGGCCTAGGCAACGCTTAAAAGCACCTTTTTCCATGAGTGAGCTCCCCATTCCCACCGAAATTCGCAGCGAGCAGCTGCTCTCGATCCAGTCCTACCTGCTTGCCGAGGAAGCAAAACACCCCGACGCATCCGGACGCTTCACCTGGATCCTCTCGGCCATTTCCCTCGCGACTAAGTTCATCGCCGCCCGCTGTCGGCGCGCGCGTATCGAAACCGTACTAGGCTCTATGGGCACTGAAAATGTCCAAGGGGAAGTACAGCAGAAGCTCGACGTGATCGCGAACGAGACCCTGATCTCTTGCCTCGGTTCACGCGCGGGTTTGTCCATTGTTGCCTCCGAGGAAAACGATGAGCCCATCCTCTTGCACTCTGACAACAGCAGCGAGCGTCCCTACATTGCGCTCTTCGATCCCCTCGATGGTTCGTCGAACCTTGACACCTGTGGAACGGTGGGGACGATTTTTTCGATCCTAGCGCACGACCGCCGCAGCAAATCCCCAGAAGAGGCAATTCGCCAACCGGGAACCAAACAGGTCGCTGCGGGTTATGTGCTCTATGGGCCTTCCACCGTAATGGTCTTAACCCATGGCAAGGGTGTGCAGATGTTTGTTCTCGATCCGACCATCGGCTCATTCCTTTTGGTGGAAGAGAACCTGCGTATCCCCTCAGCGGCCAAGACCTATTCCATGAACGAAGCCTATAGCAATGGGTTTTCAACCGGCTACCAGAAGTACTTATCGTGGGCCCACGAGAATGGCTACTCCACACGCTACGCCGGCGCCATGGTGGCCGATGTGCACCGTGTGATGATCAAGGGCGGTGTTTTCCTTTACCCGCCGACTCCCAAGTCACCCAAGGGCAAGTTGCGCTTGATGTACGAAGCCAATCCCATGGCGATGTTAGTGGAGCAGGCAGGAGGCAAGTCCTACTCGGGCATGACGCGCACCCTAGAGGTCGAGCCGGAGTCCTTGCACCAACGCACAAGCGTGGTGATGGGATCCTCCGACGAGGTCGATCATGTCATGCGCCACTTGGAAGAGCACTCCCCCGAGTGATGAACTCAGCGCTGGCGAATGAGCCAGCGGTCGGGGTCCAGCTGCCAGTCTTGGGTGCCCACGGCTAGGGTTCCCTCACCGGCGGGGCATTCCACGCGCACGCGCTTGCTGCCCAATTGGACTTCCACGGGCATGCTATAGGGTTTTTCGCCGACGCTGCTCCACTTGAGATGCAGCTGGCCATCCTTCACCTCCGCGGTCAGCGCAGGCAGCTGCTTAGCCTTCAGAACCACGTCGAAGTACCAGTCAAGGTTCTCGCCAGCACTGCTAGAAGCCACTTGGATCATTTGATCTGTGGAGACAAATCGAGGTTCACCGCCGGTTCCAGGCTTCGCCCACTCGCGCAAGAGCTCAAAGAACTCCTTGTCCCCCATCAGCCAGCGCAGGTTGTGCACAACCCAGGACCCTTTGAAGTAAATGTCCCCGCCAGGAGCATCCGGGACTCCTCCCGCAAAGTACATGGATTGGGTTCCACGGGGCGCAATGGGTGCGATCGCCCCATTGTGGCCGATGCGGTTCCAGTCGATCTCCATCTTCTTGCGATAGGCCTCGACCCCGAAACGACTCTCTAAGTACAAGGCCTGCATATAAGTTCCCAGGCCCTCGTGAATCCAAAAGTCCGCCCAGTCAACACAGGTCAAAAGGTTCGACCACCACTCGTGGGACATTTCGTGATGATGCAGCCAGTCGTAGTCAAACTCGGGATCTCCCGAGTAGTTGTTTCCGTAGGCGATGATGGTCTGGTGCTCCATTCCAAGGTGCGGCGTTTCCACAACGCCATACTTGTCCTGCCGGAAGGGATAGGGGCCGCAGATGGATTCCAGATGCTTGAGGTGATCGACGATTTCCTCGAAGAGAACCTTGGCCTTGTCAGTGTTCTCGGGCAGGTGCCAAAAGGTGACCGGTATCGCGCCACCGTCGATGCTCTCCACCGTGCGCGAAATGGTCTCATAGGGCGCGATGTTGAGGGCGATGGAATAGTTGGGGATGGGCATACTGGTGTGCCAATGGAAAGTGCGTGCCCCGCTGTCCCCCTCTTGAACACCCATCAGGCGGCCGTTGGAAGCGCAGACAAGGCCAGCGGGAACCGTGACTTTCAGGTCAAAACTCTCGGGCTTGTCGGAGGGATGATCCTTGCACGGCCACCACAGGTCCGCGCCCTCCATCTGGCAGGTGGTGCTGACCCAATCCGCCCCGGATGGGGTTTTGGCCCAGGTGAAACCGCCAACCCAGGGTGCATTCGGCGCTTCTCGCGGAGTGCCCATGTAGAGCACGTTGACCTTGAGTTCCTGCCCCGGTTGACCCTGTCCTTTGGCCAGAGGAATCGTAATGCGCCCCTCAGTGTGAATAGCCTCAACCTCGACACCAGCCACGGTCACGCGGCGCACGGTGAGACGGCTGTCCAAGTCCAAGCTGATCTCTTCACTGGCTTTCTCCATGCGCGCGGTCATGGTCAGGGATCCACCGATCTTCTTGGAATCCGGCACCACCACTAGAACCAAATCGTAATGCTGCACATCAAAGCAGGCTTGGTCCGGGCGAAGAGCGCCCCCAGAGTTTTCGGTTTGCAGGGCCAACAGAGGTGCGCTCGACAGGACGGTCAAGCCAGCAAATGTCAGAACGCGGTTCCACACGGTCTTCGGATTGATTGCATTCATAGAAGGGTCCGCGTCGCGGGGGATTAGGGCTCTACCAACCTCACGCTCCAAAGGACCTTCTTTGGCAGCAGGGTGGAGGCTGAAAGGTACCACAAGGCTGAGGGGAAGCGGAATCCAAAGGATGCCGGGCCTTCCCCATTGGGCCGCTACACGCAGGAACCGTCCAAGAACTTCTGCATGGCCTGTGTCAATGCGCTCTGGTGATCGGCGGCGGCGGTATAGCGCGGCGGAACCACCTCATGCTGCGCTCCCCCAATAGCCCGGGCCAACTCGTCTCCTAATCCCGTGGGGTGCAGCGGGTCGGACTCATTCGTGACCACAAGGGTGGGACAGTGGACCTCCCCTAAATCCCCCATCGAAGAAAAGGGCCGATCATCCACCATCTGGTGCAACACCCTGGCGGACTCAAGGGCCTGGGGGCGCGTGAACACACCGGCGATAGAAGCGGCGCAGTTTGGATTGGTGTTGAACAATTCCGCATAGAAAGGATCGGCCTCAAGCTGTTGCCGCGCTTGATCCACGCCAGCGTCCTCGATCCAATGCCCGATGCGAGCCACGATTTCAAGATTGGGCGGGGATGGTGTTGCGAGCCAGGCGGGTCGTACCAAGAGCAAAGCTCGCACACGCTTGGGCGCCCGCAAAGCCGCCGCAAGCCCAATTCCCGAGCCCATGGAGATCCCCCCAAGGACAGCGGATTCGATCCCGAGGTGGTCCATCAATCCCAGCACGCAGTCCGCAAAGTCACCGAAGCCATAGGGCCCGGACCCACCAATCGTTTGCCCATGTCCTGGAGCATCCATCGCTATCACGCGACACCCGCGCAACTCACTTAGAGCCCCGAGGGCCTGCCGGCGGTCGGCTCCCAATCCGTGCTGAAACACAACTGCTGGACCAGCGCCCAGGGTGTCGTAGAAGACCGAACGGTTGTGGTGTTTGAACTCAGGCATCGCAACATTCCCGAGTTTCTCCAGCCCGATTGCAGGCCGGAAGGGAATGAGGTGCCTATTCTGAGCTTTGGCTCTGCTCGACGCTAGAGGCTCGCTCCAGGCCTCCAGCTGCCTGAGAATTGCCTGCCCGCGCTCAAATTCGTATCCCCCCCCAGAGAAGCCCTCCCCAGCCCAAGGTTCACCCGCTAACCTGCACCGCCATGCAAAGCCACCTCCTGCTACCAGCCCTCTTTTTCTCCTCCCTCCTGCCGCCCCTGGCAGCCCAAGAAGACGATCCCACCAAGGACCTCTTCTTGATCCACTGTGCCGCCTGCCACGGAGAAAATGGCGATGGAAAAGGCACCACCGAGCTCGAACGACCCGCGCGCTCCTTCCTCGAAGGTGGCTTCTCCTATGGCAACACGCCCGAGGCAGTCCTACGCACCTTGTCCTTCGGCATCCCGGGAACACCCATGCCTGCGTTCGATGTGGCCCTGACTAAGGACCAACGTAAGGCGCTTGCACAGTATGTGATTTCCCTGGGCCCTCCCGGAACGATCGTCGACCCGGCACAAACCGAGTTGGTGGTCAAGGAAGAAACGCTACTGGCACGAGGCCTCTTGCCGCCGATTTTCCTATCTGCCGACAAGCAACCGCGCGGCCTTTTGATTGGGCTCCCCAGCGGTACAACTTTTGAATATCGCACAGATGATGTGAGGCTACTTGGCGTGCGCAGCGGACGTTTCGTGGACCGCATGGACTGGACTGGTCGAGGAGGCGCGGCTCTCAAGCCCCTTGGCCGAGTGATCGAGTTGTTCGGAGCTGGCAAGCCCAAGACTTCTTGGTACCTCGCCACCATTGGAAAAAAACTCCCGCCGAAGGAGTTGGGGGCCTCCATGCGGACGAGTTTCACCAGGGGAACTTCTGGTGGACTTGGCTATGAACTCATCGACGATGGAAGTTCTGCGGGACTTGTGATGGAAACCGTCAGCCATGTACGAACACCCGTTGGCAGCGGGTGGCGGCGTTCGTTCACAGTCCGGTCAGAAATCCCGGACAAGGTGCTACGCTTTGACGGCTTGGATCTGATTCTTCCCGAAGATCTCTTAGCGGCCTTTGAAGGAGACCTAAGGAAGGCCACGGACGGCCATTCGGACAGGCTCTACGGAACACAGCACTGGCTCGTACGCAAGAATCCCAGTGGTTTTCAGGTCACCGTGGTTCACTCGCTGGACTTTCCCAATCAAGGGGGCGCAGTCCCGGGCCCCAAAGGCGACGTGGGCTTTTGGATCTATCCAACCTTCAAGAATGTGACGGTGAACATCACCCGCTTGACCTGCCTCACTTGGGATGACGCCACCCGTACCGCAATTGCCAAGGAACTCTCCAAATGATTCTCCTCCCTTTTCTGTTAGCCGCCCTACAGGGCGATGCGGCCGAGTCCACTTACTATGAACTCGAGACCTTCAAGACCCCCTCCGGCGCGGTCCTGGAAGTCGGCGGTCTGGACTTCTTTTCAGACGGCCGATTGGCGGTCAGTACACGACGGGGCCAAGTTTGGATCGTTGACGGAGCCCTGGGTGACGACATCTCCAAGGCCAAATTCTCGCTCTTTGCCGAGGGCTTACGGGAAGGTCTCGGCCTGAATGTGGTTGATGACCAGATCCACGTCATGCAGCGCGGCGAACTCTCGCGTTTGCTGGATGAAGACGGAGATGGTCGCTGTGACCGCATCGATACGATTTCAAACTCTTGGGGAGTTTCAGGGAACTACCACGAGTTCGGGTTCGGGTTGCCGCAGGATAAGCAGGGCAACTTCTACATCACCCTCAACGTTTCCTTCTCCAACCCCTGGTGGCTTGGTAAGTCCCCGGTTCCTTTCCGTGGTTGGTGCCTGCAAGTTGCCCCGAACGGTGCGACACGCCCCTTCGCCTATGGACTGCGAAGCCCCTGCGGCGTGGGTACCAATGCGGCAGGCGACCTGTTCGTCACCGACAATCAAGGGGATTGGGTTGCATCCAGCCCGATTTATCATGTGACCGAAGGTGCCTTCTTTGGGCACCCCGCTTCGCTCATGTGGACCGATGAGTACCGCTCGACGAACAGCGAGCCGAGCTACGAGATCCCTTCTGCTGCAGCAGCGAATCGAAAACCTCCTGCGATCTGGATCCCCTACCGCTGGTCCCGCTCCACGGGCAATTTGACTTATGACTCTAGTGGGGGCCAATTCGGACCATTCCAAGAGCAACTCTTCGTGACCGAAATGACCAATGGAGTCGTCCTGCGCGCCCTCATGGAAAAGGTACGCGGCGAATACCAAGGCGCCGTGGTTCCGTTCCGCAGCGAGCTCGGATCTGCCTGCCGCATCGCATTTGGCCCCGACGGCAGCTTGATGCTGGGCTACACGAACCGAGGCTGGGGTGGACGTGCTCCGGCGGACGGCTTAGCGCGATTGCGCTGGACCGGAAAGACTCCCCTGGACTTCCACGAGATTCACTTGGCCCAGGATGGATTCAATATCACCCTCACCGAACCCCTCGCCAAGGGGGTCACCATCGACCCTTCCACGGTCGATGCGCTGCAATACGACTACAACTACTGGTGGGAATACGGTTCCCCGCCCCAGCACCTCGTGCCTTTCAAAGCGCAGGCAGTGCAGATTTCGGAAGACCGCAAGAGCCTGCGCCTCACCTTTGCGGCCTTGACCGCGGCCACCTGTTTGGACGTGAAGCTGCCCGATCACTTGGTCACCGAAGACGGACGGCCACTCCTACACAGGGAGTTCTCCTACACGATCAACCAATTGCCGGAGGGACCGCTTTGCCTAGAGCAAGTCTCCAAGGTCGTTTCCCCGCCCCCTTCCAAGGACAATGCCATGGAGGGTTGGCTGCGCCTGACCTATTCCGACGCCACTGCCCTCTGGGATTTCGAAGGCTGGCGCCTGACAAATGCACAGCCCACCGAGGGCGACGACAGCATCCTCAGCTTGACGGAGGGTGATGGCGCGCTTGTGCCGGTCAAAGAAGGCGCCCAATTCCTCGGCAAGATCAACCTGGGAGACCACAAGGGCGAAGTGGAATTTCAATTGACCCGTGGAGGATCGGCAGAACTCTGGCTCCTGGGTCAGTACGCGATCAAACTCACCGACAACCCAGCTTGCGGCACGGTGGCAGGCAAGCAACCGAACCCAGCGATCCGCGGCTACTTCGGTAAGGGCCAATGGAACGAGCTCACCTGGGATATTCAGGCGGCCCGCTACGACCAAACAGGAGACAAGACGCGTGATGCGGTTCTACGTTCCCTGCGTATCAATGGCCAGCCCATGCTCGAGAACGTCATCTTGCACGCGCCCGATGAGGGTGCGCCTTTGGGCAAGGAGAGCGCTCTCGGCCCCGTGGCCTTGACCGGTGCTTCCCACCGTTGCGCTTTCCGCGGGGTGATGGTGCAACCCAGCCGTCAGTCTTCTCCCCAAGAGGGCTGGTCTGAGGTCTTCCCCGAAGACGAGTTCGATGACTGGCTCAGCACCGGAGACGCCGAGTGGGAGCTGAACGACGACGGCATACTGATCGGCACCGGCAAGGCCGGACACCTCTTCTCGAAGCGCGGCGACTACAAGAACTTTGAACTCAAGGGACGTTTCAAGATCAACGACGGTGGCAACTCCGGCTTTTACTTCCGCGTACAGGCGGAAGAGGGCTGGCCCCCGGGCTACGAGGCGCAGATCAACTCGAATTTCCCCGATCCCCAGAAGACCGGCAGCCTCTATTCCTTGGATTCCATCACCACTTGGATCGTCCCGGAAAACGCTTGGTTCGATTATGAAATCCGGTGTATTGATACCGACGCAGGAACCCATATCACAATCAGGGTCAACGGCGCCGAGATCACCGATTTCGTCGATACTGAGAGACTGCATGGGGCGGGTCATATCGCCCTTCAGCAGCACCATGAAGGCTCACGCATCGAAGCCAAGAACATCATGATTCGACCTCTGGACTAGTCCGGACACTGGGCGCGCATCCGTGGAGTATGATGCTCCCATGAAGCGCACCACCATCCTTGCCCTTGCCACCCTGAGCCTCGGTGCATTTGCCAGCACCCGGCAGACCCCTGTTGCATCAGAAGAGAGTCAAAACCCCAAGCCAGGTGCGCTTGTGGTTGTGGGAGGCGGCGGTACACCCGACGAAGTTCTGTTTGAAGCCCTCGCCCTCACCGGGCACGCAAAACCACATGTGGTGATCTTGCCCCAAGCATCAGGGCGTGAAGACAGGGGGCAAAGGACCGCAAAAATGTTCGAGCGCCTTGGGGCAACGAGCATCGACGTGATCGATCCCCTCGATGAGACTGCGGAAATGCGAGTGGCCAACGCGGATTTGATTTGGTTTCCAGGCGGCGACCAAAACCAACTCTCACGGGAGCTGTCCAGCGCCAAGTTAATCAACATCATCCACAAGCGCCGCCGTCATGGGGCAGTAGTGGGCGGCACGAGCGCAGGTGCTGCCATCATGAGCAATGTCATGATTGGTGGCCCGCCAGAACCCGCAGCCCTCATAACCGGCGCCATCAAACCGAGTCGCGGCCTGGGCCTTTGGGCTCCCGTCATTGTCGACCAACACTTTACCCAACGGGACCGGTTGGCCCGGCTCTTGACCGCGGTACTGGACCAACCCCGTTACATCGGCGTTGGTATCTCGGAAAAGACCGCATGCATTGTGGAAGGCGATGCCTTTCGAGTCATGGGCGAAGGTCATGTCTTGGTCTATGACGCCCGCTCGGCCAAGATCCCCAAGTTCAAGGAAAAGGGCCTGCAGTCGGGGACAGGCATTCAGCTGCACCTGCTCCAGGAAGGGGACACCTGGTCCCTGCTCCCCTAAAACTTCCTCAAGCTCAAGGCAGAGCGGGTTATGCGGGCCTATCTCAGGGGAGATTCTGCCCCCGGGCTTACCCCCACCCCGATTCCCGGCTAGAGTCAGGGCATGCGATTGATTGCCTCTGCCTGTTTCCTTGCCCTGACCGCGCTGAGTGCGGCACAGGAACCCATCAAAGTCCTGATTGTCTCCGGTGCCAACAACCACGACTGGGAATGGACGACACCATCCCTGAACCGCATTCTCAACGAGTCGGGTCGCTTCCAGGTCGAGGTTACCTACGAGCCCGCGAAGGACCTCGAGGATCTCGAGCGCTTGCAGTCATTCGACGCCATTCTCTTGGACTACAACGGCCCGCGCTGGGGCGAACCCGCCGAGAGTAATTTCCTCAACGCGGTGCGCTCGGGCCTTGGGGTTTCTGTGGTGCACGCAGCCAACAACGCGTTCCCCGGTTGGGAAGCCTATGAGGCCATGGTCTGCCACTGCTGGCGCCAGGGCACGGGTCATGGCCGAGTCCACCCTTTTGATGTGCGCATGGAAGTGCGCGATCACCCAATCACACGCACCCTGCCGGATTTGGTCGCCCATCCCGACGAGTTGTACCACCGCCTAGTGCACATGCACGACTGCGGCTTCGAACAGATTGCCAGCGCGTTTTCGGATCCAAAAACCGGCGGCTCCAATGCTCTTGAGCCCATGATCGTCGTGCGCATGGAAGGCAAGGGACGCATTTTCCATACACCCCTCGGCCATGTGTGGAAGGGTGGATCTCGCGAAGCCCACGAGGACCCACAATTCGCCGAAGTGATCCGTCGTGGAACCGAATGGGCCGCCACCGGGGATGTACTCGATGGCAGCGCCACTGCGAATTCCCTTTCCGAAGCCCAGCGCAAAGCGGGCTGGGAGTTGCTCTTTGACGGCAAGAGCCTCGCCGGCTGGGAGAGCAGCGACGGCAAGGACCCGGGTGCTGGCTGGCAAGTGGTCAACGGCAACCTCCGGCGGGCGGAAGCGGCGGGCGATCTGATCAGCAAGCGCAGCTTCACCGACTTCGAACTGGAATTCGAATTCCAACTGGCCAGTGGCACCAACAGCGGCCTCAAGTACCGCGTTCAGCGTGAAGGCAAGCAATGGCTGGGACCGGAGTTCCAAGTATTGGACGACACCGCGCACCCTAAAGAAGGAGCCAAGCACCTCTGCGCATCCCTTTACGCAGTGCACGCTGCCAACCAGGCCAAGCCCACAGGCCCCCTGCGCTGGCACCAGGCGCGCATCGTAGCCCAAGGCAATCACCTGGAACACTGGATCGACAACCAGCGGGTGGTGAACACAGACGTGGGCAGCGAAACTTTTGAAGCCGCACGCCAAGCATCCAAGTTCAGAGGTTTGAACGACTTTGCCAAGGCCAAGGCTGGCCGTTTCTTGATTCAAGATCACGGGGGCGAAGTTTGGTATCGCTCCATGCGCCTGCGCTCGGGGGAATCACTCCAAGACAAACAGGTCAACCTGTTCAAAGGCGAGGGCCTCGAAGGGTGGACACCCACGGGGAATGCCGAGTGGTCCCGGGATGGGGACACGATCATCGGCAAGGTCGATGGTGGCGGGCAGTCTTTTCTACGCACGAATGAAACGTACCAGGACTTTATTTTTGAAGCCGATGTATGGCTCGAGGTCAAGGGCAACTCTGGCATCCAATTTCGGAGCTATCTGGTCGATGGTCGCCGGGTCTGCGGTTATCAAGCAGAGATCGATCCCTCGGCCCGCTCCTGGTCCGGCGGAATTTTTAGCGAATGCGAAAATTGGATCCAAAACCTCAAGGACAATCCCCGGGGACGCGCCGCGTTCCAACTAGACGGTTGGAATCGGTACCGCATCGAGTGCTTGGGCGATCACTCGCGCATCTGGGTCAACGGCATCCCCACTGCTGACCTACACGATGATCGTTTCAAGTCGGGGTTCATTGCCTTGCAGGTGCACAACGGCCGACAGGGCACGATTCACTGGCGCAACCCGCGCATGTATGTGCTGAAGTAAGAGGAAGTCACTTCAACTCGAAGGCGTCCAATTCCTCAATGGACCAAGGCCCCTTGCGTTCGGCAATGGCAGCACGCACGCGAGTCACGAGTTCCGCACCCACCGGGTCCGCCCCATGGCCCCACGCACGCCGCAGGTAGGTCGCCACGGCAGCCACATCCTCATCGCTGAACGCCATGGCGGGCATGTCTCCATTCCACACCTTGCCGGCCACAGTGATCGGGCCGCTGAGTCCGTGCAGCAAGAGGGCCGCCAAACGCTCGGGCTTGCCCAGGGGCACGCGCTGATCACGTAGGGGAGGGGCTTGCCCGGGATCCCCTAGTCCAGAGGGCTGGTGACACGCCGCGCAGATTTGGCCGTACAACTCAGCTCCCCTGGCAAAATCCTGCTCTTCTGACTCGCTGAGCGGACGCAGGCGCCACTCCTCAAATCCCTTGCGCCCTGGCCAAACAAACGCGGCGGACACCGCGCGCACGTTGGCGGAATCGCTTCCCTGAAGCGCCTCCTCTAGGTCTTCACAAGCAGGGAGGGCGCGGGCCACGCGCACGGGTCGCGGCTTGCTTTCCGACCCCTTGGGCCGGGACCCCAAGACGCCTCCGGAAATTGCATCAGCGGTCCACGAACCGGACTGTTGCCGTTCACCGACGAGTTCCAAAAGCCCGTTGATCCGTGGCAAGCTCCCTTCGCGCACAACGCAACGGGCCAAGGAGCGAATCAGTTTAGCGTGGCCGTCGGTCTTCTTTTCGAGCTCGGGGGATGTGCACAGTTCACCCAAGAACTCCAACTCCCGGCGGTAGACGCCGCTGAGCAATGCCTCCCTGGTTCGGCCCGATGGCTCCTGAGACAAGGCTAGGCGCATCATCGCGTGATCACCCTCCTTGGTGCGGGCGCTGCCCAAGCTGTGCAAGACCTGCAACCCCAAGGCTGCATCCCCTTGGGCGCCCAAGCGAACCACCGCCCGGGTCAACTCCAAGTTCCCAGTGGACAACAAGGCCTCCGATACCCGAACCGCTTGGGCCTGCACCCGGGGGTCCGAATCCCCAAAGGCCTTGAGCAAGAAACCAGGGCGCAATTCATCGCACCCTTCCAAGGTCCAAAGCCCATGGGCGCGTGCCTCGGGAGAAGAATCTTCATCAAGAACCAACGACTCCAACTGATCGCGCACATAGGTGTCCCCGTCGTAGTCCTCGATGATCAAACGTTGAGCCGTACTGCGCAGCCAGCCATTGTCATCCTTGAGAGCCGCCACCAACTGGGTCCAGGTCCAATCGCGCATGTTGAGCCCACTGGCCGGCTTCAGGTCCGCTTTCCGAATGCGCCAGATGCGGCCCAACGCATGGGGTTTCTCCAGATCACGATCTTCCGCCTGTTTGCGCAAGAATGAAGTCAGGAACAAGCGGTGCTGAATCAAGCCGCGAGCAAGATCCGTCACATAAAGGGCTCCATCGGGGCCATCACAAAGGGCGACGGGCCGGAAACGCTCGTCAGTTGACGTCAAGAACTCCTTCCCAGCGATCGGGCGACTCGCTTTCAGGTTCACACCATCGGTGCTGGCTAGGGTATAGCGCGTGATCAGATTTCCAGTGGGTTCGCAAACGATTGCGCTCCCGCGAAGGGCCTCGCCTAAGCCTCCGCCACGGATAATGAAGGGAGAGCAAGCTCCGGTGAACGCACGCAAGGTGTAATCATCCCTCAAGGTTCCCCTTTGATAACCACGGTTCACCCCTGGATTGATACGCCCGGGAAAAACGCTCCTGTCCCCCACGTAGCCACGGTTGACTCCGCCCACTGTGCCGTGGTTTGGATTGCGAACCGCATAGTGACTGGGCCACGGGTCCCCTCGCAGGGGATCTGAATTCGTGTTGTAGTAGGCCCGGCCCCAGTCATCAAAAGCCACGCCCCATTGGCCTCCGCCAGCGGTTACGCCGCGCACCAGTTCCTCTCCGTCCCAACGATAGCGCGCGCTGGATTTGACGCAACGAAACCAATTGTCCAGGCCCAAGACCAGTCCATTGATTGCGTGCTCGGGGCTTCCAATTCCGCCAAGGGATGTGTCGAACACCCGAGTCTGGTCGGCTCGCCCATCCCCGTCCGTGTCCATGGCGTGCATCAACACCGGGGGCGCAATGATCAAGGCACCACCTCGGGTTGGTACGACCGCCCGGGGCATGACCAGGTTATCTAGGAACTCCACTCGCTTATCCATGACCCCATCCCCGTCCGTATCTTCCAGCACAGCGATACGGCCGATGGGCTGATCTTCGCCCTTGCCGTCCGCGTTCGGCATGTAGCCCCGCATTTCGCAAACCCAAAGCCGCCCCTGTTCGTCAAAACTGATCTGGACCGGATCCACCACTAGGGGCTCGGAAGCCACCAACTCAACCACCAAATCCCCCTCGAGTACAAACCCAGCAAGCTGCTCGGCTGGGGAAATCACTGGCGCAGCTGGCACGACCAGATCATCCGGCAGGGGCGCTTGGTTCTCTCCCTTGCGGTCGCCGTTCTGGGCGCAGAGGGGTGCAATGAGGGTCAGAGCTGCAAGTTGGAGGATTCGTGCCATAGAAGAGCCCTATCATGGCAAAGTCCCCACTCCCTGTAGTTTAGAATCACCCTCCCTGCGCACCAGATCGGGCGCAGATAATAGATCATGCAAGACAACATCATGGACGCACCTCACGGGATGAACCTCGTGATCGAATGCAACGACGGCTCGATCGTCATCGGACGCTTTGACTCCTCCAACGGCTTTGAGGTCATTATGCACGATGTAGACCTCTACGACCCCGCCAGCAGCGGTGACTCACAAGCCTGGGTACGCGAAACCGCCACCTATGGGGTAGACGTGAAGCACCGGGATTGGAACGTGGATGCACACACGGTCAAGAGCTGGACGCCCCTTGGCGATATCGAAAAACTCGTGTAGGCCGCGAGTCAACGATCCACAAAAACACCGCGGCCGCTGACCCCGGTCTCGGTTCCCGTATCCGTGATGGACTCAGAAGTGTGCAGGCTTTCGTCGCCCACCCAGTCAGGAGCCGAACTCGGATAGGAATCCTGGGCTCCTCCCGCGTCGAGAAAAATCCCAAGGCTCATGCTGCCTCGCCCAAGGTCTTGGGGATGCCCTGCCTGACCAAAGGCCGGATCTCCAGCGCTCACATAGGTGTCCTTGCCCGCACCGTCCATAAAACATGCGAGGGAGGTGATCGTCGCGCCGCCCAAGCAAATCCCCCCACCTCGATAGGTGTCGTCCCCTTCGCGATCTGCAAAGAACGACATGCTCAGGTCCCAGTTCCCCGCAATCCCCGCGGTGCTGGCAGCGATCCAAGAGTCATCGCCACCATCGTCGAGCACGATGCCCACGCCGAAGTGCGCGCCTGTAGCAATTCCATAGCGACTTGCCTCGGTGGAATCATTTCCACCCATATCCCGCACGATGCCGACTCCAAAGAAGTATCCCATGCCGCAACCAAACTCCCCCACCTGGTTGATGTCATCGCCTGCGCAATCCACCATCAGGCCCCAGCCACCTGCCAATTGGGGGAGGGACAAGTCCAACATGCGAAAGCCAAGACCAGCACCCATGGAGGCCGCGTTGAACTCACCCTTGGTGCCATAGTGCGAGGGGTAAACCCCGCGGGCCACGCGCTTGTCATTGCCGGCCCCGTCCACCAAAAGGCCAACGCTAAGGGGACCACCAAAGCCAAGCGAATAGAGCGGCGAGGTCATTTGGTCCGAACCCAATCGATCCAGACAAAGGCCCACACCAAAGACAGCCGACCCCAGCGCATAGGAGTCCGCCGTATAAACATCGTCCCCGTCATAGTCCACCAGCACGCCCACCCCAAGAGCACCTGCTCCACAAGCGAGACGGCCGCCCTCGTAAGTGTCGTCCCCTGAGTGATCCACAAGCACGCTCACGCCCACCATCCCCGCGCCCAGGCCAGCACCTTCGGTGGCTTGATAGTGGTCGGTTCCGGATCGATCCACGATTAGATTCACCGGCACCTTGGCACTACTTCGAGTGGCGCGGCCAGAGTAAAAGTCATCACCACCAAGGTCCAAGATATAGGCCACGTCCGCGTCATAGCGATTGGGTCCGCGGTCACCGATCAAGACCCAGCCATGTGGAGTCTCCACTGCCATACGCAGGTCCCCGGTCACACCCTCTGGTCGGGGACCGCGAAAAATTCCAGGGGAGACGTTTTCCAAGGTGCTCGCGCTTTGCGGCATGCTCCAGAAAAGCAACTCACAAGCGATGGTCAGCAAAGATGCTCGATCCAGCCGCGCTGCCTTGGCGGACAGCTCGCGATGGGCTTCCTCCTCATGCACATAGACTGTCTGACTCAGACTTTCGAGCAAAGCATTCATGCTGGCTTCAAGCTCTGCACGCTCGCCCACATTCTTGAAAGCGGCTTCACATCGCTGAGCCAAATCTCGGAGGTGCGGCACAAGCGCCGGCTCCTGAGAAGGTTGCTGGCCGGGAATCGGGGTGGGCAGCCCAAGGATGCTCGCCGCCTCAGCGAGCACAAGATCCCAACTGCCACGGACACCATGTTGAGCCATGCGGTCGGTTCGCTGCAACGCATCAACAGGCGCGTCAAAAGGTTGCGCGAATAACTTCCCTGTTGCGGTCGGCAAAACGCGCGGTCGAGCCCGTTCCATGTGCTTCGCCCAAGCCTGAACTAGGTTCTTTTCAGTGGTGTGAAGTTCATTTGCAGAAACCAGGGCGCGGGCCTGACCAAAGATTTCCCAATCACTCTGGGCCGTCTGGGCTGGAGCCGCCAAGCCGGGGGCGACCAGGACAACGAGCGCACAAGGGACAACAGGAAACAAGTGGGGAACCATGGGCTTAGGATAGCTCCTCGCCACCAATGGAGTAGGCTGAAGACCATGACAAGGGCTAGGACAGACAAACACAGAGACCGTACCCGTGGAAAACACCCAATGGCTTGGGCCATCCTTGGGTTGGTGTGCTGCGCTGTGTCCTCCTGCGGGGAGCCCGAGACGCCCCCCAGCAATGCGGCCAAGGGAAAAGGTGCGAGTCCCAACCGGCCCAATATTCTGCTGATCGTGGTGGACACCCTGCGGCGGGATCACCTCTCCTGCTATGGGCACCCGGTCAATACCAGTCCGGCCATCGATGCCTTGGCCGCAAAGAGCGTGGTCTACAACCGCGCCTATGCCCAAGCACCCTGGACCACCCCTTCCCTCGCTGCCCTACTCAGTTCGCGCTACCCCACCGCGCTCGGAATCAAAGGCGACCGCTCCGCCCTCTCCCCGGACCTGGTCCTACTACCCGAAGTCCTGCAAGAAGCTGGCTACGAAACCGCCGCGGTCGTCAGCCACTCCTTTTGTTCATCCCGCTGGGGTTTTGACCAGGGGTTCAACGCCTTTGACGAGACCAATGTACTTGGACACGCGGCAGTCACCAGCGAAGGTGTCAGCGATCAAGGCCTTGCCTTTCTTCAAACCCAAGAAGACGCGCAAGAGCCATGGTTCCTGTGGCTGCACTACTTCGACCCCCACTGTGCCTACATCGAACAAGAAGGATCTCCCACCCCACCGAACGACTATGCGGGACTGGTTAAAAGCGGTCAACTGTATCAGGAGCTATGGCAAGCACGGCGCGACTTGAGCGAGGACGACTACAACGAGCTGCGGCGGTTGTACGATTCTGAAATCCGCCACACGGACGAGCACATCGGTCGAGTCCTGGACCACCTCGAACGCACGGGTGCCATGGACAACACGATCATCGTGTTCACCGCTGATCACGGGGAAGAGTTCGGCGATCACGGCAGCATTGGCCACGCGCGTACCTTGCATGAGGAACTGATTGGCGTGCCGCTGATCGCCCACATCCCCGGGATAGCACCCACCACCGTTGAACAACCGGTGGCCTTGATCGATGTGTACCCGACGCTCTTGAGCGCCCTCGGTCTGCCCCCTCAGCAAGGGATGGAAGGCCGAGACATTCGCCCCGGATCCGCCCAGATAGACCAACCGCGTGTAATCTTCAGCGAGACCAATCGAGGTGGAAAGCTGAGGGCGGCAATCTCGGGCAACCTAAAAATCGTGACCCGGGGACGCTTTGGGCAACTCACCGCTTTCGATTTAGAGAACGACCCAACCGAAGCCAAGCCACTCGACAACCGTCAACATGCGGGGGTCTTGGCCCTCGCCCCGCTGCTTGCCCAATGGGGAGAACGGATGCGAGCGGAAGCCATACCTGAGCACACGGTGGACCTGACTGGCGACGATCAGTCCCAGTTGGAACAGCTCGGGTATGGGGGCGACGATGAGGAGACACCTCGCCGCGGCCGGAAGCGCAAGGACTAGGCACCTTCAGGCCCAATCGAATCCAAAACAAAACGGCCGGCCACCCAAAGAGGTGACCGGCCGTTGATTTTTAAACTTCGTAGAAGCGCGCTCAGCCCACAGTCCAGCAATCGCCGGAGTAGACCAAGTCTTCGATCTTGCCCTCACCTTTGGCGGACACTGCTTCCTGAACCTGCTCGTGGACCGATTCATCGTAAATCTGAGCGTCCACCGCCCGGAAGATCCCCAGGGGCTTGGGAGTGTCAGGGTCCGTGTCCAACTGGGCAATGGCAAAAGCCTGAGAAACCGTCGCCGTGGAAGGATCCCAAACTTCGGCATCATCCACGCCGCAGGTGTCAAGTCCGCTGGCGGTGAAGCGCAAGCCCTTGTCCTTGTCGGCACCGTAGACGATTTTTTCGCCCGGGACCAAATCCACGGTCATGTCCGCTCGCACGGACCGGTCAACGACCTTGTTGTAGAAGTCTTTATTGAAGATCACGCAGTTCTGAAGAATCTCAATGAAGGAGGTTCCTTGGTGCGCGTCCGCGGCAGCCAGAATCCGAGTCAGGTGCTTTGCATCCGTATCGACGCTACGGGCCACGAAGGTCGCATTGCACCCGAGTGCAAAGGCGATCGGGTTGAAGGGCCTATCCACCGAGCCCAGGGGCGTAGATTTCTTCTTGGTTCCCACGGGACTGGTGGGCGAATACTGACCCTTGGTCAAACCATAGATCTCGTTGTTGAACAGCAGGATGTTCACGTTGAGGTTCCGGCGCAGGATATGGGCGAGGTGGTTGCCGCCGATGGACAGGGCATCGCCATCACCGGTCACAATCCAAACGCTAAGGTCCGGGTTAGCGACCTTCACGCCAGTAGCGACAGCCGGAGCCCGGCCGTGAATGGTGTGAAAGCCATAGGTGTTCATGTAGTAGGGGAAACGGCTGGAACAGCCGATTCCACTTACAAACACGGTGTTAGCCGGGTCCGCTCCCGAATCCGCCATGTACTTTTGCATGGCAGCGAGGATGGCATAGTCTCCACAACCAGGGCACCAGCGCACCTCTTGGTCTGAGACGAAATCCTTCTTGGTTAGTGTTGTCGTTGCGGTGTCAGTCATGGTTCAGCCCTCGAGAACGTTTTTGATTTTGGCGACGACCTCGGTGGTGAGGAACGGTTGGCCGGTGACCTTAGTGAAAGGAATGAAATTGTGCTGCGGCATTTCGCCGCGCAAGATGCGGGTCAGCTGTCCCATGTTCATCTCGGGGACCATGATGGCCTTGAACTTGCTGAAGATCTCGTCGAGGCCCTTGGGGAAAGGCCAGATGTGAGTCAGGTGCATGCGGCTGACGGAAACACCATCTTCCCGGGCAGTTTCCACTGCCTGAGTCAGAATGCCCACAGTCGAACCCCATCCGAGAATCAAGAGATCTCCGCTGTCAGGTCCATCAAGCTCAGGAGTCGGGATTGACTCGGCGACCGCAGCCACCTTGTTGTGACGATAATTCGTCATGGCCTGGTGGTTAGCCGCGTCATAGGAAACGTTTCCTTCGACGTCTTTTTCGAGACCACCGATACGGAACTCCATCTTCGGCGTACCAGGCTTGACCCAGGCGCGAGCGCCTTTCTCGTTACGCGCAAAGGTCTGATGACCTTCGGGGTCCGTCTTGAACACCACCGGGAACGGCTTGAAGCTTTCGATATCGGGCAGACACCAGGGCTCGGCACCATTAGCGATGAAGTTGTCGCTCAACAGGATCACCGGAGTCATGTATTGAACCGCGATACGGCAAGCGTCAATCGTCAACTGAAAAGCATCCGAGGGGCGCGAGCAACTGATCACAGGGACTGGTGCATCACCGTTGCGGCCAAACACGGCCTGCAACAGGTCCGACTGCTCCACCTTGGTGGGCATGCCCGTGGATGGACCGGCGCGTTGAATGTTGATGATCACCAGCGGATACTCGGCAGAGATCGCCAAGCCCATGGCCTCGGTCTTGAGTGCCATACCCGGACCGGAAGTGCTGGTAATTCCCAGAGAACCTGAGAAGGAAGCGCCGATTGCTGCACAAATCGCGGCGATCTCGTCCTCCATCTGCATGGTGACCACCCCAAAGTGCTTGTAAGACGCGAGGGACTCCAAGATCGTTGAGGCCGGAGTGATGGGATAGGATCCCAACACGGGCGTCAACCCAGCCATTTTCGCACCCGCCACAAGGCCCATGGCGATTGCGTCGTTACCCATCATGTTGCGATAGGTTCCCGCGGGCAGCTCGTCAGTCTTGGGGACTTCGTATTGGCCCTGGAACAACTCGCGGATGTCGCCGGCGTTAAAACCAGCCTTGAGCGCGATCACGTTGGCGTCCACCAACTCGGGGCGCTTCTTGAACTTTTCATGAAGCCAGGTAATGGTCGGCTCCAAGGGGCGGCTGTAAAGCCAGTACATCAAGCCCAGGGTGTAGAAGTTCTTGCAGCGAGATTTTTCCTTCGTCTTCAGCGGAGAGTCCACGAGGGCATCGAGCACCCGCGCGTTGATGTCCACCGGAATCACGCGGTAACCGTCGAGGGTGCCGTCGTCCAAGGGGTTCTTGTCCAGCTTGGCTTTCTTCAGGTCGTTCGCCTTGAACGCACCCGTGTTCACCACCACCGTACCGCCGGCCTTGAGGTCTCCCAAGTTGACCACCAGGGCCGCAGGGTTCATGGCCACCAAAATGTCCGGCTCGTCTCCAGGAGTGTGAATGTCCTTGGAGCTGAACTGCAACTGGAAACCTGACACGCCAGGTCGCGTTCCTGCTGGCGCACGAATCTCAGCAGGAAAGTCGGGGAGGGTCGCCAAATCATTCCCGAAGAGCGCGCTGGTCTGGGTGAACTGGTTTCCGGTGATTTGCATCCCGTCGCCGGAATCTCCGGCGAATCGGATCACGACCCGCTCCAACTGTTGAAGGGGGAGGTCGGCTCCGGGGGTTTCGATCTTGGTCATGATTAGGGGGGTTCTGGCCTGGGGCCAGGTGCTCAATTGAGAGGGCTAGGTAGAGATCCAGGGGGAAGGGCTCACAGAGAAATCCTAGCCCAGCGCTCGTGTTTTCGCCCACTAGATTACCCACCACGGGGCCGCTTGGAACGAGGGATTGGCAGAAAGTATGTCAGGGTTCCCAGTTCGAGGCTCGGAGACCTAATGCTGGATGCTGAAGCGCGAGGGGTTTTCACCCCATCGACACAGCATTGCCCTACGATAAGAGGCAAATGACCCTGCCAATGATTTCCCTGATCCTCGCCATCATCGCCCTCGGCCTAGCTCTGCTCGCCCTCTTGCGGGGGGCCGGGGCACACCAAGAGATCGAGTCTTCGAACAATGACCTGCGCCGCCGGCTCGCCAATCATGAACAGCGCGCCGAGCAGGCCCAGGATTACCAGCGCAGGGCCCTCGCCCGCATGGCCAGTGGCAAACCCATGACCTCCGAAATGTTGCTGGAGGAGCGACTTTGGGAGGACCTGGACGGGGAGCAGGCCGCCCAGCGGGTCGAGGCGGGTGCCCTGGCCCTGGATGTGCGCACGGAATCGGAGACCCGCTCGGGCATGATCCCGGGGGCCCTCCACATTCCCCTCAACGCCCTGGAAAGCCGAATCTCCGAGCTCCCACGCCACAAGGCCCTTCTGATCTACTGCGCCGCCGGTGTACGCTCTGCAGAAGCTTGCGAATTCCTCTCCCGAGAGGGATTTGACGAGATCTCCAACTTGGCCGCGGGATTCCCCTCCTGGCCCCAACAGGGTACCCCGACCCCATGACAGCCCACGATACCGACCTCGCCTTCGCCCTGCTCGCCGCCACCCAAGCCGGGGAACGCCTCGACCGCCTGCGCAAAACCGGGCGTTGGGAGGGCGCGATCATGGGCGATGTGGGCGACCAAGCCGCCGACGGCTACCTGCAGGGCCTGATCCTGGGCCGTTTTCCCGAGGACGGGCTCCTGTCCGAGGAGACCATCAGCGATCCCGGCCGGACCTCTTGTTCTCGCGCTTGGATCGTGGACCCCCTCGACGGCACCAAGGAATATTCCGCTGGCCGCCACGATTGGGCCGTGCACGTGGCTCTTGCCATCGACGGCAAGCCGATCCTAGGGGCCGTTTCTCTTCCGACCCAGGGCCGATTGCTGTGGGGAGTCTGCGCCCCGGGCGCCGAGCGCAGTGGCCTCGAAGGCCCGGCCGCAGATCAGGGCGTGGTCTTGCGCCGGGGGACGGATCCGTCCTCCCCACGCCTCAAGGTCGCGGTCAGCCGCAGCCACACCCCGGAATGGGTCGAGCGTTTTGCCGCCGCCATGGACGCGGACCTGGTTCCCGCGGGCAGTGTAGGCAACAAGGTATGCATGTTGTTGACGGGCGAAGCGGATCTCTATGTACACCAGATCGGCCTCAAAGAATGGGACACGTGCGCGCCGGAGTGCATTGCACGATCATTGGGTTGGCATGTATCCAAGCTGCGCGGTGAAGCCCATGTGTACAACCGAGAGGACCCGCACAATCACGAGCTAGTGGTTTGCCCGCCGGATCTAGAAGAACGCGTGCTGGCCGCAATCGCCGCGAGCGGCGCGCTGGATAACTGAGCCCCCAATCCGCCGGCGGATCTGACAAGGTCAGTTAGGCGCGAACAACATGGTAGTTCGGCATAAAATGAAAGTGCCTCATGATGTTTTGGGCGTCCTAATCAGCGTAGTCGGCATAGATGTTCTCAGCCCACTAGTAGAAGGGCATCCTCGTCTGTCAGGATAAAGATCTGGTTGGCCATGACTTGAATCAGAAGCTTTTACACTTTGAGCAAGGAAAGCAACGCCAAAGCCCCCTGCTACCAGTTGATCCACCGGGGAAGGGCTCACCTACCGCTGAAACATCCACCGTAAATGAGACTATTTGGGCCTTCCTGCGAATTCATCCGCACAGGTCCCACGGGCTGCTTAGACTGTGTAAACCTCCACTTTTTAGGAAAGCCCCTCTCCCATGCCACCCCCCCCCTCTTCACGGCGAGAACTCCTCCGCATCGGAGGGAGTTCTCTACTTGGCCTATCCCTGACAGAGAGCCTAGGTGCACGGGCTCTCTCAACGCCCCTGAGTGGTGGCCCGGGCTGGGGCCGTGCCAAGAGCGTGATCCTTATCTTCCTCCAGGGCGGGCCCAGTCATCTAGACCTTTGGGATCCCAAAGATGATGTGCCTGACTCAGTGCGCAGCCCCTTCAAGACGATTAGTTCCAAGGTAAGTGGGATGGAAGTCACCGAGCTGTTGCCGCGGCTCGCCCAAGTGACCGACCGATTGACTTTTATCCGCAGCATGAGCTATGCCCCCATCGGCTTATTCAATCACACAGCTGCGCACTACCAGATGTTGACCGGCTACACCGCCGACAAAGTCAGCCCGTCGGGACAGCTCGACCCCCCCTCGCCAAAGGACTTTCCAAACCTAGGATCTAACATTGCCAAGCTGAAGCCGCCAGAGACGGCCATGCTGCCCTTCGTGATGTTGCCTCGGCCCCTTCAGGAGTCCAATATCATTGGCAAGGCTGGCTATGCAGGATTTCTTGGTCGTGAATACGATCCCTACACGCTGTATCCCTCAGGGGATGACTTCAATGAAACCAAAATGGACCGTATCCATGCTGCGGCTCTGAGCCTGCGCCCGGAACTCTCGGTCCAACGCCTTGGACGGCGTGCGAAGCTTCGCGACATGGTCAGCGCGGGAGATCCCCATTTGCGCACGGCCGTTCAAAGGATGAGCCTAGATGAATACTTTGATGCAGCTCTAAATCTGATTGTTTCGGGTCGAGCCAAAGATGCCTTTGACCTCAGCCAAGAGCCGGATGCTCTACGAGACCGCTATGGCCGCACGACATTTGGTCAGTCCTGTTTGATGGCTCGTCGATTCATTGAAGCCGGCACCCGCTTTGTTCAGGTCAATTGGACCAAACACGCCAACTCGGACCGGCACTCTTGGGATGTGCACACGGATCTAGAAAATCGTATGCGGGATGATGCTGCCCCGCGCTTCGACCCTGCCCTCGCCTCACTGATCGAGGACATGGATGAGCGCGGCCTTCTAGAAGATAACTTGGTGGTTGCCGTGGGTGAGTTTGGTCGCAGTCCAAAGAAGGGTCTGTCTACCTCTGGGAACAACAACGATCCGGGCGGGCGAGATCACTGGCCCTACTGCTTCACTGCAGTCATGGCGGGAGCAGGGATCAAGCGAGGCCATGTGCACGGGGAGTCCGATTCCACGGGATCCGCACCCCTGCGCGACCCCGTGCACCCCACGGATCTCCTTGCCACAATTTACCACGCTCTGGGAATTGATCCTCACACGATGGTCTTGAATCACCTTCTCCAACCACGGGAACTCGTGCCCGGACAACCGGTCACGGACCTCTTTACACGATGAGCTTCGTCCCGGTGATCCTGGCCCTGCTCGGGTCTGCAAACTTGTCCGCCCAAGAACCCGAACCCCAGCAAGTAAGCTTCGAGCGCGACATAGTCCCCATTCTGCGCGCCAGTTGCCACGGATGCCACCAACCGGCCAAGGCCAAGGGGAAACTCAACCTGACGCGCTACGAAACCCTCATGCGCGCTGAAGACCCCGTGGTCATTCCCGGTCAGCCAGATCAGAGCCTGTTGCTCGAACTGCTGCTCTCTCATGACGGTGAACCACCGGAAATGCCGGAAGACGCGGAGCCACTGAACGCTGAAGAGATTGAGATCATTCGTCGCTGGATTACGGAGGGCGCTTTGAACGACACCACCGTCAAGCCTGGCCCACTCATCGATGGGGCGCACCCGCCAGTCTATCCATGCTTGCCAGTGGTCACTTCTCTTGCCTACTCCCCGGACGGATTGCTGCTTGCGGTGGCGGGTTGGCACGAGGTTCTCCTCTACCCAGTGCAGGATGAGATTGCCCCTCCCGCAGCACGACTCGTGGGTCTTTCCCCGCGCATCGAGTCCCTCTCCTTCTCACCCGATGGGACTCGTCTAGCTGTGGGCTGCGGTACTCCCGGCAGACAAGGAGAACTGCAGATTTGGAACACGGCAAGCAAGCACCTCGCCCTTTCCACCCAAACCACATTTGACACCCTGCGCGGTTTGAGCTGGTCGCCGGATGGAACGCGAGTGGCCTTTGGCTGTGCGGACCGCAGTATGCGAGTGGTGCAAGCCGACACGGGCAAACAAGTGCTCTACCAAGCAACACATGAGGATTGGGTATTGGGCACTGCTTGGTCCAAAGAGGGGGATTTCCTGGTGTCGGTCAGCCGCGACCGGTCACTCAAGTTAGTGAAAGTGGCTACTGAACAGTTCATCGACAACATCACCAGCATCACGCCTGGAGCGGTGAAAGGTGGTCTGGTTAGTGTGCGTCGTCATCCCGTCCGGGACGAGCTCCTAGTGGGTGGCGCCGATGGGGTACCCAAAATCTACAAGATGCACCGAGACAAGAAGCGGGTGATCGGGGATGACTACAACCTGATCCGTGCCCTCCCAGCCATGTATGGGCTGATCTACGGGGTGGAGTGGAGTGCAGATGGATCTCTTGTGGCGGCTGTGAGCGGCTTGGGCCAGAAGGGAGAAGTGTGTGTGTCTCATGCGGCGGACGGCAAGGAGCTTTGGCGCATGGCTTTCCCCTTCGGTGTCTATGCCCTCGCTCTGCATCCCACAGGAACCAAGTTGGCCCTCGCTGGTGACGATGGGTTAGTGCGGGAGTACTCCCTGCAAGATGGTGTGCCCCTTCGCGAGTTCCCCTGCGCACCCATGGAGTCACAAGTGCCTGCTTCGTTAGCTACCGATAGGAGCAGCCAATGAGAACTGCACTACTGCGAATTCTTGCGCCGGCTGTCTTGTTAGCACTTTCCTTTGCCGGCGAAGAGCAACCCGCCACGGCAAGCCTGCTCGCCTTCCCAGACACTATCCAACTCTCCGGACCATACGATTCGGTCCAGTTGATTCTGACAGGCAAGAACCCAGACGGTATCAGCCTGGACTGGACCCGCTCCGCGGAGCTGGTATCCGCACCCAGCTTCGTGCAGATTGATGACCGACGCCACATTAAGCCTCTCAAGGAAGGCCAAGAGGTGCTTGTTTTTCGACAAGAAGGTGTCGAAATCCAAGTGCCGGTTGAAGTTACTGGACTGAGTGAATCTCCGCGAGTTTCATTCGTGCGGGATGTAGCCCCAGCGCTCAGCCGTCTCGGCTGCAATGCTGGAACTTGCCATGGCGCTGCCGATGGCAAGAACGGATTCAGGCTCTCCCTGCGAGGCTACGACCCCGTAGCAGATCATTTGGCATTGACGAGTGACTTGGCGGGACGCCGCGTGGACCGAGTCTCCCCCAACGCAAGCCTGTTCCTTACCAAGTCCACCTCACATGTGCCCCATCAAGGTGGGCAAGTCCTCGATCCCAATTCTGTTTCCTACGACTTGTTGCTGGCCTGGATTGAGCAGGGAACCAAGTTGGTGGAAAGCGACCCCCGGCCGGTTTCCCTCGAAGTGATACCCAAGGAGGCCGCGATTCCTCTCGCAGGCATGAGTCAGCAATTTCGCGTGCTGGCAACTTTTTCGGACGGGACTGCACGGGATGTGACAGCGCAGGCCTTTGTTGAAGCCAGCGACCAAGAAGTCCTGACGATGGACAAGCGCGGACTCGGCACAGCCGTGCGCCGGGGAGAAGCGGCGATTCTAGTACGCTATGAGGGCAATTATACCGCCGCTCGACTTGTAGTCATGGGCGATCGGGATGGTTGGGAGTACCAGGAGACCCCCACCTTCAATTGGATTGATGAACTGGTCCACAAGAAGTTGCGCGCCCTACGCAGCCAGCCCGGAGATGTCTGCTCCGATGCCGAATTCCACCGCCGGGTATCCCTGGACCTAACAGGAAAGATCCCGGAACTGGAAGCGGCCCGAGTTTTCCTGATGGATTCCAGGCCTTCCCAAGTTAAGCGGTTGGAACTCATCGAACGCCTGCTAGGAAGCCCAGCCTATGTTGAGCACTGGGCCAACCGTTGGGCCAACCTAATGCAGGTCAACTCCAAGTACTTGGGGCCGCAGGGAGTCAAAACTTGGCGTAATTGGATTCGGAAGGAAGTTGCAAGCAACAGGCCCTACGACGAGTTCGTACGAAAACTGCTTGCAGCCGGGGGGACCACTCGCGAACAACCGGCCACTGCATTCTGGCGCGTGCAACGGGAACCGGATTTGGCCATGGAGTCAGTCACGCAACTTTTCCTCGGGGTGCGCTTCAATTGCAACAAGTGTCACGACCATCCCTTCGAGCGCTGGACCCAAGACCAGCACTGGGAGTTGGCGGCCTACTTAGCGCAGGTCACACGCACGGCCGTTCCCGCCAAGGACGGCTACAGCGCAGATGAGGCTATTAGCGATGGGTCCGAGGGTGAAGTCACCCATCAGCGCACGGGCCAGAATGCGTCACTTTCCTTTCCCTTCGAACACGCAGGAATGATCGGCAAGGACGCACCCCGGCGGGAACAGTTTGCTGCCTGGGTCACCGCCAGCGAAAATCAGTACTTTGCTCGCAACTACGCCAACCGGCTTTGGGCCTACCTGAACGGCACGGGCCTGATAGAGCCCATCGACGATATGCGGGCCGGTAATCCACCGACGAATCCGGAACTTCTAGAACGCCTAACAGAAGAATTCATTCAAAGCGGCTTTGATGTGCGCCACGTCCTGCGCCAGATCTGCCAGTCAAGGACTTACCAACTCAGCACGAGCACCAATAAGTGGAACGCCGACGATCGACGCAATTACTCCCATGCCCAAGCTCGGCGACTACCCGCTGAGATTTTGTTTGACGCGGTCTATTCTGCCACCGGCGCTGAACCTCAACTGAAGGGACACCGCCCCGGAACCGGAGCTGCCCAGCTGCCCGACTCTTCCACTAAAACCGTAGATGGATTCTTGGACCTATTTGGGCGGCCCCCGCGTGAGAGCATTTGTGAGTGCGAACGCTCTAATTCGATCTCCCTGGGTCAAGCCCTCAACCTAGTCAATGGGCCCACCATGGCCTCGGCCATCGCCGCCCCGGGCAACGCCATCGAATCATTGGTCCGCTTCGAGCCCTCGAATGAGAATGTGCTTGAGGAGCTCTACATGCGCTTTCTCAGCCGCCCCCCCAGGGAGGAAGAGGTTGCTCAGGTGCTGCCTTACTTGAATCCCATGCTGCGAGCCAACAAGGATGCCTTGCCCCCAAGTGCACTTAAAGCCTTCACCGTGGGCCAAAACGCATGGGAGGCTAAAATGGGCGACACGCTTTGGTTCACCCCCACGATCCTGAAGGCCCAGTCAGAGGGAGGGGTCACGATCGAAGTGGCCGAGGATGGAAGTTTCCTCATGACTGGCGCATCGCCCGACACGGACCGCACAACCATCACCATGGTGGTCAAGGAAAGCGGGTACACCGGACTGCGCTTGGAGACGCTACCCCATGACTCCCTGCCCGGCGGAGGCCCCGGCCGCGCTACTAATGGCAACTTTGTCCTGAACGAGCTCGAAGTTATCGCCATCCCCAAGTCGGATATTCTCGGTGTAGAGCGCGTGCCCCTCAAGGTGGCGACAGCCGATTTCTCTCAAAGTAATTGGGCCGTGGCAGGAGCCATAGACGGCGATCCTGCTAAGGGCTGGGCCATCACTCCCCAAACCAACCAACGCCATGTTGCCGTATTTGAAGCGGAGAACAATTTCGGCAAAGAGGGTGGCACGATCTTGGTGGTCACCATGACCCAGATGTATGGATCCCAACACACCCTTGGCCGTGGCCGGATCAGCCTCACACGCAGCCCTCGACCCATTCGGTACAAAGGGCTCAACCAAGAGACCACACTCGCCCTCTTAACCGATCCAGGATCACGCACGGATGAGCAATCGCAACTGCTCCATCGTGCTTACCTGCTAACCGCGCCAGACATGACAGCCCAGATCCGGCTCGCCACCGCAAGAGATCTAGCCTGGGCCTTGGCTACCAGCCCGAGCTTCCTGTTCAACCGCTGATTTGACGAGATCTCCAACTTAGCCACAGGATTCCCCTCCTGGCCCCAACAAGGCGCCCTGACCAAATGGCGGCCCACGATACCGACCTCGCCTTCGCCCTGCTCGCCGCCACCCAAGCCGGCGCGACGACTCCCAACTTGGGCAAGCGAGCACGCCGGGCGCTGAGGGGGGAGCCTATCCGTCGGAGCCCGAGTCGCCCCTCCCCGAACCCATATCGGGACCCACTTCATCTAGCTCGGAAGCAAGCTCCGGACACTTCCCGGTCTTGAAGTCTTCAATAACCCCTCCGGCGGTCACCTTGTCTGCCCCGTTTGCATCAAGGCTGGGGGTGCAACGAACCGAGGCCCCGAAGATGCCAAGTAGCATCCACTCTGCTCGACACTCAAACCAATGAACTTGGACCGCTACGTCGCCCTCAAAGACGCAACGGTGCCCCTCAAGGGGTATCCCTTCACAGATTTGGTGTGCCGGGACAATGATCACATGCTGAGGACACATGGACCCTCCCGTGTTGATTGTGACTCCGTCAATTTCGAAGCTCGCACCTCGGCAGTTGAAGATCAGTCCTCCTGTCGACGCCTCCACCTCGATCTCTGTTGCTCTCGTGTCCGGGCAGGCAGCCCCACCCCCCTGGGCGGTTGCCCATCCTGGGACGAGTAAACTCGTTACTGCACAAACGACGGTCGATACAAAAATTCGGCTCATTTCATTTCTCCTTCTACTTACAAAATCACCCTTGCGGGCGTGAAGGGGACCATTCCCCCTTGTCCTTCTTAGCGTGGCACTCCGATTGCGCTGAGCTCCTTGCGCACGATGCCCGCAGTCCCCTCGCCCAGCGCGCCTTCATCGAGCAGGTCCTCAAGCAACTGAACAGTACGCTTGAACACCGGGCTGCTCTTGCGGGCGGTTTGACGAAGGATGTTGATGCCGGCATAGGCCGCCCGACCAGGTGGCAAGGCTGCTGAATCACTAGAGGTCACGCCAACGCTTTGTTCCAAGAGATCCAGCCACTGTTCCGGGTTATGAACCTCGGCAATCCCAGTGCCGCTCATGATTGCCTGGGACCGAACAGAAGCTGCGGGATCTGTCTGTGCTACGCCCAAGAGGACGCTCGGGTTCGTCACCCCCGCAATCAACAGCCGACGGGCGTCACCAGCAGCCCCAGCCATGACGAGCTCGCTATAGCGTTCCAGGACAGCGTCTTCTCCACCAGGGCGATGGGCAAGTGCCATGGACACGGTGAGATCGCCAGCGCGCCCAAACTCCGTCACGAAGTCCAGTGCCAAGTCCATCGGAGCGGAACCCGCCACGGCCGACAAGGCAGCAACTCGCACTCGGTTCCTGGTGTCCTCCCCAACCAACAGCGCCCCTGCTAGACCCATCGCCAACTGAGCCTTGCCCTGATCAAAGAGTTGCTTGAGGGCCAGGCGCACCAACAGGGGATCCTCTTGCTCTCCTTGCAGGATGTCGAGCAAGAGGTGCTGGTCCACTTTCGGTAGGTCGACCATGATAAAACCCAACAGCTCGCTGTAGAACGAGCGCAGATCGGGATGAAGCGCGCGTAGTTCGACCACGAGGCGGATGTGCTTTCCCGTCACGAAGCGACCCTTGTCCGTGGCGCAGGCGTTGGCGAGATGGAGCAGTTGATCCCGGACAGCTGGGGTCCAAGTTGGCGCTCCTTCGAGGGCGAGGCAGACCACGTTCTCGGGACTGCTGGCCCGCAGCCTGCTCTTGGATCGTTGACCATGGCGATGGAGCAAAGAGCCCAACACAAGCCCCCTCACCGCACCCCGTTCAGGGGCGCTGGTCAGAGTCGGGTCTTCCGTCAGACGGCCCTCCGTGAGCAGCTCGACCGCCCGCTGCAAGCGACCAATAGGAGAAATGACCGCCATGGTGAGTTCATCCACCCGACGCTCGATGGCTGACACAGTCCCCCCCGTGTTCTCGTCGAGGGACCCCAGCGCCCGCAAAGCGGCAATCAAGTCTTCGTCCCCAAGCAGCATCTCTGGCTCAGTCTCCGAGGCCAAATCCGCAACCCGAACCGGGACTGCACCCTGCTCGGATGCCAGGGACACCGACGTGTCCATCCCAGAGCTTTTTCCTGGCTGGTCTGCAGTCACGCCTTCGCTACCAGGAACGGGTTGCAACCACCAGCCAACCAGCGTCACGACTCCCAGTACGAATCCACCCCACACCAACCACCTTTTACGCTCATTCATAATCCATGGCCTCCGCCATGAATAAGAACGAATCAAACGCGTTGAGGTTTCACCCCAAAGTTGACCGGATTCCCCAAAACGGGCCCCTGCCCGAGGCCCCTATCAAAGGAAGGTCACGCTGACAGCATCGGTGAAATTGGAGGTGGGGCCTGGATTGCTGTCCGTGTACCACGCCTGGAAATTCCACGTCCGACCGGGGAACAACGGAGACCGCCGCCAGGTCGGAAGCGCACTGGTGTCAACTACGATCTCAAGCGTCCCGCCGGTACCGGTGGACGCTGCCTGTGAAACGAATCGCCCAAGATTGCCAGCAACGCAAAGATTGCCCTGACTGCCGCCCGGGGAAGGGATGAACGACTGAGCATTTCCCAAGATGAAATACCCAAACTCGTTCGCTGGGAGTTGGTCCGCAAGTAGGGAGAGGAGTCCTGCTCCTGCGAAGGGGTTTCCAATTGCCTGGATCTGGCCGCTCTGTCCCGAGGAGTTCACGTTGGCGGAAAGGCAGTAAGCAGTCCCAAGCTGAATGACATCTGTGCCCTTCTCAAAGGTGACCTGATTCCAATTGGCCGTCGCTGTTCCCCCACTCGACCCGCTGCCCCAGTTCATACCACCCGCGGGCGCACCGGCGCCCGACGAAGAACTTGGCCAGGAGCCTACGACGGCCCCGTCGAACAGAAATTCCGCCATGGTATTGGCTGCCCCTGACGGTTTACGCACGGCAAAGGTGTGGTAGGCCCCGTTCATCGCGCCCGGACAAACAATGCTCACTCCTGTCAGGCTATTCGACGCGAGAACATCAGCGCCCTGCACCTCCAACCAAACCAGATAGCGATCATTGGCGGCCGAACTGCCCGTGGCAAAGTCCATGACCACACACAGTCCACTGCTCTGCACCAGCCGAAGTCGCGCCGCCATCTCCCAACCCCAGTCCGTGGCCTGATCGAGATCAGCTTGAGCAAAGACCTGTCCATAGTGGGCCCGCCCACCTCCAGAGGTCACTTGATCATCAACCACCCAGGCGTTCAGACCAGTGCTGCCATCGCGTGACAGATCGGTCAGCACCACGGCTCCATTCGAAGGATCCGTCAAGGTCCAGCCCTGGCTCTGAGGGTTTGGAGCCACGGGGGGGGCGCCGGCGCTACCCGCCTGATACTGAGCCACAAGCGTTTGTGCACCGGCAGGAGCGAGGAGGAGAATGGAGATAAAAAGTGTGCGCATGGGATCGAAGAATATGAGAAGCGGAGCTATGAATCGAGGCCCGATTATAGGCCAGCTCATCTATTCCCACGCGGAATCAACCCTCCCGGAGCTCGCAGCCCACAAGGTCGGCCCTTCAGAAGCTTTCACAAGGGCCCCGGCGTGATTGCCGCAAGCCACCGAGTTCGACTAAATCTGCACGCCCAATGGTTTCAGCGCAATGAAACCAAAGACCATGGACAGCAGCACGAAAGCGATCAATACGCCAATGGGGCCCGAGCCCGGGATCCAACCCAGGGCCCTTTCGGGATACACCGTGCGGATGAGTTCAAAGGGACTGTCGCCAGTGAAGGCTCGTTCGGCGGGCCAGAGGAGCGCCGCGAGGAATCCTCGCCCGCGTTCCGGTTGCATCTCACGCTCAAGGCCTTCGGCCCCTGCATGGAACAATTTGGTTTCCGTGTGGGTCCCGCTGGTGAAAATGATCTCGTGGATGCCGGGCTGGGTCGCGATCACTTCGATGAAGGCGCGGCCCCGATCGGGAATGCGCACCAGGGGCGAGACGGCAACCACGCCGTCAGGAAGAGTCACCACCAGATCACCAGCGGCGCGCTTGCCCTCTGGAGTGAATTCGATCTCAAAGGTTGTGCCTTGTCCGGCAAGCCGATCCCCTTCGATACTCTGCACCGCGACCGGCTCGAAGCCATAGCGCACCACAAGCTGTGCCGCCACCATGCCAAAGGGCACCATCAGTGGCAGGAAAGGGCCGAAGTTCAGCACCACATATTGCAAGTTGCGATAGAGCACCTTGCCAATCGCCTTACTCACCAAGCCGAGATCATCCTGGTAGATGCGAATCTCGATCATGTGGCCCTTGATCTTGTCCTTGGTGCTCTTGATTCCAGCCTGCCAAGAGATGTGCTTGAAGACCACAAGCGCCAAGACCCCAAAGATACCGCTGACCAGGGTCAAGGACAGCCAAGCCCCCACCGCATCAAGCGGTGAAAGTAAGACATCAAAGACTCGGTTAGCCAGGGAGTTGAGGGCGTTCATGGGCTGGGATCGGGCTGTTCAGGAAAGTCCGACGATCAGGAGATATAGCCGAGGCCTTTCAGCTTCTCGGTGATGTCGTCATCGGAACCGGCCTCGTCAAATTGAGAGACCTCGCGTTCGAGCACATGGTGAATAAACTCCTCATGACTGGCGTAGCCGGCCACTTCGGAAATCTTCTTGATGCGTTCTAGTAGGTCCTTGTCGAGTTTAATTTTGTCGCCGCCAAACATGATGTGTCCTCGGAGTCAATGGGTTGAAAAGCTCACTTGAAAGCTGCGCGCCCATCCATGTTGGGTTCGGGCGCGACGCCATAGTGCTGCAGAATAGAAAGGGTTAGATCCTCAAGGCGCGGGTCCTCAAGAATGATCGGGAAGTTCGCCAACAGGGTGCCCTGCACGACCTCGGGGGCCATCAGGTGACTGCCGTTGAAAGTACCACCACGGTTGTCGCTCAAAACGGCGTGGGGTACGCGGCCCAGGGAGGCTTCGTCGGAATTTCCATAGCCCACGTTGTAGCCCACGAGAATGTTGGGGGCTTCTCCCAGACGTTCGCCGCTGTAGACCTCGCTGGCAAGGTCCGCGTGGAGAACAACGGTTGTGCCATCCGTGTCGCGCAGAGCTTCAAGCTTGGCTTTGATTTCCAACAAGAGCGGGCCCGTGTCGGCCGAACTCACAATGCCTTCGCTCTCGCGACCCGCCTGGTTGATGTAAAGGCCGTTGAAGCCCATGCCATAGGCGCGGGTTTTGGACCAATCCACCGCTGCTTGGATGAAGACCGGCGCGTAGGCCGCATCTTCCTCGGGAAGCTCGCGCTTGAAGTCGTCCTTCAGCACCAGGTAGCCATTTTCCAGCAACCAGGTATTGAGAGCAAACTTGCGGCGATAGGGCGCAAAGCCATGATCGCTCATGACCATGATTGACGTATCAGAGCCGATGCGCTCGCGCACCTTGCCCAACACCGGGTCCATACGCAGGTACAAATCATCGATCACATCGGACCATGTGCTGCCAGCACGGCCGGACCAATCGGAAGAATCCGTGGCGGCCAACTCCGTGTCGTGATAGGGGTGCTGCGTGTCCGCATGGCGCCACATCATGTGCATGGACAGGTCCACGGATGAGTAGTAAAAGAACAGAAGCCCGCCGTCCTCGCGATCCATGAAGTGCTCTAGTGCAACGTCCAGCATGCGACCACGCTCTTCGTAAACCAAAGCTGCTTGACTCATGAATTCCGCGTCGGTCAGCATGTGATCCTTGAGGCCATTCACATCCTCGGCCATGCCCTGGGTGTAGTACAAACCGATCAGGTCTGCCAGCTCGGCGGAAGCGCCTTCTGGGGCGGAAACCGGCTGGATCGGAGCCCTGGGATCCACGTTCACCGGCGAAGCATAGATCTCAAGCTCGGGGGTAATGCTGCGCACATAAAAGCGCACGATTCCCGCCATATCCGACATGCCGAGGGGCAGCATCGAAAAAGACACCGGAACAAAGTCGCTCCAGGCACCAGCTTCCATCACCAAAGGCGGCGCGCCTTCCACGATGATTGCCACTGCTCCGGCTTCCTCGTCCACGTAGAAGTCCACCGGGGCCCGTGATCGTTCGGCGTGGGCGTGCCCTTCTTCAGGATCTTTGAACGCGTTCTCCGGTCCAAGAATTGTGCTGCGAGCCACGCCGCGCACGACGGTCAAGGCAATGACCTTTTCCTCGCCCAGGTGTTCGGGTTTGGGGTCGCTGGTGTAAAAGGTCGGCAGCCCATAGGCCGAGTCCACGGCGGGGGTCATCATCCCCGGGAACGACCAGCCCTTGCCCGGCTCTACCGGGAAATTGATCGGCATGCGCCACACATCGGCGGGCACTCCTGCCTCGCCCAAGACCGTCCAGAACGCACGGCCGGTACGGTTGGAATCACCACCGGATGATGTGGGGAAGCGGTAGGAACCCGGCAAAGAAACGTGTCCAGCGGCGGACTCGGTGACGGTGGATGGAATCGGCGAGTAGGTCGCGGTGGAGCGGTGAATAAAGTCAAAGACTCCGTGCCCACCGGGATTGCGGCCGGTGATGAAATTCGACCAAGCCACCGGGCTCTGGGGCGGAGTGGAAGTCCCAAGGGACATCACGCCTCCCCCATCGGCGATCAGGGCGGAAAAGTTCTTCATGCCCTCGGGATGGCGAGCAATCACACCGGCCAGGATTTCCGGGTCCAAGCCATCGATGCCCAGCACCACCAAGCGCGGATGGGAGGTCGCGTCCTCCCCCGCCATAACCTTTGCGGCCGCACCCGCTGCGGGACGGGTGGAAACGGGCTTGGGCACTGCGGTGAGCAGCAGCACGGCCACCGTTGCCAGGGCCGGATAGGTGGTCCAACGGGGAAGCATCATGAGTTCACCTTGCCCTTGGGGGCAGCACCGGCGTGATCAGCAAGCTTGTCCGTAGATAGGGGAGTCACATGGGTACGGTCGCCGAAGAGCGGCGCACCCATCATGTAGTTGGGAATATCCACTCCAAACAAGTCCAGCGCGGTGGGCGCCATATCGGACAAGCAGGGCTGATCCGTGTTGATCTTTCGGTTCGACCACATCACACCGGGCACAAGGCGAGGGTCCACGCAATGATCGCCGGACCAACTCTTGGTGTTGTCGCTAAATATGTTCTCGGTGACTGAACCCGTGGCGCAATCCCAAGAGTGACGATAGCCGCGCTTGTAGCCGAGCAACAGTTCCGGTGCCAAGTCCGCATATGGACCGTCATGCACCTCGCGGGTCATGAAGACCTCGTTCATGATCGTCTCGCCGGTTTGAGGATCGACGAGTAGGTCGAGCTTGCCCTGGATTTCCGCGCTCAAGGCGGCGGCATCTTTGGGGTCAACAATTCCCCCACGCTCGCGGCCTTTTTTGTTCAAGAAGATGCCGGTCAAACCAAGGGTGAAGGCGCGGGTCTTTTCCCAGTCGACGTTTTCGAACCAGTCGCCAGATGTGCGGGCGTCGTCCTTCAGGACGAGGTACCCCTCATCCCGCAGCCAAGCGTTAACGTTCACGCCCCTGCGGAAATTACAGAAGCCGTGGTCGCTAATCACCATGAAGACCGTGTCCGGGTCGTTGCCTACCTTTTCGCGGACCTCCACCAGAAAGTCGTCCATGCGCGAATAGAGGTCCGGGATCACATCCTTGAACTCGGTGGTGTCCTTGCCCTCGTTGGCCGGATGGCTCGGGTCGAGGTAGCGATAGAACATGTGGCTGATGCGGTCGGTGGTGTCAAAGACGCAAGTCACCATGCCCTTGTTCGTTTTCTCAAGCGCATCCCAGAACATCTTCTTGCGCTCTTCAAAGATCAGCCAGGCTTGATCCAAGAATGCCTTTTCATCGATCACGCGCTCGTTCAAAGCCCAGGTGTCTTCCGCCAAACCAAGCGTGGCGTACTTGCCGATCATCTTGGAAAGATAGATCGAATAGACAAAGGGCTCGGAGATCGGCATAGCCGGCTTGTCCGGGTCAATGTTGATCGGCGTGACGTAGATCTCGGCGTCCTTGTCATCCCAGGTTTGGATGCGCAAGCGAGCAATGCCTTGCACGCCCCCGTCAAAAATGACGGTCATCCAGGGGGTGTATTCTTCGATGCCAACTTCCACGCTGTCACCACCCACGGTAATGGTGGCTTTGCTGGTCTCTTTGTTGAACTCAACGCTGAAAGGACTCTTCATCGGGTGTCCGTCCTTGCCAGAGGGCCCCTTGAGCTTGGACTCAACTTTGTTCCCACGCCGCACGATGCGGAACTGCTGGCCGCCGATGTGCTCGTTGCCCCGGTCGCGGGTCGAGTAAAACGAAAACGACCCTTGGGTGCCCTGCAAGTCCGGCACGCACATGCCCGCAAGCAGAGTTCCGTTCTTGAATTTTTGAGGCGGGAAGGTGATCGGCACGCGCAGGATGCTGGACCAAATATGGTTCTGTCCCAAGAGCTTCCAGAAGGGCTGGCTCTTCTGCAAAATCTTGTACACCGCGCGCTGGCCAAAGGGCACCTTGGCAAAGCCCAAGTTGATGTTGCGCGGGACCGTGTGCGTATCCGTGGACGACAAGACCGGCATGTAGCTGCATGGGTCACGCGTCAAAAAGTCATAGATGTTGTGCCGCGAGGCATCGACCCCTGTAGCAAAGGTCGACCAGGCCACGGGCGAGATGCTGGGCATGGATGTGGAGAGGGGCGAGAAACAGCCCTCTTCGGACAGGGCCTTGAAGTTGGGCATGCGGCCCTCATCCATGTACTTTTTGGCGAGCCCCGGATCGAAGCCATCGAGGCCCAAAATCACGAGCCGCTTGATCTTCGCCTTGGACTTGCCCCGCAGGGTCACGACCTTCAGCACGGCCTTGATCGGCCAGATCAAAATGATCCCGAAAGCCAGGGCAAAGGTACCGAGAAGCACCAGGAGGGACCCCGCAGCGGCAAAACCGGCCCCGGGGCCAATGTAGGCCAGAGCCGGGGCTTGGATCAGAAACAGGCCAATGGAGGCCGCAAGAATAGGTCGCAGGGGTCGCATGGGGAGCGCGGGGAGGGGGTCGCTCCCCTTCTCATCGGTCATTAAGGGGGGGTTCTGGAGTGCTTCCTGAATCCCTGATCGGGCAGAGTATACGCC
>JAPKBR010000035.1 GCA_028823345.1 Planctomycetota bacterium
GGCGAAACCGATGAGCAGGGCTTGGAGTGCTGTCTTCATGTGAGTCACTGTAGCGTGCCTTGTTGCAAATGTGTGTCATGCACCCCAGAGCGGGCCGTGATGGAGCAACCGATCAAGTGCGTACAGGTCCCGGGACCTTATTCCCGCTTTTTGCCCCCAACCCGGAAGACCTTGGTCCTAGGACCAAGTCTGCTTTTCCCGCGTGATCTCCACGGTTACGGGGCCCGAGGGTGATCGCGATTTACTTCCCAGCCCGGCGTTGATCAGTCTGGACGATCTGGGTCCCAGAGGCTTTGACCTTTGTTGGCATCGGGCAGGCCAGGGCTCCAGCCCTGACAGCGAGCCATCGAGCTCAGTCCGTATGCCCGGCCCTGGCCTTACCCCAATCATAGAGGCGTGCGGTGATCTCGGCCACGCAGGCGGTGATCTTCTTGCCCATGGGTATGTGCAGGAATTCATTGGGGCCGTGCGCATTGCTGGCGGGGCCCAGGACCCCTGTGATCACGAACTGGGCGCGGGGGAATTTCTCGCCAAGGAGGCCCATGAAAGGGATCGTTCCCCCTTCACCCATCAGTACCGCACCGCGGTCAAAGAAGGTTCGGGACGATTCGTCCACGGCCTCGGCCAACCAATCCGCCAGTTCGGGCGCATTCCAGCCACCGGCGCAGCCCGTGTTTCCAAAGCTCACCTTTGCACCGTGGGGGGGATCTTTTTCCAGGGTCTCCTTCACGGCGGCAATCGCGGCCTCGGGGTCGCAAGTGGGGGGGATGCGCAGGGAGATCTTCACCCGGGTGCGGGGGCGAAGGACGTTACCCGCCAGGGAAAGCGGCGGTAAGCCATCAGCGCCCGTGACCGCAAGTGCGGGCCGCCAAGTGCGGTTCAAGACGAGCTCGGCTAGGTCGGTCCCCATGGGGCTCGTTCCCTCGGTGAGGGGGAAACACTCGTGCACATTGTTGCCCAGAGCTTCTGCCACGAGCTGCGCTTGTGCGGCTCGCTCTGTTGGGATTTCCACATGCAGAGCATCCACTCGTACCTGACCTGTAGCGGCGTCCTCTAGCCGTTCGAGCAAGCTGCGAACAATGCGGAAGGTTTCAGGCACGATGCCGCCGGCGTTTCCTGAGTGAACCCCTTCGGTCAAGGTCTCGACGCTGAGGACTCCCATGGCATATCCGCGCAGGGACGTGGTCAGCCAGAGCCGCTCATAGTCCCCGGCGCCGCTGTCCAAACAGACCACGAGATCCGGCTCACCGATGCGCTCTCCAAGATGATCGATGTAGTGGGGCAGGTCGTAGCTCCCGCTCTCCTCGCAGCCCTCGATCAGAATCACGATGCGCGGATGGGGAATTCCCTGGGCCTGAAGGGCCTCGATGGCAGTCAGGGAAGCATAGGCCGAGTAGCCATCATCTGCGCCGCCTCGGCCGTAGAGCTTGTCCCCTTCCAGGGAGGGCTCCCAGGGACCGTGGCCTTCCCGCCAGCCTTCCATTTCAGGTTGCTTGTCCAGATGACCGTACATCAAGAGGGTGGAGTCCGCATCGCCGGGGATCTCCATGAAGATCAAGGGGGTGCGCCCTTCGAGTTCAATCAGTTCTACCTCTAGGCCACGAATCGACCGCCCGCGGCACCAATCGCCAACCCACTGGGCGGCACGATCCATGTGGCCGTTGGCCTTCCAATCTGCGTCGAAGTCCGGGGATTTGTTGGGGATGCGGATGTACTCGATCAGGCTGGGAACGATTTCCTCATCCCATACGCGGTCCACAAACTTCGTGATCTCTTTGGGGTTCATACCCTGAGCCTACTCGACTGGCAGACCCTTGGAAAACCGAAGCTGCTGAGCGGAGTCTGATTTGGCTCAAGCCTGCCAGCTTGAAGGATCAGAGTTCCACGGCGCTAGCAGGCACCGCGTTGATGCGGTAGTAGAGCGTGCGCCCCGTTAGGTTGTCGGTGGTCTTGGATACGGACACCTGGACACCGATGAGATGTCCCTTGGAGTTCAGGACCGGGCCGCCGCTCATGCCTCCCACCGGAGGAAAGCCCGCAAGGGGAGCGAGGGTCATGGCCTTTGCATTCAGTACGGATCCCACGACCAACATGGGCGAGAGCGCGTTCCCCATCGACCCAGTCTGGGCATCGCCCTTGAGAAAGGGCAGCACCTCGCCCTCTGGGCTCAGGCCAACCCTGGCGGGATAACCAAAAAAAATGGCGGTCTCTCCCTCGGTTGGTTTCCCTAGCTCGATGGGGGAGTGCTTGAGCACGGGGGCACCTTCGGCCTGCAGGACGCGTAGGAGAGTCCAGTCCTCCGCTCCATGCCGTTCCACCTCGGCGCGAAGCACCCGCCCATCTGGTTGCGTCAGGAGAATTGTCGATATTTTGCCCGTGACGTTCTCGTGCAGTACATGCTTGGCGGTCAGGACCTGATGGTCTCCTAGCAGAATCCCTGAGCCATGATTTGAAGAGTAGGATTCTTCGCTTGCCGAGTGCTGTACCTCGATTCGCACCACCCACTGCTGTAATTCTTCAAGCTGCTTCGCGAATTCTGGCGTGTGTTCTTCCAGATACGCCACGCTCAAGGCGCTTCCGTGTTCAAATAGAAAACTATCGTCGATGAACGAGTGTTCTTCCAAGTTCGGATGCAGGCATCCCCCGAGACACAATGCACCTGATGCAATTGTGGCAAGGGCCCACTTCTTCCTGAATCCTCGGGTATGCGTCATTCGATGCCCATTGTTCACCTAGACGCCGCAGGACTCAATTCATTTGCCTGAGAACCGGTTGCGGTCCCTCTTCTTTTTGAGGCGGGGGGGGGAGGGGCGGTAACGAAGAGCAGGGTAATGGGGACACTATGCCCCTTGGTTCCCTTGCAATCATCCTATCATCTGTCAGGTACTCAGGCCGGCCATCAGGGTCCAGGTAGATCCTGACGCAAGTCCCTTCTTCGAGACGGCACTTTCCCAAAAACCGTCCCCCGAGCGCGTTCTAGTTCATCTCACTCATTCTCTAGCCAGCTCTTGGCGAGTGCTTCTCCAAGTGCGATGACACCCTTGGTGTCCAGAACCAGTTTCTTTTCCTGGGGGGGAAGACTGAAGGCTTTGATGTGGATCAGGTAGGGGTCAGCGGCCGCGACCTCGGCGATCTTGGCGGTGACATCGATCTTGTTGACTTGTTTGTCATCGGTCGGCGGCTGCTGGCTGACAAACCAGCGTAGCTCCGGGAGACCAAGGTCCTCCCGGCTCTGATTCACCAGTGACTGCAGTCGGGCAGAGGCACCGTTCCTGAATGGACTCCAGGACATGTCGTTCTCGCCGAGGTGGTAGAGGATCCCGGCCAGTTCGACTTCTTGACCGCGGTCTTGGATCTGTTGCATGGAGTCCTGGATGAATTTCAGGAAACTCGGGTACAGGTTGCGGGTTTCAGCTTCGCTGCCTTCGGGAGTCCAGTCGATGATCTGCGATCCGCTATGGGTGAACTTTGCAATGGCGATGGGGCCCTTGACTTTTTTGGTGAGTGCAGCGCCGAAGCTCAGCTCGGGGCCAAAAGTGTCGTAGAAGCCTGCGGGCCCAAGGGGCTCCCATCCGTCGGACTTCTTGTAGCCTCCGCCGATGCTGTAGCGATAGGCGATTCGATGGTTGTCCTTGAGCAGCGCGGATTTCCCTCTCAGCTTCTTGAGCTCCTGAACAAAGGCTCGCTCGCCTTCCATGTTGCGGTGTCCGGCGAGCACGAAGAGTTTTACCTTGCGGCCTTTCTGGTAGGGCCAGGCCTTGAGCGGGCGATCGGCCCTGCGCGGCTGCCCGATCTTCTGCAAGTAGGCATCGGCGTAGTTGACCCCGTGTTCGAGCTGCCCCAGAGTGCCGTAGTGATAGTGCAGGCCCACGCCTCCACCTACCTCCACGCCCACATGGGATGTGGGCACATAGTCCGCAAGCGGATCGGACTCGGTAACGAACCTTTGGCCGATGCTGACCGCATGCATGCGAGGGCGCAGGTCCATGCCCCAGACGGTCTTGGTGCAGAGTTCGCCGATGAAGAAGGGCAGGTTCGGCGCCTTGAGGTCGCGCCGCCAGCATGCCAGGAAGTTTTTTAGGTTCTGGCCATAGGAGGCCAAGTACCCCTCTTCAAACATGTCGTTCTCGCCCTGATGCCACATGAAGCCTTCGATCCGGTAAGGGATCTTCTTCTTGTCGAGGGCGGCCAGGGAGGATTGGATCCAATCCAGGGCGAGGGGGTACATCTTGAAGCCGATGGGCTCGTCCGGGTTCCAATCGCCGCCTAGGTGTGTGCCTCCCGCTGCAACCTTGATGATGGCAATGGGAGCCTTGCTGTTCTTGGTGAGCGTTCGAGCAAAGCTCAACTCTGGGCCGATCACGTCCCGGACGGGGGCGAGGGGGACCCAGCCTTCGGAGCGCTGCTTGTCCTCTCGGCCGATGCAGTAAGAGAACAGCACATCGTCCTGGGACTGTTCCAGCCCATCGAAAGGCGGGAACTTGTGCACATCCGCAGCCTTGGAGTCGGAGCCCACCATGTTGGATTGGCCGGCAAAGATGAAGACCCGCAGGGTCTTGTTGTCCTCTTGGGCGGATGCGGTGCTCGCGCATGCGCAAAGGATCGACAAGGTGAGGAAAAGGTGATGCATGCTAGGTCTCAGTGGGGGTGTGGGGTTTTGATCCGACAGTTTGTAGAGCGTACAGCAAAGGTCACACCCAGGGCTATCGGCTCCGGGGAGCTGGCCATGGCCAGGCCCGGCAAAAGTGTTTCGGTCCCGTGCGGATCTATTTCAGTTGATGAATCGTGTTGTGGATGGTTCCCTCAATGCGCTCGCCATCTGCAGTGAGGAGCTCGTAGCGGATTTCCATGCACCAGGTAGGTTGGATGCCGGGGACTTCGAGTTGGATCGTCCGGCCGTCGGAGGACAGCTTGGCGGAGGAGACTTGCAGGTCTTGCTCGTTGAGGTGGGGCGATCCGTAGTTCCTTGTTCGCTTCAGATCCCAAATCTTCAGGTGGTAATTGGTGGTCAAGCTGGCGGCGGCTGGATCAAGGGTGTCACTGAAGCCAAGGGTGATCCCCGTTTGGGTCGCACTGAGGTCAACAGGTAGGTGCACGGGAGCACCCGTGTAGCGCAGGCGATAGAGTCCGCCGGGCTGTTGTTTGTTTCCCGCCCAGGCGAACATGCCCGCTAGGTAGAGTTGACCATCCTCTGGATGGAATCGTCCCCGCATGATGCCGGTTGGAAAGTCACTGATGGGAAGGGCGCACATGCCTCCCTGCATCTGACCGCCCACCTCTTCGTGTGGGACAACGAATACTTTGCCGGCTCCGTAGGAGACATTGAGCAGTTGCCCCTGGAGTGCACCCCACTTGGGGCTGTCCACCCAAAGGAGTTCACCCGGTGAACGATCAAAGTTATTGGTGATCCAGACCAGGGGCTGATCCATCGCTGCGTCAGATTCGTCGGTCACATCGTGGTAGCCGTACATGTTTCCATAGAACCCTCCCGGCTTGACATAGTTGATGCGATTTTTTGGGTTCCAATGCCCTTCCTGGTCTGTGACGATGAAGGTGCCGTCTGGGTTGATGCAGACACCATTTGCAGCGCGGAATCCATTCGCAACGATTTCGGTGTGTTGCCCGTCTTTGCTCACCCGTAACAATGTGCCGTGCTGAGGTACGAGGGCGGGAAGTGCGTGGCGTGCTGACTTGGCGTACAAGAGGTTTCCCTCCGTGTCGCTTTGCAGGCCCATTGCAAATTCATGGAAGTGATCCGTGACCTGGTGGTCATTGTTGAAGCACTCATACCAGTCGATCTCCTCATCACCGTTGAGGTCGTGCAGGATCACGATCTGGTCCCTACATGTGACGTGGATTTTTCCCCGTAGAATCTTCACTCCAAGGGGCTGAAACAAGCCAGAGGCGATTCGGTGCCAGGTGACTGCAACGGTTTGTTCCCCATCCTCACTGGTTTCTTCCGGGAGGGAATTGAGTCCCGACACCTTCCAAACGCTTCCATCCCAGGTGCTGACGATGGCGGTGTCGCCCTTGTCTGTGAAATCGAAACCTGTGAGCCGTAGACGGCAGGACCAGGGATTATTGGTTGGGCGCTTGAGAATATCGACCGCGAAGGGTCCATCGTTCGAGGCTATCACGGCTTCGGCCGTCAAGACCTGTGCCCAGCGCGAGGGCCCACCTTTGGTCTTGGGGGTGAGGTCCCGGGCGGGAATGTCGATCACCACCTCATCGGCAATGGTCCTTGCCTTGTCCAGATCTTGGCTGCTCGCAAACCAGAGCGTGAACATTCGGTCGTCCTTACCCGCAGGAATGTGCAAACGCAGATCGCCGTTGCTCGAATCCCAGTGCATTCCGTTCACTTGTCCTTCGACACCTGCGACTGTGATGCCTTCCTGGACGTTGGGACGGTTGGTGCTGGAACCCTCTAGGACAGAGAGGGGATGTCCGTCTTTCGCTTTGTCCTGGACTGTTCCATCGATGCTCGAGCCCAGGTCCCAGTGTCCACTTGGTGGAGTGCCAGCGGCCTCCCAGTCTTGGACTTGTTTTCCGTTGAGGGCGGAATTGAAAAAGAGGACTTTTGAAAGCTGGCCCTCGAAGAAGGTCGGCTCTGGGAAATTAGCTGCCGTGTAGCCGATACGCATCACCGGGTCATCCAGATCCTCCTTGCGCTGCAGGTGCCCGAGAAGCGGGTCCGGTTCTCCGTCCACGAAGAACTGAATTTCTCCCGAGTCCTTCCGGTAGCTGACAGCAACATCGTGCCACTGGTCATCCGCGACAGGTTGGCTTCCCCTAAAGGCACCGACCCAGCCGATATCCAGGGTCAGGTGGCCATCTTGCACGAACCAGGTCAGACCGTCAGGAACCCACTCGGATTGGTTGGCGGTCTGGGCCACGATCGTGCCCCCTTGATCGGTCTTGATGCGCGCCATCATGGTGAAGTCCCCCGTGCCCAGGTTGAGGCCGGTGGAGTCTTTGAGTTCCAGGTAGGTCGCCCCTTCGAAGCGAAGAGTTTTTGTTGGAGCCCCTGTGTTGGTCGGAAGGCCTGGGTTCAGAGCCAGTTGGCCGAACCAGGCTGTGAGGCCTCTTGTGTCCAGGCTGGCGAGTGGGTCATTCCTATGGGCGACTTGAAGGATGAGGGGCTGATCGCGGGCACCCACATTGAAGGTGCGCGTGAAAACCGGTTGCTCGTTGCTGGGGATGACTCCCGGCAGTTCCAGAATCCGTGCCTTGCCTACGGTGTACTCGATGATGGTATCGGGGCCGTGGTAGTACATGCCTCGATACTGGGCCCAGTCCCGGGCGAGGGGGCCGTAACGGCGGCCATCGCGTCCGACCAAGCGTGTGTCTTCGAAGCTCCCATCGCTGGGGCGGCCCCAACCGGGACCGGTTGGATTGGTGAGATGCAGGTCGCCAGCAAGCCGTGGGTGGATCCCATGATTCCCATTGAAGTGAATGCTGTTCCAGTCGATGAATTCTTCACCGCTCCAGGCCGCTGCCACGCGCAGGGTGTCGAAATCAAAGACCATCCAATAGCGCCCTTGGGCCACGCCCCCTGGTCCCGCATCGAGGCGCATCGCATTGCCCTTGTAGGCAAAGTTCTCCCCGTCACGGCCGATCTCCATGGTCATGACTTGGTTCGGTCCGTAGTCCATCCGGAGCCACTCAGACCGATCTGGTGGTTGAGGACCCCGGGACGATCCCTCGGGAAGGAGCGAGAGGTAGCCTTGGTCCACTTCGAAGTACTGGGAGGGGTTGTGCTCCCGCAGGTACTCTTGGCGGATGTAGTGAATGACGTCGTACTTCTCTGAAGGCACCATTTGGGTTTGGGCGACCATCATCCCAAAGCCTTCGGTCAGTGTGCGGTACAAGGCGAAGGGGTCAGAACCGCTCTTGAAAGGCTGGGAGGCAAATTTGAGGGAGGTCGGGAGAGATCCCTCTCGGTCTCGGGTGCCGTGGCAATTGACGCAAGAGCTGTTGTAGATCTCTTCACCGCGCTGAAATGCCCCCTGATCGAAATCACCAATGAAGCCAGCGTGATCGATGTGGCTTTCATAGTCAGGCAGGGCTCGTTGGGCATAGAGGGCCGGGTCTGGCTCCAGTTCGTGCGCGCGGGCGCTGCCCCCGTCGCGCAATTCGATCAGGTATCGAACCAGGTCCAAGAACTGCTGTTTGCTCGCCAGGGTATTGACGAGCCCAGAAGGCATCAGGGAAAGTGGGCTCTGGCCGTAAGAATCGAACTCCTCCCGGTGGAAGCGGACCTCTTTGTAGTTGCGTGAGGAGTCACGGATCACCACTGACTGGGCATCTTCGGACACCAGCAGGCCCGTGATCCATTCCCCATCCGACTCAAGCAGGACGACTTCGTACCCTTTTCGAATGACCTTCGAGGGATGGAGGATGGATTCAATCAGTTGCTCGTCGGTGACGTCACCGGTAAGAGCAGTTAGGTCTGGACCCAGTTGGTTTGCGGCCTCATCAGGAATGTGGCAGCGCGTGCACGCGAGTTCTCGCTGGTAGAAGGCTACCGCTCCCCGCTCTGCGTCACCGAAGCGTCTCGCTTCCTCTGCTAAGTCTGCTGAAGAGACTCCGGTCAGTTGGGATTCAAGGTCTTGTGCGGCCCAAGAGTCGCTATTCAAAAGCAACAGGGCTGCAAGAGGCAGGACTAGAGAGGGGATGGATTGACGCATTGGGGTTCGATTGGGTCCGGGCTCCTAAAGTTCTCGTATCCAGATGTTTCTGTAGCGCACCGGATTCCCGTGATCTTGAAGATAGAGAGGTCCCCGGGTGGCGCCTTCAGCTTGCATGGCAGAGGCTGTGGTGCCGCTGACCGTTGCGTGATCTTGGATGAGTACCCCGTTGTGGAAAACGGTCAGGGTTGCCTCATTGGTCTTGTTTGCGCTTTCATCAAAGCGCGCGCCGTGGAAGATAATGTCATAGCTTTGCCACTCGCCTGGCTTGCGGCATGCATTCCGAAGGGGTGGATGCTGACCATAGATTGCACCGCATTGCCCATTGGGGTAGGTCTCGCTTTCGAAGGAGTCGAGGATTTGAACTTCGTATCGCGCTTGCAGGTAGACACCACTATTGCCACGGCCTTGACCTGCCCCTTGGGGAGTCGAGGGCGTGGCGAATTCTAGGTGAAGTTGCATGTCTCCGAATTCCTGCTTGCTGATCACCGGACCTTGTCCATTCACGGCGAGCATCACGCCTTCTTGCACTTTCCAACCGGCGGCATCACCGCCGGGCTTGGACCAGTTGCTCAAGTCGGTTCCGTTGAAGAGAACCGTGGCGTCCGATGGGGGAGCGGTTCCCAAACCAGGGGTGATGACGGTCGGCTGCGGAGCGTCCTGTGGAATGGGTTGCCCACACAAGGCTGCGACTGTCGCAGCAGCAAGGAATGGAGTCAGTGCACTTGTTAACCAGGTTGTCTTGATCATATTCGGGCTCGGTAGTAAGGGGTGGATTCCTACCTTAGCGTGGGAAACCTAATTCCATGAAACCTGCCTAGGGATTCCGTCTCCTACCAAGGCGGATTTAGGGTAGGGGAACCGAGCTTGTGCTACCCTTTTGGCCAAGATGAGCCGAGCCGCACCCACCCAGAACATGCCCAAAGTGACAGGTGTTCTTGACACTTTCAGCCGGTTCGTCAAGGTTCTGGCGGTGGGTCTGTTCCTCTATCCGGCTGGTATTGTCGCATCGCTCTATCTGACCTGGTTTACGGCTTGGGCTGTTCTTGGGCACACGCCTCGTCCCAGTTTGGACGATCCCAAGTACATAAGTCTTCTGGTGGACATCCCATACATTGCCGCTATGGGCTTCCTTAACTGCGCGCCTGGGGCGTTTGTGCTTGGGTGTGGCTTGATTCCCACTGTAGCTACCCGACAGGCGGATTCAGTTTGGAGCAAGATTCGGGTTGGGTTCGTTGCCTTGGGATGCTTCGTCCTCTGCTGGGGGGCGGCGATGTTCTTCCTTCGGGCGGATCCCTGGGAAGTGGGCAACTGGTACATGGACTAGGTTTACGCCTGGCACCCGGTTGTCTTGGGCTCAATACGCGGGAAGGGGCAGATCGCAGGCCATTACCCTATGATCAGAAAGATGAAGATCTCTTTGGTACTGCTCCTTTTGTCGTGGACCTTGGCAATCAGTTCCGCCGCCGACGGCGAGCGTGGTAGCGTGACTGTGGGGGAACGCCCGAACTTGATCCTGCTCGTTACGGACGATCACCCGTTCGATGCCATGGGGTGCGCAGGCCACCCCATCTTGAGTACTCCGAACATGGATGCTTTGGCAGAACGAGGCACTCGATTCACCCACGCGTTTGTCACTACTCCGATTTGCGCAGCGAGCAGGGCTAGCTTATTCAGCGGCAGATACGAGCGCTCGCATGGCTATACCTTTGGTCAGCCCGCTTTGGCCGATGACATCGTGCAGCAGAGCTACCCGACCCTCTTACGTCAGGCCGGGTATCGAGTGGGCTTTGTGGGCAAGTTTGGGGTGAAGGTGAGTCAGAAGGGTCGCAAGGAGATGTTTGATGAGGACGCTCCTGGGACTTATCCCTATATCAGGAGTCGCCCGAAAAGTGCCCAGGAAGGTGTTGCCGCAGTGCCCCCTCGGCACCTGACGGAGATCAACGCGGATCATGCAATTGATTTCTTGCGTTCACGGGATGACCGGCCGTTCTGCTTGTCCCTTTCATTTCAAGCTCCTCATGCTGAAGACAACAACCCCGATCAGTTTGTCTGGCCTTCTAGTTGCGATGAGCTCTATCGCGAGGATGTGATTCCTCCCCCGGCCACAGCTGACCCGGAGTTTTTCCAGGCGCTCCCCGAATTTCTTCGTAGCGGCCTCAATCGTGAACGCTGGAAATGGCGCTTTGATACTCCGGAGAAGCATACGCGCATGGTCAAGGGCTATTACCGCATGTTAAGTGGCGTAGACCAGGCCATCGGGCGCTTGATCAGCACGCTGGATGAACTGGGCTTGGGCGAAGATACCGTGATCATGCTGATCGGAGACAATGGCTATTTCCTCGGCGAGCGCGGGTATGCGGGCAAGTGGACCATGCACGACCGTTCGATTCGCGTGCCACTGATCATCAGTGATCCGAGGCGCAAGGCAGAGAAGCGGGGGGACTTGATTGACGCGTTTGCCTTGAACGTGGACATCGCGCCGACGCTCCTGGAGTTGGCCGGGGTCAAGGTGCCGGCTGCAATGCAGGGTCAGTCTCTTTGTGCTCTTCTCGATGATGCGAGCAGCGCATGGCGCGAAGAAGTCTTCAGCGAACACCTCTGGGAATTCAAGCGTATTCCTCGCACTGAGGGCCTGCGCTCACGGGACTGGAAGTACATCCGTTATCTTGACCATCCAGAGTACGAGGAGCTCTACGACCTTCGAAGCGATCCCCGCGAGGAGCACAACCTGGCGAGGGATGAGCAATACACTCGGCATTTGACGGAACTGAGAGAGCGCTGCTCGCTTGCCGCAAGTCGCGCAGAGGGCTGATTCTGTTCTTCAAGAGGCTTGACGTGGGATTCATCCGCTTCAACAGATGAGCCGCATTGCCTTCTTTTCTTTGATCCCGTTCCTGACTCCATCTATCATTTCCTCTCAGGTCACGCGGGCCATGAGCAGAGCAGGACAACCATGGACCCATACAACCAAGAACTCCTCACTTACCTCCTGTCGGGTCTTATTATCGGAGTCGGGCTTGTGGTGTGGGGCGCGTTTCATAAGAAATGGATGGTCCGCTTGTTGGCCTTCGTTGTCGGAATACTGGTGATCTGGTATGGGTTGGTCGTCGGAGTGGCAAAAGGCTTCTCTGCCTGGCAGCAGTCGCCTGACCCACCCCCCGAAGCATTCAGCGATGGAGGCCCGATGGTTGGCATGTTGATCTTTGGATGGATCCCGGCAGGCTTTGTTTGCCTCTTTGCTTATGGCCTGGCTAGGTGGCGTGTGTCTGCCACGAAGAATTCCCAGTGAAGATTTCTGAGGGTCGGGGGCATCACTCCGGTACCCTCGTTCCCATGGGGAAAGACCATCATTCCGCGCCCTTCTCACCTGGGCAGGTTGCAGACTTCCAGCGGGATGGATTCTTGGGACCCGTGCCGATTCTGGAAATGGAGGAGGTTCTGGATTTGCGTGACAGGGTGGATTACCTGTTCCAGAATCTCGATTCTATCGAGTCCGAGTTGTATGAGGTGGAGGCTGCTCACATGGAGCGCCCCGAAGAGGTGGTCTGTCATTTCCTGGGAGGCTGGCGGGTGGACAAGAGACTGCGGGAGCTTGTCTTTGACCCACGCCTGACCGAGGCCGCTGCGCAACTGTTGGAGGTCCAGCGTTTGCGCTTTTGGCATGACCAGGTCTTTTATAAGCCGGCGGGACATCCTGGAGTCGTGCCTTGGCATCAAGACTATTCCTATTGGACGCGCACGGCACCGGCGCGACATGTGACCATCAACATCCTGCTCGACAATGCGGACGAAGAAAGTGGTTGCCTGCAGTTTGTGCCGGGCAGTCAGGAGTGGGGGCTGCTGCCCCCGGTGGGGTTTGATCAGCCTTTGGAGACGATCAGGGAGGGTCTTCTTGCGGGCCAGGAATTTTTACCCCGCCCGGTGCCGGTGCCAGCGGGTTCAGCAACGATTCATCACAGTCATACTTTGCATGGCTCCGGTCCCAATGGTTCAAAGGGGCCGCGGCGGGCCCTGGCTTTCAATTACATGTGCGCTGAGACAAGGGTGGCGGATGATTCTGAGCCACTCTTGCGCGGGGCGCCTCACCTTTCCCAAGGGGAACTAGTGGCCGGTGAGCTGTTCCCGGTGGTTTGGGAGGCCACCATCAGCCGCCATGGCAAGTAATCACTCAGCCTTGTCTAGGGCAATCGGCGGGATCAGCCGACGACTGTGAGGATGTTGAGGACGGGGGGGCAACCTCGTGGGGCTGGCCGTCATTCTTGTGGACCCAACGTTCCGTATTGTCGCCCCGACCGTCTTCCTGGGTGTCCTTACTCGTCGTCTTTCGGAGGAGGCACGTGCTGGTTCGTGGGAGGGCCTGTCCCCGGGTCGTCGGGTATCGCAGCGCCCTTATTGCGTAGGGCCACGATAGCCGGAGAGTCCGGTCCGTAACGGAGGGCTCGGAACATGGCCGTTGGCCAATCCTCGAGACCCTTATCCCGTTCTCCCTCAGCGGCGAAGGGGCTCCGCCAATCCCAGACCAGCTCGCCGTTAGGTGAGACTTCGAAGACACGCCCTGGGGCCCCGCTGCACGCCGGAGATGAAGGGCGAATAGAAGGTTTCCGGCTCGGTGGCCTCGTAGACCCACTGAGGCTCCTCGGGACCGAACGGCCAGCCCTCCTTGAGCGGGTAGCGGCCATTCACGTCCCGCGGCGCCCACCACTCGACGATCGTGGACCACTTGCGCTCGCGGTTCCCGTTGTTGAAGACGATCAGGTTCCCCGCGCCGAGGTAACCCTCGGGGATCCACTGGACGTTGTGCTGTCCGAGGAGCGGGCGGTCCGCGTGCTCACCCATCGAGTAGGCAAAGGGATTGCCCCATCGATACATCAGGTCTCCCTTGGGCCCGCGTGCCTCCTCTCGAGAGATGGAGTGGTCGATGATCCAGATCTCGTCGAAGCGGCGGACGCTGATGGCGATCTGGTCGAGGTCAGCGTTGTATGCCACGGCATTCGTGTGCATCCAGTCGGCGTCCTTGACGCGCTTCTTGCGGGCCTCGTCGGCAGGATCCACCTCCTCGTCTTCCTCATCCGTCTGCTGTGCGTCCGCTTCGCCGTCGGGCTCCTCGGGCTCATCGGGCTCATCGGGCTCATCTGCATGACCGTCGCCGCCGGCGTAGCCCATGGCGGCCAGCTGCTCGTCGATCTCATTCTGCTCCTCCTCGCTGGGTGGGTCAGGGTCTCGGTCCCCGTTGATGTCGATCTTCTCCGGGTGCGCAGCGGGGTCCTCAACGAAGCCCTTCAGGTCGGGGTCGTGATTCTGGATCACGTGGTCCATGGCGCTCCAGCGCCATACGATTTCGCCGCCCTCCGGCGGCGTCGGGCGCACCTCGTAGACCGCGCCTGCCCACCACTCGTCACCTTCCAGCAGCTCGGGGTCGCGCCCCGCGGCGATGGCGACGTCGCGGGTCTTGCGCTCCCAGTTCACGAAGAGCAGATTCCCGTTGGGCAGCAGCTCGAGGTCGTGGTGTTGAGTCCCCGACTCTCCGTTCCAATCGAACTTCCAGAGGATCTCACCGTCGTGGGCGAGCTCGAGGATCTGTCCGCCGTGGCCGCCCGCGTCTTGGAAATAGGGGTCATCGCTGTATCGCTGACAGGCCAGCAGGGTCCCCTTTTCGGTCAGGTAGCAGGAGTCGCCGGGTTTGAGCGGGGTGTCCCAGTGGTGGACCTCCTCGCCCGCCATGTCCACGAGGTAGACGCGCTTCGAGTCGAGTGGGGCGAAGAGCGTGAAACCGGAAAACGGCCCCGAAGGCTTGAATCCGGTGCGTTCAGGCATCGGGACCATGGCGCTCGAGGGGTCGTCGACGGAGCAGGATGTGGCAAACGCGAGGGACATCGTGATCAGGAGAGGCAGGAGGATTTTCATGGCCCGAATACGATAACCTAGGACGTTGCGATCCGCGTGACATCCGCAGATTCGATGTGTGGCCTCGCTCAGCCCCGAAGGGCAGAGTGTTGAGGAGAGGGTTACCGGCACCTTGGCCCAGATGAGCTGACTGGCTTATCGACTGGGTCAATTGGTCAGCAACCTAGCTAGTCCAAGCGGGTTGCATGGACGGTCGACTTAGGCTGATTCTTCGATCAAGCAGATGTAAATCGGGTGGTGTCGCGCCCCCTACTCAACAGATCCGCTAGCGCCTCAGGTCGCGTGTATAGGATGTTTAGGGGCCTGTAGGGGCCTCCCAGGGCGATTTTGAGGCTCTTTGGAATTGGAGCCACTTTTATTGTGCCCTTACTGCTAGACTCCGCCCCTCTAAGAGGCTGCGAATTCAATCGCAGTCCAGGCGCACAGCAGATTTCGATGGGGGAGCTCTTCAAACGAGCAACCAAACGGAACGCGCCTTGATTTCGACCGCGACCCTTTGATTGCTGGATGGGTTGGGTGCGACACCGCGGGCAGCGGGGCGCACCGCAAACCAACAACCCATTCTATTCAAATGACTTCGTCCTCAAAGGCGCAGTCCAAGAGCTCATTTGCGAGCTTTGGACTCGATAAAAATCTCACCCGTGCCCTTTCCGATATGGGCTTCACCGAGCCCCGGCCTATCCAGGCCAAGGGCATTCCCGCTGTCATGCTGGGCCGTGATGTGCTCGGTCTGGCGGCCACAGGAACCGGCAAGACCGCCGCTTTTGCTCTACCTATATTGGAGCACCTGCTGAAGAACAAAGCTCGGGGCGGCAATGGGCCGCGGGTCTTGATCGTTGCACCCACCCGCGAGTTGGTCGTGCAGATCCACGCGGAGATCGAGCTGCTTGCCAAGTACACCAACGTGCGCGCCATGACCGTTTTTGGCGGCGTGGGGGCTGGGCCTCAGATTCGTGAGTTACGTAAGAGTCCCGACATCCTTGTGGCTTGTCCCGGGCGCTTGCTCGATCTAGCCAATGGGGGCAGCGCTAAGCTGGGCAGCGTGGAAATGCTCGTGCTGGACGAAGCAGACCACATGCTCGACATGGGGTTCTTGCCTGATGTGCGCCGTATCGTGAAGCTCGTGCCCCGTCGGCGCCAAAACCTGCTGTTCTCGGCGACCATGCCCAAGGAAATCCTTCGGCTCACCGAGAACCTCCTGCTGAACCCGGTCACTGTGGAGCTGGACCATTCCAAGCCCGCGGACACCATCGAGCATGCGCTCTATCCGGTGGATCAGCCGCGCAAGTTCACCTTGCTCAAGCACATCTTGGCAGGCGACGACTTTAACTCAGCGATTGTCTTCCTGCGCACCAAGCACCGGGCCAAGCGTTTGGCGCAGGACTTGGTAAAGGCCGGTCACCGGGCGATTGCGTTGCAGGGCAACATGAGCCAAGGTGCTCGCCAGCGGGCAATGGAGGGCTTTCGGAACGGCGCCTACGACGTGCTCGTGGCCACCGACATCGCCGCCCGTGGCATCGATGTGGCCAACGTCAGTCACGTGATTAACTTCGATCTGCCGGGAACTCCCGACGCCTACACCCACCGCATCGGACGCACCGGTCGCTCGGAGCAGAGCGGCAAGGCTTGCACGTTTGTGACCCGCGATGACATGAGCGGTGTCAAGGCCATCGAGCGCAAGATCAACATGACCATTCCGCGCGTCAAGGTGCGCGACATGATGAGCGGCGGCCGCGAGGCGGCGCTCCAGGGTCGGCGGCAGATTGCCCTGTCCCGGGGAACTCCCAACGTCTACCAATCGGAACGCCCGGCCTCAAGCCGCCGGGAAAGACCGTCCAAGAGTCCTTCCAAGAGCTTTGGCAATAGCCCTTCTAATAGCCCTTCCAGAAGGCTTTCACCGAACAACGAGACTTCCGCCGGTAAGAAATCATCCGGCATGCGCTTCGGCGGATCCGGAGCGGGCCATTCGTCCGGTGGGCGAACCTCTGAGCATCGCACGGATGACGCAGGCAATTCCTTTGGCGCAGGGGTGGACCGCGGTTCCTCCCGTCGACGGGGTGGCGGGCCGCGTCGTGGCCGAGGGCGGTAGTGGCGTATTTGTGTGGATGACCCGGGCGACCTTTGAGGTGTTCGGGCTGTTCTCCCTCCTCGTGCTGCTGTTCCCCGTACAGTTGAGCAGGCCCTGCACGACTTGATCACCGAACCATTGATAGGTTAGCGTGCGCGCTGATGACCCAACTCGGCCGACATTCACGACCCTTTCGGGTGCGCTGCACGGACCCCGTGTCGAACCCTGAATTCAATCCGTACTTGCGGAGGTATGAGGAGTTCGGATCCCCCGTGGTGCTCTCCCGGGAAGCCGCCAATGCTTGCGGCCGGTGGGGACAGGTCTTTGCCCAGGAGCAACCTGTACATCTCGAAATTGGCTCAGGCAATGGTTTTTTCCTGGCTGGCATTGCCCAGGTTCATCCTGAGTGGAATGTGCTCGGAGTCGAAATTCGCTATAAGCGTATCGTGACCGCGGCCAAGAAAATCCGCGCTTTTGGAGTCGAGGACAACGCACGTATCACGCGCTATGACGCGTGGTGGTTGGATGAGGTCTTTGCCGCCGGTGAACTTTCCGGTATCTATCTCAATCACCCTGACCCATGGCCCAAGGAAAAGCACCAGCGCAACCGCCTCTTGTGCCCGTTCTTTGCGGAGTGGGCCGCCCGGACCCTCAAGCCTGGCTCGGAGATGCGCCTCAAGACGGACTCGCTCTTGAACCTCCGTCAACTGGAAGCAGCCATCATGGACCAGCCTTTCGAAATCGTGGCCCAAGTCGAGGACATCGGCCGAAATGGCGTCCCCTGGCCCGCGGATGAAGAGATCACGACCAACTTTCAGCGCAAATTCCAGAACATGGGACTGCCGGTGCATGGGATGGTGCTGCGGCGATAGCCGTGGCATAGGATGACTTCCCTCCGAAGGGGAAAGAGGCGATACTGAGCCCATGAATCTTTCCTCCCGCGCTGAACCCATCAAGCTGGGCATTCTCGGTGCCAGCGGTTTGGTGGGGCAACAGATGCTGCGTCTTGTGATGCAACGCCGGTGGCCGCTTGGAGAGTTGCGCTTGATTGCTTCCGCGAAGCACGCGGGGCAGCCTTGGGAAGTGGAGGGGCAGCGGGGCGTTTACCTTGAGGCCAGTGGGCAGGCCTTTCGTGGGCTCGACTTGTTGCTCTCCAGCGCAGGGGGGCCGGTGAGTTTGAAATGGTTGCCCGAGGTCGCTTCAGCCGGAGTCTTGGCCATCGACAACACAAGTGCCTACCGCGAGGATCCGGGCTGTCCTTTGGTTGTACCGGAGGTCAACGCTCACGAATTGGACAGCATGGAATTGGGGCAGGGGGGGATCATCGCCAATCCCAATTGCTCCACGATTCAACTCGTAGTGGTCTTGGCGCCGCTTCTGCGGGAGTTCGGGCTGGCTCAAGTTGTGGTCTCCACTTATCAAAGTCTTTCGGGGGCCGGTACGGATGCGTTGGCTGCCTTTGAGGACGGGACTCGGCGGGCCATGGCCGGGGAGACCCGCGACCTTCCCGCCAGCGTTCTCGATGTGCTGCCACAAATTGGCGCCCTGGACGAGGCTGGTCACAGTGAAGAGGAACGCAAGATGATGACCGAGAGCTCTCGTATATTAGGGACAGAGATCTCTCTGGATGTGACTTGCGTGCGCGTGCCTGTGAGGCGCGGTCATGGGGAGAGCGTTTGGATTGAGACTAGGGAAGAGGCCTCCTTGGCTCAGGTCTTGGACATTCTGCGTTCTGCTCCTGGAATCTGTTTGGCTGAGGGCGAGGACCAGCCAACACAGGCGGGAACAGCTGGGGACTTGGACGTGCATGTGGGGCGTGTGCGTGGAGTGAGCGGTTCTCGCAAGCGGTTCCAGCTGTGGATCGTGACGGACAACCTGCTGAAGGGCGCCGCTTGGAATGCAGTCCAGATTGCAGAGTCCCTCTTTGTCAGGGTCTAAGGGGGGGCCTAAAGGGGGGCCCTGGGGCTAAATCATGTCCGGGGGGCTGATTCTTCGCCCTTGACCGGACAGGGAGTCGATTCTGGGCATAGGCTAGAGCCCTATGGCCGATGCTGATTTGTGTTCATTGCCCATGCCAACCCTTCTGAAAATAGCCCGATGATCAATACCAAGTGGATCCTCCCCCTCGCCTTCGCCGGCGGCCTGACCCTCCCCGCGATCGCTTTCCTTTTGCCGGGGGACGCTGCGGCTGAAACCCAGTCCAAAGTCCAAGAGCCCAAGGACGCGCCGAAGGACGCGCCCAAGAAAAAGGACAAGACCCTCAAGCTCGGATCCGTGCTGCCCAAGAAGCTGGCCCTGCCTGACTTTGATGGCAAGAGTCACTCCTTCGATGATCTGCGCGGCAAGGTGGTCATCGTCCATTTCTGGTCCCACCGCTGCCCAGCGGAACGCCATGCCAATCCGGTTTTTAGGGACATGGAGAAGCTCTATAAGGATTCCAAGGATGTGGTCATTGTGGGCATCTGTTCCAACCAGCCCGAGCTCGGTGAAGAACCTAAGGAGGGCGCGGACTACAAGAAGCTCTATGGCGATCTGCGCAAGAAGGTGAAGGCCGAAAAGCTCAATCACCTGATGCTGGTCGATCACGGCAACAAGGTCAGTAGTCTCTTCGCTGCACGCTCGACTCCCCATTGCTTTGTTTTTGATAAGAAGGGCAAGCTGAGGTATTCCGGCGCATTGGACAACGATCCCCGTGGTCGTAAGGGCAAGGAGGCCACCAACTACCTGGTCGATACAGCTAAGGCGCTCCTGGCGGATAAGCAGCCCGAAGTGACCAACACCAAGCCCTACGGCTGACGCATCAAGCGCTAGCTTTGGAGCCCGTGTGGCTCCTCTTCAAATCCCCGATGCTGATTTCCTTCAAGCGCACCCTGTGCGCGGCAGCCTGTTTGTTTCTCCCTCTCGCCTGTGGGGAAGAGCAGCCCAGCGAGCCCGTCTCCCGCACTCCAATGGTGCAGGTGGTGGACTTCGCTGGCTTTGAGACCTTCATGGCCGGGCATAAGGGTAGGCCTTACCTGCTCAATTTCTGGGCCATCTGGTGAGGCCCCTGCGTGGCGGAATTGCCCGAGCTACTGGAAGTCGCTCCCCGAGCCCGCGCCGCTGGCGCTGATGTGATTGGTCTGAGCTACGACATGATGGTGCCTGGAGCCGATTTTGAAGGTCTGCCCAAGACCATGGCGCGTTTCTTGGCCAAGAAGAATTTCGACCTCGACGTCCTGCTCTATGACGAGGACGACTACGACTCCATCAACGAGCTCTTTGGCCTTTCGGGTGTCATCCCCATGACCTTGGCCATCGACAAGCATGGTCAAGTGGTGGACCGTCAGGAGGGCAGCGCCAACCGCGATCGATTTGAGGAGCTCTTGGACGCGGCTCTCGGCGAGGAGTGAACGCTCTTAGGCAAACGAGAGGGGCTTACCCCGAGCCGGGCCAACGGGGATGCCTCCGCGCATGACCACTTGTCCGCGCAACACGGCGACCGTGGGCATGCCGGCCAACTCGCGTCCAATGAAGGGGTTGCAGGGGGAGCGTGAGAGGAGCCAGTCCGCACGCAGGGGGCCTTCCAGGTCGGGATTGATCAGGACCAGGTTGCCCTCGATACCCGCAGTCAAGGGGCCTCGGCGTTCGATGCCATAGACCTTGATCGGACCTTGCACACTCAAGCGCAGGATGTCTTCGTAGCGCAACCACCCGTCACGCACGGCGGTTAAGAGCAGGGCCAGGGTTGTCTGCACACCGGGGATCCCGCTGGGGGCGCCCGGGAATGAGCGCGCCTTTTCCTCTGCCGTGTGGGGCGCGTGATCTGAGCCGATGCAGGTGACCGGACCTTCCACCAAAGCGAGGCGCAGGGCGTCACGATGCCGAGCTTCACGCACGGGCGGGTTCATCTGGGCCCAGGTCCCGTGTTCCATGTAGCATTCCGGCGCGGTCAAGAACAGGTGGTTGGGCGTTGCTTCCACCGTGACCAGGTCTCCCAGGTCTCGTTCCCGCACCAGATCCAGTTCCTCTTCAGTGGACACATGCAGGAGGTGAACCGGGCGGTGGGTTTTTTCCGCCAGGGTCAAGAGCCTGCGGGAGGAGCGCATGGCGGTTTCTATATCACGCACATCCGAGTGAAGGGCGATCGCGGCACCGGTGGGGTGTTTTTGGGTCAGGGCGGCGTAGCGTTCCGAAAGGCGCGGGTTGTCCTCTGAGTGCACAGTAACCCGCCGCGTTCCTGAGCGTAGGACCCGTTCCAAGGTCGCATCGTCTTCCACCAATAAGTTACCCGTGGAAGAGCCCATGAAGACTTTGACTCCTGAGCAACCAGGAACCCCTTCCCACTCACCCAGTTGATCTGCGTTTTCCGGGCTGGCTCCTAGGAAAAAGGCATAGTCCGCCCGGGAGCGTCCCTTGGCCCGGGCAAACTTGTCCGCGAGGGCCGCAGGGTTCGTAGTGGCGGGGTTGGTGTTGGGCATCTCGCAAAAGGCGGTGATGCCCCCGGCGATAGCAGCGGCGGACCCACTTGCCAAGTCTTCTTTCTTCTCGCCTCCAGGTTCGCGGAAGTGCACCTGGGGATCGATCAGGCCAGGAAAAACCAATTGGCCCGAGGCGTCGATGGTGCCGCAACCCTCGGGAGGGCTTTGGCCGGGAGCAATCTTCGACACCAAACCATCGATGATCAGCACATCGGTGGTCTCAAGGCCAGTGGGGGTGAGCAGTTGTCCGCCGTGGACGAGGAGGTCTTGATTGTCAGGGGTGTTTGTCATGATGCGTGGGCCGATGGGGTTACGGGCGTGGTTGGAGTTGAGGGGCTAGGCCAGGGCAGCACGGATCGCGCTGCCTAGCTCGGGACCGTCCTTGAGGTTCTCTGTATTCCAGATCAGCTCAAGTCCCTTGTGCGCGCACTTGGGAATGATGTGAAAGTGCACGTGCATCACCGCTTGGTGTGCGGGAGCGCCGTTGTTTTGCAGCACATTGTAATCCTCGCATCCGCTGACCTGCATGACCGCCCGGGCAAGGCGGGGCAGGGCGCGACCGAGGGCGGCGGCGTGGGCCTCGTCCAACTCGTGCAGTTTTGCCGCCCGCTGCTTGGGGATCAGCAAGACATGCCCGCGGGAAAGGGGCTGAATGTCGAGAAAGGCGAGCACATGCTCGTCCTCAAAGATGCGCTCGCAGGGGATATCCCCCGCCAAAATCGAATCGAAAATTGTGCTGCTGGAAGCGGCCATGGGAGCAGCCTAACGCAGCAGGGACGCAAGGCGCGCGGCATTTGCCTCTTGCCGTTGGATGAAGTCCCCCGGGGGCTCGTTGGGCGGGGATTCAGCGGGGTCCCAGACCACCGAGGGCAGTTTCAAGCGGGTCAGGATCATGGCCGCCGTGTTGGAATCTGGCGCGCTTTCCCAGAGCAGTGCGCAGGGCTGGGTCTCTTGGATAGCCAGGGAGAGAGCGGTGATTTGCTCCTCGGTCAGGGCCGTTTCAGGGTCCAGATCAAAGGAAATCAAACTCCAGCCATAGCGTCGGGCCAGGTAGTCATAGGCGGGGTGGGAGGCCAGCAGGGTCTTGCCCTCGAGTAGATCCGTGAGCAGCACCAGTTCCTTGTCCCAGGCATCGATTTCAAGGGCCAAACGGGCAAAGCGCTCTTCAATCCCGGCTGCTTCCGAAGGCCACGTTCGCTGAAAACCATCCCTTATGGCGCCCGCCATGGCTTTCAGTTGGTGCGGATCCAAAAACGTATGTGGATCAATGCCCGCATGGGTATGTGTGCCCCGAGGGCCGTGGCTGTGCAGATCCTCTTCTCGAACAATCAACACGGATGTGAGCGTGCGCGAAGTGTCAATCACCCGGGAGCTAGGCAGGCTTATCCCGGCGGTCCAACCCTCTAGGCCTGCGCCGTTGAGCACGATTTGTTCGGCCCTTTGGAAGACAGCAATCTCTTCCCGACTTGGCTGCCAGGTGATTGGATCGGCACCTGCTGGAAGGCTGCAGTGAACGGCGATGGACTCGGGCACGAGGGCTTGGGCCAGGCTCGTCACGGGCCAAGATGCGGTGCGCACTTCTGGGTTCAGTCCGTGGGAACCCGGGCCGGATGACTCGCCGCAGGAAGCAAGCCAAGCGAGGGCAACGAAAGGCAAGATGGATTTCATAGGAGCGTTACCAAGTCGGGTAATACGTGGGCTAACCAGAATGAGATACCGGTGGCCAGCAGTACGGCGCTGGCAAAGATCAAGCCCAACTCTAAACCCACCAGGCGCAGCTTGAAACCGGCCGGTGCGCCGAGGGCATCCATGGTTTGCATTTCCCGCTGGCGTAGGCGCAGGGAAAGTGCGGCTACCAATGCAACCAGCCCGAGGGTCGCCGCGCTGAGCAGAAATCCCAGTCGGTCAAGTAGATGCTTGATTTTGAAGACGATCCCCAACAGGTCGTCCAGCACGGCACTGGGGGAGACCGCCTGGGTGGCGCCGAACCTGCCCTTGTGACTGTTGATGCGGCCCTTGAGAATCGTACGGCTCTCGGCGTTGGTGGGGAAAATGAGGACCGAGCTCAAGGGGAGCTTGCCCCGCTCACCGTGCAGGTGAAAGTTCTCGGACCCCTCTGCGCTAAAAGTGTTGTCCTCGATCAAGGCGCCGGAAAGCGCCGTGCGACCAGGGGCCTCGCTGATCACCCATTCGGGTTTGGTTTCAGCCAGGGCTTTTGCGTCCGCGTGACCATGATAGTGGCCGTCCAAGGCCCAGCAGGTTTGCACCGCAGTGAACACCGCTCCGTCGTCCGCAGTGTCCCGGGGTGCCAGAATGCCCACCACCAGGAGGCGCATGGCCGCTGGCTTGGTCAGGTCATAGAGCTTGGGAGGATCGGAGAAAATCACATCACCGGGGCTGGCGGCGAGAGCTTCGGCCACGGCAGAGCCCAGGACCACGTCACCCGTGAGCTGGGGCAGGTGCCCAAGCGCGGGTCGCAAGCCTCGGCGCTCGTAGTATTCCAGCGTCGTTCCCAGGACCGGGTACTTGCGCATGGAATGGCCCAGGTGGAGCGGGATCACCAGGCCCTTGTTGGCCCGCTCAAGCTCTTGGAAAAAGTCATAGTCGATGCTTTCATGACTTGCGCGGCGGAAGAAGAGGGCTTCGAGAACAAGATCAAAGGAAGATCCTTCGGCCCCTGCCAAGAGGGGGGAAGCCGCGGCACGCTCGCGCATCTGATCGTCGTAACGGCTCATCAAGAGCTCGCTGCAAAGGGGCACCACCAGGGTAATGGTCAATGCCATCAGCACCAAGAGCGTACGGCCCTTGGCGTGTAGGGCGTGACGCAGGGCGAGGGAGCTGAGTCCTTTCATCGGATGCTCCCCGGGCGATTGAATTCGGGATCGGCGCTGAACGCATTTGCATCGATGACTCGATCGCAGCGGGGCAGCAGACTCTTGTCATGGGTCACTAGCACGAGGCTGGCACCACGTTCGTTGCAGACTGCGAGCAAGAGGTCCAGGACCTCTGCCCCTCGCTTGGAATCCAAACTGCCCGTTGGTTCGTCCGCCAGTACCAAAGCAGGGTCCATCAAGAGGGCGCGGCAGATCGCCACCCGTTGGCGTTCCCCTTGGCTGAGGGCAGCGGGCCGGCGGAGAGCCACGTGGGATATTCCCACCGCCGTGAGCAACTCGTCGGCCTTGTGGCGGGCCCGATCGTCAATGGACTTGTTGGCCAGCAAGAGGGGCAGCAGCACGTTGTCCCGGGCGCAAAGGTAATCAAGCAGGCGGAACTCCTGAAAGACCATGCCGATACGATCGAGGCGCAGTGCGCGGCGCTGGGGTTCGGTGGCGCTGATCTGGTCTTGGCCCAGAACCTCAAGCTGCCCCTCGTTCGTCTGCAAGCTGCCGGCGATCAAGGAAAGGAGGGTGGTTTTGCCGCAACCGGAAGGCCCAGTCAAGGCGACGCTCTCGTTGGGTTGGACTTGGAGGGAGGGAACCCTGAGGCAAAAGTCCCCCTCCGGGTGGCGGAAAGAGAGGGCTTGGGCGTGGATGATGGGGGAGGGCATTAGCGGCTGTCCTCCGAAGAAGCGGGGGTGGGTTGGATTTCCTCGGGCCGGGGAGCATCGGAAAGGGAGCGCCCGGGATCATCGGTGCTGGTGGCCAGTCGCACCTGCTCAAGGGTCTCGGCCCCTTGGATTTTCCAGCCATCTTCGCCCAAGCCCACGTTGTAGAGCGCTTTGTACCCGGTCGTGCGCCGGTGGAAGTGTCCAAAGTGGTGCACGGCCGCGTCCACTTGCCACTGGGCCATGAGGTCAAAGGAGTTTGGCGTCAAGCTGGCCTTGACGGTTTCCATGGGTCCGTGCCGCAGGGCTTCCACCTCGGCGCGCGCGCCCCCCTCTTCCTGCATGGAGAGGCTTGTGAGCATCTCCGTGTAGAGGGTATCCAACAGAGCACCATCCACCGCGGTGGTCAGGGCTGCGTAGATTTCCTCTTCCCGGGTGCTGTCAAACGAGCGGTAGAGGTTGGTGTGCAGGGCGAGGAATATTTTTTGCGCAGCTGGTGCGGTGATATCCCCGTCTTGCGCGAGCCCTGGGTCCAGTCCGATGCCGAGGGCCAGTAAGAAACCAGCCAAGCTCAGGCCGAGACCTTGTCTGCGGCGTTCTGTTCTTGTGCCTGCGATGACCAAGCCCGCAATGCCTAGGCCGAGGCTTAACCACAGGCCTGGCCGTGTGCTAAGGCTGGGTGTTTCTGCGCGCAGGGAACCGGGGACTTCCAACATGCGCAGGCGTTCGGATTCAGGTGGCGCATTCCAGACCAGCTCGGGCGCGTCGTCCCGTAGAACAAAAGCTTCATGGGTGCCGTAGGCGATGACCCGCGTGCGCACCTCCAAGGGCGGAGCCAGGGCGCGTTCCTCGCTGACGGTCAAGTTGGGGGGATAGGTGCCCCAGGCAAAACGCAGGGTTTCGGCTGCCTCAGCGCTCGGGAATTCAAAACCAAGACGGATGGTGGTCAAAGCCCGCGCTCCAAAGCGCGGGTAGTAGGGCATCCGTTCCAAGTCCGGCGGGGTCCAGTCGAAGTGGCTTAAGGTGCCGAACAGTCTCTTCCCATTGGCGTGCAGCTCGCTGTGATCCTCGAAATACCCGGCGAGAGCTTCCCGCAGGGGCTCGATCTCCACCGGATCGAGGCGGTAGGTGTCCTCGCGCAGGGCCCCGACCAACTCGTCCGCACAGGCGAGATTCAACTGCACCGAGAGCCGCACCAGGTCCGGCTCGACCCGCAGCTCGAAATCCAGATGGGGGCCATCCTGTGGATGCACGAGGGTTGATCGGGATCTTGTCAGGGGAGACCCAGCATCCACTGGGGACGCAGGGGGCCCAGGAGAGGATGATCCAGCCCCCGCGAGGACGGCAATAAAGAGGCCCAGAGACAGCATAGGAGGTCGGTGGCTGGATTCTACGCTGCCAGCGCCCCCGTTCCTCTCCTGGGAATCACTTCCCCAGGACGGGCAAGTGACGGAAGTCTTGCACTGTCCTCTCGGTACGAGGCGTAGAAGCGGACTAGAATGGCTTTTGCGGCCTCCTTCGGTGGATCCGCCCCCATCACGATGATCCAGGCTCTTCGCCCCATTACCTACCTGTCCCTCAGCCTTTGCTGGGTGTTGCCGCTGCTCTCGCCGCAGGTCTTCGCCCAGTTGCCCGGCGAGGCCCCGATATCGCGAGCTCTTAAGGAGGCTGGCCCTGACGTATTGGAATACAACGACCATGTGGTCTTCCTCGCCAGTCCGTTCCTCGGAGGACGCTTGCCGGGAACCCGCGGCATGGAGATTGCCAAAGAGTATGTGGAACACTGGTTTGATAAGGCGGGCTTGACCCCGGCCTTCGAGGGGCTTGATGGTTTGCGCACCTCGTTCCGCCAACCTTTTGCCTTGGGGTTGCGACGCGCACTGGAGAGACAGTCCTTCGATATTGAAGGCATGAACCTCGTCGTGGGGGAGGACTATTCCACCACCGGCCATGGATCCAGCGCAGACCTGGAAGGGGAACTGTGCTTCGTGGGCTATGGCATTAGCGAAGGCCCTGATGGATACACCGGTTTTCCGGAGGACTGCAATCTCGAAGGAAAGATCTGCGTGGTCCTGCGTTTTGAACCGCTCAACACTGAAGGTACGAGTCGTTGGGTGCGTAGGGGCTGGAGTCTGAATGCGGGCTTCCAGATCAAATTCAATGCCCTTGCTTCCCATGGGGCGGCGGCAATCCTGTTGGTCAACACGCCTGGGGCAGCGGACCCGCGGACGAATTCGCTCTTGTCAGCATCCGGCGGAGTCGAACAGATGGTGGACTTGCCGGTGGTGCACGTGTCTACCGAAGCGGGGGCGCGGATCTTTGCCCACTGCGGTCAGGATTTGGTGGCCTTGCGGAAGTTGGCCGATGAGGCCGGAGTTGTGCAGAACCTGGGCCATTCCGCGAAGGTCATGTGCCAGCTTACTGAGAGCGCACTGGTTGCTGAGAACGTGGGGGGGATTTTGCCCGGACGGGGTTCTCTTGCCGATGAAGTTGTGGTTGTGGGCGCGCACCTCGACCACCTGGGCATGGGCGCCTCTGGCTCCCGGGACAGCGCTAGCGCGGGTCGCGTTTTGCATCCCGGTGCAGATGACAACGCCTCGGGAGTCGCCGGGGTGATCATGATCGCCGAGAGCATGGCCAAGACCTATGAGGCACTGGCTCCCGAAGCAGATGCGCGTACGGTGCTATTCATGGCCTTTAGCGCAGAGGAGTCCGGGCTCAACGGCGCACGGCACTACACAAACCAGCCGATCATGCCCATCGAGCATCACGCTCTGATGATCAACTTTGACATGATCGGGCGGATCGAAAACAAGCGCTTGTCTGTTTCGGGTGTGGGTACGGCCGAGGGAATGGAGGAATGGGTGCAGCCATTCTTTGATACTGGTGGCTTGACCATCGTCAGTCAGGCTGGAACTCCTGCCGCCAGCGACCACTACACCTTCTATCAAAAGCGCGTGCCCGTGCTCTTTGGAATCATCGCGGACTTCCACGATGACTATCACACGCCGCGGGACACTTCGGACAAGATCAATCGGGTGGACGCGGTGGTGGCCACGCACATGTTCACCAAGATCGCCACATCGGCGGCACTGCGCCCGGAGCCGTTCCACTTCAAGAAAGCTCCCCGGGGAAGGCGGCCTCCGCAACGGTCCGAAGCGGCGGCCAAGCCCCCCGCCAAACCCGAGCCCAAGGGTGATGCTACTGAAGGGGGCGGCAAGGTTTCCGAACCTCCGCCCAGGGCCAAGCCCGCAGGTACAACGACTCCCGATCCAGTGCCTCCGACGGCCAAGGATGTGCTCCGAGAGCACATCAAGGTCTGCTTCGGTATTCGCCCCAGCTCCTACGAGCAGGGCACCCACGGGATCTTGGTGGGTTGCGTGACCGAAGGCGGCCCCGCTGAGACCGCGGGCGTGAAGGAGGGGGACCTGCTGATCCAGTGGGGCAAGCAAGAGGTCACGGACGTGAAGTCCTGGATGTGCATGCTGGCCAAGCACAAGGTGGGCGACCAACTCAAGGTCGTGGTCCTGCGTGATGAGCAGCGCGTCAAGTTGGACGTGACCCTCACGCCTGTCAGTCGGCGCTAGACGATCAAATCCCCAAGAGGCCGATCAACGGCCCAGGTGGATGGCTTTGGCTCAGCCCTCTTCCTGGTCTGGCTCTTTTGCACCGTCCTCTTCTTCTGAGGCTTCTTTTTCTTCGCGCTTAACCTCGTCCAGAGCTCGACGCATGGGGTTATTGCTGCCCTTACCCTGCGAACGCAACTGGATACGGCCCTCTTCGATGCGCCGGGGCCAGTGGTTGTTGGAGCGATCAGCATCTGCGATTTCGCGCTGGGGATCGAGCTCTAGCCGCTCGATCGTGCCTTCGGTCACCAGCAGCTTGGAGACACGTAGGGAATTGGACTGCCAGATTTGGGCGGGCAGTTGAACCAGGTTGTCCGTGCCGTCGGTGTAATGCACTCGGATGTGTACGGGCATGGGCACACCGCCGCGGTCTTCCAGTTCCAGCTCGTAGAAATTGAGCGGCAATGCCAAAAGGCCCCGGTCTTCTTCCTTGATGTCCTTCAGGAGCGCCTCGTACTTGCGGGTATCCGCGGGGGTCACATCCAACTCATCAAAAGCATTGTAGAAGTCTAAGAGTCGCGGAAACCGGTCGCTGCGCTTAGGGCTCTCCGCATGGAGCTCCCTCGTCAGGGAAACCATGTTCCCATCGCGCTTGGCGCGCTTGATTTCGTTTTCGATCTCCGGGTCTTGGCTGGTCACGGTCCAGCGAGTGAGCCCGCTGATCGACTGGTCCACCTTATCGGTGGTATAAAACCATCCGCGCCAAAACCAATCCAAGTCCACTGCCGAGGCGTCTTCCATGGTGCGGAATAGGTCCGCGGGTTCGGGGCGCTTGAAAGCCCAGCGGCGACAATACTCGCGGAAGGAAAAGTCGAACAGCTCGCGGCCCATGACGGTTTCGCGCAGAATATTCAGGGCCGTGGCGGGCTTGGCATAGGCATTGTTCCCAAACTGCAGCAGGCTTTCCGAGTTGGTCATGATCGGGACCTGATTCTCGCTGGTCATGAAGCCCACAATATTGTCGGGGAACCCGCGCCGTGAGGGATAGTCGGGGGCAAAAGACTGTTCCGCGAGGAATTGCACAAAGGTATTCAGACCCTCATCCATCCAGGTCCACTGCCGCTCATCCGAATTGATGATCATCGGGAACCAGTTGTGTCCCACTTCGTGAATGATCACGCCAATCAGGCCGAGCTTGGTGCCTTTGCTGTAGGTGCCGTCCTTATTCGGGCGTGGGCCGTTGAAGCAAATCATCGGGTATTCCATGCCGCCCACCGGGCCGTTGACGCTAATCGCCACCGGGTAGGGGTAAGGGATCGCGTGTTCGGAATACACATCGAGGGTATGGGCCACCGCGTGGGTGGAATAACGGCTCCAAAGGGGCTCGCCTTCCGGGGGGAAATAGGACATGGCCCAAACCCGGCCCGTGCCTTCCACGTCTACTCCGAGGGCATCCCATGCAAAGCGCCGGGAAGAGGCCCAGGCGAAGTCCCGCACGTTCTTGGCGTGAAACTGCCAGGTCTTGGTGCCCGTGGGCTTGCCCTTGGTGCGCTCAGCGGCTTCATCGGGAGTCACGATCAGGGTCGGCTCATTCGCCTCCCAAGCGCTGGCCAATCGTTCGCGCCAGATGGGCTCCAGAACTTGGTCTGGGTTTTGCAGCTCGCCGGTGGATGCAACCACGTGATCATTAGGCACGGTGATGTTTACTTGATAGTCGCCGAATTCCAGGGTGAACTCTCCGCTGCCCACAAACTGTTTGTTCTGCCAGCCGGCGTAGTCCGTGTAGGCGCACAGGCGCGGAAACCATTGGGCAATTTCATAGAGCCGTGTGCCATCAGCGAACTCCTCGTATCCCGTTCGTGCGCGCAGCCTCTTGGAATGGTTGATCAAGTAGGTCCAGCCGATGTCGAAGCTTGTGCTCGCACCGCTGACTAGGGGCTCGGGCAGATCCACGCGCATCATGGTGTCGTTGATCGTGTGAGGCAGGTCCTGACCGGTGCTATCGGTGACGCCAATGATCGTGCAGGACCCATCGAAATCCAGCTTGTGCATGATCGAGTGCATCTGGCCATAGGCCATGCTGTTTAGCTCTGGCGCCAATTGGCTGAGGGCTCCGTGGGAGGCGGGGCTAAGGAGGTTGGGGTCGATCTGCACCCAAAGGTAGGACAAGGTGTCCGGCGATTGGTTGTGGTAGGTGATGCGTTCGCGACCGGTGATGCGGTTTTCGGTCTCGTCCAGGGCCACGTCGATCGCGTAGTCGACTTTTTGCTGCCAGTATTCCGCGCCCGGGGCACCGGATGCGGCGCGCTGGTCGTTGGGGGTGGGCAGGATCTCGTCCAATTGGCGGAAGCGATCGAGGGGGCGATCGTCCAGGGCGCTTGCAGAGAAAAAGCCAAACGCGACGAGCGCGCTGGAAACAATCAAAGGTAGGGGGGAGTGTTTCATAGGGATCAGGACCGAGATTCTAACCGTGTTGCTTGGGAGGCACAGTGAACTTGGGCTCGAACAATCAGTAGGACTTACCCAAGCAGCAGTTAGGCGTCGGTCGCCCTCGCTTGGGGCAAATCCTTGCGCTCCAGGAGCTCGAAGACCCCGTCGCGCCGGCGCCAAAGGCCTATTGACGGGCGCTCTACGCCCAGCCCCAGGATCAGGCAGAGGCTCTCTTCAAAGGCCGCGCTCTCGTCCGCAGGGCTTGGATGCCAGTCCCCATGGGGGTGGCTATGCCAGGTGCCGATCCATTCCGCGCCTCCAAGGGCGCGGACAATGTCCTCGGCGGCCATCTCGAACTCCAGGTCTTCCATTGCGCGGTTCTGCACCTGAACCCAGGCCAGTTCCCGATCTGCCCCGCAAGTCAGCAATCCGCAGGCCTCCCTTGGGTGGGATTCTCGAGCCGCGGCCAACAACTGCTGGCAGAGCTGGGGGCTGAGCTGGGGGAGACCGGAGGTCATGGGCCCAGCCTAGCGGAGACCCGAGCCCTAAAACAAAACCCGGGGGCCTCCTCGCAAGAGAAGGCCCCCGGGTGAAGCAGGAAGAGGCGTTGGAGCCTAGACTCCGCCGCGATTGCCGCCGCGGTTGCCGCCGCCCGTGTTTCCACCGCCGCCACCGCGACCGCCCCGGCCGAAGCCAGAGTTGTCGTTGGCGAAATCCGACTGGTAGGTCTCGTATTGGCTCGGGCTAAGGAAGCCCTGTAGGGCTGCGGCGGAGGTCTCGCGGATTTCCGTCATTCCGTCGCGCATCAGGTCGCGGCTATCGGCGCCCCAACCATTCTCACGGATGTCGCTCATCAGTTCGCTCGATGCGGCGCGCGTCTCGGTCAGGGTGGTGCGCATGCTGGAGAGCTGATCGTTGTTCAGGCCGAGCTTCTCGCTCATTTCGGAAAGCTGGTCTTCCATGCGCTTTTCATCACGTTCGGCCCGGGCGAGATCTCGCTCTTCGGATTTGCGGGCATCGATTGCATCGTTGGCGTCCTTCACCCAGTTCTCAAAGTTGGGGGGCATGGCCGCGGCGGGGTTGTTGAGTTGAGCCATGTAGTCCTTGAGTTGGTCCATCACATCATCCATGTCCACAGCATTGGCTTCGGGCACTTCGCGGCGCACGGATGCTTGGGCCATCTCCATTTCCATCTCGTTGAGACGGTTGGTGATCTGGTCAAACTGCTTCATGACCCCGGAAAGGTCGACCTCCGCAGCTTGAGTCCCAAGGGCGGGGTTTACTTCCACAGTGGGGGAGGGAAAGATAACGCTACTCAGGCTGGCGCCGGCGATGCCGGTAATGAGGCCGATGGCGGCCACGAGGGGGAGATTGTTGGTCATGGTACTGGGTTGTGTGTCAATGTGGCCAACCCACCACAAGAGCGGATTAGCTGAAAAAAGTTGGTTTGTTTAGTCGGCGCTGATCGTGACTTCGATCTCGATCTCACCTTCGGTGGTGGAGCTCATGGACATTTCCCGGTCGCCCCGGGACATGTTGCGTTCCATGTCTTGAACAAAGTCACCGCTCAGGCTGAGGCTGACTGCACGTTGTTCCTTGAGAGACCAGAGCAGCTGGCCTTCGAGCTCGAGCTCGACGCTGGTTTCCAGCGCGCTGGTGGAGTAGATGCTGAGGGGAGACCAGAGGCCGCCACCGCCGCCGCGACCACCACGGCCGCCGAATTCGCGCTCGGGCAGAGTGCCTTCCGCTTCGATTTCGAGGCTGATCACGATGCACTCGACGCCGTCCACGTCTTCGGTCTCGTCGGTCCAGGTGGCTTCGCCTTCCCAGTCGAGGTTGGACATAGCAGTGCCGTTGAAGCCGCTGCGGCCACCACCGCCTCCACGACGACCACCCCCGCGCTCGCCGCGTTCGCCGCGTTCCTCTGTGCGCTCCGCACGACCAAACAGGGTGCCTTCCAGGCCGAGGCCCAGGCCAGCCACGAGGGCTTCAGCATCCAGGTCCCAGGAGTCGCCCTCCTCCAGCTCTTCGCCGGACAGTAGAGCGTCGATTTCTTGGGTCATCAGGAGCGACGCGAAATCGGCTCCTTCAGGCTCGTCTCCATCTTTGACCTCGACTTCGAGGTCTCCGTTCTCCGCAAGGGAGAGGACCAGTACGAGGCCCTCGGATTCGCTGCTGCGCTCGAAATCCTGGGGCTCGTCTCGGAAAGTCATGGAACCTTCCATGGAGATCGTTTCCAGGGTGCGCTGCACCTTGGTGGGCGCGCCCTCGTCATGGGCAAGAACCTCGTCGATGGTGGTGATGGTTAACTCACGTTCGTTCGCGCCGCCGCCACCGAAGCCACCTTCGCGTTCCTCACCATCAACCACCATGACCATGTCGACCATTTCGGAGGAAACGGTCATGACTCGTTCCACGCGCAAGCTTCGCTCGGCGGTGTAGTCGGTGGAAATGGTGGTGCCGAAAAGGGCAAGAGGAGAAAGAAGCAGGCAGGTGATGGTCTTCATGGGAATCGGGGAGAGGGTTTCGAGGGGCTATGATCCATCTTCTGGGGGGGGAGAGCAACCCATTGGGTGCCCGCGGTTGCCAGTTGCGCTGTTCCTGTTGCGAGTGGAGCCGATCGTCCCAGTACGGGTCTGGGGCGCCTAGAGCAGGAGTCGGCGCACTTCCGCCGCTCGCGATCGGCTGACAGGCACCCGGGAGCCGTCCATGAGCACAAGTTCCTTGCCCCCGTTGGCGATGGACTGCATTTCTCTTACCTGCTCCAAACGTACAATCGCTGAACGGTGGACGCGCATGAAACCGTGGGGGAGCAGTGCGGCTTCCATTTTTCCCATGGACTCGCGCATCAGTCGTTCCCCCGTTTGCGTGTGCAACTGGACATATTGGTCAGCGGATTCGACCCACAAGAGTTCTTGGATCATGACCACTTCCACGCGTCCTTCCCGGCGCAGTACCAGCCGCGTTCCGACTTCGTTCGGGTCTCGGCTGGCGAGTCGTTCTTCCACGCGACTGAGGGCCGCTTGGAAGCGGGCGCGGTCATAGGGCTTGAGCAAGTAATCGATCGCTTGCACTTCGAATGCAGCCACGGCGAACTCGGGGTGGGCCGTGGCAAAGACCACCGCCGGGGGTGCCGCATTTCCCAGGGAACGCACCACCTCGATGCCACTCATGAGTGGCATTTCCACATCGAGCAAGGCCAAGTCTACCTCCCCTTGGCGAAGGCGCTCGAAGGCTTCCTTGCCGTCTCGGCAAACCGCCACCAACTTAAGGCGAGGATCGGATTCTACTAAGGACACCAACTCGCTTCGGGTGAGGGGTTCGTCGTCGGCCACCAATACGCGCAGGCTCTCGCTCATGATTCCGTGTTCAGGGGCAGGCGGAGGCGCACGCGAGTGCCGCCTCCGGGCAGGTTCTCCAGCTGCATCTGAGCAGTGTCTCCAAGGGTGGCCGCCAAACGTGCGCGGGTGTTGGCAAGGCCGATCCCCTCCCCATGGCCCTGCGCCAGGACCTCGCTGGGAAATGAGCCTTGGCTGCAAGTCACATCCAAACGCAGCTGTTCCCCGGCCTCGCTGGCTTCCAGTTCGATGGTGACGGTCTCGGAGCTCTTGCTCACCGCATGGCGCACGCAATTCTCAACCAGGGGCAGCAGAATCAAGGGGGGCACTGAGCGGTTCTCTTGGGACTTTGGAATCTTGACCGTGGACTCAAGGCGCTCTCCATAACGCATTTTTTCCAGGTCGAGGTAACTCTGGCACAGGTCTCTTTCCTGGGCCAAGGTGCTTTGGCCGTCGCTGGAGCGATCGAGGGTCAACCGCAGGAGGTCCCCCAAAGTGACCAAGGCCGCGCGCGCTTCGGTGTTGCGTTCGGCTCCAACCAAGGCGCCCACCGAGTGCAGGGCGTTGAACAGGAAATGGGGACGTAGTTGGGATTCCAGAGCGGAGAGGCGCGCCTGGCCCAATTCAGCTTCGAGGGTCGCACGTTCCAAGGAGAGTTTGGCCACCCGGCGGCGGGTGTCCTGTGATCGCAGGTAGCTTGCTCCTGCGCCGCAGAGCAGGAGCAAGAAGGCATGGGTCAGGAGCCGATCCAGAAGGCCGGCGGATTGGTTGCGGGTCCCCCGCTCCATCCGGCGATCAAAGCCCATGGGGCCACGGTTCCATGCGGCGCGTTCACCACCGGCGCGTTCACCACCGGCGCGTTCACCACCGGCGCGTTC
>JAPKBR010000006.1 GCA_028823345.1 Planctomycetota bacterium
TGGTGACTTGGAATTCCGATTCGATCAGGCCTCGGCTCAGGAAGGGCCTTAGGCCCCATTGTCATCAACGATCAGAATCTGGAGGCTCATGCGGGGGCGCTCTCGTGAGGTGCACGGGCACTGTCCCATTATGATGGGTCAAAATCATGTTCTGGGGACCTGATGACCTTTCTCAAGGCCCTCTTAAGGAGGACCTCCGGGTAAGTCTTACCGTCCCGGCAGCCAAATAAGCCCCGCCTCATGCTGGGGTGCTGGTATTCTTTGCAGCTTCCTCAGTCCTCATTCCGATCTACCCATGTACCTTCCGCAAGTCTTCTCTCTGGCTCCGCTTCTACTCCTCGTCGTCCCCGCAGGGGATTTCAAATATGCACCGGAGGAGGGTTCCAAGATTCAGCGCGTCTACACCTCGGTCCTGGAGATGGAACTCATCGAAGCGGAAGTCGAGATCGTGGTGGACGGTGAAGTTCAGGATGCTCCCCAGCCCGAGGTCGAAGTCAGCGTGCGTCAGGAATCCAGTCAGCAGGTGACCGACACTTTTGAGAAGGTGGCGGACGGGAACATCTTGGTGTTGACCCGGGCCTATGAGGCCCTTAGTCACTCCGAATCAGTCGAGGTCACGGTGAACGGCGAGGAACAGGATGGGCAAGACTCGGAGTCCGAGTCAGACCTCGAAGGGCTCACCGTGCGCTTTACTTTCGACGAGGAGAGCGGCGAGTGGAAAAAGGCCTGGTTTGAAGACGACGAAGGGGACGAGGATCTCCTTGAGTATCTTGAAGCCACCACGGGATATTCTTTCCTCTTGCCCCCTGGCGAAATCGCGGTGGGGGAGGAATGGGAGCTCGACGATGATGAGGCAGTCCAAGGACTGCGCTTGTTGCTCGATCCCCTTGGAGAGCTGAACATGCTGGGCGAGGAGGATGACTCCGAAGAGGAGCTGGCGACCGCGATTCTCTTCCGTGAAGGCATTGAGACGGAGGAGTTCTTGCTGCAGCTTAAATCCATGGAGGACGGTCAAGCGGTGATCGTCTTCAAGGTCGAAGGCTCCACTGAATTTGAACAGACACCTGAATTGCCCGAAGAGATGCAAGCCATGGGCATGGAAGTTCTGGAGGGTTTTGAGCTGGCCCTCGAAATTGAAGGTGAGTTGGTTTGGGATCTTGCTGCCCAGCACATGATCTCCCTCGAATACACCTCTGAACTGGAGATGCTCAACTCCAGCACCCAATCGGGCTCCGGCCCTGCGGGGGAAGTGGAAATCACCCAGAGTCAGTCCTTTGAGGGGGAGATCACCTTCGAGGTGACTCTCCAGTGACGGAAGCCACTGGGCCCGGTGCGGCGAAAATCCAGCCCCGGGTAAAAACAGCCTTGAGCCCCATTCCCTACGGTCCGCGGACTCTAGGGGTGCTGCTGGCATCGCTGGGCCTGCTGGGGTTTTTGGCGTTGGTCGCTTTGCGCCTGACCTATCCCTTTGAATTGGAGTGGATGGAGGGCATCACCCTCTTCAGCATGGAGCGCTTGATTGCGGGTCAGCCTCTGTATGCACCGCCGGATTTCAATTGGTGCCCCTTGCCCTATGGGCCGGTCTATTTTGAAGCCGCAAGGTTGGCTTCTTTAGCTGGCTTCGCGGGTTTTCTGGCCCCGCGCCTGATTTCGGTGTTGGCCAGCTTGGGATTGTTTTGGTTGCTGGGGTCTCTTGCGGGAACGCGCCGGGGTCAAGCCCCGGCCGATGGGACGAGGGGATTGGTGGCGGCGGGCTTTTTAGCCTTGGCCTATCCCTTTTGTGGAGCTTGGCTGGATGTGGCGAGGCCCGATGCCCTGGCATTCATGTTGATGCTGGCGGCCTGTTGGAATCACCAACGGACCCGTGATCGGCCCGATTGGCCGGGGGCTCTTGTTACGGTTGCGTTGGCCCTCGCCTCGTTCCATACCAAGCAAACTGCCCTCTTGCCCCTGCTTGGTTTTTTTCTGTTCGATCTGTCCCGTGCAAAGTTCGTCTTGCTTGGATTCCTTGCGGCGCTCGGGACCAGCTTGGCCTTGGCGAGCGTCGGCACTTCCGGTTGGTATGAGTTCTACACCTTCGATTTGCTGGCAGGGCATGGGTTGCATTGGCCCGGGGCCAGGGAATTCCTGTCCAGGGACTTGGTCTTCTCTGCACCCTTGCTCGTCCTTGCGGGGGTCGGCTTACGGGGCAGCCCACGGGCTTTGATCGGTTTGGCGGTGGGCGGATTCCTAGCGAGCTTCCTGGGGCGCTTGCACCCCGGGGGCTATGACAATGTGCTCCTGCCCCTGGTGATTTGCGCTGCTCCCCTCGGGGCCCGCGGTTGGGCTCAACGGCCGAAACTCGGGAACCTCATGCTTGCCCTGATGCTGGGGCTGGGTCTTTGGATCGCACCGGATTTGGTTCCCAGTGCCCAGGATCGAAAAGCGGGGGAGGACTTGGTTCAACGCATAGAAGGCCTGGACGGAGGCGTGTTTTCTCCTGCACATGGGGCTCTTTTGGCCCGCGCTGGCAAACAGCACCAATTGCACTTGATGAGTTGGATGGACCTATCTGCTTCCGATGCTGGGATCGAACAGGCACGGGCGTTGGTGGACGAACTTGAACAACGCTTGAGCCGAGGGGATCTATCCCATGCTCTGGTGGGGGCTCCGCGCAATCTTGCCGAGGCGGAGTTCGTGAACCTCTTGCGACGTTATTTACCCCGCGAACAACGCTTGCTTCCGGCCCAAGGCCCGGGAGCTATGATTCCCGTCAGCGGTGCGGCACATCGTCCCGAGCTGTTGCTGTCCCGTGAGCAGTGATCACTGCTGACGCGAGAGAAGCGCACGGGTGATCATGGGCCCGACCAGTCCGCCGGCAAGAGCGAGGATGGCCGCAAGACCAAGCAGGCGGCCGACTCCTTTCCAGCCGCCGGGGAGGGTGTCTTGGAAAAGCCAAAGGCTTGCGCCGCCAAACACGATCAGGGAAGTGACCAGCACCCAACTGTGGCGCATCAAAATGCGTCGATCGGTACGCACGTGCAGACCGTCTTCATCCAGCACCAGGCCCCGGGGGAGGGCTGCCCGGATTTGGCTGGGGGAGGGACGGCGGCCAAGTTCTTGTTCGAGGGCTGCTAGGTCCAGGACATCTTCCACGGGCCGCCAGCCATGGGGCTGCACTTCCTGGGGCGGGATGTTGGAAGGGGGCTCGGCTTGGCTCATGGTTCTGGGCGTTGTGACCCCGGTGGGTGGGCGGTATTGATCCCTGAGAGGGCCAAGATAGCAGGGGAGAGGTCCCTCCATGAGTCGCTCCAACGGGTCCGCTGGGGGCCTTGTCTCCCCAGGGGTGGGGGATCGCGGCGTGCCAGCCAGGGGATCGGCGGGCAAGGTGTAATTCGGGCGTCTGGATCCGTTAGGCTGCGCGCTCCGAGCGCCCTGCGCCGCCTGCCATGATCGCCCCCGCACCCTCCGAAGTGACCGACGCCGTCTTCGCCAATCCCGACTGGACCAGTCTGGGCATGGTGACCTCTATTGTGGGTGCGTTCTTGATCGCCAACGCAACTCTGCTCGAGCACCCGCGCCGATTGGTGGCGCGCTATTTCGGCCGCCGCAGCGGACGCTTGATGAGCGTGCGCGAATATGTCTACAACCGGGTCCAAACATCCCTGGGCTTTACTTTCTTGCTGCTCGGGTTTGGCATGCAGCTATATGGCCATGTGCTCAGCCTTCCCGAGGAGGAAGGGCCCCTGAAAATGGGTTGGGTCGGACTGGTAGTGGTCTTGGCCGTGCTGTTGCTTTTCAGCGCCTGGTGGTGGTCCCTGTGGGCTTTTAGGCGCTATGTGCGCGAGTACTACTTGGAGCACCCGATCCCCCTCGAGAGTGATGGGGCAATCGCCCGGGAAATCGGCGAGTTGTTTGGGGTGGAATCCAAGGAAGACGACACGGTGGAGGAATTTGTCCTGCGCCTGCGTCAAAAGGCTGGCCTGCCCGCGAAGGTGGACCGGGGCCGGGATGTTTTCTCGGATGCGAGCCAGGATGATGACGAGGATATGGGCGAGGACTTGGACAGCGAATCCCCGCAGAACGGCGCCTAATACCTAGGGGCCCCGTATTTAGGGTGTAACCGGAGAGCCCCGGGATGCGTTCTTGTGGATGTGCCCCTCTCTGTTCCATCGTTGTTTTCTCCCTTCCTCCCGCCGCCGGGTGCTGTGGCTTTGTTGGCAAGGGCTGCGCGGGGTTTGCAGCAGGCCGCATTTTGGGATTTGATTCAGCCCCCGCGGTGTTGGTTGTGCGGGTGTGGATTGGGGGACCTGGGAAGAAACTCAAACCCCAAGGAGCTTGCCGCAGCTTGGGCTTGCGATCTTCACAGGATCGATGAGAGCGAGCGCCCCCCAACCTGCGGGGTGTGCGATCGGCCCTTGAGGCAGGGGCTTTTGGATCAGGTGGTTTGCGTTCATTGCGCGGGGACAAGGAGGGGGCGAAAGAATGCACCTGGAGGGACTGCAGCAAGAACTTTAGGTATGGAACGACAGCGCTTGTTGTGTCTTGGGCAGTACAAGGACCCGACCCTTAGCGCTTGGATCTTGGCCTTCAAGCACGGCCACCGGGCAGATCTGGCAGAGCCCCTCGGCGCCCTACTCGCCCAGCGTGTTCTGACCCGCTGGGGCAAGTCAGAGGGAGGCCTAGGGCAGGGGGTCTTGGTTCCGGTGCCCTTGCATCCGGCCCGCCGGGTGGAGCGGGGTTATGACCAGGCTTGGGAGTTGGCCGTGGTGCTTGGGCGGCACCTGGGTTGGCCAGTGGAGGCAGCCCTGCGTCGGGTGCGATCGAGCGCCCCCCAGGGGTCCTGGCGGGCTCTTGAGCGGGGGAAGAACGTGGAGCAGGCGTTTGCCCTGGTGCCCCAGAGGGCTGCGGGCTTGGAGGGCCGGGACGTTTGGTTGGTGGATGATGTGAGCACATCAGGCGAGACCCTTCGCTTTTGCCGCAAAGCCCTGGGGAGCCACTCCGTGCGCGCTGCATTGGTTCTCGCCCGGGCGGGGCTTGCGTAGGGGCCCCAGGGGTAGGACACTGCAGCGTGCATGACGGATCTTTGGATTGAGCCCTTTGGGGGTATGGCGGGGGACATGTTCTTGGCCGCCCTTTTGGACCTGCAGGACGAGCGTTTTGATTTGCCCTTGTTGCAGGCCCTGGCCCAAGATCTGTTTCCAGATCAGGTGCAACTGGTGCCCGAGGAAGTCTGGCGCGGGGGCCTCAGCGGCCAGCACCTTCAAGTGCGAGTGAGCGATGAAAGCCCGCCGCCCACCCGTTGTCTCAAGGACCTGGTGAAATTGATCCATGGGGTCGAACTGCCGGACCCCGTGCGCGATCGGGCGGTGCAGGTCTTGCAACTTTTGGCGGAAGCGGAAGGCCGCGTACATGGGTGCTCTCCCGAAGAGGTGCACTTCCATGAGGTGGGGGCCGTGGACACCCTGATCGATGTGCTGGGCGCGGCTTTAGCCATGGAGCGTTTGGGAATCGAGCGCGTGGTGGTCAGCCCGCCCCTGGTGGGATCGGGCACTGTGCGCTGCGCCCATGGGGAGATGCCCGTGCCAGTGCCAGCGGTGGCCGAGTTGTTGCGCGGCCGGCCCACGTTGGTGGGCGGAGGCATGGAGCGCACCACCCCGACCGGGGCAGCGATCCTAGTTGCTCTTTGCCCTGAATTCGGGGCGCCGAACTCTTTCCAAGCCGAAGGAATTGGTTACGGGGCCGGGACCCGCGATCCAGAGGCGCAACCCCCGAATCTCCTGCGCTTGCAAATCGGTCAAGTGCTCGATCAAGCCCATGGGGGAGACCAGCGCCGAAGAACTCGGGTGGATTTGCTCGAAGTGAACCTCGACGATATGACCGGCGAGGACTTGGGCCATTTGACAGGCCGCTTGCGGGATGCGGGTGCCCTCGAGGTCTGGAGCACTCCAGTCTTCATGAAAAAAGATCGCCCGGGAGTGGTGCTGTCGGCCCTCTCCCGTCCTGGCCGTCGGATTGTCCTAGAGGACGTGGTCTTTCGCTGGAGCACGAGCCTGGGGGTGCGTTGGCGAGAGGTCGAGCGTTCGGAGTGCGCGCGCCAAGTGATTCGAGTGAAACTGCATGACTGCAGTGTGCGCGTCAAAATCAGGCAACGTCCTGGGGTTCAAGCGGGCAGCGAACTGCCCACGGAAGAGCGCGACTTGTTTCCCGAACACGACGACGTGGCGGCCCTGGCGGAAACCGCCCAATTGACCCTGCGCGAAGTGCGCGCCCAATCGATTGCTCTCGCCCTCGAGCAATTGAAGGCGCAAGCGCCGGCTGAATTCAAGGCGCCTTGAACCGAACCCCGGGGCCCCTATCCCCGGCCCTGGCTGCACCACTCATGGTGGGCCTTTTCCAAGCGACGGAGTCCTTCCCGCAGGGTATCGGGGGGCAAGCCCGCGCCGATGCGGATCGCGCCTGGGTAGTCGAAGAACTCGCCGGCGACCACGTCCACCTGGTGCTCTTGGGCCAACCAACGGGCGAATGCGCGGGTGTCCCTGACCCCCTCGAGGAGGGCGAAGGCAAAGATGCCGAAGGGCGGGATGAGTGCACGCACCCGGGGGTTGTTCTCGATCCACAAGTCGAGCAGGGGCCGGCTTTCCGCTTCGATACGGCGTAGGGGTCGCAGAAGGTCGGGAAGGGAATCGAGGGCTCGCAGGCCGAGCAGGAGGCTTGAGCTGGGGGGCTCGACCCAAGAAAGATGGGCCCGGTCCACCAGAGTTGGGCGCAGGTGTTGCAGGCCCTCGCCCAAAAGGATCCAACCCAAACGTAGGGGGCCGAGGCCATAGGCTTTGGTCAAAGACCCGATTGAAATTCCATTGGGCGCAAGGATCGCCGCGTGAACCCGTTGCTCGGGGCGCGGGGCGCATTCCATGTAGACCTCGGAGCTGACGAGGATGCCGCCGGTGGGTTCGACTGCGGCGGCCAAGGACTGGATCGTGGCGGCGGAGGTCACGGCTCCCGTGGGATTGTGGGGATTGGTCAGGAAAAGGTGGCTGGGGCCCGCCGCTTGGTCCAAGTTCAGGGTGCTGGATTTTAGGCTCCAGCCGTCCTCCGGGTTGCGTACCAGGGGCACCGCTTGGGCCCCAAAAAGCCCCGCCAGGGCCCGGAATGGCTGGTAGCAGGGGGATTCGTGGTGCACCCGGGCCCCCGGGGTGAAGAGCGTCTGGGCCAGAAGTTGCATGGCTCCGGAGGCGCCGGGGGTCACCATCACCCGTTCTGGGGCGATGCCAAAGAGTTCTCCAAGTCGCTCTTCCATCTGGAGCAAACTGCCCGCGCAGGACCATTCCAGGCAGGGGCCGATCTCCAGGGGGGGGCCCAGGAGGGTGGCATCCGGGGCGGGCATGCCCGATTGGGCCAGGCTCCAGGGGGAGACGAAGGACTCGGTCTGGGCCCAGGTCATGTACGGGAAGAGCGGGGGGGAGGGGGCCTTGGGCAGGGACATGGGAGCAGTGTAGGGCTTTGGGATGCCCGACTGGATCTAGCTCAGGGGAGTCGAGGAAAACAGGCTTTTTAGAACTGTCCGGCAAGAGCATGGAATCGGCTTGTCCAGAGCGCTAGCCTTCAAGTGGTGGGACACATTAGTGGTCCCGCCACTTCGATCACTTTGAGGGGAATTACAAATTTGATGAACGTTTTTAGCCAATCTGCACTGGCCCTGTTTATGGGCAGCGCTTTGCTTCTTGTTACGCCGGCCTTCTCCCAGGAGCTGTCCGACCCGTCGGGAACTTCCACGCCGAAGAAAGCCCAAGCGGGCACCGATATCCAGTGGGTGGAAACCCAGGCGAGTGTCAAGGGGCGCTCCTTCCCGGACCGAGCCGCTTCCGTGGCGGCGGAGTTGGACGCGGGAGTGTTGCTCAAGGTGATGGAGACCAGCCCAGGCACGAGGCCCTTCCACAGGGTCCAGGTGGCCTCTGGATTCACTGCTTGGGTGCACGGTAAGTACGTGACTCCCACCGGGAACGCGTCCGTGCTGACCATCAGCGGCGACCGACTGAACATGCGCCCCATGGCTTCCAGTGGGCCTGACTCCATGGCCCTGCCCGATCGCTTGATGCTCGGCACGCGGGTCGAGTTGTTTTCCCGCATGGACGAGAGCTTGCCCTTGGCCAAGGATTGGGTGCAGATTTGGGCTCCTACGGGAAGCACCCTTTGGGTGGAAGCGAGCGAGACAAACGTGCGCTTGGATCATGCTGCAGCTGCGGGGGAATTTGCCAAGGCAGCACGCGTGATGCCCAAGAGCGCTACCAAGGCCAAAGCCACTGCCAAGGCAAAGAACGTTCAGAAGCCAGACCCGGCGATGACTGCGGTCAAGCCCGGTGCGCAACGCGCATTGACCGAGGCGGATGCCCTTTATGACGCAACCATGGCCAAGGCCGGTGCGGACGGCGCGACCTGGATCGCTGTGCAGCAGGCCTACAGCAAAGTCTTGACCCTGACCGGCCCCATGACGCCCATGGCTTTGATGGCTGCCCGTCAAGCCGAACGCTGTGGTTTGCACGCGGAACTCGCCACTTTGGGTGGTGACATGACCGAGCGGGAAGAGGCGCGACGGGTGCGTATCGCCCAATTGCTCGACGAGAAACGCACACGTGAAATGGCCCGCACCCCGGACTGGGGTCGCTTTGACGGTCGGGGCTGGGTCGAGTCGGTGGAGACATCCGGCGAAGCCACCCGCTGGTACATTTGGTGGGCGGGCGAGCGCCGGGTCGAGTTGATCAGTGGCGACGGCCGTTATGACTTGGCCAACTATGTGGGCTATCAAGTGGGCATCGCTGGGGCCATGCGCCGTGATTACAGCGCGCCCACCCTGGAGTTCGACGAACTCTTGCCGCTCTTGGATGTGCGCCGGGTTGAGGTCATCGCTGGCGGACGCCGGCGGCGCTGAGCAGGAGAATAGGCTCGATTGCGTTCCCTGCTCCAGGCCCTCGGCAACTTCTTCCGCAGTCTCTTTAGCGGCAGCTCCGCAGCACCCTTGTGTGACCGCTGCCGCTGGGACTACGGGGACGCTTGCCGCTTACCTGCGCGGCCCAATGCGACCCGATGCGACGACTTCAAGGCTCGCTGAGCGCGGGTTTGGTCTTGGTTAGTTGGAGTTCCCCGGGCTGAATCTTAGCTCCGTGCGGGGCAAGATCTCAGCTTCGAGGGCGGCCAGGGTTCCCGTGGCAATCGCTTCACGCATGCGCTTCAAGAGCCCGTGGAAGAACCACAGGTTGTGGAGAGACAGGAGCGAGCCTGCCAGCATCTCGTTGGTCTTGCAGTAGTGCCGCAGGCTGCCCACCGGAAACTCCGTGCAGGCGGGGCAGGGACACTCGGGATCGAGGGCCTCGGTGGAACGACTCCAGCCTTCGTTGCGCACATTGATTCGACCGCGGGAGGTATAGACCTGGTGGTTGCGGCCGTGGCGAGTGGGGGTCACGCAATCGAACAGGTCTGCTCCCTGCTTTACCGCGTCAAAGAAATCCGTCGGGGTTCCAATACCCATCAGGTAACGGGGGCGGTCCGGGGGCAGAAGGGGTACGGACATGGCAAAAGCCTTGCGTATGTGATCCCGGTCTTCTCCTACGCTGACTCCGCCCACCGCAACACCCGGTAGGTCGTGGGCGCAGACCGCTTCCACACTCTTGGCTCGTAGGTCCTCGAAGACGCCCCCTTGCACGATACCGAAGAGTGCTTGGCCTCGATCGAGCCCGCCGTTGTTCTTCCACTGGCTGACGCAACGGTCCAGCCAGCGATGGGTGCGGTCCGTGGCGGCTTGCACTTGTTCGCGGTCGGTGGGATCGGAGGGGCAGTGATCGAAGGCCATGATCACGTCCGCGCCCAAGTCCCGCTGCACATCCATCACGATCTCGGGGGTGAAGCGTACTTTGGACCCGTCGATGATCGAGCGGAAAGTGACTCCGTCTTCGTTGATCTGGGTCAGATCCGCCATGGAGAAAACCTGGTAGCCGCCAGAATCCGTCAGGATCGGTCCGTCCCAACCCATGAAACTGTGCAGGCCCCCCAGGTCGCGGACCGCCTCTGGTCCCGGGCGCAGGAATAGGTGCAGGGTGTTGGCCAGGATCATGCTGGAGCCTGATGCCTTGAGGTCACGGGGCAGGACGCCCTTGACCGTCCCACGGGTACCCACGGGCATGAATGCCGGGGTTTGAATCGAGCCGTGGGGCGTGTTGAAGACTCCGCTGCGGGCCCCGCTGCTGGGGCAGTTGGCGTCGATTTGGAATGAAAAGGGAGCGCTCATGGGGGCCAAGATAACGACCGAAGAGTGCCTTTGGGCTCTTCCCCTTGGGCAACTTCAGGGCCGGGAAGGCAATCCGAGGTCGCGCAGTTCTGTGCCAGGATAGGCCCAGGCCAAAATGCGTCGGGCATCCCAACCGAGCTGGGCCGCATCCCGCGCCCCCTCTTGGCAAAGGCCCACACCGTGTCCGTGACCGAGGCCCTCAAGCTGCAACCCGGCTTCGATGGGATCTCCCGCGTGGGGCCAACTGGACACAATCCTGGTACTGCGTAGGCGCCCGTGACCAAGCTCTGCTCGCAGTGCGCCCGCCGGGATTTCCTTTTGCCCTCGGTCGCCCACTAAGACGACACTCAGCCACCGTCCGCTTGGATCTAGCTGGCCCAGTTCATAGCGCAACAACTGGGAGCCGATGCCAAGGTTGCTGGCAAGGGTGCGCAGGTCTGCTCTTGAAAAAGTCACTTGCCAGCGAAGGGGCCCCCGTGGGTCGCTCGGGTCTTCTTTTTCTGCGCGGGTTTGGCAACCGGCGCAGGGCGCACCCTCAAGGTTTTGTTCGGCGCTGATAGGGGAGGGGAATACTTGGGTAAGGCTTGCCGTGTGCCCGCCGCAGGATGCGCTGTAGCGTGCGGCTAGGGGCTGTCCTTCTAGGAATAGAACTTGGCCTTCGGTGCGGCTTACTGCCCTGTGTAAGCGGCGTGCTGCGGAGCGCGAACCGGCGTTGCTGTCGGGTTCGAATGCGCCCCGGTAAGCTTGATCTTGGGTGCTCCCTTCGAGGGTTGCCAGGCTTGGGTCGCTCAGTCTCCGGCGGCGCTTGAGCAGAGTTCCGAGGGCATAGCTGCGGGCGGCAATTGCTTGGGCTTCGAGCTCGGCGGGTTGCGCGGACCAAAGGGAAATTTCGGCGGCAACAACGCCCTCGATGTAGGCCGCAATGGGCAGCTGGAGGGTGACCTTGAGTCCTCCCATGGGGTGCGGTTCGATCAACGCCTCGCCCCGGTGCAGGACTCCAAGAATGCGCACTCCGGTGGGGCCCCGAAAGGACAAAGAGGGGGCTTCACGGGTGCCGTCTGAGATGAGATCTCCCCGGCGCGAAATTCTTCGCAGGCCTGCCTCAGAGGCGATTTCCAAGGTTTCTGCCCGGTCGTGCTGGGGCAGGTGGACACGCACCTCCGCAAGGATGGCCGCAAAGTGTGGGCTTGAGGCTGCGGCCTCCACGGGCTGAGCCCGGAATGGTCTTTCTTTGGGTGCCGCGCAGGCACCGAGCAGCAGGAGGGGCAGCAGCCAGGCGGTTTTACCCGCAGCGGCCCGGCCGGGGGGCGCGCTCAATCGAAGAGGCTCCTTGACCCGTCTTCGCCGGGGGCGCGCACACCGAGCAACTGGGCTCCGGCGGGGGAGAGCATGCGCCCCCGGGGAGTCTTGCGGAGTAGGCCCGAGCGCAACAGGTGCGGTTCGTACACATCTTCGAGGGTGTCCTCTGATTCACTCACCACCGCCGCGATGGTTTTGAGGGCTAAGGGGCCGCCGCCATTTTCCGCGAGACAACGCAGGATGCGACGGTCCATTTCCTCGAGGCCGTTCTCGTCGATGCCGAGGCGGGTTAGGGACTCTCGGGTAAGAGATTCGTCCACCGGCGAGGTGCCCCGAACCTGTGCCAGGTCCCGCGTGCGTCGCAGCAAGCGTCCCACGATGCGCGGTGTGCCTCGACTGCGCTCGGCCAAGAGCTGTGCGCTAGTGCTAGTTAGTTCTACACCTAAGAGTCCGGCGAGGCGTTCGACGATGGTGACTAGGTCCTCGACCGGGTACGGGTCGAGACGATGGAGTAAGCCAAAGCGCGCCCGGAATGGCGCGGTGAGCAATCCCTCACGGGTTGTTGCGCCCACCAGAGTGAAGGGTTCCAAACGCAGGGTGACCATGCGCGCATGGGGGCCCGAGTCCAAGGTTAGATCCACCTGACCATCCTCCATGGCGGTATAGAGATATTCCTCCACCGCCTTGGGCACCCGGTGCACTTCGTCGATGAAGAACACGTCGCCTGCTTCCAGTTGGGTCAAGAGGCCCACTAGGTCCCGGGGTTTTTCCAGGGCCGGGCCGCTGGTGGAAATCAAACGGGTGGAGAGTTCCGTGGCCACGATGCGGGCCAAGCTGGTCTTGCCAAGTCCCGGGGGGCCGGAAAAAAGCACGTGGTCCGGTGCCTCGCCCCGCTGGCGGGCAGCGGTCAAGGTGATCTGGAGATCCTCCACCACCCGGCGCTGGCCTACGAATTCCCCGAGGGAGGTGGGGCGCAGGTTGACCTCGAGGTTCCCCTCGCCTTGTTCTTCCTGCGAGGCCTCGAGGGCCTCCGGGTCGAAAATGTGTTCCCCCTCCATGACTGCTCACAGGGTAGGCACCCGCCGCCCAGATACCAATGCCCAGGATTTGGATCCCGTGGTGGTGGGGGATCTTTGGCGGGCAACTGTGCGAGACCGCACCCTCCTGGTGGGCGCGATGGCCCATTCGTGCCTCTAGGGCTCGATTTTCCTTGCATGAAACCATAACCAGGGGATCTGGGGGCACTAGGGCCCCGTCGAGGGGGCCCTCCCCCGGTGGCACAGGAGTTGCCTTTCCACTAACCCATGTTCGGCTTTCTGACAACCCGAGGGCACCAACCCCTCGCGTCATGCGCCTCCTGACGCTATTCTTTCGGACCCAGACGGGACTCGAGCGATCTCCGCTCGGATCCAGCCCGGGTCTTACCCCCAGGCCTCTCCTCAATCTGCCCGGCCACACGCGCCCCCCAGAGCCCAAAACCAATGTCCCAATCGGTGGATGTGCCGCGCTTGCGGTTCCTTCCATCTCCCCCCGGGACTTCTTCACACCAGCCTGTCCGAGCGGCTCAATCGCTCGGCATGACCGTTTGATACCTATGAATTTCACAAACCTCCGAACCGCTGCACCCCTTGCCCTCTTGGCCATCGGCCTCTCCGGGTGCAATCAGGAAATCGCCTCCACTGACGGCGAAGTGACATCCAACTTAATGGTCTTGCAAGAGGCAGCCAACGGCTTCGGCCAATTGGTGCCCCACACCATTCGCAAGCTGGACGCAGCCGGGCAGCCCACGGCGCAGGTGGTCAACATTCGAACCCTCGATGACTTGTCCGACAACGTGTCCCTCGGAAACCCCGTGCGACCCGTGCCCAAGTTCCCGGTCACCGCGATCTTGCCCACCGGTGCCCCTGGCAACCACTTCATCTACGCATCCTTTTCCCAGCCGATCGCTCTGGGTTCGGTGCTCTCCGCGAGTCCCGGTTCCCTGGCTAATTCGGGTTTCACCGGTGCGGTAGTTGTGCTGAGCATGGACCCGTTGACTGGAGAAGCCCTTCCGATTCCCGGGCGCGCGTTCATCAACGGCTACACCTACGCGGGACCCACCGGCGGCAGTCCTCCCCAGTTGACCCTTCAGCGTTGGATTGAGCCCAACTCTGCTGGCCAACCGGTAGTGGTGGATCCCAAAGGTCAGGGCTTCCCCGGCACCGACACGGGATTCAACGGCGCCGAGCGTTTGGTTGGTTCCAACGTGGTCGTCTTCATTCCCGATGCGGATGATGATTTGACCACCTACGAGACCTTCCCCGAGGGCGTTCAGATCCGCATGGAGATCACCGCCGGAGTGATCAGCACCGTGGGCCGTCCCCTCGAACACCATGTCTTGGCATGCACCACCGTGGGCGAGGACACCCTCGGCCCCGAAGTGATTTCCAGCCCCCCGCCCCAGAACTCCCCGGCCATCATCCCTGGCAGTGGAGACCTGAATGTGGACCCCCTGACCACGATTCGCATCAGTTTCACCGAGCCCGTCCAGCCCCTTTCCGTGGGCGCTGTAGTCGGCCAAGGTCCGCCGAGCACCTCCTCGCTGGTCAAGATCCAGTTCGGTCCCTCTGCCACTCGTACGGACATGCCCTTCACCGTGGAGCCGGTCAGTATCTTTGACTTCTCCACCATGCGCTTGAACCCGGGCTTCAACTTCCCCGGCTCGGGACCTCTGTTCAACAACTGCAACACGTTTGCAACGGTGGACATCATCATGAACGCGGCGCAGCTGCGCGACCTGGCTCAGAACCCCGATCCCACCCAGCCCGGTGCGACCATTGCGAACACGAACCTCTTGGCCGCAGCCACGTTCTTCACCACCGGCGAAGGCCCGGGCCTGGTGAATGCACCGGTGATGCCTGACACGATCCTGTTAGGTCGAAGTGGTTCCACCCCCGGCATCAGTGTGCTTGACCTGAACGGTTTTGGGCAGTCCACCGGAAACCCGAGCTACGTGCTCGATACGCCTCTCGATGGCGATACCAAATTCATCTACAACCCGAACCTGCGGGTCCACACGGGTTTGCGCCCGTCCCTGCTGGAAGGTACCTGCACCATCGATGGCGGTTCTGCGGGGGTTTTCACCTTGACCCGCGACAGTTCCCTCAACGACCTCTTGGTCCGCGCACCACTGTTGGCCAATGTCTCTGACATGATGCTTGGCTGGGCCTTGGACGTGACCTTCAACAACGCCCAGTTCCCCTTCGGCTGCCAAGCAAGCGGTGGCGACCTGTGTACCCTGGACGGTCTCAAGCAGATCGCGCCAGTGGCCACCGGAGCCAACACTCTCGGCCCCGCAGCGCCCAACCAATTCGGCAGCATCCTGATTGGCGCACCGAACATCATTTCGTGGGCACCGCACCCCAACCCCCCGCCCCTGTCGTTCCCGCCCCTGTGCGTGTCGCCCTATTTGGCGGCAAAGGAACCCACCTCCATTGACCACAATGCGAACCAGGGTGGTACGGATCCCAAGCAGAACCTGCTCGGCCCGGGTAACCCCTTCGGAACGCCCCTGAACCCAGTACCCGAGCCCCCGAGCGGTCTTTTGACTCAGGAGCAAAACGGTTGGTTCATTGGCCCGAGTACGGGTCAGATTCAGGTGACCTCTTGTTTGCCCTACCAGATCCGTCAGCAGATTGGCCACTACCTGTATGTGCTGGACCGTCAGCGCCGCGAGGTGACCGTGATCAACTCGAACCGCATGACTGTGGTGGATCGGATTGAGGTCGCGGACCCGACGTCCTTGGCTATGGGTCCGAACCTGGACTTCCTCGCAATCTCGAACCAGTCCGCCGACACGGTTTCCTTCGTGGACATCAACCCGAACTCCTCGACTTTCCACCAAGTGGTCAAGACCACGGTTGTGGGTCAGGGACCGCGCGGCTTGGCTTGGGAGCCCGGCAACGAGGACCTCCTGGTTTGCAACGAAGTGGACAGCACCCTGTCTCTGATTTCGGCCTTCTCCCTGGAAGTCCGGCGTGAGGTTGGTGCCCAGTTGAACGAGCCGTTCGAGTTGTGCGTGTTCCCCCGTCAGTTGGGCTTCGGTTTCAACCGCGGCGTGTACTTTTCATACATCCTGAACCGTAACGGCACGGTCGCAATCTTTGAGTCTGGTCCCAACGGGGTCAACGGCTGGGGCTTTGACGACGTGGTGGGTGTGTCACCTTTCATCTTCAAGAACCCGAAGACAATCCGGCCTGACCCTCTGAACTTGCAGAGTGCCGCCTGGGTTGTGCACGAGGGCCCCTTCACCGCTGGTGTTGCTGGCCCCGAGGGCGAAGGCGCTGTCTCCCTGTTGTGGGTCGAGAGTGCTTTGGGTGGACAGATTCCTCTGGGCACCAACTTCACCAACCCCACGATCCGATCCATGGAGATGGCGATTCAGGTGTCGGTAGGCGAAGACCGCCTTTCCGGCGTGCCGGTGGACATCGCCTTTGACAACCTGCGGAACCTGGGTGGACTGCCCCAAGTGACCACCACCTTCAGCTCTGGAGCTGGTAGCCCCCAGAACGGCAAGGGCTTGATCCGAACCGCTGGAGGAGTCGTGAATGTAAACGAAGCCCAGTTTGCCTTTGTCGCCGTTCCCAACTCCGCCAATGGCTCGGGCGTGTTGGATGTGCTTGAGATCGGTGCGGCTGGTGTTCCCCTGCGGGACGCCAACCCTTACCTAGAGGGTGTTCAGTCGATTGCGGCAGCCCAGGTGACCGTGGCCGCGGACTACTGGCGTCAGTAGGAACGAGATTTGAGCGGACCCCCGTCTCTGGGGTGCGCTGAACGGGGGGAAGGCCGCGCCGCCCTGGCGACGCGGCCTTCCGTGTTGATTGCCGTCCCGGAGTTGATTGCCGTCCCGGACCTGAGGAAATTGGGAAACTCGGGCGCTTCTAGGGAGCAAATGCTCATCCCCCTCCAACGCTCCTCTTATCCTGTGGCTCGGACCCTTCCCATGCCTGATCCCACGGCCGTGCGCTCCATGTTTGCCCGTATCTCGGGCACCTACGACCTCCTGAACCGGGGGCTTTCCATGGGTGTGGACCAGCGCTGGCGGCGGGCGGCCCTGGGGCTTGTTGCCCAAGGGGAGAGTCTCGCGGGCCAAACCATCGTGGATGTGTGCACGGGCACCGGGGACCTGGCTTTGCTCGCGGCGCGCGCTGGGGCTCAGGTGGTGGGGCTGGACTTCACGCGAGAGATGGTGGCCCATGCTCCGCGTAAGGCGATCAAGCAGGCCAGGAAAACCTCTACGGGGCCATCGGTTTTTTTGCACGGGGATGCCCAAGCATTACCCCTTGCCAGCAATCACGCCCACGGGGCCACCGTTGCTTTTGGCATCCGGAACACCTCCGATCGCATCCAAACCCTGCGCGAGATGGCACGAGTGGTGAAGCCTGGGGGAAGAGTCGTAGTGTTGGAGTTCAGTACGCCTCGCTCACGTCTTTTTGGCGCCCTGTACAGGGGTTACTTCACCCGGGTATTGCCCCGAGTGGGGGGCATGGTGTCCGGTGATGCGGATGCCTACAGTTATCTGCCGCGCACGGTCCTGGCTTGGCCCAGCCCGGACGAATTCCAGGCAGAGTTCGAAGCCCTGGGCCTAGTGGCCTGCGGCCACCGAAGGTTGACCGGAGGAATCGCCTGCTTGCACTATGGAACTGTGGCAGGGACGCCGAGTGTTGCAGCCCCTGAAGCGGCGGCCTCTTTGGTTGATTCTTCCGCATCGAAAGAGGTGCTTTGCCCATGAGTCGCTTCTTCGTGGGTATCACCGGCGCCAGTGGGCATATATACGCGGAGGCCCTCTTGCGAGGTTTGACCGCCCAAGGACATCAGGTGGATTTGGCTGCGACTCCGGCGGGTTGCTTGGTCCTGCGCCATGAACTTGGTGTGGAAGCGGGGCAGGCGGGCGAATTGCTCGCTGAAGCCCTTCCTGGCTGGCTTGGAGAAGAATGCGCCAGCCAGATCCGCGCGTTTCCTTCTTCCGCCGTTGGGGCACCCCCTTCCTCGGGAACAGCCCTCACCGGCGCGGCGATCATCTGCCCCTGCAGTATGGGCACCTTGGGCCGGGTGCGCGCCGGGTACAGCTCGAATCTGGTGGAGCGCGTGGCGGATGTGGCCCTTAAGGAAGGTCGGCCGTTGGTGCTCATTCCACGGGAGACTCCCCTTTCGGTGATCCACCTGGAGAACATGCTGGACCTCACGCGTATGGGTGCGATTTGTCTGCCCGCCATGCCCGGGTTTTACCACCACCCCAACTCCATCGAGGATCTGGTGAATTTTGTGGTGGGTAAGATCTTTGATCGTCTGGGGATTGAGTCGCAATCGGGTGCGCGTTGGACTGGGCTGGCGGACCCGCCGGAGGAAACTCTCGAAAGCCCGCCGGGGATCAGCGCGGCAGGCGAAACCGAGGGGGCCCCATGAGAACCCTGCGCCGTTGGCTTTCACTGGTGAAATTTAGTCACTCGATCTTTGCCTTGCCCTTTGCTTTGCAGGGCGCCTGGCTCGCCTCGGGTGGTCTGCCCGAGGGGCGTGTGCTTGGACTGGTGATCCTATGTGCTGTCGCCGCGCGCACCGCGGCCATGGCCTTCAACCGGCTCATGGACCGTCATTTAGATGCGGCCAACCCGCGCACCCAGGCACGTGAGTTGCCTGCGGGGATTTTGTCTGCCTCCTCGGTGTTGGTCTTGACCCTCTTGTCCAGCGCGGTATTTGTTGTTGGTGCGGTGCTCTTGGGGCCCTTGCCCGCCAAGTTGTGCTTGCCCGTGCTGGCGGTCCTGTTGGGCTACAGCTTGGTCAAGCGCGTCAGTTGGGCCGCGCACCTGGTGCTTGGGCTGGCCCTTGGGTTGGCTCCTCTGGGGGCCTGGATTGCGGTGAGGGGCAACCTTGAAGGCGACCTGCTGCCGGTGCTCCTGTTGGCGGGGGCTGTTCTTTCCTGGGTCAGCGGGTTCGACTTAATCTATGCCTGCCAGGATGCGGGGCACGATCGCAAGGCGGGGCTGCATTCGATTCCAGCGCGCTTTGGTGAGGTCGGGGCCCTTCGGCTCTCGCGTGCCTTGCACGGGGTCACTCTGTTGTGCTTGTCGACCATGGCCTGGCGGGCAGATTTGGGACTGATCTATTGGGTGGCGATTGGTATTACCGCAGCGCTCTTGATCTACGAGCAAAGTCTCGTGCGTGCAGGTGACCTCTCCCGGGTAAACCTGGCGTTCTTCACGCTCAACGGCTGGGTAAGCGTGGGGTTGTTCATCGGTATGGTTCTGGACATGGGCCTGCTGGGAACCGGCCAGGCTCCTGTGGGCGGAGGACTTGGCTGATGGCTGCCAAAGGCGCAAAAGATCTGGCTCCGGACGCGGAATTCAAACGCCTTGAAGGGGTACTAGCAGAAGGCTTGCCCCCGGCGCTGTTCTTGCGGGGAGACGAACTCTGGTATCAACAGAAGGCAGCGGATTTGGTGCTTGCCGCCAGCAAGGAAGCTTCCCTGGAAATCTGTCGCCACGACACGGCGGACCCGGAGTTCAAGCTGCCGCGCCTGTTGGATGATCTCGCGGGGGGCGCGCTGTTTGCCGGTGGACGTTGCGTGCTCGTGCGAGGTGCTAACGAACTCTTACGCAAGGGTTCGAGGGTTCATGCGCCAGGCTTAGGCAAGGCGATCCTCGGGCGCATGGCCCAGGGAGGCGAGGGCTGCATAGTGCTTGTGGGCAAGGGGCTGCGGGCGGACAACAAGGTGCTCAAGGATGCCCGGGCTAAAGGGGCAGAGTTGTTCAGCTTCCGACGATTGTGGGACAGTCCACCCCCCTGGAAACCGGACCCTCGCGAAGCAGAATTGGTTCAGTGGTTGGTGCGTTACTCTCGCACCCGGGGTTTCCCTCTGGCTCCCGACCAAGCGGTTTATCTTGTGGCCGCCACGGGCAACGACCTGGGTGCCTTGGATGCTCAGTTGGAACGTGCGGCTGTCAGTGGAGAAAAGCTAGAACGGGCGGTGGTATGGGATCCCGGCGGGACCCCATGGGCCTTGGCGGAATTGTTGGTTGATGGCCAAGTGCAGCGAGCTGTGGCGGGGTTGGAGTCGCTCTTCAATGGTGGTTTCTCGGGCAGCGATGGACGGCGGGAGAGCACACCGGAAGCCCTCGTGGCCATGCTGGGCCCTGCGGTGTCTGGCAAGGCTCGGGAAACTCTTGCGGCTGCTCGCGGCCGGCAGCCATCAGGGGCAGGCCCCAAGCCCAAGGGCGGAGCACGAGCGGCGGAGGCGATTGCCGCCCGGGCCAAAGGGCGCAGTGCCGAGCAGTGGCAGGACATGGTGGAGGACGCAGCGGACATGGAGCGTCGGGCCCGTAGCGGCCCCGCGGTGGGGGCCTCCGATTGGTGCGCCTTTGCCCTGCGCTGGCGGCTGCCCGTGCCCGGCAGACGCTGAGGCGTGCCCAGCGCTCATCAGCACGCACTCTCCCTGGCCGGGCTGGCCCATGTCAGAGCTCGTTCCCTCGTTCCAAGCCCACTCGTCCGCTTGATGGAAGTGCCGTCCGGGCACTCCCTGTCCGATCGCTCCAAAGGGAATCCCCTAACGAGGTGGCTCAACGCTACCTTGGGCTCTCTCCTGAGTCTTTCAATGTCCCCCAACCCCTCCACCCGCTGCGCGCGTCTGAACCCGCGTCAGCCGGAGTCCTTCCTATGATCGTCCCCCGCACATCGCGCACGGAAATCCTGGCCAAGCTTCAAGCAAAAGTGGCCGCTCGTAAACCCATCATGATTGCCAGTGCTGGCAGTGGGCTAGTGGCCGGCATTTTGGAGCGCGAGGGGATCGACTGCATCAATACGTTCTCAGGGGCACGCCTTCGATCCAACGGCATGGGCACCATGGCTATGCTTTGGCCGATTCTGGACTCGAACAAGCAGACCTTGGACTACACCCGGGAGGACATCATGCCTGCGATCAAGGGAGACGCGTTCATCTGCGCTTGCATTAACGCCAACGATCCCCTGAAGGACATGCGTATGGTTCTCAACGATCTGAAAGCCATGGGGGTCGAGGCGGTTTCGAACATTGGACCTTCGATCAGCTATGTGGACAAGGGCACTACGATTTACAACGTGCTCAACAAGAGCGGCGTGACCTTCCAGAACGAGATCGACATGCTCAACTTGGCCCGCGAAATGGACATGGTGAGTGTCGGCCTCGCGTTTGACAAGGAAGACAGTCTGCTGATGGCGGAACAGTCCCAGCCGGACATCTTTTGTTTTCATGCGGGCACCACGAAGGGAGGCCTCGTTGGCTATGACTCCGGCGAAGTGATCGCCGAGACTGCTGAGCGTACGGAGGATGTCTACCAAGAGGTGCGTGCCCGGAGCCCTAAGACCCTCTTAGTGGCCCACGGTGCCGCCCTGGAGAATCCCGAAGATGGCCAGTACATGTTGAATCACACTTCCGGCCATGGCTTTTGGACCGGGTCATCCACCGAGCGCTTGCCCATCGAACGTGCCGTGTCCCAGGTGGCTCGACAATTCCGCAACCTTTCCTTTGAAGGGAAAGCAACCTCATGAAAAAGATCATCTGCGTTTTGGCGACAATGGACACCAAGGGGGCCGAGGCGGCCTTCGTGGCCGAGCGTATTGCCCATGCCGGTTGCGAGGCCCTATTGCTGGACCTTGGGGTCGTGGGGGAACCGGGCACAAAACCCCACGTTTCCCGGGAATCTGTCGCATCTGCGGGCGGCCAAGATTTGGCCCAGATGCTCAAGAACCCCACCCGTCAGAACGCTGTTCCGGTGATGATCGCCGGTGGTATCAAGATCCTGCTCGAATGCCTAGCTAAGGGCGAGCTGCACGGGGTTGTTGGCCTCGGTGGAACCCAGGGTACGCCCACTTGCACCCAGATCATGCAGGCCTTGCCCTATGGTTTGCCCAAGGTGATGCTCTCGACGATTGCATCGGGGGACACTGGCCCTCTGGTGGATATCAAAGACATCACCATGATGTTCTCCGTGGGCGACATCTTGGGGCTGAACTCCGTGACGCGCATGGTGCTGGGGAATGCCGCGGCTGCGGCTTGCGGCATGGCAGAGCACGGGCTTTCCCTGGAAACCGTAGCCACAGACAAACCCCTGATCGGTATGACCAATCTGGGAGTGTTGACCTCAGGCGCCATGCACGCAATCGATTGCATCCATGGGGCGGGCTACGAAGTGATCGTCTTCCATGCGGTGGGATCCGGCGGTCGAGCGATGGAGCAGTTGATGAAGGAGGGCGTGATCGGCGCGGTATTTGACTATGCCCTGGGCGAGATCTCCGATGAACTGCACGGGGGTTTCCGAGCGGCGAATGCGGAGCGCCTGACGATTGCGGGCAAGCTTGGCCTGCCCCAGGTGATTTGCCCCGGTGGTACAGAGCACATCGGCTTGATGGCGAGTGCGCCCAACCTGGTGCCTGAAAAGTACAAGGACAGCGTCCACACGTTTCACAATCCCATTGTGTTTGTGCCTCGCTTGAACCTGGAAGAATTCAGTGCAGTTGCTTCCGAAATCGCCAAGCGCTTGCAGCACACCCGTGGCAATGCGGTGATGATGTTGCCCCTTGGGGGCACCAGTCGTTACGGGGTTCCCGGGGGTGAGTTGCGTGACGCGGCTGGGGATGAGGCCTTCTTCAAGACCCTCCGGGAGGGACTTCCCGACACTGTTGAGGTGGTGGACGTGGATACCCACGCGGAAGATCCGGCCTTTGTGGAAGAGGCAGTGCGCCGCTTGATCGGCTTGATCGAGGCTTAGTCCTTCTTGTCCTGGATGGGCTCGGTGACCGCGGCCTTCTTGGGATAGGCGTGGTCCTGTGGGCGAACACCCTTGGTGGACTTGCCGAAGCCGAAGGGGGTGGGCTTGTATTCGCCCACGATTTCCATGGAGCTTTTGGGGTCAATCTTGTCCTCGATCCCAAGGCACCAATAGCTGCCGTTGACGATCGCCCGTCGCAGGTCGACGCTTTCCAGGTCCCTTGATGCTCCCATGGTGGTGCAGACGATGCGTTGTAGGTTGCCTTCGGGGAGCTTGCGCTGGCGTGTCCAGAAGACCGGATGACGGGGCGAGTTCTTCGGGCCCTCCACCGCGGGTGCGTCGGGGGTCATGCCCGCACGCACGCTGCCTTCGAGCAACACAGTGGCATCAGCCGGCAACTTACGTATGCCATAGACATCGGTTCGGCCCCAAACATCCGTGACCCCTTGCAGAATCGGGTGCTGGGCAACGGCGGCGGGAATCACGCCGCGGGTGCTTTCTTGGCCGTGGTGTCCGTGGTGGTTGACCCAGGTTTCTCCCAGTACTTGTCCGCCGAAGCCATCCTTCCATTCCTTACTGCGAAAGGACCACTTGGCATAGGGACTGGTGGAGTTGCCTTCGTAATTGAAGGCATGGGTGGAGGTGCGCAAGCCGATCAGTGGTTTGCCCGCCTCCACGTACTTGACCAGGTGGGCCATGTCCTCATCGGGCAAGCGGCGAAAGCGCAGCAGCATGATCACTAGATCTGCATCATCGATCAGGTGCATACCTGGAATGTTGGAGCTGTTGTCGGGGTCGATGATCCCTTCGGGGGACTGGGAGAAGAGCACCGTGCATTTGAATCCGTGCCGTAGGGCGAGGATACGTGCCATTTGGGGCAGGCCCTCTTCGGAGCGATATTCTTCGTCACCGGACAGGAGCACAATGTTCTTGCCGCTGCCCGCGCCACTGCCCCCTTGATAGGTGACCCAGCGGGGATCGTCCAAGGTGCCAGCCGGGGCATTGGCGACGAAAAGTAGGCAAAGGGGCACGAGGGCCATCGATCCAAGAGTCCAGTTCATGATTGCTTCTCCCGAGGGGTTTCTTCCCGCCAGGATGCGGGATCCCCTGCAGGATAGGGCATCCCTCGGCGTTGTGGCCATAACAATAGCTGGCCCAAGTGACTGCCCGAAATCCGCGTGAGCGCGACCACGCAATTCGGGCTAGAATGGGCCCATGGAGATCAGCCCCAGCGCCCCACGCATTGCCGTTCTGCCCGCCGTAGTGCGCGACCAAATAGCCGCAGGAGAGGTCGTAGAGCGGCCTGCTTCGGTGGTCAAGGAGTTGCTGGAGAACGCCATCGATGCTGGCGCAAGCCAGATCACCGTGGACCTGGAAGAGGGCGGCGCGCGCTTGATCCGAGTCACGGACAATGGCCAGGGAATGGGCCCCGAAGACTTGGGGTTGGCCTTTGCCTCCCATGCCACCAGCAAGCTGCGCGACCCCGAAGACTTGGTGCACATCTCTTCCCTCGGCTTTCGTGGGGAGGCTCTCGCTTCGCTGGGTTCAATCGCCCGCTGTCAGATAACCACCCGCACCAAAGAGTCATCCATCGGGCATCGGTTGAGTTGCGAGGGCGGCGAGCAGAGCAAGATCAGTGAAGCTGGTGCTCCCCTGGGCACGACCCTCGAAGTGCGCGACTTGTTCTACAACGTGCCCGCCCGGCGGCGCTTCCTCAAACGCCCGTCCACCGAGTTGGGACATTGCTTGGCCGCGGTGCAACGGGCCGCCTTGGCCCACGATGGTGTGGGCTTTGTGGTGAACAGCGATGGTCGGCGAGCCTATGACGTGGAAGCCAGCATGGATTTCCTCGGCCGCATCCGGCGCACCTTTGGGGCGGAGCTGATCGCTCACCTTGAACCCATCGAGGCCAAGGACGGAGACCTTACAATCAGTGGGTACGTGGGTTCCCCACGGATTTCCCGGCGCGACACCACCCGTCAGATTTGGTTGTTGAACGGACGGTTCCTGCGGGATCGAGTCCTGAGTCGTGTATTGAAGGACGCATATCGCGGGGTGTTGGAAGATGGGCGGCAGCCGGTTGCTTTCTTACGCCTTTCGATGAATCCCGCCGCGGTGGATGTGAACGTGCACCCTGCCAAGAGCGAGGTACGTTTCCGAGATCAACGGCGCCTGTTTGGTTTCCTGGTTTCAGCCCTCAAGGCCGCCGTGCAGCAAACCGACATGGCGACTCCGGGGCAGTCCATGATGGCCGGCCGCGCCCGGCGATTGGCTCGGGAAGAGCACCCCTTCCAGGGCAAGTTGGCGGATCCCGGCGCGGCACATGGGTCCGAGAGCATCGTGCGCGAGCGCGGCGGTCGCCCCTTTGTGCCCACGGATGGTCCCAGCTTCCCTTCTGCGGGGGACTTTACTCCTCCGGCGCCACAGCCCTCCGGCGACCCAGGGCAGGGCGACCCAGGGCAGGATTCGACCCCCCATTCCGGCCAAGACCCCTGGGCACCCACGGACAACCTTGTGGGGCCCTATCTTCAGGTGGGCAAGACATTCCTGGTGCGCGCATTGCCCGATGGATTCGAAATCATCGATCAGCACGCTTTGCATGAGCGCTTGACCTATGAGCTTCTGTTGTGCGAGGTGCGCGCGGGCAAAGTGGAAGTCCAGCGCTTGCTGGTGCCCGAGGTGGTGGAGGTCTCCCGTGCGGACCGGGTGTTGCTTGAGGAACACATGGCATCCCTGGAGACCCTCGGCATCGAACTCTCTCCCATGGGCGAAACATCGATGATGGTCTCGGGTTTGCCCGCTCGCTTGCGTCACCCGGACCCGACGGGGCTGGTGGGGGACTTGGTGGAGGTGATCGGTCGCACAGGTGAGCCGCCCACAGCCAGCGATGTGATCGAACAGGTGTTGCACAGTTGCGCTTGCCGGTCATCCATCATGGCTGGAGATGTGTTGAGCCAGGAGGAGATTCAATCGCTGCTCGAACGGGCGCGGGCTGCGGACAACGATCAGACTTGTCCCCATGCACGGCCCACTCGGGTGCGTTTCACCCTCAGTGATCTAGAGCGCGCCTTTCACCGGCGCTAAGGTTCTCGCCTGCGGAGGCCTTGTCTCAGCGCGGCACGGGCCGCGCAAAATCCCCCGGTGTCAATTCCATGTCCGGTTGGGATTCACTCTTGACCAGAAACAGGTCGACACCTGGACGCTCTTCGAAGGAAAGACGCGTGGGGGGCACGATCGGAGCAGCGGGGTCTTGCGGACCCACCGCCAAGAAGCTGCGGTGTACGAGGACCTGCTTGGGCAGTAGGCGTTGGCCGAGGCTGATCCAAGAGGGAATTTCCACCAGGATCGGGTCCGTGGCAGCTTGTGGGCGTTGGGGTCCCCCGGAGCCTTCGATCAGAGCGAAACGCACACGCCCCGTGGCGCCGTCGAGGCCCAGGCGCACTTGCCGCAGGGCGTTTGTGGGGTCATTCAAGCCCAAGAGGTTGAAGTCCGGGGTCGTCATGAGCAACCACTCAAGACTGCGGGCACGTTCCGCTTGGGCAAGGGTTGGGAATTGCACAGGCAAGGCCTCGCCGATTTTCAGCTCACGCCCTTGACCTTCGGCCTTTACTGATTGGAGGAGGCCCAGGCGCAAGTCGCCGGGGGATGAGAGGGTGGCGAAGTTTCGTGCGAGGGCCAACCAGCGCTCGTGTTCCCGGCGGCTTTCTCGGTTGGAGTGGTCCGAGAGATCGAGCACCTCTTTCCCGTCCAGCAGCCAATCCCCTTCAGGCCCGCGCACAGACACGCGTCCGGATTTGGGGAAAAAGCCGCGCACAAAGCCCCGTCCCTCTTCCAGATAGAGAAACGTGGTGCGCATATCGTTGCTGCCCGTGCTGGTGGTGCGCACGCGGGCATCGAAGGTAACCATGAAAGAGCGTAGGCCCTCGGGGGCTTTCTCGCCGCTCCAGGTGGATCGCGTCATCAGTGTGAAGCGTTGCTTGGCTTCATCGCTGGTGTTCTTCGGGAGCTGGCCCCGTACCAGGGCCTTGACGTCTGCGCCAGGGAGGGTCTTCGGCCCGATGTTGTTGATCTCTGGCAAAATCGGATCCTGGTGGCCCCCTTTTGGAGGCAGTCCAGGGCTGGCGAGGGCGATCATCAGTAGGGCGATTAGCATGGGGTCAGCATACGATCTGGGAGCGCGTTTGTTGGCCCCTGTCTGTGTGGGGCGCGAGGGCTTTTACCCCGACGCGTCGTTCAAGACACACACGCCCAGCGACTTGAGTCCCTCGCCGCCATCGCTCCACGCTACCATGCCCCCGATGACCTCCTCCCTCGACCCATTTGATCAGGCACCGATCTGCGCCTTGGTGGGCCCCACGGCTTCGGGCAAGACCGCCCTTGCCCTGGAAGTCGCTCGGCGCGCGGGGGCCGAGGTTATTTCCATGGACTCCATGCTGGTTTACCGGGAGTTGAACATTGGTACCGCCAAGCCCAGCCAAGAGGAATTGACCCAGGTGCCGCACCACATGATCGATTTAGTCGGGGTGCATGAGACTTTTGATGTGTCGCTCTGGATTGAGGGGGCTCGCGAGGCTTTGCGAGATTGTCTTGGGCGCGGGCGCCGCGTGCTCTTTGTGGGTGGCACGGGTTTTTTCCTCGCCGCCCTTCTACGGGGTCTGTTCCAGGGGCCGGCGGCGGACTTGGAGTTGCGGGCGAGCTTGGAGCAACGGGCCCAGGATGAGGGACCGGAGACGTTGCATAAGCAACTAACCGAGGTCGACCCACCCAGCGCCGAGCGCATTCATCCCCACGATCTGCGCCGGGTGATCCGCGCCCTTGAGGTGTTTCTACAGAGCGGGCGTACCCTGACAGACTGGCATCAGGAGTGGGCGGGCGGAGAGCAACGGCTTGAGGCCGCACGGCTCTTTGGCTTGCAAATAGAGGTGCCGGAACTCGATGCGCGCATTCGGGCGCGGACGGAGATCATGATTGATGAGGGCTGGAAAACGGAAGCCCTCGCTGCACGCACGGTTGGTTTTTCACGAAGTGCATTCCAGGCGCTGGGTTACTCGCAGATCCTCGATTGGGCCGATGGAAAGGCGACCCGGGAAGAAACGGTGGATCGTATTGCCCTCGCTACCCGGCAATTCGCTCGACGCCAAAGGACCTGGTACCGCAAGTTTGAGATTTCGTGGGTCGATCCCGGCAGCCCCGAGCTTGCTGACTTGGCCCTCGAGCATTTCGGTTGGGCCTGATGCGCGGCCCTAGAACCCAAAAAAAGAAAGCGACCCGCGCAGCAATGCACAGGTCGCTTTGAACTAAAAGCCGAGAGGGCTCTGGTTTCGGACTCAGCCGTTACGCAGCGGGTTGTCCGGGTTGAAGCCGAGCAAGTGGCGCTGGAGGGTGAGGCCGATAGAATCCGCGTCGCGCTCAAGCCACTCCATGACGGAACCGTCACGGCTCGCGTCGTAGCCGGTGAAAGTCCGTTGCATGCGTGCAGGCATGGAGGCGGGACTCCAGTGATCGTTCATCTTGGAGCCGTCGGTCACGCAGCTGCTGCAGAGGGAGGCGCAGAGGGCGCCCAAAAACAGGGTGGCAAGGGAACGCTTCATGGGCAGGGTGGGGAAATCCTTGGGGGTTCAGGGGGGATACCGGGGCCTCGGGGGCCCGCGGGGGGCAAAGGATACGGGCCAGGGGGACAGGAGTCCAGTCCAAGCCTTCATCTTGCTCCACTGGACGCTACCCTAGGGCCCTCTACCGGTCACCCCTTTCCCCCTCAAGATCCTCCACGGCCTGCCCGATGAGCCCCGATAACCCATCTCCACCGCCTCCAATGCCCTCCGGGCCGGTTCCAGAGCCCTCCGGCCCAGGTCAGACCTCGGCCCTGGGGTTGCTCGGGGGATCCTTCAATCCGGTCCACTCGGGGCACCTGGCGATGGCGCGGGCGGCGATGGTCGCCGGGAATCTTGGGGAGATTCTCTTCATCCCTGCGGCGCAGTCTCCCCACAAACGGGGCAAGGCCCTCGCACCAGCTGAAGACCGGGTGGCCATGCTTGAGTTGGCCCTCGCCGATGAGGACAGGATGAGCGTGGCGACCCTGGAATTGGAACGGGGAGGAGTCTCCTGGACGATCGATACCCTTCGTGAACTTGCAAGGCCCGGGGTCCAGCTGAGTTTGATCCTGGGCTCGGACAATTTGCCGGGCCTGCCCACTTGGAAGAACATCGCTGAGATCTTTGAGTTGGCAAAGCCCATCGTGGTCCTGCGTAGCCACGAAGCCAGCGCACAATTGGCCGTTGCGGAAAAGGCACTAGGGCCGTCTCTCGGATCCCTATTGTCCGCGGGATTTTGTGAGGTGGAAGCTCATCCGGGTGAATCCAGCGCGATTCGGGCGGGGCTGGAACGGGGCGTGATGGAAGAAGGGATGTTGCCACAGGCCGTGCGCGCTTACATCGAGCGCCGCGGGTTGTACGGGGACGTGCTTCGGTGATCGATTGGACGGATCCAATCGCGGTGGCTGGGATCATTGCCCTTTGCACTTTGCTGGTGGGGGCTCTGCTTGCAACGGGTGCTCAAAAGAGAGGTCTGTTGGGTCGCAACTGGCAGCCGGAAGGTAGCCGCGTCCCGCCGGTGGGGGGCTTGGCCCTGTTGCTTGTTCTTGTGGGGGTGGAGTTTTTTGGGCTCGGATCAGGCCCCTTGCCCTGGGCTGCCCTGGGTGCCGCCTGGGTCCTGGGAACCCGAGATGATTTCAGGCCCCTTGCGGCCTTGCCTAAGTTAGCCGGACAGCTCGGGGTGGCCCTGTTGTTTGCGCTCCACCGGGAGTCCCTCCAAGGAGGAGACTGGTTGGCCTTGGGAAAAGATCTTGCCCTGGCCATGGTGGCTCAGAATTTGGCCAATACTTGGGACCACTCCGATGGCCTCTGCGCCGGCTGGGCCCTTTTGCTGCCGGGCACGCCCTTGTTGCTGCGCGGAGCCCTGGCGGGATTCCTGCCTTTGAATCTGATTCGCCAAGCACGCTCGGGTTCGGGGGAGGACGCTTCTCCCCGGCCCAGGGCCTACCTGGGTGACGCGGGCAGCCACCTCGTGGGTATTCTTGTGGCCCTGCAGCCGGGTGCCTGGTTGGCCCTGGCTCTGCCCGCCATGGACCTCTCCCGCGTGGTTTGGCTGCGCTGGAGGGCTGGGCAGGCCTTCTGGTTGGCGGATCGGAGGCACCTGGGACACCGGCTCGAGGCCAGGGGTTGGCACCCGATCCTGGGGCTCTTGCCCCTCTGGCCCCTCTGGCTCGGTTGGCAAGGTCCCCAGGCCCTGGTAGGAATCCTGCTCAGCTTTGGCATCTTGGTGCAGTTCACAGCCAGAGCGGGTTGTACGGGGGCCATGGGGCGGGGATAATCTTTCCCTCCAAAAGCGAGTTTTCCCGACCCGAGCAATCCAGTGCTTTATCCCCCGACAGCCATCATCAGCGACCTGCACAGCAACGTGCCGGCGCTCGAAGCCATGCTTGCAGACGCGCGTGAGCGCGGTGCTCAGCGCTTCGTGTGTTTGGGGGACATGGTGGGCTACGGAGCCAATCCGCGTTATGCCCTGGACCTAGTGATGGTGCTGTGCGCAGAGGACGCCCACTGGCCTGATACCGAAGGTGCCAAGGGAGAAAAACTCTTGCCGGGTCTTTGCCTTAAGGGCAATCACGAGGAAGCCTTGCTTTCATCCGCCAGTGATTTTAATCCCAAAGCGCGCATGGCCATCGAGTGGACCCGGGGCGAATTAGACGCGGACCGCGACCGATCCGATTTGTACTGGGACTACATTGCCGGTCTTGATGCGAGCACATGCGATGAGCGCGCTATGTACGCACATGGCAGCCCCCGGGATCCCGTGCGCGAGTACATGCTGCCCCGGGACATCAAGGACCGTGAGAAGATGTCCGCAAACTTCGCGGCCATGAATCGCAGTGTGTGTTTTGTGGGCCACAGCCATGTGCCTGCGATCTACTACGAAGACGGGCGATACTTTAGGCCCGAGGGAACGTCCGGACCTTATATTCTTGGGGACTCACCAGATTGCCGAGCGATCGTCAATGTGGGCTCCGTGGGCCAACCCCGTGATGGGGACCCGAAACTTTCCTATGCGATCTTCGATGGCGAAGCCATCACCTTCTGCCGTGTCGAATATGACATCGAGCGCGCAGCATCGGCGATTCGCAAAGTAGAGGACCTCCCCGAATTCCTAGCTGAACGGCTGTATACCGGCCGTTAGAGCACATCTTCCCCTCGTTCCCTTACCCCGGACCCTGAATCTAATGGAGAAGCGACTTCCGCTCTTCCTCATCCTTTCCTTTGGCATTCTCTTCGGTTGGCAACTGCTTTTCCCGCCTCCCGCGCAGGAAGAGAGGATCCAGCAGACGAGAGTACTGGAGCAATCCGCACCCGGTGAACAGGCCAGCGCGCCCGCTCCGATCCCTGAGAATGTGATTCAAGGGGAACCATGGAGCGAGTCCGTGGTTCTGGGCCAGGCTGGCGACTTGGGCCATTACTTTGTGCGCTTCGACAGCCTCGGTGGTACGGTCAGCGAACTCTCCGTGGACGGTTGGTATGACTCGGGATTACTCGATGATGCCCAACGGAGCGATACGGCCCACTGGATTCCATTGCTGCGTCCCATGGACCTTGGGGCTGGCCTTCAGGGATCCTTGGTCATGGAAACATCCCCGTCCAGTGCGAGGCACTTTCCAGGCGGGCTCTCACGGGTACACTGGGCGCACGAGTGGATCATGGTCTCCGGACAGCGCGTGGGTGTGCGGTTCAGCCATCAGGCCACCCCCGAGGGCTACCGGATCGTCAAAGAGATCCGCACCGTTCCAGGTGCCTTGCACCTTGAAGTCTTGTTGCGCATCCAAGCGCCCCAAGGTGCTGCTTCCGAAGAGATCAAGGCTCAGGCCGCGCGCTTCCGCATGCTGCCCGCGGTGGGCTTACCCGAGTCCAGCGAAGACCAGTACTACATCGAACCCAAGGCCCGAAAAGGCTCCATAACCCCTGACGGGATCGAGGTTGCCGATGAGGAGCGCCGGGAAAACCCGGCCCCCGATGATCTGGTGGGGGACCTTTCAGGAGGCTCAACAACCGCCTTTGTGGGGGTGGACAACAAGTATTTCGCCGTGCTTCTGCGTGGGGCGGATCCGATCAGCACCGAAACCTTCAAGGGCACCACTTGGCGTCGGGTTCTGGATCCCGCATGGCTTGAGGCACACCCTGGGGAAGAGACCAGTGCTTGGCGCGGCATGCTGGTGGACCAGGAATTGGCCCTAGCCATGCCTGGCCCCGGGGGCGAAATGGAATATCGCTATGAACTCTTCGCCGGTCCCAAGGACGAGAAGTTGATGCTGGCGGACCAGGAGTCCTATGTGGCCCTGATGGAAGAGGACCTGGGCTTTTTCGATGGTATCGCCGGCCTGCTGCTGACAATTCTTGGTGCTCTCGAGGGAGTCGTGGGAAATTGGGGCCTGGCGATCATCCTTTTGACCCTGGTCGTGCGTGGTGCCCTTTTCCCAATCAACCGGCGATCGCAGACGGCCATGGCGCAGCACACCACCAAGATGAAGCGCGTGCAGCCCAAGCTGAATGCGGTTAAGGAACAATACAAGGACAACCCGCAAAAGCTGCGTCAGGAACAGGCCAAGGTCATGCAGGACGAGGGCGCCTTCCCGCCCCTCGGGGGCTGCTTGCCCATGTTCCTGCAGATCCCTGTTTTCTTCGGTCTGTTCAGTGCCTTGCGTGTTTCCTTTGACTTACGCCAAGCGAGTTTCATGTGGGTCGAAGACCTCTCCATGCCGGACCGCCTCTTGCGCATTGACTTCAACACGCACCTGCCTTTCATCGGCACCATCGAATACTTGAATGTGTTGCCGCCGTTGATGGTTGTGCTGTGGATCGTGCAGCAACGCTTGATGCCCAAGCCCACTGACGAGCAAGCGGCACGGATGCAAAAGATGATGATGTGGATGCCGGTTGTGTTCGGCGTGTTCCTCTACAACTACGCGGGGGGGCTTTCGCTTTACATGATTACTTCCAGTCTGTTTGGCATCGCGGAGTACACCATCGTGCGCAAGATTTGGCCCATTGATGACTCCGAGCAAGTGCGTAAGCCCGGCAAGTTCATGCAGCGCATGAAAGAGATGCAGGAACAGCAGGCACGCATGCAGAAACCTCAGCAGCAAGGCAAGAAGCAGGGCGGGGGACGCAAAAAGCGTCGCTAAGGGTCATGGGCTCCGATTCCCCGGCAAACCGCCTTGGGAGCACGATTTGCGCCCTTTGCAGCGCAGGAGGTCGTGGCCTTCGGGGCGCGATACGGGTATCTGGGCCCCTTGCGTCTGAGCTCTTGGAGAGTTCTACCAGGGACCTGCCGCCCCTGACCGGAGACGCTTCCAAGCTCCGGCCCCGGGGTGTGTTTACGGGCCAATTCGATGACGGCGAAGGGACCTGTAAGGTGCTCGTGATTTGGATGCCCGGGCCCAGCTCCTACACCCGCGAGGATGTGGTGGAGTTCCACCTACCCGGCAACCCACACCTCTTGCAGGCCGCCCTCGATCGTTTGCTGAAACTGGGCGCTCAGATTGCACAGCCCGGGGAATTCACCCGCCGCGCATTTGAAAACGGTGCTTTGGATCTGACCCGGGCTGAAGGGGTCTTGGCTTTGATTGAGAGCGCCAACGAGGACCAGCGCCGGTCTGCCACGGCCCTGTTGTTGGGTGGCTTGGGTACGCGCATCGCTGGCCTGCGCGATCGCCTGGATGATCTGCGCGCCTTGCTTGAGGCCTCATTGGATTTCGATGAGACGGACACGGGGCATGTACCGGCGGAAGAACTCGAGGTGCTTTTTCAAGCGGCTCTCGATCGTTTGGGGGAAGCCAGCCAATGGGAGAGTGCCCGGGAAACGGGGGCGGACTTGCCACGGATCGTGTTGGCGGGGGCGCCGAATGCTGGTAAGAGTTCGCTCTACAATGCCCTGACTGAAGGGGGGAAGGCCCTGACCGAAGAGGGGCAGGAGGTCCAAGAATCTCAAGCCTCCCGCTTGTCAGCTTTGGTGGATTCCCTTGCGGGGAGCACTCGTGATGTGCGCCGGGGAGAAATTTCTCTCGGCACGGGGCGCGCGACTTTGATCGACACCGCCGGGGTGTTGGATCTCGGGGAAGGGGTAGGCTCCAAATTCTCTGACCTCGACCGCCGTGCCGCAGATCGTTCCCGCCAGGAAATCCAGGCGGCCCATCTCGTGCTCTGGGTGCTCGATGGGGGGGCCGAGCCGCCCCTGGAGCTGGAGCCCCCGGGGCTTGTGGTCTGGAACCAAATCGATCGTGACGGGGTGCCCCCAGTCCCCACCCCGATTCCCGGCGCCCTGGGCTACTGTGCGGTCAGCGCCCGGGACCGTCTGGGCTTGGATGAGCTGCGGCAGACCCTTGCCAAGATGCTCGGGTTTGACCCGGGTTCCCCCGGGGAGGCAGGGGCGGGAGAGCCTCTGGGGCGTCAGCTCCGAGCCCGGCATCTGGGTGCCCTGCGCACCGCCCGCACCGCCCTCGAACAGGCTCACCGCATGCAAACCGAGGGCGCGCCCCTGGATTTGGTGGCAGAGGCCCTGCGCGCGGTGACCTGGGAGCTCAACCTCATCGAGGGCAGCAGCACCCCTGAAGACCTGTTGGACCGGATTTTCTCGCGCTTTTGCCTGGGCAAGTGACCCAAAAAAAACTTGGAGCACTAGTCCTAGCACGAGATCCCCTCTAGCGGCGATGCATACACAACATATAGACTATCACCCCGCGCAAGAGCCTCCCCCCCGGGCCCCGCGCGCCTTCCCCTATGAACTGTCCCCGCTGTGGCGCAGGCGACGATCGTGTCGTCGATTCCAGAACCTCTGCCGATGGTGGCGCGATCCGCCGTCGTCGAGAGTGTCTGGGCTGTTTTCAGCGCTTCACCACCTATGAGCGGGTGGAGGAGACCCCCTTGCGGGTGGTCAAGAAGAACGGCGAGAGGGTGCGTTTCGAAAGGGAACGGATTTTCTCTGGCATGCTGCGTTCCTGCGAGAAGCTGCCCGTCAGCATGGAGGACCTCGAAGGCGCGGTGACGCGCATTGAAACCCGTTGCCAAACAGAGTTCGACCGGGAGATCCAGAGTTCGGTGATTGGCTCTCTGGTGATGGACGAGCTGCGCAACATTCATCAGGTGGCCTATGTGCGCTTCGCCAGCGTCTACCGGGAGTTTCACGATGTGGAGCAGTTCCTTGAAACATTGGGCCCCATCCTGCGCCCACCGCCGGTTGAGAGTCCTGGAAAGGAGGGATCGGATTCATGAGGAGTCTGGACCCATCTTCTATGCCCGACCGTCTGCGCAAGCGTGATGGACAGGTTGTGACCTTTAGTCCCCGAAGGATCACCGATGCGGTGGCCCGCGCCCAAGCTGCGGTGGGGGATGGGGATCCGGGTTTGCCCCTGGAGGTGGCGGAGCTCGTGGTGATGACTCTCATCAGTCGCGCCGAAACTACTTTGGTCAGCTTGTCCGACGATGCGCCAGAAGTGACCACCGTTGAAGAGGTGCAAGACCTGGTGGAAGAAGCCCTGGTGGGCCTTGGACGCACCAAGATTGCCAAGGCTTACATTTTGTATAGGGACCGACGCGGTCGTGCCCGGGAAGCATTGGTTGTTTCCAATTCGAGCCCCGAGCGGCAGAAGGGCGCGCCTGAAGTGCGCGGTGCCGAGGGTCCCCAAGCATGGCAAGCCAACCGGATCGCCGCCGCCCTTGTGCGTGAAACGAGTCTCACCATGCGGGACGCGGATCAGGTCGCCCGGCGCGTGGAAAAAGAGATCTTGGCCCTGGGCATGTCCCGGGTTTCCACCGGCCTCGTGCGCGCCTTTGTGGATCAAGAGTTACAGACCATGGGGCTTTTCGATGTGACCCGTGCATCGGAACCGTTGGGCCTTGCACGCCCCGACTTGCGCGCTCTGTTGTTGGCTCCCCGAGAAGATCGGCGTGCCACCGAAGAACGTCACGCGGCGCCACCCGCTTCTGTGGATCGGCGGGTTTCGGGAGCTTTGCTCTCCCGTTGGGCGAGCGAAGATATTCTGGGCGAAGAATTGGCGGAGGCCCATCACCAGGGCGAAGTTCTGGCCCTTGGACTGGAGCGTCCCCACCTCCCCTTGGTGCGCTCCGTCAGCGCCGCAAGCCTAGGGGCTAGTGGCGCTGGGACGGGGACCTTTACCCGCTCTCTCGGTTCCCTCGTCACCCTTCTGGAGGGTTCGGCTCAGGGCATCGTGCTAGAGGGCTTTTCCCAATTGATCGGCCCCGCCCGCCGTGGTGCACGTCAGGGCGGAGACGAAGAGCGCGTGGCGGAGGCACTTGCCTCCCTGGCAGCCATCGCCCAAGCCACCGGCCGCCGGTTGGATCTGGCTCACCCCGGTGGGCGCGGTTCACGCCCACTGATGCGCTTGCTTATAGGCTTGGTCAGTGCATTCTCCAGCGGACAGATCTTGCCCCGACTCTTCCTTACATATGAAGACATGTCCGCCGCCCTCGAAGAGGAACCCGGGCTGGCGGAGGGCATCGACGCCTTGATTGGGACTGGCCGCTTGGTTCCGGTGTGGGGCACCCCCGGCCGGATTTTTGCGGGGCCAGCACTGCTCAGGCGCCCACGGGAGAAGGGCCCCTTAACTCTGGGGGCCGGAGTCGCTCTGGACCTGGTGCGCATCGCCCGTGGAGCCGGGCCTTGGAACGAAGAGGCTTTCTTGGCCGGCATGGTAGCGCAGGTCCAAAAAGGTCTAGAGACGATCAAACGACTGGCCGCGGCCCAGGCGGAATTTGGCCCCTCTCTTCCCGGTGGGCGGCACATCCACGGGCTTGTGCCCGTCGGCCTTTCGAATGCCCTTCGCATTCTTGGAGATGGCATCGTGCGGCCCGAGCAGGGCGCGCGCGTCCTGGGGGTTCTGCGGGACTACGGCCAAGCCGAAGCAGAGCGCATGGGCTTACACGTCGACGTGTCCACCTTGCTTTCGGGCCCCGCTTCGGAAGTGTTGGCGCGCCGCGAGGCTGGTCGCAGCCGGCCTTCCCAGGAGGGACTCTTCCAGGAGCAACCCCTGCCCGAGAGCGAGCGGGTCGAGTCCTATTGTCGTGGCCTCGACTTAGGAGGGGGCATGGCCGCAGGCGATCCCCAGGAACACGGCCGTGCTTTGGCTTCTCTGACCTTGACCTTGCCCAGCGGTGCCCTTTGGCCCCTGGCCGATCCCTCAGTCACTCACCGAGCGAGCCTGTCTTGCTTGACCACCTGGCAGGCTTTTGAAGCCGAGCGCCAGCGGCTATTGAAGCCCCACCAGTCACCCCGGCCGCAGCACTCTCAGGCTCGGCCCCTTTTTGATTCCCCTGTCCAGTCACAAACTCTGTGACGTTCCAACGATAATTTTCCATGCGCCTGGTACGACTTGAACTTTTCGGCTTCAAATCCTTTGCCGACTCCACTGTGCTTGAATTTGGCCAGCGGAGCCTGACCGGAGTGGTCGGCCCCAACGGTTGCGGCAAGAGCAACGTGGTGGATGCGGTGCGCTGGGCCCTGGGCGAAACCCGCCCAAGCTCCATGCGCGGCTCGGGTATGACCGACGTGATCTTTAAGGGATCGGTGAGTCGCCCGGCGATGGGGTTTGCGGAAGTCACCCTCGTATTTGATAACTCGGACGGGATATTGCCCGACCACTCTGCTGAAGTTTCCGTGACCCGGCGCCTTGAAGCCAGCGGTGAGGGCTCATACCTGATCGATGGCCAGCGCGTGCGACTCAAGGATGTGAAGGACCTGCTGTTTGATACGGGCCTGGGTTCCCGGGGCTATTCCGTGCTTGAGCAGGGGCGCATCGATGCGGTGCTCTCGGCCAATCCCCAGCAGCGCCGGGCGGTGTTTGAAGAGGCCGCCGGCATCTCGCGCTATCGTCAGCGGCGCCATGAAACGGAGCTGCGCCTCAAGCATGTTGCGGCAGACATGGAGCGTGTGGACGACGTGATCGCCGAGTTGCGTTCACGGGTGCGGTCCCTCAAAATTCAAGCGGGCAAGGCCGAACGCTTCTTGGTGGCTAGGGAAGAATGGTCCGCCGGTCGCCGGCGCTTTTTGGGGCACCGTCTATTCAACATTGACGGCGAGTTGCACGGCTTGGAACCGGAAATCGCGAGTCTTTCGGAAGCTCTTGAGGAACAACGCCAACGACGTCAGGCCCATGAGGCGGAAGCCCAGCGGCGGGAAGAAGAACGTAGTCAAGTGGTGCTGGAACTCGATCGGGTGTCCGGTGAGTCCGGACGCCTCGAAGGGGAAGCGCGCGCCCTAGAGGAACGCCGCAAGGCGCTCTTGGCGCGGGTTGAAAACTGGCGGCACTCCGCTGATGAGGAGGGCACCCGAGCAGACCAGCTCGAGCAAGAGCTCAAGGACCAAAACGCCAATGTGGAGGCCCTTGCCCTGAAAACGGAGGCGCTCACCAAGCAAGCCGCTACGGCCAAGATCTCCCTCGAAGAACTTGCCGGTCACAACCGCACGTGCAACCAGCGCTATCGGGATTCGCGTCAAGCGACCCAGACCCAGAACGAAACGGTATTGGCGCGACTCCATGATCGGGGTGCTGCGGCCAGCCGTAGCCGTCAGTTGATGGAGCACAAGCCGCGCCTTGAAGAGCGCGTGGAGCGCGTCAACAAGCGCCATGCAGAGTTGGAAGAAAGCCTGGCCCAAGGTCGCGCCGAACAAGGACAAGTGGAGCAGGCCGTCAAGCTGGCGGAATCCGAAGCGCAAGAGGCAGCTGATCTTCGTGGGGAACAGCAGGCCCAATTGGAGGGCAGGCAAGAGACCCTGCGGGACATGGATGTGCGCCGTGCCGCATTGGATCTGGAACGGGCCGGTCATCAGGCGCGGGTGGACGCCCTACGTGATCGTGAACGGCAATTGGAGGAACTTGATCAAGGCAGCCTGCGCTTGTTGGAGGCCGTCAGTGAAGATGGCAGTCGCGAAGATGGCGCTAGTGCCCAAGCGCCCTGTGCCGATGAGGACCTTCTGGGGGTCGTTGCGGATCACTTGACCATTGACACGCGCTTGGCTCGGGCCCTCGACGCAATTCTCGGCAGTCGCGCTTCGGCCCTTGTGGTCCGGGATGCCCATGTTGCCCGGGGCATTTTGGAATGGGCCCAAGCCGAAGAGCACGGGGGCCTTTCCCTGGTCGTGCCCCCTGGCCTGGGTGCTCCCCCTTGTCCCACGCCCACGGACTTTGCCCTCTTCGCTCAGTTTGGAAACGGGGTCGAGGGCCGTCTTTGTGACCTGGTGCGCTGCGACGATCAGGTACGACCCCTCGCCCAGGCTTTGCTTTGCGACGTGGTGGTGGTCTCGGACTTGGACGTGGGCCTCAAACTGGTGGGCAAAAACCCCGAGTGGCGTTTTGTGACACCGCTGGGAGAGGTCGTCGATGCGGCGGGACTTTCCGGGGGCTTTTTGGAAATGGACCAGGGTGCCGTTGGCCGGCGCGCGGCCTCGGAGGAGTTCGAGCATCGCTGCGAGGTGCTCGCCAAATCTCTGCTAACCCTCGACGAGGAGCGTCAGCGGGAAATCGACGGGCTCCTGCTGGATGGCGAGGCCTTGCGGGTTGGTGAAACTCGGCGGGAAGCGGCATTGGATGCACTAGCCGAAGCGACGCGTACCCGGGCGGCCCTCCAGGGCCGGTTGGAAGAACAGGCAACCGCCTATCAAGAACACGAGGCTGAACGCACGCGGGTCAGCGCGGAACAGATTCAGTTGGAAGCGGACCTGCAGCAGGCGCAGACGGATCACCTGGATGCGGAACAAGCAGTCGAGCTGGAGAACGAGCGGCTTGCCAGTTTGGATCGTGAGCGCCATGAACTAGAGCAAGAGCGCGATGGAATCCAGCGCGAAACCGCTGCTGCGGACGTGGAACGTCAGCGCGTGGATTCCGAGAGGCAAGCCTGCGATGAGCGCCTGCGTGGCGATCGAGTGCGCATCGAACGGGATCAAGGAGAACTCGCTCGGGCACTGCGGCGCTCTGAGAACTTCCTGGCCAATGCCCTGAGCGGTGAGGGCGAAGCAGATGTCGTGCGCCAACAGGAAGTGGAGCACCGCGAACAGGCCCAAGCGTTGGTTGGGCAACTCGAGGGCTTGCGCAAGCGCGAGCGCGAGGGTGCTGCCTTGGCCCAGGAGGCACGCCAAGCGGCGGAAGCGGTTCAGGTGGAACTGGATCAAGCAAGCGAGCAACTCAATCAGCAAAAACTAACCCAACAACGATTGGAACTCGAGCGCCAAGAGTTGCTTGGGCGTGCGCAAGAGGAACTGAGCCTCAGCCGTGATGACCTCAAGTTGGGCTTCGAAGCGGAATCCGATCTGGCGACTGCAGGGGCCATGCAATCCCTATCGATGAAGGTGGCGGAGCTCAAAAGAGTGCTCGAGAAGCTTGGACCTGTCAACCTGGATGCGGTCCACGAGCTCGATGAGGTCAGCGAACGACTCGATAACCTGGAGACCCAGGCGCGCGACCTGAGCGACGCCCGCAAGAATCTCGAAGAGACCATCAAGCGCATTGACGAAGAGTCCCGGCGCATGTTCCTGGAAACCTTCACAGAGGTGCGAGAGCACTTCCGAGTGATCTTCCGTCAGCTGTTTGGTGGGGGGCGTGCCGATTTGCAGCTCGACCCGGATCAAGACATTTTGGAAGCGGGCATCGAGATCATCGCCCGGCCGCCTGGTCGGGAAATGTTGCCCATCGGTCTGCTCTCCGGTGGTCAGCGCACCATGACGGCCCTGGCCCTCCTGTTCGCGGTATTCAAGTCCAAGCCCAGTCCCTTCTGCATTCTCGATGAGGTGGACGCGGCCCTCGATGATGCGAACATCGACCGGTTCCTGGCGATGCTGGCGGGCTTCCGTGACACCTCTCAATTCGTTGTTGTGACCCACAACAAGGGCACCATGAGCGCTTGCGAGGCGCTGTTTGGGGTGACCATGCAGACCAAGGGAGTGTCACGCTTTGTGGCGGTGGAGCTCAGTCAAGTGGATGACATCGCACCGGAGTCCATGGGCAAGGTGCGCGAAGGGTCCCCGGACCTAATCGGGCGCGGGGATTTGAATGTGCAGGAGGACGCCGAGGAGCGCGAGTTCGATGAGCACGGGGATCCCGTGGTTGAACTGCAGCCTGCTCCACGACCCACGGGCGGTGAGGCCGCCTCTGAAGAGTCGGGGGAGCCTCCAGGTGATGCGGGTCAGGAAGAGACCGCCACTGCTTCACAGGAAACCTCCTAGGGGGCAGAGGTTCCTGGGAGTCTAGCGCTGTCGGCGCAGGACTTCGGCTTCCACTTCCAATAGCCCCTTGGTCAAGATTCGACCAAAGACCTTGAGGGAAGCGGCGCTAGTCTTGTCCATGGTGTCCTCATCGGTGTGCCACCAGGGGCGCAAGGGACCTCCGTACTCCAAGTCAATCAGATCCACCGCGTGGATACCCAGATCCAGGAATGAAAGGTGATCGTCCTTGACCAGGGTGCGCTGTCGGGCCGTTGCCACATGCTTGCCCAGGCCTTCGTCCTTGGCGGCGGTCCAAAAGATGTTGCGTAGCCACTTGGTGGAATAATCGTCCCAGGTCAGGACTAGGTCTCGGTCTGCAACCATGTCCACCACGACCACAGCGCCCACGCGCTTGGCTTCACCGCGCTTGTAGAGTTCCCTGGCATGGCGCCTAGAGCCGTAGGTGTTTTCCTTTCCAGCCCAACTGAAGTTGACTGCTTCTTCGCCGTCGAAAAAGACCACCCGCCAGGCAGCATTCCGGGGATGGGTTTGCGCCAAGCCCCTGGCCAACTCGATCAGGGCGACGGTGGAGGACCCTCCGTCATTGGCACCGATGAAACTCTCCCCAAGGAACTTCGTGTCAATGTGGCCGCCGACCAGAACCATGGGGGAGTCCTTGCTGGGCCCCGCCAGGTCAGCTACCAGGTTGGTGTAAATCTGCTCGCCACTGGGAGTCGCCTGGGTGACGGGTACTTTGGCACTGAAGGTTTCCCGACGGGTCTTGAATCCGAGGGAAATCAATTCCTCTTCGAGGGTTTCGAGCAGATTTGCGAGGGCTGGACTGCCGGGATGGCGAGGTCCGAGGGCCACCACCGCTGCCAACTGAGCGTAGGCCCGGGCTCCGTCGAAGGGAATAGGGGCGCCCAGGACCACCGGTGGGGGGCTGGGGCTTGTGGAGCTGGGCCCCTGAGCCGGCTGGGGCTCGGGGGCGCAAGCCCCCAGGATTCCCATGAGTAGGATTCCGCCGAGGGCGGCGAGGGGCTGCAGGGGCTGGTGAAGGGGGTGCATGACTGCATCCTAACCTGCGAGCCACGGCCTACCTCAAGACATGCCTCAGGTTGTGGCCCATACCTGTCCGAAGTATTGGACGGAGCCATGCCTCGATCCCGTCGGGGCGAAACCGATAATGACTAACGAACTCACCCCCCTGTTCGATTTCGTGCGCAATGCCCAGGATGCGAGCCAGCACGCTCGCTTGACTTGGAGCGGGTCTTTCAATGAGTACCTGCGTTTGCTTGAGCGGGATCCTAAACCCGCACGCAACTCTTGGCAGCGCCTGCTCGACATGATCGAGTCCCATGGCAGCCAGGCCACCAAATACCAGTCCTATGCCACCTGGAACCTCTTTGCTGATCCCCTCGGGGGCGGCCGTGATGGGGTGGAGGGTTTAGGCAAGCCCTTAGCTGACTTAGTCAATATGATTCGCGCCGGAGCCCGGCATCTGGGCCCTGAGCGACGCATTGTTCTCTTACATGGCCCCGTGGGGTCCGCCAAGAGCACCATTGCCCGCTTGCTCAAGCGCGGACTGGAAGCCTACACCCAGACCGAAGAGGGTGCGCTCTATACCTTCACCTGGGAGGTCGACGGAGAACTCATCCCTTCCGCGATGCATCAGGATCCACTGCTCTTGATTCCCACAGAACAGCGCGCGGAAGTGGCCCAACGGCTGTCCAAGGAATTGGCCGCCGAGTATGAGTTGCGCATCGAGGGGGAGCTCGATCCTGTCAGTCGTTTCTGGATGGAGACTCTGATGGACCGTTATGAGGGGGATTGGTCCAAGGTGATGGGCCACATTCAAGTCCAGCGCTTGGTGTTTAGTGAAGCCGACCGCATGGGCATTGGCACGTTCCAGCCCAAGGACGAAAAGAACCAGGACTCCACTGAGCTGACAGGTGATTTGAACTACCGCAAGATTGCCGAGTTCGGTTCGGATTCCGACCCGCGGGCTTTCAACTTTGACGGGGAATTCTGTGTGGCCAATCGAGGCCTACTGGAATTCGTCGAGGTTCTGAAGCTCGACGTGGCGTTTCTGTACGACCTTCTGGGAGCCACCCAGGAGCATATGATCAAGCCCAAGAAATTCGCCCAGACTTCAATCGACGAGGTGATTATTGGACACACCAACGAGCCAGAATACCTACGGCTATTGTCCAATGAGTTGATGGAGGCCTTCCGGGATCGGACCATCAAGGTTGATATTCCTTACAACCTCGAAGTCTCCGCAGAACTCGCGATCCACCGCCGCCGCTATGGCCAACCCGGAGCCCCGGGACGCCGTTTAGCGCCCCATACCCTTGAGATGGCCTCCCTCTGGGCGGTGCTTACCCGTCTTGAGGAACCGGCGCTGCCCAACTTGACGCTGCTTCAAAAGGCTCAACTGTACGATGGGCAAGAGATTCAAGGCTTCACTGCTGAGCAGGTCACGGAACTACGGGCTGCTTGCGAACGTGAAGGCATGGAGGGCATTTCGCCGCGCTTCGTACAGGATCGCATCGCCTCTTGCTTGGTCTCGGATGGTCCCGTGGTTGGCCCCCGCGAAATCTTAGCTGCCATCGAAGATGGCCTGCAACACAACTCTATGGTGGCCAACAAGGAGCTGCGCCTCAAGTATCTTGAGCGCGTGGCCCAGGTGCGCGAAGAGTATCACGAGACCATCAAGCACGAGGTGCAGGTGGCCATCGCCGCGGACCAGGAGGCTCTTGACCGTTTGTGCTCCAAGTACCTCGACAACGTGCGGGCCCACACTACACGCGAACCGGTACTCAGTGCGAACGGAACTTCTCGGGCCCCGGACGAGCGTTTGATGCGTTCGATCGAGGACATGATCGACGTGCCTGAGGCCCGTAAGGATGACTTCCGCCACGAGCTGATGAACTACATCGCAGTGGTGCACCTCGAAGGACGCACCTTTGACTACCGAGAGAACCGGCGCTTGACTCGGGCTCTTGAGCTCAAGTTGTTTGAAGATCACAAGGACTCGATCCAACTGACCAGCCTGGTTTCTAACGTGATTGATCCGGACACCCAGCAGAAAATTGGGCTGATCCGCGAGCGCTTGATGCGCCGCTTCGGTTACGACGAGTTCTCCGCTGATGCGGTGCTCTATGAAGTTGCCAACCTATTTGCCCATGATGCCGAATTCGGTAGCGAGGAAGAGCCGGGCCAGGCCGCCTGATTTCATGGGCTACGAGGTATATCGAATGGAGAAGGATCGCGCGCGTTTCCGGGACATCGTCCGGGGGCGCTTACGTGGTGATCTGAAGAAGTACCTTTCCAGCACTGAGCTCCTGGGCCAGCGTGCGGGCCGCACGATCTCTATTCCCGTGCCGCAAATCGAGCTGCCCAGGCTTCGCTTTGGGAACAACGAGGGCGAAGGAGTGGGGCAGGGCCCTGGGAAAGAGGGCGCTCCCGTGGATGGAGACGACCAAGAGGGCGATGCCGCTGGGGCCGCCGGTGATGAACCTGGCAATCATGTGCTGGAGATCGACGTGGAGATCGAGGAGCTAGCGGAAATGCTGGCCGCAGAATTGGAGTTGCCCAACATTGAACCCCGGGGCACCAAGCAGCTGCTCTCGGAAGGGGGTCGCTACAGTGGCTTGCGTAACCAGGGACCCCGCAGCCTGCGTCATTTCCGCAGAACATTCAAAAGGGCGCTGACGCGCACCATAGCCGAGGGCAACTGGAACCCAGCCGATCCGCGAGTGGTTCCCATCAAGGATGACGAACGCTTTCGTATGCGTCGGACCGCGCCCCTTCCTGAGTCGAGCGCTGTCATTTTCCACATGATGGATGTTTCTGGTTCCATGGGCAAAGAGCAGAAGGAGGTCGTACGCATCCAGGCTTTTTGGATCGACACTTGGCTGCGCAGTCAATACAAGAACATCGAGGTTGTCTACATCGTGCACGATGCAGTGGCCAAGATTGTGAATGACGAGGAGTTTTTCCACCTGCGCGAATCGGGTGGCACCAAGATCTCTTCGGCCTACGAGTTGGCCCTCGACTTGATCCAGAACAAGTACCGCCCGGACCAGTGGAACATCTACCCCTTCCATTATTCCGATGGGGACAATTGGAGCGCCCGAGACACTTCCCACTGCATCTCCCTGCTGCGTGACGAAATCCTGCCCCAGGTTAATCAATTTTGCTATGGTCAGGTTCGTAGCGCCTATGGCTCTGGCCAGTTCAAGAAGGACTTGGACAAGGAGCTTGGCAGCAGCGATAAACTAGTCAGTGCGTCAGTAGATGGCCGTGATGAGATCGCCGATTCGATCCGGATCTTTTTGGGGAGAGGGTGCTGAGCATGGTGCGCACACCCAACTTGCCCCCGCGCCTCCGGCGCGAAGCCCAACGGGCAGAAGACGCGGCCCGAGCCGCGGGTTTAGACTTTTTCGAAGTGGTTTTCGAATCCGTGGACGCGCGGGATTTGAATGCCATCGCCGCCTATGGCGGTTTTCCCCGGCGTTATGCCTCATGGCGTTTTGGCATGGACTTCGAACGTCTGCACAAGGGCTATTCCTATGGCCTGTCCAAGATTTATGAATTGGTGATTAACAACGATCCCACCATTGCCTATCTCGTGCGATCAAACTCCCTGATGGAGCAGAAGCTTGTCATGGCCCATGTGTTTGGCCATGCGGATTTCTTTAAGAACAACGCATGGTTTGCGCCCACCGAGCGCCGCATGGTCCAGACCATGGACGCCCACGCGGATCGACTTAAGCGTATCAGTGCCCAGCAGGGGCAAGACCAAGTTGAGCGTTTGCTCGACCGGGCCCTGGGCTTGGAAGGTCTAATCGATCCTTACTTACCTCTGCAACAGGCGAGGTCTGGCAAGTCCGTGGACCGGGTCGGTCGCGCTCGAGCTAGTTTTGAAGCGGTTATGGATGGGCGTCCCGCGCCGTCACCCGTGCCCACACCCATCCCGGGAAGCACTCTGCCCACTTATGATTGCTTGGCTTTCCTGATCGAGTTTGCTCCCCTTGAGCCATGGGAGCGTGATGTGTTATGCATCGTTCGGGATGAGGCTTACTATTTCATGCCCCAGCGTCAGACCAAGATCATGAACGAAGGCTGGGCGTCTTTTTGGCACAGTCGTCTCTTGACCAACGGTCTATTGGAGGGTTCCGAGATCATTGACTTCGCCGATTGTCACTCGGGTGCTACCGCGAGCCAACCGGGCCAATTAAATCCCTACAAGCTTGGGATCGAGTTGTTCCGCCACGCGGAGCGGTTGGGCCATGACATCTTTCGTCTGCGGAAAATCCACAATGATTCCTCCTTCATCGACGAGTTGGTGGACGAGGAGTTCGCCCACGAGAATCAGCTCTTCACCTATCACGACAATCCCAAGGGCGGTGGCCCCCAGATTGCCAGCCGCGATTGGCGGACCGTCAAGCAGGAGCTGATGAACAGTCTCGCCTGGGGCGGCCAGCCGCGCATCCAATTGCGAGAGGTCGACGCCGAGGGAGCCCTTGTCCTGGTGCACAGGCACGACGGCCGTGATTTGGTCCTGCAGGAGGCCGGGCAGTTGATCAGTCAGTTAGCCCACCTCTGGGGCGCCCCGGTACACCTGTTGAGTCTCGATGGGGGCCAAGGCAAGCGCGTCACCGCCGGAAAGGCCGGGGTTTCGGTGGCGGATTGTGAGGAGGCCATTGAGTCCTGTGGGGGGGCCACGTCCCCTAAGCAAAGGCCCGAGCAAAAAAGACGTACGGCCTAGGGGGAGAAAGGCTTGCACCCGCAGGCTCGGGGGGCGAGGATTCTTTCCGATGGCCATTCAGCATGAACTCTCCTGGTCGGCGTCCCGCGCCGGCACCTTTCAGTCTTGCCCTCGCAAGTACTACCTAGATTACTACGGGTCTTGGCTCGGCTGGCAGCAAGGGGGGGATCCCGCTCGCCGTCAAGCCTGGGTGCTCAAGAAGATGACTCGCATGCCCATGTTGGCTGGGCAGATTGTGCACGAGGCCATTGAGGAATGGTTCATCGCCAAGCGCGAGGGTCGCGCGCAACCCTCGCGACCAGAATTCATCGATGGGGCGGTGCAGCGTTTGCGCGACGATTACCAGGTTTCCAAGCAGGGCAAGTGGCGCCGCCGCCCGGCCAAAATGTGCCACCTCGCGGAACACCACTACCAAGAGGAACGCATCGACGAAGCGAGCGGTGCGGCGGGTACCTATGGCGCCCAGTACAAGGAGCGCATTATTGCCTCCCTTGAGGCCTTTTTGGACATGCCTGAATTGGCTCCCGCTCGGGAAGCGGATCCGTCCACCTGGTTGGCCTGCGAGGACATGACGACCTTTGACTTCCAAGGAACTCGGGTCTTCGCCATTCCTGACTTTGCCTACCGTGCCGAAGATGGCAGCGTGCACATTTGGGACTGGAAGACGGGCACCCCCCGTGCAGCGGATGAATTTCAACTGCAAGTCTATGCGGGTTACGCCCGGGAAAAATGGAACGCGGACCCCGAACGAGTCGTGGGTTTTGACGCCTACCTACCAACCCGCGAGATTGTGCGCGTGGAGCCCGGTGCCGCGGGAATGGATGCGGCCCTTGGACGCATCGCAGAGTCAATTAAAGAGATGACCGCGGTGCACTTCAATGCGGACCGCGAGGACGGAGACCCGGACAAGTTCCCAATGATCGAGCAGGGCTCCGAGTGCAGCAGCTGCAATTACCGTGAACTCTGCGACCGTACCTAGACTGTTTCCTGTGGTGAACCAACCCCGCCTCTCTGTGCTCTTGCCCACCCTGAACGGGGAGGAGGATTTACAACGCCTCCTACCGGCTTTGGCCCAGCAGGAGATTGAGGGACTTGTGGAGTGGCTGGCGGTGGACTCTTCTTCGCGGGATGGCACCAAAGACCTCTTGGAGGCCGCGGGCTTTCAGGTGCAGGTCATTCCACGGGAAGAATTCTCCCACGGGCCCACTCGAAATCTTCTGGCCAGCAGAGCGCGCGGGGAATTCCTGCTCTTCTTGACCCAAGATGCCCTGCCTATGGGACGCGACTGCATCGAGCAATTGCTCAAGCCCTTGCAGAATCCCAGTGTGGCTGCGGTCGGCGCGCGCCTCGTGCCCCACCCCAGCGACGATCCACTCACCGCGCGCACGGTGCTTGCTTCTCCCGAGTCATCGGGGTTGGCGGATGTGAGGGAACTTTTGCCGGGCCAAGCCATGGGGGACCTCAAGCCAAAAGATGCGATTCAGCTGGCCCGTTTTCACAATGTGGCCTGCGCCTACCGCGCCAGCGTTTTGGCTCGCTGGCCCTTTCCAGAGGAGGCGTTTGGAGAAGACGTGGCCTGGGCCGCCCTTGTTCTCGACGCCGGCCAAAGCCTGGCCCACGCAGCCTTGGCCGAGGTGCGCCATGCACACCGTTACTCCCTGCTCGCAGCCATCGAGCGCTATCGGCTGGACGCGGCATTTTTGCGCCGCAACTTCGGCCTCCGGGTACGCCCCGGGCCCATCAGCATGTTGCGAGGTTGGGGCCATGAGGTGCGCGGGGATTGGGTCTACATGCGTGGGCAGGGTGGAATTGAATGGGGATCCATGCTGCGTTCTCCGTTTCTGCGCGGTGCCATGATACTGGGCCAGTTTTTGGGGACCCGGGGCTGGAACCTCCCTGTGGGAGGGGCTTCCACCCGGCGTTATTCCTGAGGCTAGATGGCTACACGGCCGTTGGTCCGGCAGGTTCTGCTCGTTAGGCTAGGCACACCGATTCAGCGGCCCACCCCATGAGCGACCCCAAGATATCTAGCATCTCTGTGCTGATGCCCACCTGGCAGGGTATGCAGTTCTTGGAGCGCGTGCTCGATGCTCTCAATGGGCAGGAGTGCGATTTGCCCTGGGACTTCTGGGTCACGGATTCGGGCTCAACCGATGGGACCTACGAGCTGCTCCAAGACTATGCGGGCCGTTTCAGGGTGCCTATGAGTTGTGATCGGATTCACAACACGGAATTCGATCATGGGGATACGCGCAATCGATTGGCGGCGCGCAGTGGGGGGGACCTCTTGGTGTTCTTGACCCAGGATGCAATCCCTGTCGGAAACCGTTGGCTCCAGGATTTGGCCGATGAATTTGCGGATTCAGAAGTTGCCGGTGCCTATTGCCGCAACATGCCGCGGCCCGATGCAAGGCTCTCAACCCTTGTGCTTTCCCGGGACGATCCTGGTTGGAGCGAGGGCCGTCAAGAGGTGCAGCTCCCTCCGGCGAGTGAGTATGCGGCCATGAGTCCTGACGAAAAACGTGGGCTTTACACCTTTCAGGATGTGGCATCCGCCGTGCGCCGATCAATTTGGGAGCGCCACCCCTTGCCGCGCACCTCCTTTGGCGAGGATGTGCTGCAGGCGCGGGCGATGCTGGAAGGGGGCTACAAAATCATCTACAGCGATGAGGCGCGAGTGGAGCACAGCCACGACTACGACCTGCGGGAAACCCATGCCCGTGGTGCGGTGGATGGGCGCTTCAACCAGGAGTGGCTGGGGCGCACCTGTATGGCGCGGGCCTCGGATGTGCCCGTGTTGCTTTCGCGATTGGCACCTGGGGACCAGGCGTTCATTCAGACCCTCGGGCTGCCTGCGTCAGAATCCAAAAGTCTTGAGGCCGAAGTACATGACCTGCGTCGGGCTGCGTTTGAGGGCCTACACTTGGGCGGGCAAAGCACTCGCCGCTATCCCCCGAGTCGCATGCGCTCCGAGGGTGCCCTTAAGGTGCTCTATGTGGTTCACGGTTTTCCCCCGGACACCTGGGCAGGCACCGAGGTTTTCACCCTAGGTCTCGCCCGGGGCATGCAGGCCTTAGGGCATCAGGTGGCGATCTTTGCTCGAGTGCCTGCTGGGCCCGATGGCCCCGCTGATTTTGAGGTGGAAGAAGGCAGCTTCGAGGAGCTTCGGGTTTGGCGCATGACCCATCGCTTGGACCACCCTAATTTGCGGGCGAGCTACGAGCAGCCTGGGGCTGAAGCGGCATTCACCAAGGTCTTGGCTCGGGAAAAACCTGATGTGGTGCACTTTCAGCATCTGATCCACAGCAGCACATCCTTGGTGCGCGTGGCCAAGGAGGCGGGCTGCGGAACCGTGGTGCACTGCCACGATTACTGGGGCCTCTGCGCCCGAGTGCAGTTGATTCGACCGGATGGTGTGGTCTGCGCCCACAACATGGGTGCGGGCTGCTTTGCCTGTGTGAAAGAGCGTTCACTGGCTTCGATTCCGGCCCTCGCCAACCTGGGCGATGGAGTCGTGGCCGGGCTTGAAGAGTTGGCTCGCCGGGCTTCTCAGATGGAGATGCTGTCCGAGAAGCAGAGGACCCAAGCGCAGGAGTTTTTGGATCTTAGCGACCGTCAAGACGTGGTGCTTGGGGCTTACGCGAACTGCGACTTACAAGTCAGCCCCAGTCGCTTCTTGCGCGAGCGTTACCTTGAGAGCGGTGCCTTTGATGCCCACCGTTTCCTGTTCAGCGAGAACGGCTTGAATCTCGAACACCTTTACTCTCAGGACAAGAGTCCCCGCCTCGAAGGAGTCTTGCGGGTTGGGTTCGTGGGCAGTTTGGTTTGGTACAAGGGCTGCGATGTCTTGATTGATGCCATGGGCTTGTTGGCGGAGCGGAATGTGGAACTCTTCATCCATGGGAGTTTTGACCCGCAGGGGGACGACTACCACCGAGAGCTGCAGCAACGTGCCGCCGGCACGCGCACTCAGTTCATGGGTCGCTTTGACAACGCGCGCCTGAGCGAAGTGCAGGCGGATCTCGATGTGCTCGTGATCCCCAGCGTCTGGTATGAAAACGCGCCGGTGACCATCGCCGAGGCATTTGCCTGTGGCACTCCTGTTGTCGCCTCTGGATTTGGAGGCATGGCGGAGTTCGTGCGCGATGGGGTAGACGGTCTGCATTTCGTGCCCGCCGATGCGGGGGACTTGGCTCGGGTGCTCGGACGCCTGATGGATGAGCCGGATCTCTTGGACGATCTTTCCCAAGACTTCCCCAGCCCCAAGAGCGTGAGCCAGGATGCCCTTGACTGGGAGTTCCGCTATCGAGGCTTGGCCAGCGTCGAGCGCAGCGCCCATGACCAGCGCCTGCTCGCGGAACTTTCCCCGCGTAAGCCCCAAAAATCCACCGGGGAGACCTTGGAGCAGGGGGCGGATATGCTCCTCATGCGGCCCGGGGCGGTCCTTGAATTTTCCATCGAAGGGCTTCCTAAAGGCCCCGCATGCCTAAAGGTGGTGCAATTTTCCCTGTCTGCCGAGCCTGAAGTGCGTTTGGCGGGGCGCGTGGAAATCGATGGGGTGGAATCCTTGATCCTGCCGCCGGTTCAGGCCGAAAGGGCAGATAGGACCGTCGTTCAGCAAGTTGATCTTGAGGTGCCTCCGGGGGCCTCTACCCTTAGAGTGGTCGCCGGCCAAGAATCCGGCGGCGATGGGCACCTGCGACTGCTGCGTCTCAGTCTGTACGCCAGGCCCCAGCAAGAGTCATGAGCAAGAAACAAGGCAAGCGGCCCAAGGCCAAGCCCTCCACAGATTCCAACCATGGAGCGAAGAGGGGAGCAGGGGGTGCGTCACGTTCCGCCGCGGCTGACCCCTTGGATGCGCCGCGGGCCGAGCCCTTGGCCGACAGTGATTTACCCCGTTGTTCCATTGTCGTGCTCAACTGGAACGGCAAACACCACTTGGATGGCTGCTTCAATTCCCTTGACGAGTTGGACTATCCCAAGGATCTGCGTGAGGTGATCCTGGTGGACAATGGCTCCAAGGATGGTAGCCAGGCATATGTGGCCAAAAAACACAGCTGGGTTCGTTGTATTGAGAACGAGCGGAATCTCGGTTTCAGCGCAGGTTGCAACCAGGGCATGCGCAATGCAGACCGGCCCGAGGTGGTCGTGTTCTTGAACAATGATCTACGCGTCGAGCCCGGTTTCCTACGGGCACTTGTGGCGCCTGTGGTACAAGGGCATTGCGCCGCCAGCACGGGCAAGATGTTGCACTGGGACGGTTCCTCCATCGATTCCGCAGGTGGCGGTGCCAACTTTCACGGCATCGGAATTCAGCGGGGCTACCGTGAGAGCGACAGCCCGACATTCAACACCCCGCGCAAGACCCTATTTGCCTGCGGCGGAGCCATGGCTATGGACGCCAAGATTTTCGATGAGGTTGGGGGCTTTGATGAGGACTTCTTCGCCTACTACGAGGACGTGGATCTCGGCTGGCGTACTTGGCTCATGGGACATGAGGTGCACTACACCCCTGAAGCTGTCTGCTATCACCATCACTCGTCGACAAGCGCCCGAGTCCCGGTGGAGCGCCTGCGCAAGCTGCAGATCCGTAACCCCTTGCTTGCCTGTTTTAAGAACTACGACGACGAAAACCTGCGCCGGGTCTTGCCCGCCATGTTGGCCCTTGCCAGTCGGCGGGCGTTCATACATTTAGGCCCAGTGGACCGCGGCGAGTACCGCATCGAAGACCTCGAAGACCTTGCTGGCCGTGGTTGGTTTAGTCAATTGAAGACGCGCTGGCGCAACAAGCGTAACCGACAGACCCTAGAGCGCGTGGGCGTAGCCGATTTGATGGCCATCGACGACTTCACTGGGGGCTGGGATCACTGGATGGCCCGGCGGAAATCCGTTCAGGACCGCCGCCAGAGGCCCGACTCTGAAATTTTACCCCTGTTTCAAAAACCACTTTGGTGCATCGAAGGAGATCCGGCATACAGGGCTTTGCACGAGGGTTTGGTCGATTTCCTCGGATTGGATGACATGTTCAGTGGTCTTGAGTCGATGAGGGATGATCCTCTCAAATGAAGCTTTCAATCGTCATTCCGATCTACAACGAACAGGCCACGCTCGAACAGATACTCGAGCGCGTGCTGGCCACGCCTTTTGATAAGGAAGTTCTGCTGGTGGACGATGGATCTGGGGACGCAAGCCGCGAGATCATGGCTCGCTATGAGGACCAGTATCCGGAAGTGCGTTGCTTCTATCATCGTCAGAACAAGGGCAAGGGCGCGGCCCTAGCCACGGGATTTCAAGAAATCCAAGGGGACCTGGTCGTGATTCAGGATGCGGACCTAGAGTACAACCCCGAAGACTACGGGATTTTGATCGAGCCGATTGCGAGTGGTCGTGCGGACGTGGTTTATGGCTCACGCTTTCTTGGGCGTAGCGAGCGTGTCCACTTCCGCCTGCATACTTTTGCCAATCGGGTCATCACCCACTGGAGCAATTTGTTCACCGGCTATTCCTTGACCGATGTGGAGACCTGTTACAAGGTGTTTCCCGTGCCCTTGGCCAGGTCGCTTAAACTTACATCCCACGGCTTTACCGTCGAACCCGAGATGACCGCTGCCTTTTCACGCCGGAAGCTGCGTATCGAAGAAGTCCCGATTCGTTACGAAAATCGTAGTTACGAGGACGGCAAAAAGGTTGGCTGGAAGGATGGCTTTGAAGCGATCTGGGCCATCGTGCGCTACCGTTTCGTGCGGGACTAAACTTCGATCCCGTCGAGGGCCCTGTCCTGCTGGGCAACGATCACTCGCACATCTTCGCGCCCGAGGCGTTCAAGCTCCTCCGTTGCTGCTGCCACGGCCAGCTCGGGGGTGTTGTTCTTTAAGGAAAGGTGCCCCAGTACCAAGGTGTGAAGGCTGGGTCCCACCATTAAGGCCAATTGCTTTTGTGCTTGGTGGTTGGAGAGGTGCCCCCGGTCCCCCGAAACCCGTTGCTTGAGGGCATCTGGATAGGGGCCAGCGTGCAGCATCTCTTCGTCGTAGTTGAACTCCAGGAGCAATACATGGGGGTCGCTCAGGTGCTGGGCCACCGCCGCATCGGGCTTGCCTAGATCTGTCAGAATGACCACCCGTCGCCCCTCATGCTCTAGGCGAAACCCAAGGGTCGGATCACAGTCATGGGGCAGGAGGGCCGAGCGCACATGCACCACTCCCTCGCGGCACTTGAGCTCTTGCTCCTTGCCCGCGCGGAGTTCTGAATAACGGGGAGCCCGGGCCAATGCCCGGTGCGTGATCATGGCTGGAGCACAGTGCACAGTTGCGTCCTGGCGCCGTGCGAGGGCACCTGCCGAGCGGGAGTGATCCAAGTGCCCGTGGGTCACCAGCACATGTTCCAGGGCTCGATGGCCCAGGTTCAGGTGGGCCCAGCGATCGCGCATGACCTGTGGCCCCAGGCCCGCATCTACAAGCACTCCGCCTTCCCCAATGCGCAGCAAGCTGGCATTTCCCTTGCTACCGCTGGAGAGGACCGTCAAAAGCATAATCGGAGGCCGGTGTGGCTGGTGGACCTACTGGTCCGCGCCGGTAGCTTGGGGGACGGGTTCGTCTTCTAAGCCGATGTTGCCGAGGCTTGAGGCAAGCACTGCTTCCAGGGGGTGCCTTCCGGCTACAGATTCCAAAGCCACCGCCATGCGCACGAGGCCCGGTAGGGAACCGGCCGCCATCTTGGTCATCATGTGCGCTCGGTGCACTTCGACAGTCTTTTGAGAAAGGCCCATGTTCTCTGCAATGGCGCGGTTGGTGGCCCCATCCACAACCAGTTGGAACACCTCTTGTTCACGCGGGGTGAGCAGCTCGTGCCGGTCTTGTAGGGTGCTTAGAATCACCCGCCGCTGACGCCTGAGGGTGTCAAAGTCCAAGGCTCGTTGGACTTGATCGATCAGGTCCTGATCGCGGAATGGCTTTACGAGGAATTCGAAAGCGCCAGCTCGCAGAGCCCGCACCGCCATCTCTGCATCGCCGTGGGCGGTGAACAGGATCACAGGTGGGGCATGGGGGTCTTCCGACAAGCGGTTGAGGAGCCCGAGCCCACCCATACCTGGCATGCGCACATCGCAAACCGAGCAGGCAATGCGTTCCATGTCGGGGTGGTCGAGGAATTCCTCAACCGTACTGAATACGCGGGTGTCATGGCCCACAGTTCCCAGCACATGGCGCACAAGGTCGCGCATAGCCGAGTCATCATCAATCACTGCTACTAGAGGTCGGTAATTCATTGTTTGTTCTCCTGAATCTAACGCCAGAGGGCGATGAAGACATTGGTGTCGCCCGCAGGCCCGTCACCACGGTTGGATGAAAACGCTAAGTACTTGCCATCCGGCGAGAACAGGGGAAAGCCGTCGAATTGCTTGCCCCGTCCCTCATCTGCGGTGGTAATGCGCTCGAGTTCACCGCTCGCCACATCGATCGCAAAGAGGTCGAAATTGAGGGCCGGCCGGTTTTGGTCATGGTGATTGCTGGCGAAGATGACCTTCTTGTCGTCCGGGTAGTAACTGGGTGCAAAGTTGGCTTTGCCCAGGTGGGTCAGCTGGCGGCGTTCCTTGCCGTTGACATTGATTGTGTAGAGCTCCATGTTGCTGGGCCGCACCAGGCCAGTAGCGAGCAATTCCTTGTAGGCGGAAGCCTCTTCGGCTTCCTTCCCCGGAGTGAAGGCGGTGGTACGGAAGACCAACTGTTGGCCATCGTGGGAATAAAAGGCGCCTCCGTCATAACCCGGTTCGTCGGTGACTTGAAAGAGGTTGTTTCCTTCCAGGTCGCTGGTCCAGAGCTCCAAGTCTCCTGAGCGGGTGGACGTGAAGACGATGCGATCACCCACGGGGCTGAGAGTGGCTTCGGCGTCATAGCCGGGGCCTGTGATCAGGGGGCGGGTTTCGCCACCCAGGGTGTGTAGATAGATCTCGTAGCTATCGTGAATCGGCCACACATAACCGAGAGAGTGATCGGGTCGCGGGGGGCAAGTGGCCTGCTTGCTCTTGGTGGATGCGAAGATTACTCCCTCATCACCGGGCATGAAGTAGGAGCAAGTTGTGACGCCCTGGCCATCGCTGATCTGCTGAAGAGATCCGTCCGCTTCGGTCACCATGATGCGATCGCAGGTCCAGGAATCCTCACTATCAGGGTGGGTGACTTGCATGCTCAGGCGATCCCCAGAGAAACTCCAGTAGGCCTCGGCGTTTTCGCCTCCGGATGTCACTTGCCAGAGGTGCGCAAAGTGAGTTTCGCCCTCTTGGATTAAATGGTCCGCCGCCACCCCTCCGGGAATCGGGCAGGGGGGCTGACTGGTGGTGCCGCTGCCTGGGTTAACGCAGGACAGGGAGAAAAGGCCGAGAGCAAGCCCGGAAAGAAAGGTGCGTGACATTTGGATCATGAGGAATGGGGGGGGATGGGATCGTGTCCGCCCTCGCAGAATGGGTGACAGCGCAGGATGCGCCGAATGGTCAGCCAGAGCCCTTTGATGGCTCCGTAGGAGTGGAGTGCTTCGATGGCGTAGGAGCTGCAGCTGGGGGAGAAGCGGCAACTACGCGGGGTCCAGGGGGAGATGAAGCGTTGATAGATGCGGATGGGCCATGCCATTCCGCGCCCGACGAGCTCCATCATGGTGTTGCCCCCTGGCCTTTGGTGTCGGCTGTCGAGGTCGTGAGTGATTCCCGGTAGCGCCGGTAGGCCTTGTGGGACAGATGGACCAATTCCTCTTGCAGGCTGGCAAGCTGGGGCACTAGCTTGGGCTTGGCCGCGATGAGCACCAGGTCTACGCCTGTGGGGAGCTGGTCATAGGACAAGCGAAAACCCTCACGCATAACCCGCTTGACCCGGTTGCGCTGCACCGCTCCGCGCCATATTTTCTTTCCCACGGAAAGGCCTAGGCGGGTAATACCCAGTTGGTTCTCCACAGCAACCACCACCAGCTGGGAGCCCCGCGCGCGTCGGCCCTCGCGCCACGCCCGGTCAAAGTCGCGCTGATGGCGGACACGTGCCCAGGGGGGGAAGCCGTTAGGCTTGTTACGCAGGGGTACGATCATCCACGGCAATATAAGGGTTTTCCATGAGAAACGGTGGGTGGAGCAGTGATTATCCGGGGAATCTCCCAACTGATACCCCCTGTGGGGCCCCCGGTTGGGTGCCTCCTTGGAGGTCCGGCAATGGTATGGGGTGAGCGGGGGTGGGCCGTCCAAGGCTCCAGGGCACTTCTGGGGCTCCCTCCGGGGGTTCGCGGGTCACCCTCGGGGGTGGCCCTAGGGGGCCCCACTGGGCTACAGTGGGCCGTTGGCGGGCAGGCTCGAAAGAGCTGCTGACCCTAGCCGTTGCCCGATCTAGAATCCCGAACCAGACTCACAGATGATTTCCCCCCAAAGTGTTCACGAGACCCTTGGCCGCCACCAGCTGGCGGATGGCTTGCCCTTCGTCATGGACCTCGAGCGGTCCCACGGGTCCTGGATCTACGATTCCCGTACAGGCGAGGAGTTCCTGGACTTCTTCACGTGCTTCGCTTCCTGGGCCATCGGCTACAACCACCCCGGAATGAAGGACGAGAAGTTCCGTGCGGAGCTCGAGCTCGCGGCCCTGAACAAGCCGGCCAACTCGGATCTCTACACCTCTCAGATGGCGGACTTCGTCGAGACCTTTGCCACCCGCGTGACCCCCGAGGGTTTCCCGCACCACTTCTGGATCGATGGTGGCGCCCTCGCTGTGGAGAACGCCCTCAAGGTGGCATTTGATTGGAAAGCCCAGAAGGTAGGCATCGATCAGGTCAATGACGGCAACGACCTGGTCATTCTGCACTTCAACGCGGCCTTCCACGGGCGCTCTGGCTACACCATGAGCCTGACCAACACGGTGCCCGACAAGATCGCCCTGTTCCCCAAGTTTGACTGGCCCCGGGTGCACAACCCCGCCATTGAATTCGGGCCGGACGGCAATATCTGTAATGACATCGAGGCAGAAGAGGCCCGCGCCTGTAAGGAAATCGAAGCGGCCTTCGAAAAGTACCCGAACCGTATCGCTGGCATCTTGATCGAGACCATGCAGGGTGAGGGCGGCGACAACCACTTCCGTCCCGAGTTTTTCCAAGCCCTGCGCAAGTACGCAGACAAGCACGAGGCGCTCCTTATGTTTGACGAAGTCCAAGTGGGCTTCTTCGGAAGTGGCACCCCTTGGATGTGGCAGCAGTACGGCGTGGCCCCGGACGTCGTGGCCTTTGGCAAGAAGACCCAGGTTTGCGGCATCTACGCCAGCAACCGCGTGGACGAGGTTCCCGAGAATGTGTTCGTGCGCAGTTCGCGCATTAACTCCACTTGGGGTGCGAATCTGGTGGACATGGTGCGCGCCAAGCGCATCATCGAGATCATCCTTGATGAAAAGCTGCACGAGAACGCAGCTGAACGGGGCAAGCAGTTTGTCCAGGGCCTACGCGACCTAGCCAAGGAACGTTCTGGAATCAGCAACGTGCGCGGGGTGGGTACCCTGGTGGCCTTCACTTGCGAAAACAACGCCTCCCGCGATGCGCTCCTGTCCAACTTGATGGACAACAAGATTCTGGCCCTCGCGAGTGGCGAAGAGTCGGTGCGCTTCCGCATGTCCATGGTGGTCACGGCGGACGAAATCAATCTGGCTCTCGAGCGCATTGGCGCCTGCTTGCCCACGGGCGCGTCCGCCTAACCCCACGAGAGACAAGGCTTGTATCAAGTCCTGAAACGCAACCCAGCCTTCCGCCGGCTGTGGTTTGCGCAGGTAGTGACCCAGGCGGGGGATTGGCTCAACCGCATGGCGGTGTTGGCCTTGATTGCCCATTTGGCGGGACCATCCGCGGTTGGAGCCACGGGGGCTCTGTTTGCCGGGGAGCTTGCCCTGCGGCTATTGCCCTCGGCCCTGCTGGGACCCCTGGCAGGTTCGATCGCCGATCGGGTTTCACGCAAGGGAACAATGATCGCCTCGGATCTTCTGCGCGCCCTCGTAGTGCTCGGATTGTTGACCATCGACGAGCCGGGCGAGCTGCCCTTGCTCTATGGGCTGCTGTTCCTGCAGATGGCCCTGGGGCCTTTTTACGAGGCGGCGCATTCCGCAACCGTACCGAACTTGGTTCGGCGTGAAGATTTGCACACGGCCTATGGATTGACCGCAGTGACCTGGAGCACCATGCTGACCCTGGGCGCGGTGCTCGGTGGAATCCTCTTGGCGGTGACCGGTGTGCGCACTGTGTTCTTGATCGACGTCGGAACCTACCTGGTCTCGGCTGCCATGCTGCTTACCCTTCGCTTGCCGGCGCCGCCGCCTCAACCGGACAAATTCAGCCTCAAGCGCGTGTTGTTGTTGAGCGAATTGCGCGAGGCTTGGCAGCACCTCCGGGAGCGGCGGGTGACTTCCGGCGTGAGCGCCAAGTGGCATTGGGGAGTCGCCGGGGGCTACCTGGTTTGCCTTTCGCTCCTGGGTTGCGAGATGTCCAGCGAAACGACCCTGGCCGGGGCGGGACTCTCCATTTCCCTGCTCTATGCCGCCCGCGGGTTGGGCACGGGGGTGGGGCCGATCTTGGCCCGACGATGGATGGGTTCCACGGACCGGGGTTTGCGCTCATCAACCGCCGCCGGATTTTTGGTGGCGGGCATCGGCTATTGCCTAGTGGCTCTATCCGTGAATCCCACCTGGATCATCTGTTTTGTAGCCCTGGCCCACACGGGGGGCAGCACGATTTGGGTGGGGTCCACGACTCTCTGGCAGCGGGGAGTTGACGATCGCTGGCGAGGGCGGGTGCAGAGCACCGAAAGCCTGGGGTTGACCTTAAGTTTCAGCCTTATGGGCGGACTGGTCGGGTTTGCCTATGATCAGGGCATAAGCCTCTCCGCCATACTTGGGGTGCTGTCTTTCTTGACGGTGCTGTCCGGCGCTGCTTGGCTTCTGCGGGCTCAGCGAGAAATGGGAAAACCGAAGATCGAACCTGCGGCCTAGGCTGACGTCCCATGAACATAATGTCTCCCTCTTCCATTTTGACTCTCGCCCTCGCGGCCCTGCCCTGTGCCCCGGCTTTAGCTCAAGATGGCGTGCCTGGGAACCGCAGCCGAGCCCATGCACCCCGGGCTCCGCAAGGGCACCAGATGAAGCTCGATGGTCGCGTGGATCCCGATGAATGGGCCCCCGCCGGAATGCTTGGATCCCTGACTCAGGTGCGCCCCGTGGAAGGGGTCGTGCCATCCCACCAGACCCAGGTCTATTTCCTTCAGGATGGAACGACCCTGCACGTGGGCATTGTCTGCCTAGATGAGCCCGACCAGGTGCGCGCTCGGCAAATGGATCGGGATGCCTTTGTGCGCTTTGATGATGTGGTCGAGATGTGGTTTGACACATTTCGTGACCAACAATCCGCCTATTGGTTTCAGATCACGGCCGGTGGCTCCAGGGGGGACGCTTTGATCACGAGTGGTGGGCGAGGGTTCAACAAACGCTGGGATGGGGTGTGGGACGCCAAGTCGCGGGTTACCGAGCGCGGCTGGGAGGCGGAGATTGCCATACCCTTCCAAACGCTGGCCTTTGATTCCAAAAACTCCAGCTGGGGTTTTAATCTGCGGCGCAAGCGGGTTGCGAACGGGGAAGAGTCCCGCTGGTCCGGAGCCTATGAGGGCAATCGCTTCTTTCTGCTCACCGCCGGCGGAGTCCTTGCGGGCTTGCAGAATCTGGATCAGGGGCTGGGTCTAGAAGTGGTTCCCTACCTGCGCGGGGATTTGATGGTGCCCTACCAAGCGGGGGGCCATACCACCAACGGGTCCCTTGCCATGGGAGGCGACGTATCCCTGCGCCCGACTCCTGAATCCAACTTGCGGATCACCCTGGCCACAGATTTTGCCGAGACCGAGGTCGACGAGCGGCGCATCAACCTGACCCGCTTTCCCTTGTTCTTCCCTGAAAAACGCGGCTTCTTCCTGGAGGATGCGGGCATCTTTGAGTTCGGTTCCCCGGGGAACCGCAGAGGGCTCGTGCCGTTCTTCTCGCGCACCATTGGCCGCAGCAGTGATGGTCAACCGGTACCGATCACCGGGGGTGCCAAGTACTCCGCGCGCTTGGGTGATTGGAACGTGGGGTTGCTCGATGTGCTGGTGGAAGACTGGGGCGAGGGCTATGACGTTCCCCAAAAGAACTTTTCCGTGGCGCGGGTGACCCGGCGCATGGGGGAGGAAGGCCTAGTGGGGGTGATTGCCACCCACGGCCTAGCGGATGCCCGCGGAACATCCACCACCCTGGGATTGGATATGCGCTTGTCCGATGGTGAGTTCCTGGGGGAGGGTCGCCCAGCTGCGCTCTGGGCCTATGGGCTCTTCAGTGAAAACAAGGAGCAGGGCGAAGAGGCTACTCGTGGGGGCGCATTTGGCCTGGAGGGCACCTTGCGCACAAGGGAGTGGCGTCACGAACTGCAAGTCAATCAGGTCGACCAGGATTTTGATCCGGCCTTGGGTTTCGTTCGGCGCACTGGAATAATAGACATGGGTTGGGAATCTAATTTCCGTAAACAACTTGGGGAAGAAGGCATTCTGCGCAGCGTGAATGCAAGCGTGGCCATTGACGCAACCAAGGATCTTGAGGGTACCGAAGACAGTTGGACCTTGCCCCTCCAGCCCCTTGGCTTGGAATTCCAAAGCGAAGACGAGCTTGAGTACGAAGTGCACCAGATCGTCGAGCACATCAGTGAAGCCTACGATCTGACTGACGGCGTTCCTGTCGCGCCGGGGCGATACGAGATGACGCGCCACTTCCTAAGCCTGGAGAGCAGCGATCGGCGGGATTACTCGGGCGAGGTCGAGCTGGAGTGGGGCGACTTTTTTGGGGGCCACATGATGCGCTGGCGCGTGACTCCCATGGTGATTCCGGGACCGAACTACCGGGTGGGTCTTTCCTGGAGCGATGCCAGTGGAAACGTCCCGGGTGGCGAGTTCCGCGCCCAGGCGGCATCTTTGGACCTGGACTTCTCCTTCACGCCGAACCTCTCCTGGAAGAACCTAGTCCAGTACGATACGGATAGCGAAGACATTGGTTTCCAGAGTCGCGTACGGTGGATTCGCTCCCCGGGCCAGAACCTGTTCCTCGTGGGGCAGGGCGGCTGGACCAAGTATGGCCTGGATTCCTTCGAGCGCCGAGAGCAAGCCCTGTCGCTCAAGCTCTCCTGGTCCCTGCGGTTCTGAGGTGATCATCGGTCCATTCACGCAGTGAGCCCCGGTAGTCGCTTGGACTGCCGGGGCTCACTGGTTTTAAGTTCTCAGACCCTCAGGGAAGGTCGAGCACGCCCTTGCCTTCGCGGCTTGTCAGGGTCGGGGTTTCAGCGCGGTAGTTGCAACCGTGAGACAGGAGGGAACGCCAGGAGGTCATCCGGCTATCCGCCAGGAAACTCAAGGCGATCACTGCGTTGTCCCGGGACTTCACATAACCCGCATCCGTATCCAGCATCAGCTCGGAGAGGGCGTCGATGGAGCGCTTGTCTCCCAAGAAGCCCAGGGCCTGGGCGATGGCAGCTTGCTCTTCGATGCTCTCGCTCTTCTCAAGCTTGGCGACCAGAGTCTCCACCACGTTGCTGTCCCCAAGGATTCCCAGGGCCAAGCCACAACGGGCTTGCAGGGTGGGGTTCAAGTCTTCCGTGGAGAGCAACTCTTGCAGGCGCTCGATGGAGCCGCGGGATTCCATCAGTCCCAAAGCCAGGGCCGCGTGTCCGCGGGCGGCGGGATCTTTCAGGTCTTCCACTTTATTGAGTAGCATCTCTTCGGCTTCAATCGAACGTCGCAGGCCGAGGGCCAAGGCCAAAGCACCCAGGTCATCCGCCGTGCGGGCCTTGCGGGCCGCGTGCATCAGGGCACGGTCCACGCCGGAGTCGAGGTCCTGAGCCATGGCATCGAGGTGGTAGCCAAAGACACCCAGGGCCAAACCGGCCCAGGCGCGCTCGGCCTTCTTGCCGCGTGAAAGTCGTCCCAGCAGTTCCGCACGGGTCTTGGCGGTGCCGCTCCAGGGATCTTCGCCCTGGCCCTTGCGGCTGCCCGCTTCGGCGAGGGCCATCAGGGCAAAGCGCTTGGCCAAGGGGTCTCCGTGACCGGCTTGCTTGGCCAACTCGTGGCGGATCCAGCGGTCCACGTCGTCGTCATCGGCATCACCAGTCAGGCCCAGGGCCAGAACGGCGCTTTCCTGGACGATGGCGGGCTGCTTCGCGTAACGCTGCAGGGACTCGATCAGGATGTCGGCAACGCCGCCCTTGATCTCGGTCACGGCACTGCGCATTGCTTCAGGGGCGGCCTGTTGCCCGTGGGCAACCAAGCGACCCAGGGTGGTCGCCGTGTGGGCGCGCACCGTTGCGTCGAACTCGCGGTCGGCGGTGAAGTAACGCATCAGGTAGGTCACCTGGGCTTGGAAATGCTCGCTGGCTCCTTCCACCTTGCAGGTACCGCAGATGCAGACGTTTGCTTCGGCGTCGAAGGGCAGGGGAGTCAGGCTCATGGCTACCATGGCGGCCACTTGCAGGTCGTTCGTGCTGTTCTCTTCTTCGAGCAACTGCACCAAAGTGGCGACCACGCTGCGGCGCAACTCGGCGTCGTCACTGCGTGCTGCCATGACGCCTAGGCCGTAGGTGGCAAAGGCGCGCATCTGGATCGGGACTTCCTTGCCCTTGAGGGCTTCCTGGGCCACGGCGGAACCGTGGGCCAGTGCGGTCAGGAACTCAAGGTTGCGACTGTCCGCCAAAACTCCAAGGGAGAATGCGGCAGTGTTGTTCAAGTCGGGCTCGCCTTCGGAAAGGAAGAAGCGAATCAAGAAGTCAAAGCTGGTGAAGTTCGCTTCGCCGCCGATTTTACCGAGGGCCAATACTGCGGCCTTCGCGTAGCGGTTGGATCCGCCCACTTCGAGGCCCTTTTGGATTTGCGGGACCAGGTCCTCTTGGATCATCTCGGGGGTCAAGCGACCGCCGAGGCGGGTGTGCTTTTCACCCTTGCCCAAGTACCAGGAGTCTCCGCCTGTGCTGGAGGTACCCGTGTCGATGTTGGCAAAGTGCAGGTAGCGGTCCTTGTTGGTGGACCACCAAAGCTGCCAAGCAGTGGGGTCGGCGACCATTTCGCCTTCGCCCACAGTGAAGGGGTTGTCCGGAGTGGGCAGCCATGGAATGCGCGGGGTGCTGGCGGGTTTGCCCCAGCCACCGGGAGTCGCAGGTCCTTGGGCGCCTCCGCCTGCACCGGGGCCGCGGCGTGCGCCGCCACCTGCGGGGGCGCGGGGGGCTCGTCCACCGGATGCTGGTCCTTTGTACCCGCCACCGGCGGGTCCTCTTGCAGGGCCTCAGCAGCCTTGGGCGCCAGCGAAACTGGCGAGAACGATACTTCCGCCGAGGGCGGCAATGAATAGGAATATGGCTTTGCGCATGTTTGTTTGGTGGGCGGCTTTAGAACAGTCGCCCGGGCTCCATATCCAATGTAGGCAACAAAGATGGTGTCGGGGTAGGGCCTTTTTTGTCCGATATTGCTTGGACTCACCCTGGATACAGTGGTCTTACCAAGGGGTAAACCCCGTGGGGCATCCAGGAATCCCCATATTCGGGGTTGTGGGCCCTATTTGGGCATTTCTATCGTAGAATTGGGGGCCTTGCTCCCACGCCTAGACCCTTCTATGGCCCTATCCCAGTCTCGCTCGCATTTCGCTGACATGAAGAAACTGCCCCTTACCCTCCTTGCGGTTCTCTTTCTGGGCCCCAGCTGCTCGATGATCGGCGGGCGGGTCGTCACCGAGCAAACAACCGCTCCCAGCCCGTTCATCGGTCGATTGGGTGGGGTGACCGCCGCAGCTTGGGATGCGGAAAGCGGGGCCCTGTGGATTGCCACCCGCGGTTCTGGGCTGGAGCGCTGGGTCTCAGGAAGCCCGCCGGTCAATTTAGGGGCGAGCAAGCTTTCCCCTTCCTCTTTGACCGTTGAGGGGGCGGGTGTGATCGTCGCCGATCGCGGAAAGGGGCGCATCATCCGTTTCGATCGCAACGGGATCCCCGGCGAAGTCTTGGCGTCGACTTTCCAGGGCGCGTCCCTGGGGGACGCGCGGGCCCTCGCGGCTCACCCTTCTGGATCATTGTATTTGCTGGATGCCAAGGGAGGCCTCTTGCGTCTCGATCGCACCGGACGCCTCGAGCAGGTGGAACTTCCCGCGCCGGCCACCTGCATCACGGTTCATGGTTCCCAGTTGTTCGTGGGGCTTGAGAAACAACCGGGTATCTGGGTCCTGGATTTGGATCAAAGTGGCGCGCCAAGGCAGTCTGCTTCCTGGTGCTTTTCCCTGGAGGAGACTCCAAGAGCTCTCGGGGTTGATCGTGAAGGTGCCCTCTTGTTGGGCCTCGGAAATCGGGTGGAGCGCTACACCCGGGCGGGTGTGCTCATGGGGGACTGGGTGCTAAGGGACCCGGTGACTGCAATTACGGTGGGGGGAGAGGAGGGGCGTACAGCTTTCCTAGCCACGGCAAGTGATCTTTATCGGGTGCAACTGCCAACTAGCTTTGGCGAGTGAGCGGCGGAGAGTCTTAGCCTAGGGCCCGGCGAGCGATTTCCTTGCCGATGGCCAAGCTGGCCGTAGCCGCGGGTGAGGGAGCCGAGAGCACATGCAGGGCATCCGGGCCCTCTTCAAAGTGAAAGTCATCGAGTAGTTTTCCATCACGTCCAAGGGCTTGCGCGCGCACGCCGCTGCCCCCGGGGCTGAGGTCGTCTGGGGTAATTTCAGGCACCAGACGTCCGAGAGCTTTGGCGAAGGCTGCTTTAGAAATTGAACGCTGCACCTCTCCGATACCAGTGGTTAGGTGCCGAGCAAAGAGTTTCCAGGTCCCCGGGAACCCCATGGTTCCCGCCAAATCCCTGGGGGACACATCCCGCCAGCGATAGCCCGCCCGGGAAAAGGCCAGCACTGCATTGGGGCCCGCTTCGATGCCGCCTCCCATCATGCGCGTCAGGTGCACACCTAGGAACGGGAAGCGCGGATCGGGTACCGGGTAGATCAGATTGCGCACCAGGTGCTGAGCCTTAGGTGCGAGGGTGTGGTATTCGCCGCGGAATGGAACGATGCGGATGCGCGGTGGGGTGCCCGCTTCCCGGGCGATGCGGTCAGCCCATGCGCCGCCGCAGTTGACCAGCTTGCGCGCGCCCAATGGACCTCGGTTGGTTTCCACCCGCCAGAGGTTGTTTTCCCGGCGCATCTTGCCGGCGGCCACTTGCAGGCGTACCTGGCCGCCAGCTTCTTCGATCGATCGGGCGAGGGCGGTGGAAAGGGCGCTGTAGTTGGCGATGCCGGTCTGGGGCACATACAGGCCTTCGGTGCCTTGTACATGGGGTTCATGATCGCGGATCCCTTCGGGGCCTAGGTGCACGATTCCTTCTAGGCCGTTGGCCTTTCCACGTCGAGCTAATTCCGCAAGGGCCGTGCACTCTGCCTTGTTGGTTGCGACCACTACTTTGCCGCAGACTTCGAAGGGGACTTCCTGTTGGGCGCAGAATTCCAAGAGCTCTGCGCGTCCCTCCGTGCAGAGGCGCGCCTTGAGGGAGCCCGGTCGATAATAGAGGCCAGAGTGGATGACCCCAGAATTGTGGCCGGTTTGGTGGGCGGCGACTCGGTTTTCGGTCTCGATGACCAGCACGGTTCCCGCGTCCCGCTGCTGGAGCGCGCGGGCAGTCGCCAGGCCAACGATGCCTGCTCCGATGACGAGGTGGTCGAAGGTTTCGTGTGAGCTCACGGGAACAGAATGCCCTCCCGGGCCCTGTATTTGAAGGCTGAACTTTAGACTGGGGCAGATCCTCGGGCAGGGGGGCTTTTGACGGGTGGGGATTCGGTTAGGCTCTCGGCAAATACCAGTCAGGGGCGGAGCGCGGACGGTCCGTGACTCCTGAGAGGGACCCTCAGAACCGGATCCGGATCATGCCGGCGTAGGAAGGCAGATATGACGAACAAGAACACAGACGGGAACGCCGCGAAGAACACCGCCGGGACGCCCATCAGCAGCCAAACCGAAGATCTGTCCATGATCGAACCCCGGACAGCGGAACCTCTCGAGTCTTTCGAGGAGAGTTTCCCCTCCTCCCACAAGCACTTTGTCGAGGTGCCCTTCCAAGATCAAACCCTGCGCGTGCCTGTGCGCAGGGTGCACCTTTCCACCGGGGACACCATCGATCTAAACGACACCACCGGGCCCGAGGATTGCGATCCGAACGTGGGCCTGCCTGGGTTGCGTAACACCTGGGGCCCCGAGTTGCCCCGAGGGGAAGGGGGCGTTTGCACCCAGCTGTATCATGCGCGGGGTGGAAGAGTGACCCCGGAGATGGCCTTTGTCGCTGCCCGCGAGGGCGTGACCCCGGATTTCGTGCGCGATGAAATTGCCTCTGGCCGGGCAGTGCTGCCCGCGAACGTCAAGCACCCGGAATTGGAGCCTATGGTGATCGGCAAGGCTTTCCTGGTCAAGATCAACGCCAATATTGGAAACTCTGCTTTGGGTTCATCGATCCCCGAAGAGGTGGATAAGTTGCGTTGGGCCACCCGTTGGGGCGCGGATACGGTGATGGACCTTTCCACGGGAAAGGATATTCACCGCACCCGGGAAGCAATCATGCGCAACAGCCCCGTGCCCATTGGCACCGTGCCGATTTATCAGGCTTTGGAAAAGGTCAACGGCGTGATCGAAGATCTCTCCATCGAGATTTTCCTAGAAACCCTCGAAGAGCAGTGTGAGCAAGGAGTGGACTACTTCACCATTCACGCGGGCGTGCTGCTGCGTTATGTGCCCTTGACTGCCCAGCGTTTGACCGGGATTGTCTCCCGCGGGGGCTCGATCATGGCCAAGTGGTGCCTTGTGCACCACAAGGAGAACTTCCTCTACACCCACTTCGAGCAGATCTGCAAGCTGCTGCGTCGCTATGACGTGTCCTTCAGTCTGGGGGATGGCTTGCGTCCCGGTTGCATTGCAGATGCAAATGACGAGGCCCAACTGAGCGAGTTGGCCACCCTTGGTGAGTTGACTAGCGTTGCCTGGAATCACGATTGCCAGGTGATGGTCGAAGGACCGGGCCATGTGCCCTTCCATAAGATCGTCGAGAACGTGGAGCTGCAGCAGAAACTCTGCCACGAGGCGCCCTTCTACACCCTTGGCCCTTTGGTCATCGATGTGGCCCCCGGTTACGATCACATCACGAGCGCGATTGGCGCAACTTTGATCGCTGTCCACGGCACGGCACTTCTGTGTTATGTGACCCCCAAGGAACACCTGGGCTTGCCTGATCGGGACGATGTGAAGGCCGGCGTCATTGCCTACAGGATCGCAGCCCATGCGGCGGACCTTGCTAAGGGGCACCCCGGCGCCCAAGCCTGGGATGACGCGCTTTCCAAAGCGCGCTTTGAGTTCCGCTGGGAAGATCAATTCAATCTTTCCATGGACCCGCCCACGGCCCGTGCATTCCACGACGCGACCCTGCCCGCAGACGGGGCTAAGGAAGCTCACTTCTGCTCTATGTGCGGTCCGCACTTCTGTTCCATGCGCATCACCGAGGATGTGCGCACCTATGCGAAAGAGCACGGGATCACCGGAGAAGAGGCCCTTGAAGTGGGGATGAAGGAGCAATCCGAAGCCTTCAAGGCATCGGGGGGCGAATTGCACGCGACTCCTGGAGCCTAGGGGAAACTCCCTGGGGCGTTTTATGGAATCGCTTCCTCGCGGAGTAGATAATCCCGGGTCATGTTGAAGCTTCTAAAGCAAAAGTCCTTTAGGGCCCTGACTGCGACCCAATTCCTGGGGGCGTTCAACGACAACGCCTTCAAGATGTTGGTGTTGCTTCTGGTGGCATCCCTGGGCAGCGATCATGCCTTGTCCTGGGTAGAGAGTTCTTGGGTGGCCCAGAACTTCGGCCAGGCAGCCCCGGCGTTCTTGTTCGCCTTGCCCTTTGTGTTCCTGGGGCCTTTGACCGGAGCCCTAGCGGATCGCTTGTCCAAAACCGTAATCATCCGGGCGGCCAATCTGCTCGAGATTGGGGTGATGCTCGGGGCCACCCTGGGTTTGGTGCTGCGCTCCTATGATGGGTTGTTGTTCACCGTTTTTTTGATGGGTGTCCAGAGTGCGCTCTTTGGGCCGGCTAAGTATGGGGTGATCAAGGAGTTGGTGGGGGGGCGTGATCTCTCCCGAGCCAACGCCTTGATTCAAGCAAGCACCATGATCGCGATCCTGCTCGGCAACGTGGTGGGTGGATTCTTGGCAGAGCACCTGGGCGGGGCCATGCTTCCCTGGGCGGGGGCTTGGTATGTGTCCTTTGCCGTAGTCGGTTGGTTTTGGTCCTTGCGCATAGAGCAAACCCCGGCGGTGAATCCCGAGCGTGTGATTTGTCCGAACCCTTTTGTGGAATTCAGGAACCACTGGCGCGCCACCGACGGGGACCGGGATCTGGTTCTCTCCCTGATTGCCAGCGCGTTCTTCTATATGGTGGCGGCGCTCTTTGTGACCGTCGTGATCAGCTACGGAAACTGGCTGGGCCTTCCAGAGACTCGCATCGGATTGCTCAACGCCGCGACCATCATTGGCATCGTGGTGGGGGCCTGGGTAGCGGGGCGCGTGTCCGGGGATCGAGCCGAAGGTGGGCTAGTTCCCCTGGGATTGATCCTGATGTCCATGGGCACTTTGCTTGTGCAGTGGAACCCTGAATCGGTCGAATTACTGCGCCTTTCCCTGTTCTCCATGGGTTTTGGAGCGGGCCTCTTTTCGATTCCCATCCGCTGCTTGATCCAGGGACTGCCCGCGCCCGACCAGCGCGGTTCGATTCAGGGGCTTGCGGAGACCATGGATTTTGTGGGCGTTCTGTTAGCCGGACCGCTCTTTTTGTTCTTGGAAAAGGGGCTGCAACTGACGCCGCCGCAAATGTTCTTGGTGGGCTCCAGCTTGATGGGCCTAGCGGCCATCGCAAGCTTGGTCTTGGCGGGACAGTTCCTGGCGCGGTTCGTGCTGATGTTCCTCACCCGATCCCGTTACCGCTTGCGTGTGCTGCATGCGGACCGTGTACCTGATCACGGAGGTGCCTTGATCGTTTCCAATCACGTGTCCTTTGTGGATGCCATGTTGGTCTATGCGGCTTGCCCGCGACCAGTGCGCTTCCTGATGTTCCGCGACTATTTCAACATGCCCGTGGTGGGTTGGTTCGTGCGACGCATGGGAGCGATCCCGGTTTCGAGCAAGGACACCGACGAGCAAAAGACCGAGGCCTTGGCTAGGGCAGCCGACATGGTGCGCCGGGGTCATTTGGTCTGCCTGTTTTCGGAGGGAGCCATTACTCGCACGGGGTCTCTACTGCCGTTCTCTTCGGGGTTTGCGCGCATTGCGGAACAGACCGGTGGTGCGCCGATCATTCCCATGTCCCTCGACCGGGTTTGGGGTTCCCTGTTTTCGTTTTCCAAGAGCCGGTTCTTTGAAGCGCCCCTTAGCTTGGGGCGGCCCGTGGACGTAGCTTTTGGCCAGGCCCTGCCCACGGATTCGAGCGCTCCAGCAGTGCGCGCCGCCGTGGCCGAATTGATCGCCGAGCAACGCTTGGCCCGGGGCGGCTGGCGAGGTTCCCTGGGTTTTCGATTGCTCGTTGCCGCACACAAGAACAGACGTAATGTGCTCCTGAGCGTGGCGGGTCGGGAGTGGACTGGTGCCCAGTTGCTGGAGGCTGTGCTTGAACGCAGCTTTGCCCTGAATCGCTGCCTGCCGCCGGGTGTCCGGGTGGGGTTGCTCTTACCGCGCTCCACTGAGTTGTTCCTGATGCAGTTGGCCGTGACTCTCTCGGGCCGTTCTGTAGCGGTGCTTGACCCTCAATGGGGGGTTGCGGCCCTTGATGATCTGGTCGTGCGCGCGCGCCTCGATGTGCTTGTGCACGGTGGGGATAGTTCCCATCCGATTCCGAACACGGTTCCCATGGAGCAGATCCTGGCCGCGATCACACCCGGAGATAGCCAACGGGCCCGTCGATTGCAGCGCATGCCCCCTGCTCTGTCCACCAGGTTGATTGTGCGCGACCAGGATGCCGGAGACTTAGCGCTGATTTTCTTCTCGAGTGGAGCAAGTGGGGCGCCAAAAGTAGTCGAAGCTTCCCACGCCTGCGTGCTCTCCAATGTGCAGAGTCTGCTTCAGGTGTTGGTGGTGGGCAGTGCCGACCGGGTGGTGAGCGCCCTGCCTCCCTGGTCTCCCCTGGGACAAACTTGCGGGCTGTGGGCTTCGTTCCTTGGGGGCGCGGTGCATTGCCTTGATGTGGAGGGGGGTCGTCCGGACCCGTCTCCGGCCACGATTCTCTTGGGTACGCCCAGCGACTATCGCGCTTGGATTCAAGACATGTCCGGGGAGGGAGCGCTTCCCAACTTGCGCATCGCTATCGCCGGGGGCCGACATGTTTCCCAGGAGCTGTTCAACGCGTTCTCCGAACACACCGGCATGCCCCTCTTAGCCGGTTTTGGAGCCACCGAGTTGTGTCCGGTGGTTTCGGTCAATTTGCCCAACCCTCCGGGCCAATCCCCGCGCCATCGCGGGTTGCGCCCGGGCAGCGTGGGCCGACCTCTGCCGGGAGTCGCCGTGCGCATCACCGACGACGAAGGGACATGGCTGAGCGAACCTGATCAAGAGGGCTGGATCGAGGTCAAGGGCCCCAACGTGATGAGCGCGGGCTTCGGTGCGGATGGTGAGCTCCTGCCTCAAGCCCTCGAAGGCTGGTGCCGCACGGGAGACCGGGGGCATTTGGACAAGGACGGATTCCTGTGGCTGGATGAAACTGCAGCTGAAGGCCGGTTGGGCGGGAACTCTGAGACTGCAGCCCAATCGCCCGCGCCCGACAAGTCCTAGGACCAGTTCCGTTGGGGAATCCAATCCCTGCGGGGGGCATCCGGGGCAAGGGCTGCCTCCAAGTCCGGGTCCCCTGTTAGATCTCCACCGATCATGCTTGCCGCCAGGTCGCCCAGGCCAAGGGAAAGGCTCATTCCATGGCCTCCAAGGGCTGCGACCCAAAAGAGCCCGGGAACCCGGGGGTCCATGCCCACCACGGGAGTGTCATCTTCGGTCACCGTGCGTATGGCTGCCCAAGCCCGGGCAAGCTCCAGGTTATTCAGGTCCGGCAGGCGTCGCGCCAGTCCGCGGCGTGCCGCGCGCACGACCAAGGGGTCGGTCCCGTTGGGTGCTCCGGAAGCGCCCGTAGGCAAGCAGTCATCCTGGTCGCCAATACAAAAAAGCAAACCACCCGCTTCTGGGCGGTAATAAAAGGAACCCGCGTCGTCCCAGATGATCGCTTGCTGGGGATCGAGCCGTTGCTCGGGCTTGGTGACAAACAGGTGCCGTCGGGTGGGCCTGCCGGGGAATTCCGCACCCACGGCTGCGCCCAAAGATCCGGCCCAGGCCCCGGCCGCCAGCACCACTAAATCCGCATCGAGGACCTTGCCCCCTTCCAGTTTGACTCCATTCACGACCCCGGATCCATCGACTTGCAGTTGCTGCACACTTGCACCGAGCAGCAGGTTCACCCCCTTCTTGCGCGTGCTTTGCTCAAGGGACTTGCCCAGGCGAACGATGTCGATGGTCCCGCTGTGGGGGAACCACCAAGCACGTGCTCCTTCGCGCACAAAGCCGGGAGCTTTCTCCCGCAACTCAGCCCCATCCAAGGCCCGGCATGACCCATCTGCGATCAACTCATCCGCCCACCAGGGCAGGGGCGTCTCCTGATTGCCTTCGAGCACCACCAATCCACGACCATCCACCAAGGGCTGCTCGCAAAGGTCTCCAGGTGGCCGATGCAAGAGGTCCCGGGTCCGGCGCGTCAAATGCCTCGTGGCCGGCGAGTCCGTCGCATGTCGCAAGATCGCGGCGTTCTGTCCGGAGGAAACCGAAAAGCACTTGGTCTCCCGTTCCACCAAAGTCACATCCCGAAACCCCCTCTGCCCGAGGGCCCAAGCGGTCGCCAGCCCGGCCACGCCGCCGCCGATGATCACGATCTTGGTGCCGGGGGGATGATCCATGTGGAGAGTCTAGCCAGAGCCGCCAAATCCGGCAGGACGGAACTACCGGATTTGGTCATGGCCCCGGCCAGCCTTTCGGATCAACTCCGCCTGCAGCACCGTCCGCGTGGGGAGGTGCCCCTTGCGTTGGTGGTGGCGCGAGGCCGGGAGGGAGCGGATCGTGAGGCGGTGGCTTCCGAGGGAGAGCTTTTCCTGGACCCCGGTGAGTGGGCGGTCGCCCGTGGGGGTGCGGATCTCTTCTCTGGATGGGATCCAAATGGAGCCATCGCCTAACTCCCAAAGGACGCCCAGGATGTGGGCTGAGCGATGGGCTCCGTCGAGGACGAGGAAGTGCAGGCGGCCTGGACCGTGGACTTGTAGGGTGCGTTCTTGGGGGGACCAGACCAGGGCGACGGAACCCTCGAACCAAGCACCTGCTTCCACGCCGAACCGTTCCATGGCGTCGAGGACTTGGGTTGCGGTGCCTTCGGTGGGAGAGTCCACTGCTTGGGAGGTGGGTGTGGGTAGACCACTAGCGCCGAGTAGGGGCAGGGGGCTGATTCCAAGGCCAGTGAGGGCGCGGCCCCAGTCGTGGTCTTTCTTGCGGTTCCTGATGGAGAGGGGCCACTGCCCATCGACGGCGGGCCCGCCGCTTCCCAAGAGGGCAGCTGCGGCTCCCGTGCCAAGCATCGGCGTGCCCCGGCGCCATGCCTGGTGCAGGGCACCCCCGAGGGCCGTGCGTTTTTCCCGGGGAAAAAGAGCGAGCCACCAGCCGCTCATGTGACCCCCATGAAGTTCGAGGCAGCAGGCTTGGTGCACACGCTGGGCCAGGTCACGATCCGTGCGCGCCCGCTGGCCTTTGAGGTCAAGGAGTTCCGCGTTCGGGGGCGCAGAGGCATCGCCGTCCAGGGCCAAAAGCAGATGCTTCGCACCCTGGCAATCGCACAACTCCACGGCCCGCGCCCGCCCCTCGGGGCTGGCGAGAAAAACGTTGCCGGGCTGGCTCTGGCGTGAGTCCAGGCACAAGGGAGCCAACGGTTCTGACACGGCCCAGGGGAGGGCAGTCAACAGCAGGCATATGATCCAGAGACGTCCCATCACTTCGAGTCTAGTCCCCCTGCCCTGGATCGGTCACGCGTAAATCGATCACGCGGGCTAGGGCCGAGAGCACAAGGGCGTGGTCAAGGGTTTGCTCGGTGATCTGGGCCAGGAGCTCTGTCTCTGTGAGCCAAACGCTCTCCAGGTCCTCCCCCGGGTCTAGATTCAATTCGGCAACTTGCTTGACCCCTTCAGCCAAAAAGTGGAAGCAGCGGTTGTCGTGGATCGCGGGGTTGGGGGACACGGATCCGAGGGCCGTCCAACTCGTCGCTTCACAGCCGGTTTCCTCCAGCAGCTCGCGCTTCCCTGCAGCAAGGGGCTCTTCTCCCCTGTTCACCGCACCCCCGGGAATCTCCAAACTCGGCGCCTGAATCCCAAAACGCCATTGGCGCACCAGCAAGAAGCTCCCGGCCTCATCCCGGGCTACCACGTTGACCCACTGGGGAGCCTCGAGCACGAGGGCCCGCATGGGGTGCCCATTGCGTGGGTTTTGCACATGGTCCCAGCGGGGTTGGAAAATGCCCAGACTCTGCCCGCGCTCGCTCTTGAGCACCGGCCAGGGGCGGATCGGGTCGGGTTCATCCATGGGCTTCAGTCTAGTCATCTAGGCCAGAGGGCTTGCATCCCGGGTCCGATCTTGTTGCCATCCAGCACAACGCCCACGGATGGGGCACGCCCATGCAGACACCCAAAGTTCCCACGAGCCTCCCCTGGTCGATCCAACTCCGAACCCGTTGGAGCGATGAGGATAAGCAATCCGTGCTCAACAACGCGGTTTATCTGACCCTGCTAGAGGAAGCTCGCCTGCAGTTCGCCCAAAAGCACGATCTCCTGGAGACCCGCAGCTTTCCCTTCCTCTTGGCCCAATGCAACTTGCGCTTCTTGAGCCCCGGGACCGGTGCAGCGGAAGTCATTGTGCATATGGGGGTCAACCACATCGGGAACACATCTTTCACTCAGCTCTACCGTGTCGAAGGACCCGACGGCAAGGTCTGGGCCGAAGCGGAAGCCCTTCTCGTTTGCTATGACCCGGCCACGAACCGGCCCGTGCCCCTGGAAGAATCCATGCGCACGGTGTTGATGGACGTGCTGATCCCGGACTAGTACCCTTTCCCTGGAGTCCACGCGTCAAACAAGGCTGGCGCGATGGGAGCTAGGAGTTTCTTGCCCTGGCGGGTTTGCCACTCGTCGCGCCATTCTTGGTGGGCGGGGGTGTTAGGGAATTGCTCGTCCTCGCCATAGGGATAGCCACTCATGCCATGGAAGGGCAGGGGCTCCACTGTCAAAGCCTCAATCGTGTTGGGGTCCCGGTCCTTGGCCCAGCCATCGAAGAAGACCTGGTAGTCCCGGGTCCATCCCTCGGGCAGGGGCGGGAGCGCGCTTGCGTCGAACTGCAAGGTGAGGCAATCCCCGGAACCCAGCACGCAGAACTGATCGTCGATGGTCTGCACCAGGGGCAAGGACTCGCCCAGTTTGGTGTAGCGGCCCGGGTGCTGGTCCCAGCGGGGCAGATCCGCGAGGGTCTCCCATTCGAAGCGCTCGGGTAAGTCGTCCCGGCCGCTTTCCAAGGGCGCGCTGAAGCCACGCTTCCAAAGGCGCGCGGAGGTGGGAGCGAGGGCCGTGATCACCCGCGGCGCGTCGTCACCGCAAACCGCCAGGGCGATCCGGTCCCAGTACAGGGTCAGGCTGGAAAAGATCCGCAGGCGTGGATCTTCGGGGTTCAGGATCTGGGACACATCGATCACCATGGTCTTGGTTTTTCCCGCGGGAAAGCCCACAGGAGGCCCCGTGGGCACCCAAGTGCCGTCGGGTCCGGGAACCATCAGCATGGGGGGCGTGAACCCAAGGCCCGGGGTACGGCCCGCAGCCATGTTGACCGAGGCATCGGTCCAGTAGAACCAACCGGTGCACAAGAGGCGCAGTTGCTTGGCGTTTTGCACGGCTTCTGTGTCAAAGGTGAGCTCCAAGAAATGGGGCTCCGCTAGACCCAAGTACTGGCCGCGATAGGTCTTGAAGTGTTGCGCGTGGACTGAGTCTTCCTTTGCCAGCTCAGCTGTCCAGTCCTTGCCATCGGAACCTATGGCACTGGTGGGGGCCAAGGCCCCTTGCATGGTGTGTAGGTGGGTTTCGGGGAAGGGCGGGAACGAGAACCGCTCGTTGGGGAAGACCTCGATGTCCGCGGGGTGATCGATGGCTTCCAAGTGCACCGCATCCAGATAGGTCACCTCGCGCAGCTCTTCGGTGAACTGCAACTCTAAGATCCCGTCCTTGGGCTTCAGTTGGTCTCCGCGAACCAGCACGTACTCGTCATGGTCCGGGGGCACGATCATGCCCGGGGCCATGGGCAGACCCAGGGGCGTGATGCCCAGCACATCACTGATGAAGGTGTAGGTCTCGCCATTCCAGGTGTAAAGGAACGGACAGGATCCAATCAAACCTTCCGGTTGCACGCCAAAGTCCTCGGACAGGATTGTCATGTCTCCCCGTTCGAGGTTCAGGTGATTGTTGCTGACCCCGTTGGGCCAAAGAACTCGCACCACGTCCGCCCATTCCGCAGGGCCGATACCAAGGACCTCGGTGTCCCCTTTCCAGTAGACCCGACGGTATCGCTCCTTGGCGCGCAGCTCGATCACCGCGCCAATCCCCTGACGATTGTCCTTTTGACCGATCCAGCGCAGGCGAATGCCATGGCCGCTGCGATCCTCCGTGCGCCAAATGTGGACCCCCGAGGCGTTCAGGGAGATCAATTCCATGGCCAAGTCCGGGTCGAGGGAAAAGTCCAGGTCACTGGCCACCGCAAGGCCGCTACCGGTGTCCGTGCCCAGAGAGAATTCTGCGGCCATGTCATGTCCTACCGCCAACAAACCCATGGGCTGGGCGGCGCCCCAAACCAAGTCCGCGTAACCGTCCAAGTCCAGGTCGGTTTCCCTAGGCTGTGATCCGGCGGGAATTGGAGGCAGGTCCCCGGTGCGTAGGAGGGTCTGGTCCCCTTGTCCCAACCAAAGGGACGAGCCCTCTTCATTGGCCACGATCAAATCCACCCGGCCATCTGCGTTCCAATCCGCTAAGAGGCCCGCGTGCCCCGCAGGAGGGGTTTGGGCCCCAAACACCGTGGAGGCTACGTTGGTGAAGTTGCCTCCCCGTAGGCTGCTGGCAATCCAAATTCCCTTGGGGCCACCGAAAACCAAATCCACATCCTGGTCCCCATCTAAGTCCTCGACCGCGCACCAATGGCAGGGCCATTCGGTGGGGAGTTTTGCCTCAGCGGTCACATCCACAAAAGAACCCCGGGGCAACTCGGGATCATCGGGGACTTCCCCAGCCCCGTCGTTGCGCCACAGGCGCGGTCCGGAATCTGTCGCCAGAAGAAGGTCCAGGTCACCATCATGGTCATGGTCTACCAGGGATACTTGACGCACAGTGGCGCCTGCAGTGGGCAGAGCGATCGGTGTGGGTACGAAGGCGCCTTCGTCCTGCTCGATGATGCCCACCTGGGATTCGTTCCACCAAACCAAGTCCCAATCGTCGTCCTTGTTGAGATCAAGGGCAGCGAATCCTGCGGTGGTTTCAGGCCGCAGTACTTGCTGCGCAAATGTCCCGTCCTCTTGACCAAGGGCTACCCTCAAGCCGAGTTCTCCGGCGGCCACCAAATCCGGTCGACGGTCCCCGTTCAAGTCGTGCACCCCAAAGGATTGGGCGCCTTTCCAGTCCGGCAAAATGTCCATGCTGACCGTGAATGGGGGCACTTGGGCTTGGGCACTGGGGCCCTGCCCCAACGGGCGCGGGGCGATAACACGGGCCAGGGAACCTTCGTTCAGCCCTTGATCTGAGATCGGCTTGGCGCCCTGTTGCACCAGTGCATTCCAGATGGTCTTGTAGTGATCCATGCGCTTGTCCTCGCCCAAGTCCGCCGCCAACAGAAACTGGCGGTAGATCGTGGACACATACCAGATGGTTCCGTTTTCCAGGCCAAGGGTTTCGATGCGGTCATAAAGCGTGAGGGCCTCACGGGCCGCGACTTCCCAGGCCTCGTCACTTTCAAAGTCACGGTCTTGCATGGCACCGGCTAGGGAATAGGTCGCGCCCAGGTCCCCGGGTGCCCCTGCCAGGGCTGCTTCAAGGAAACCGACGCGTTCGTCGAAGGCTCCCTCGAGGTGAGCCAGCCGTGCACGCAGGTACGCCAAGCGCGGGGAGGCGGGTTCCAGGTCTGTCCAACGATCGAGCCACTTGCGGCAAGTGATCAGGTCCATGTCGAGCAACTCGATCTGGGCTGCGATCAAGAGGTCATCGGGGCTCGGGATCTTGCGTTCGACCAGGGGCGCTATCTCCGCCCGGGCGCGGCCCCCATCAGCCTGCCCAAAAAACACCACAGCGCGTTCGCGGCGCAAGATGTCCCCTGTAGAAGGGAGCTCCCCGTTCTTTTCTTGACTCGAAGGGTCTGGACCCTGGCCGCAAGCGACAATGGCACAGGCGATCAACAATAGGAAACAGAGGCGTGGCGCGCTGGGCATGGGGGATCGGGGTACAGGTAGATGAAGCCGGGGTGAAAGCCTCAGGCGGGAATCTGAATTGCAGAATACGGGCCTGGAATCCGGATCAATAGTCCCAAGAATCAAAACCTTCCCTGGGCTTGGTTGGGGTTCCCGCGCTTGGATCGGTAGCATGGCCCCATGGAGGGACAGACCAAGTACGGGCGGCCACAGACGAGCTTCGAGGGTTGGGGCCCCCTTGTTGTGCTGCTGGCCATCGTGGTCTTTTGCGGACTGCTGACCGGGGCTCTGGGCAAGTTGCCCCGGGCCCGCGACCATCGTGCGGACCCGGAACTGTTTTCAGCTGGCCGCGCCATGCGCAGTTTGGAACACATTCTCGGTTCAGAGGGAGCCCACCCGGCGGGCAGTTTGGCCGCCGAACGGGTGCGCTCCAATTTGGCGGCCGAATTGTTGCGCAAGGGCTGGCAGCCCGAAGAACACGTGCAGTCCATCGCCACTGAATGGGCCACGGGAACCGTCCACAATTGGACCGTGGAGATCGAGGGCAAGAATCCCGAGGACGGTTGGATCGTGCTCATGGCCCACACGGACTCGGTGGCTGCGGGGCCTGGTGTGTCGGACGACTTGGCCGGGGTTGCGGTGGTGATCGAAGCGGCTCGTGCCCTTTGCGCGGCCGGTCAACCGGAGCGCAGCCTGCTGCTGGTGTTCAGTGACGCAGAGGAAGATGGTCTGTGCGGGGCCGAGGCCTTTGCCTCCCAGGATCCGCGCATGGGCCAGGTCCTGTGTGCGCTTAATCTGGAGGCGCGTGGTTGCCGCGGTCCTTCGATCATGTTCCAGACCGGACCCGGCAGCGGTGACCTGCTGCGCAACTACGCCCGCCATGCGGAACGGCCCTTCGCGGATTCGCTTTCCGTAGAAGCCTATCGGCGCATGCCCAATGACACGGATCTGAGCATGTTCATCGAACGCCAAGTCCCGGGGATGAACTTTGCGTTCATCGAAGGCAAGGAGGCCTACCACACGGCGCTCGATGACTTGGACCACATCTCGCCTGCGAGTCTCCAGCACCAAGGGGAGCAGTTTTTGGCGGGGCTTAGGGCGGCCCAGGTGGCGGACTTTTCCGGAGCTTCTGGACCCATGCCCGTGTGGACTGCAATCGGCAGTCGGACCCTGCTCATCATGCGTTCCTCCACCCTCCAGATCGGCGCGATCTTGCTGCTGCTCGTGATTGTGCTCGGCGTGCGTCAACACGCCGGCCGTGAAGAGAACCGGGGAGCCAATTGGACAGGAGCATTCCTGAGCTGGCCCCTTTGGGTCTGCATCTTGTTGTTTGGAATAATCGTACCCGGGCAGGTCTTGGCTTGGATTGCCGGGAAGCCGGACCCCGGCTACACCCAGGCCCCGTTGTTCTGGTTGCTGAGCACCGCAGCCAGCCTGGCCCTGGCCGGGGTCGTGGTCTTTCCCCTGATGCGAAGGGTGGGGCTGATCGCCGCCTATGGGGCGAGTCTTGTTTGGCAGGCGATCGCGCTCAGCGCCATTGCTTTTGGTGCGCCGGGAGCCGGGGCCTGGCTCATGGTGGTGTTGACCCTTGGGGCCCTGGGTCTGATTGCTGGGCTCCTGCGAGGTGGGTTCAGGGGCTTGAGGGGAGCGAGTTTTTGGCTCCTGGGGCCGGTGCTCATGGTAACCCTGCCCCTGGTCCGGTTTCTGGCCGCAGCCTATGGTACGACGACACCTGAGATTCCGGCGTTGATGCTGTTGCTGGTGGGGATGCCGGCCCTCACCAGTCTTGCCAGCTTGTCCCCGAGCCGTTGCCGAAAATTGTCCATGGGGGCCGGCGGCGTCCTGCTGTTCGCCAGCATCCTTTTGCTGTTCATGCCCATGGCCACCGATGACTTGCCTAGGCGTCAAAATATCATTCTGGTGTCCGAGGAGGGCGAGCCCCTGCGCCGCAAGGACCATGGGGAGTTCGAACGAACCTGGGATGAGAATCAATTCACACCGCGGTTCACCGAAGCCAGTCGTGTGCAAGAGGCAGATGGGCAGCGGGTTACAGGGCGCCTTTCCGGGGGAGGCCCCTGGGGCTCTCTCGAATTCCATGGCCTGATGCACATTCGACTGGGCGGGCGCGAATTCGATGGTCAGAAAACCAACCTCTTCGCCTTGGACCGCGCTGGCATGGAACTCAGTTTTGTGGTGGGGTCCGAGCCCGCCAAGATCGAGGCCACCCTGCAGACGCCCCTCAAACGCCTTGGGATCGACGGGGATCCCCTGCGCGAACCTTTTCACCTGGCCAGTGGCCGCGGGGATCGGCTGATCTGCACGCGTACAGTCTTTGAGCAAGGACAAACCGAATGACCAGGGAGTTGATTCGCGGTCGGAGCCCGGGGACTTGGCTCCTGTTGATCTTGGTGTTGGCCCTCGTGCCCCGGGCCCTGCATTGGATTGAGCGGGGTTCGGACCCTGACTTGAATTATCCCGCGGTGGACGCCCATTGGCATGACGCCTATGCCCGGGATCTGGCGGGGTTGGAGCCCGGTTGGCCCGAGGGCTTCGATTCTGCCCAGATCACCGAAGAGCCCCTTCACCGACCGCCGGGTTATCCCTGGTTCTTGGCCTTGCTGTATTCCTTGAGCGATGGCAATGTGCGTTTTGTTCTGGCGCTGCAGCACTTGGCTGGACTCTTGTCCGTGGGTCTTTTGTATTTGCTCGGGCGCGCATTGCGGGGTCCAGCTCTGGGGCTGGTCGCGGCGGGGCTTTACGGCTTAGCCTGGTCGCCCATTTACTTCGAAGGGGAATTGCACGCGCCTGCCCTTTTGATCCCCCTGGTTCTGGGGGCAATGCTGCTTGCGGTGGGGAACGGGGATGGCCCCAGGCGGCCCCTGTCTTCCTTTTTGGCGGGGTTGCTGTTTGCCCTCGGGGTTTTGTGTCGTCCCAACTCTTTGTTGCTGGCCCTGGCGGTTGGGGGTTGGGTTTGGCGCCGGGGAGGAAGGCGTATGGGTGCGTGGCTGTTGGCTGGGCTCGTGCTTTTCCCCGTGCCGTCCTTGGTGCGTAACATTCAAGCCGCTGATCAGGCGGTGCCCATGACCACGGGGCTTGGCATCAACCTCTTCTTGGGGCAGAGGGCCGAGGCTGATGGTGTGATCAACAGTGACTTGGGCCAGGAGCTGGGGCGGTACCGCACCTGCTTTGATTGGCCGAAGGTCGTGGCCCGGTTGTCCGAACAGGAGGGCCGGGTGTTGAGCCATCAGGAGGCGGATGCTCTGCTGCGCTCCCGGGGCATCCGTTCGGTGTTGGGGGATCCCTTGGGTTTTGTTTCTCGCACTGCAGGTAAGGCGGTCTTGCTCTTGGGTCCCCGGGAAGTGGGGCACAACAAGGAGGTGGAGGTGGAACGGCAGCACTCGACTCTCTTGTACAGCGCGCCGGTGGAGTTCTCGTTGCTCTTGGGGTTGGCCCTCTTGGCCTTCCTGTTGGGTCGCGTGCAAGGATTGGGGGTCATCGGTTGGTCCATGGGTGCTTGGGTCTTGGCGCTCTTGCCTTTCTTTGTGGCGGCCCGTTATCGGGTGCCCCTGGTGCCGCTCTTGGCCTTGCCCGCTGGGGCGGGGGTGATCGGGTTGGTGGAGCGCTTGCGGGAAGGGCGCAAGGTGTGGTTGCGGGTTGCGGTGGCTCTGTCCTTGCCATTTCTACTGGGGCTCTTGCCTGGGCCAGACCTGGGCGTACCCGGCGTGCGCTACCACCTGGACCGGGGGCGTGCCTATTTCCGTGCAGAAGCATATGTGGATGCGGGGGAAGAATTCGACGCGGCCCTTGAGTTAGCGCCGGGGGCCGCCGCAGGTTTGTATGAGCGAGGTCTCGTGCACTTGACCCAAAGCCAGTGGCCCGCCGCCCAAACGGCCTTCGAAGGTGTTTTGTCTAAGGAGCCCCGGCATGGCAAGGCCGCGGCGAACCTGGGCAAGTTGCTCTTGGATCGGGGCCAGGTCCGTTCTGCTGCCCGGGTGATTGCTGTGGCACTCGCCGAAGAGGGGGGGCTTCCCCAGGTGGTTGAATTGGTGCGTCTCTGTGTGATTCGCCTGGCGGCGGACCCTGATCCGAACCGACGGGACGGTGCCCTGGCTTTGGCCCTAGGGGATCAATTCTTGGCTCAGAGAGGTGCGGGGGACGGTCTTCCCGAGGCCCTGCGCGCTGCGGCCATGGCGGAGTTGGGAGACTTTCCGGGGGCCATAGCCGCCGCCGAACGGGCCCTTCTGCAAGCCCAAGCCGCAGCCAACAGGTCTGCGGTCCAAGCCGTATCCAACCAGCTGGCGGGCTACCGCCGGGGGCAGCCCTTCAGAATGTCTCCCCAGCCCCGATCCAATTGAACATGCGACTCACCACCTTGATCCTCCAGGTTTTTGGCCTTTTGACCCTCCTGGTCAGTTGCGGAAAACCCACGCAACCCAACGTGGTGGTGATCGTGATCGACACCCTGCGTGCGGATCGAGTGGGGCCCGAGGCCGCGGCTCTGACTCCTTATTTGGGCAAGTTCGCCCAGGGCGCGGTGAGCTTTGATCAGTGCCATGCCCATGCCCCTTGGACCTTGCCCTCTTGCGCTGCGATCTTGAGCGGAGTGCACCCGGCGGAACACGGAGCCGGCGGCAACCTTGATGCGGGTATGCGCGGACTGGGCCAAGATGTGGGGACTTTGGTGCAACCCTTTAGCCAGGCGGGCTACGACACCCATGCGATTGTGAACGTGGCTTTCTTGGACAAGACCTTTGGGGTCACCCGGGATTTTGGCGGCCTTGATGCGGTGTACTTTAGCAGCAACACCGAGGTCCGTCGGGCTGCGCCCACGACCCAAGCGGCTTTGAAATGGCTAGACCAAGAGCGCGACGAGCCCTTCCTGTTGTTCGTGCACTACTTTGATCCCCATGCGGTCTATGATCCGCCGCAGCCCTTTCGCCGGCGCTTTGCGAAGGATCAGGACAAGAAGGACGAGTCCTTTGTGTTCGGCACCCGCAAGCACATGATGGCCCTCCGGGCTGGACAGTTGGATTTGAATCCGCGTTTGATTGGCCGTGCTGAAGCCCTCTATAACGGGGAAGTGGCTTACACCGATGCGGAAGTGGGTCGCTTGCTCGATGGATTGAGCCAACGGGGTTTGGATGAAAACTCCATCGTGGTGATCACCGGGGATCATGGGGAAGAGTTCTTGGATCACGGAGGTTTTGAGCACGGTCACACCCTGTATGACGAGTTGACCCATGTGCCTCTCTTGATTCGGGTTCCGGGAAAGGAACCCAAGGGCGTGTCGCAGATCGTGCGTCACGTGGATTTGGCCCCGACCCTCTGCGAGCTGGCGGACCTTGGGCCCCTCGAATCTTTTGTGGGCCGCAGCTTGGTTGGGCTGATGGATGGCACGGATGATCAGCCGCGGCCCGTGTTGGCCCAAGGGAACATGTGGGGGCCGGATTTGACTTCTTACCGCAGCGCCGGGTGGAAGCTCATTCGGGCGGGGGACGGAAAGCAGGAGTTGTACAATCTGAGCCTTGACCCCAGGGAGCAAACGAATTTGGCGGCCAGCGATGGAGAGGCCCTGAGGCGTTTGGGGCAGCAGTTGGACCTGGCTCTGCGCGGAATGGCGGCCCTTGGGGGCTCCAATCAGGTGAAGGTTACGCCGGAGTTACAAGCCTGGATGCAGGCTTTGGGGTACGGAGGCGAATCGCAATAGGGATTGGGGCGCTCACCGACCCCTCATCCCATTGAAAGGCCGAAGATCCGCCGTCTGTCCCCGTATCATGGGAACCTCATGGCACGATCTCAGCGACCTCTCTTCCTTTTGGCTATTCCTCTCATCGTGCTCGCGGTGGCGGGCTCGTTTTACCTGGGGACGGACCCTCCTCCCGCGTCCCCGACCCTGGGGGATCAGCCCCTGACCCAAGCGCCATTGTCCCCAAGCAATGGGGCTGCGGTGAACCTTCAAGGGGATCAGCCTGGACCCCAAGAGGCTCAGCCCCTGCGGGCGGTGGCAGAGGATGATGGGGCCGAGGCAGCAGCGCGGGCAGCCGCTCCCCGGCGAGTGGTGCGCGGCGCGCGCGTGCCCCGGGCCTCCCATTTTGTGGAGGGACGGGTTCAGCTTCCCGAGGGCACTCCCCTGGACGAAGAGATTTACGTGATTGCTTCGGGCCGCCGATTCAAGACTCTCGCCGGCCACCCCGATGAGTATTCAGCCCCGGTGGATACGGATGGCAATTTCCGCGTGGCATTTGCCGAAGGCACCCGCAAAGGACGGATTTGGATTGCTGGCCGCTATTGCTTCAGTTCAGGCAACAAGGTGATTGATCCCACCAACCCCGAAGACACCAACGCTTTGTTGCTCGAACCTTCCCTGGGCGGCCGGTTTGATGTGGAAGTCGTTGCTCCCCGCGCCGCGGCGGGGGATCTTGAGTTTCATGAAAAGGTTACGGTCGAAATGCGTGAAAATCGCAACTGGGCCGGTTCCGGATCCAGGGTGGGAGTGCGTACGAAGGATGTGCACTTCGAGATCGGAGGGGTGAACCCCCAGAAGGATTTTTTGGTGGAGGCGCGCCACCCCGACTTTGCCAATGGCGAAACCAAGGGGCTCAAGGCTGAACCGGGCGTGGTAACTCAGGTCGTGGTTAACTTCGGCCGGGGAGCAACCATTTCCGGCGAGGTCAGGAACATTAAGGGGGAGCTCATCACCCATGCCTCCGTGATGGCCTTGACCGTTGCGCAGGCGAGGAGCCGCAACCCCTTCATGAACGAGAAAATCGATGAGATGGTCGAGGGCGGAGACGGGACTTTTGAACTAGTGGGGGTGCCCCCAGGGGACTTGATCGTGCTAGTCGCCGCTGATGGGTACTTGGAATTGCGCTACCCCCTCGGCGAAATAGTGGAGGGCGAGGTCCGCACAAGTTTAATGCTGTCTATGGACAGGGGCTTGACCGTAGAGGGCTCGGTGACCTGGGCCAAGGGCTCTCCCGCAGGTGGCGCCATGGTGCGTCTGAGTCAAAAAACCGAATTCATGAGCTTTCCTTACGAGGCGATCATGGGCGAGGTCAAGGTCGGTGCCGATGGCGAATTTTCGTTCAGTGGATTGGGCGAGGGGAAGTGTCACCTGGAAGCGACATCTTTTGAGCGGGGCTATGTAGCCCCGGCGGAAGCCAGCCTGCGTGAGCGTTTGCTCGATCCGCCCCCCGTGTGGCGCGCCGTGGAAGCGGATGTGAAACCCAGCCGGCGTGGCCTGGTGCTGATCCTTTCCGAGGGCCAGACCGTTCCTGGGCAGGTGCTCGATGACGAGGGGAATCCCGTCCCCCGGTTTCAGATCACTGCTACTCCGGCCAGCAACAACATTCTCTCTAACACTGCGCGTAAGCCGATCAAGGATCGCTTCCGCGCCCAGGATGGACATTTCGATTTGGCAGGTCTTCAGGATGGAAGCTGGACTCTTGTGGCCCGGGGCCTGGGCTTTGGCACCGGGGATGAGCAGGAAATTACCGTGCCATTCGATGGAGAGGTCGCCCTGCGTTTGCCCCGTGAATCGAAATTGAGCGGCGTGGTGCGCGATCCATCGGGCAAGCCTATTGAAGGGGCCCAAGTCAACGGCCGCCACGGGGGCAGCAAAGATGCGCGCACGGAAACCGACGAGGCTGGGGCCTTTGATCTGGTGCGGCTCAACCCCGGTGAGGTGGTGATTTCTGCGAGCCATGAATCTTGGGCCAACAGCCCGAAGCAGACTTTGTTCGTGGCCGCAGGAGATACGGGCGAGGGGGCTCTCTTGACCCTCCGAAGGGGTGCTACTTTGACCGTGGAAATGCACACGGCGCTGGGCAAGATCAACGATCGCCAAGTCCGCCTCAGTGGACCGAGTTGGAAGAGCGGGAACACCGACGAATCGGGTTCGGTGCTTTTCGAGGGCCTTGAGCCTGGTGCCTACACGGTCAGTCTGGAAGCTCCCCGTAGCGGTAGGAGAGGAGACCGCGACCAGTGGGTTCTGAACAACGCAAACAAGGAGGAGGTCAAGGTCACGCTGGTGGACGAAGAGCGCCGCATCGTGGTGCTTGGCACGCCTTCTCCCACTGCGGTCACCGTTTCTGGAACCGTGAGGTCCGCTGGGGAAGGGGTTGCCAAGGCGGCGGTCTCGGTACTGGATCCAGAGAATCCCAACCAGCAGTTGGCCGCTACCCTGGCGGATGTGGACGGGAACTTTGAATTGGTGGTTGATCAGCCGGGGACCTATCAATTCATGGTCGGTCGCGGTTGGTCAAGCCAGGGAGTTTTCCCGGTGACCATCGAGGGGGGGGCGCGTTACAGCGTGGATTTCGAGTTACCCAGTGCAGGTCTGGATGGCATCATCCGCGGGCCTTCGGGAGTGCTTGTGGGGGCCACCATTGCTTTGGCGGTCACCATTGATGGCGTAGAGGTCGGCGGACGCTCTCGCCGACGTACGACCCGCTCCGGAGTGGACGGACGCTACAACTTTCCGGATTTGAGCCCCGGTACCTACAACCTGCGGGCCATGGAATCAGATCCGGGAGACCTGGCTGGGGGCGCTATCTTGGTCGAAGGCTTGGAGGTGGAAGCAGAGGGAACCACCCTCGACATCGACCTTGAATTGGCAGGCACTCTAGAGGGCACCGTGCGTGACGCGGATGGCAATGGCTTACGTCGAGCGACCTTGGACGTCACCACCGAAGACGGAACTAGAATCATGTTAGCTTCCTGGGTGCGAACCCGCGGGGGTGGTTCCTACACCATGACCGGGTTGGCCCCGGGAGACGTGTGGGTGAGCGCCCGGTATGAAGGCCGCAGCAGCCCAAGGGTTAAGGTGCGTGTTAGCAAGGGCAATACCCGCCAGCATGACATCGTGATTCCCTAGGAAGCGCCTTCCAACCCTCCCAGGAGGAGCCACGCATATGCTGGCGATCATGGGCGGGATGCTTGGACTCGTTAGCTCTCGATCAGATGGGCCCAAAAATAGGGTGCCTCGGGGCGGATCGCCAATAGTGGGAAGGCTCTCCATTGCGCTGGTTCTTTTTCTTGGGCACCATGCGCGCATGAAACGAACTCAACTTCTCATCGGCCTGGTCGTGGGCGCAGTTCTGGGCTGGCTCGGCGCGTCCATGTGTCCTTTTTGCGATCAGGAAAAGCCCGCGGTTTCTGAGACGGATCGTGAGCTAGTGGTTGTCACACAAGAGAAACCCGTGGCGGGCGTCTCCGGCGAGGCTCCGGTCGGTCCCGATCAGCAAAACATGTTTGCGCAGGAACGGGAAGAGTGGCGCCTGCGTGAGCAGAGCTTGATGGAGGAACTCGACCTTGCCTACCAGCACTACGAGAACGCGGTGAGCACCATGGTTCCACTCTCTGCCCAGGATCAGCTGGACGCGTTACTAGCCGAGGGAGACCCGGATCAGACATTGTCCTTGCATCCGGCCGGGGATGGGACGGGCACCGAGGCTGGGGGAGAACTCATTTGGTTCAACACCGGGAGCCGCGGGTTTCTCCGCTTGGAAGGGCTGAGCAATCTGGATCCGGGCCATTGGACCTATCAGATCTGGGTGACGGATGGTCAGCGAGACCAAGAGGCGGCGGTTTCCTGTGGCACGGTGAACCTCGTGGCCGGGCGTTCTAACCTGCTCCTGCTCAAGCCCATGGTGCGGGTGCAGCGGCCCTCGCGCGCGTGGGTGACAGTGGAACGGGCCGGAGGCGCGGTGCAGTCCATGATGGACCGTGTGACCCTCGCGAGTCAGTGAGTCCGGGTGGAGTTGCCCTAGCGCCGTGCCCTGCGCCGGCGACCTTTCTTCTTAGACTTGGGCTTAGGCTTAGGCTCGGCTCCGGCCGCGACCCAATCGGCAGGGGCCTCCCTTTGCTGGAGCTCCAATAGGAAGCGGCTCATGTGGCGAGTGAGGTCCTGCCCGCCTCGGGCTCTGGTTTGGCACCAGGAGAGCTGCAGGAATTTCTGCGCGCGGGTGATGCCCACGTAGGCCAGACGACGTTCCTCCTCGATGGTGTCCTCTTGCACGGACCTCACATGGGGCAGGATACCCTCCTCAAGTCCCACCAGAAAAACCCGCGGGAACTCCAGCCCCTTAGATGCATGCAGCGTCATGAGGGTCACGCTCAAGCGCTTGGACGCCTTTTCAGGATCGTCCCGGTCCTCAGCCGAGAGCAAGAGGTCGTCGAGGAATCGTTGCAGCTTTGGGTGCTTGCGCTTGCGGGCATGGTTTTGTGCTGCATTGAGCACTTCCTCCACTCCTTCCCAACGCTTTTTGGCTTCTTCCGGATCGCTGTAGCAGCGGCGCACTTCTTCCTCGTAGCCCACCTCTTGGATAGTCTGTTCCACCAGCTTCACCAGGTTCTGGGAAGAGTCCGGGTAGAGTCCGCGCAAGGTTTTGAGTCGCAGCCGCAAACGCTGGACCGGTTCGCAGCGGGAGCCCTTAACCCCCTCGATTTGATCCCCTTGATCAAAAGCACTGCCCACGGAAATTCCCTTTTCGGTGGCATAGGCGGTTACCCGTTCCAGGGTGGTTTTGCCGACCCCTCGGGGTGGACTGTTGATGATGCGCACCAGGGCTTGCTCATCATCAGGATCCACCAGTAATTGCAGGTAGGCCATCACGTCGCGCACTTCCTTGCGGTCGAAGAAGCTCATCCCGCCCACGAGGGTGTAGGGAATGTCCCGCAGGCGCAGTTCGGTTTCAAAGGCGCGCGCCTGGATTGCGGTACGGAAGAGGATCGCGAATTCGTCCAGGGCATGGCCCGCTTTGACCATTTCGTCAATGAGCTGCACGACCTTGTCTGCTTCCACTTCCTCGTCGCGCATGGTGACCAGGCTGATAGGTTCACCTTCTCCCATGGCCGAACGCAGTGTCTTTTCGTGGCGGCCCGTGTTGTGTTGGATCAGGCGATTGGCGCAGCGCAGGATCGTCTCGGTGGAGCGATAGTTGGTCTCCAGGGTGACTGCCTTGGCGCCGCGAAAGGTCTTTTCGAAGGACAGGATCTTGGTCATGTCGGCTCCGCGCCATGAGTAGATGCTTTGATCGTCATCGCCCACCACGCAGAGGTTCCTGTGTTTGCCAGCGATCGCCTGCACGATTTCAAACTGGGGACCGTTCGTGTCTTGATACTCGTCCACCAAGACAAAGCGATGTTGGTCGGCGACCTTCTTCCTCAACTTGGGGTTGCGCAACAGGCGCCTGGTTTCCAGCAAGAGATCATCGAAGTCCAGCTTGCGGGCGCGCTGCAGGGATTCCTGGTACTTTTCCCAGGTGCGCGCGGCTAGGTGCCCCAGATCCTCGTCCAGGCTGAGGGCCAGGGTGTCGGGGGTCTCGAGGCGGTTTTTTGCCAGGCTGATCAGGGACAGGGCATCCCGGGGTTTGAGCCTGGCGGAGGGCACGTGCAGGGAGCGCAGCGCACGGCTGATGAAGGTCAATTGGTCCGAGGGGTCGCAGATCGAAAAGCCGCGCTCCATGCCCAATTCCACCGTGTGGTCCCGTAAGAATCGCAGACAGAACGAGTGAAAGGTGCTGGCCACGACCCCCTCGGCCTTGGGGCCGATCAGCTTGGCTAGGCGCTCGCGCATCTCGGCAGCTGCCTTGTTGGTGAAGGTGACCGCCAAAATGTGGCTTGGGTCGACGCCCTTGGAGATCAAATAGGCGATACGGGTGGTCACCACCCGGGTTTTGCCCGTTCCGGCGCCCGCTAGCACCAGTAGGGGGCCCTCGATGGTCTCCGCGGCCGCGCGCTGCTCTGGGTTGAGGGCGGTGAGGAGGCTGGAGATCGAGGGCATGGGGATCAGACCATACGGGCCCGTACGTAGGAGAGCAATGCTGGCTTGGGATCTGTGGGCGCCGTTTTTCGACTCGATTCATGGGGGGATTTTTCTGCTCCGTCCAAAGAGAGCGAGCATGCCGCCGGAGGGCGAGGGGGTGGAACATGAATCTGGCCAGAGAAGAGAGAAGATCTCTTGTCGAGGGGGGCTTCAACTCCGATCATGGCCCCTGTCCATGCAAGATTCCGGCGAACCAGATCAAAACTCATCCTCCCCAAGCTCTGTTCCTGAACGGGTCTTGGTGGTCGGGGCATCCAGCGGCATCGGCGCGAGCCTCGTGCGTCAGTTGGCTCAGGAAGGCTGTCAAGTTGCGGCCCTCGCTCGACGGGAGGACCGACTGGCAGAGCTCGCGGAAGGCGCGCCTCCAGGGAGCGTTCATGTGTACCCACACGATGTGATGGATGCGGGGGACGTGCCCGCCCTCTTAGAGCGCATTGTCGAAGATCTCGGTGGCCTCGACACGCTCTGTTATGTGGCGGGGGTGATGCCCATGGTGGGGCCCCAGGAATACGATCACGATCAGGACCGCACCATGGTGCGGGTCAATCTTCTGGGGGGCATGGCCTGGTGCGCAGAAGTAGCGCGGCTGTTCCTCTCGGAGAGGCGGGGCACCATCGTTGGGGTTTCCAGTGTGGCGGGCGAGCGCGGTCGCCGCATGAACCCCGCCTATCATGCTTCCAAGGCGGGCTTCACCACTTACCTCGAATCCCTGCGAAATAGGCTAGAGGGACATGGGGTGCGCGTCGTGACCATCCTGCCGGGCATGGTCAGCACGGACATGACCGCGGGAATAGACAAGCTTGTTTGGCCGATCACGCCCGAGCAAGCGGCGAAGACGATGATCTCCACCTGGCGCGGAAGTTTTTGGAGCACCCGTTACATGCCCCTGCGCTGGTGTTTGGTCATGCGGGTCATCCGTGAAATTCCCAGCCGTATCTTCCGTCACCTCAACATCTGATCATGGGCCAAGATATCGGTCGGGTGGGCATCGAGCGCGTGGAGGGCTGGGGCATGAGCGTCGGTTCTACCACGCGCATCGTGCGTCCACGGGACCTTGATCAGCTGCGGGGAGCCCTGCAAGAGGCGCGCCGGGCGGGAGTAAGCCTCGCACCCCGGGGCACGGGCTGCAGCTATGGGGATGCGAGCACCACGCGCGATGGGTGGGCTCTAGACATGACCCGCATGAATCGCCTGTTGGACTTTGACGCGTCCACCGGGGATGCGGAATTGGAGGGGGGCGCGAGTATCCGTCAACTTTGGCGCAAGGCATTGCCCCTTGGCTATTGGCCCAAGGTGGTCAGTGGCACCATGTTCCCCACCATTGGCGGGGCGGCGGCCATGAACATCCACGGCAAGAACAACTTCAAGGTGGGCACCTTTGGGGACAACCTGCTTGAGATCGACTTGCTCTTGGGGAATGGCGACCTAGTGACTTGTTCGCGGGAACAAAATGCTGAGTTGTTCCACGGAGCCATCGGCGGCTTCGGCATGTTGGGCATCATCACCCGAGCCAAGACCCGCACCACCAAGGTCTATTCAGGAGATGTGCGCGTGCGCGGGATCTCTTGCCATGACCTGGGCGAGATGATGGACGCCATGCAAGAGCTCGTGGGCGAGGCGGATTACCTCGTGGGCTGGATCGATACCTTTGGGTCGGGCTCCGCTGGTGGACGCGGTCTGATTCACGACGCGCGCTACCTTTTGGATGGCGAGGACTCTGATTCAGACAAGACCCTCAGCCTTGAACACCAGGATCTGCCCGATGCTGTGATGGGCGTGCCCAAAGCCGAGATCTGGCGGGTGCTGCGTATGTTCAATCATGATCCGGGGATGCGCCTGGTCAATGCCATCAAGCAGGTGTCGGGGCGCATGGAGGCTATGAGCGGGTGGCATCGTCAATCCCACGCGGGGTTCAACTTCTTGCTCGACTACGTGCCAGACTGGAAGTACGCCTACGCCCGGCGTGCGGGTGATGGGCTGCTTCAGTACCAAGCCTTCTTGCCCGCGGACACGGCCCTGGATGGTTTCTTGGCGCTCCTGGCCGAAGGGCAATCCAGTGGCCACACCCCGTATCTGGGGGTGCTCAAGCGCCACCGGCCCGATCCCTTCCTGATGACCCATGCCTTGGATGGCTGGAGCATGGCCATGGACCTGAAGGTGACCGCCAAGAATCGAGCGCACCTTCTGGAGACCTGCGCGCGCTTTTCCAAAATCTGCTTGGCTGCGGGAGGACGGTTCTACTTCGCGAAGGACCAAGTGATTTCTCCGGATGTGGCCCGAGCATCTTTTGGCTCCGAACGCATCGCAGCGTTCCACGAACTGAAAGCCCATGCGGATCCGGATGGGCTTTTCTCTACTGATCTCTGGCGCCGGGTTTTTGAAGAGGACCCCGCCCGCACATCCCACGGCCCCTGGCCCCGCTGAATCGAAATCATGGCTTCTGCAACTGAATTTTTCGCCACCTGCGCACCGGGTCTTGAACCGGTGCTGCACCAGGAACTCAAGGACCTGAAAATGGCGAACATCGAACGCCAGGTGGGGGGCTGCCGTTTCGCTGGCACGCGCTTGGACGCGGCTCGGGCCAACCTTTGGTTGCGATCCGCCAACCGAGTGCTCTTGCGGGTTGCGCGCTACGAATGCGTGACCGACACCGATCTCTATGAGGGTGCCTTGGAGGTGCCTTGGGAAAAGTGGCTCAAGCCCGATGGCACCCTGCGGGTGAAGGCCCGTGCTCGGGATTCCAATTTGACTCACGCGCGCTTTGTGGAGCAGCGAGTCAAGGATGCGATCTGTGATCGCTTTCGCCGGGACCTAGGAACCCGGCCGAATGTGGGGGACCGGGATGTGGATTTGGGGATCAGCGTGCACCTCTATCGAGACCGGGTGATCCTTTCTTTGGACACCAGCGGCGAGCCCCTTTACAAACGCGGTTGGCGTGAAGCCCAGGGCCGAGCACCTTTGCCCGAGACTTTGGCCGCAGGAGTCCTGTTGCTTTCCGGTTGGAACCGTCGCGCACCCCTGCTGGATCCTTTCTGCGGTTCGGGGACCTTGCTGGTGGAAGCAGCCTTGATGGCGGCGGATATTGCACCCGGAAGTTTCCGGTCCTTTGGTATGGAACGTTGGAAGGATGCACAGGCCGTGATGTTTGAGCGCCTGCGAGCCGATGCACAAAAGCGCCGCCGCTCCACCAAGAAACTGCAACTGGCGGGCAGCGACATTGACAGCGAGCGTGTGCAAGACACAGCTGCTAACCTGGCGGCCGCTGGCATCGATGCCAACGTGCAGTTGGAGGTGAAGGATGCGCGGCTCTTTTCCCCAAAGGCCGGCTGGAACGGCCAGGTGGCAACCAATGCACCCTGGGGCTCGCGGGTGGGCGCTGGGGATGCGGAGCGTCTGTTTGGCCTCTATCGAGCTTTTGGCACCCAGCTGCGCCAGAAGTGCGAGGGCTATGGACTGGCCCTCCTGGCGGGCAATGAACAACAGCTGGAATCCCTGGGGATGCCCGGCGACCAACAGGAGCTGGCCAACGGCAATCAGCCCTGCGTGCTGCTGCTGAACAAGCTTTTAGGCCCGGCCAAGTGACCCTTTTGGGTTCCTTGGGGGCCGAAATAGACCGAGTTTCTTCTATTTCAAAAGGATTTCAGCCCCAGCGATCATGCCTTGGGACGCCTCACGGCACTTTCGAGTCCTTTTGAGGGAAAAGTAGTTTCGCAGGGGGCAAGGTACGGATGGGCGAGCCGATGGTTTATATCGGGCCAGCTCCCAGGATGTGTTTTCCGCATTCGGCTGACCCGCCCACGATGACCCTTCGGGTTATCGAGATCCCGGGCAGTCTAGGGCTTCCAGCCTTGTTCTGCTCCACAAGACTCTTGATTGTGAATGACTGAACCCGACGACGTCGGGGCAGGCCTTCACAGGAGGCATAACAAAAATGGATGCATTCAACAAAGCTCTTAACTCAGTCAACGGTTCCTGCAAGCCGATTATCGCCCTGGCCCTTAACTTGGCCCTCCTTTTCCTGGTGGTTGGCGTAGTCTTCCCGACTGCGGTCCCCGAGGGCTATAGCATCGTCGGAAACATCACAGGACTTGTGAACACCTTCGTCGGTGGAGGCCTTGCTGGTCTCATTACGCTGATGGTGTTCATGTCCTTGACGGATCGCTGATGCTTGGAGAAGCCTAGTAGACCTACCGAGCCCGATCACGGCCTTTAATCCGTGGTCGGGCTTGCACCTCAATTTCGCCAAGTCAATTCTCACGCAACCCACAACTCGGAACACTCCATGGAACAAGTCATCAACCGGATCAGCAACCTTTCCAAGGGGATCACGCGCCTTGGGATCTCCCTTATATTCACCTTCTTGATCATCGATCTGCTCTTCCCGGGCTCCACGGGTATGACCACCAATGTGGCTACCGTGGCGGGAAGCATTTCCCAGGAAGGGCTCTCGGGTTTGATCGCCCTTGGACTTTTCTATGTGATCTACAGCCGAGGCGAGAACGAACCTGCTCGTGGCTCGTCTCAGCCTCCGACTCACAACGCGTAGGGTTTTCTACGCCATGAAACCCGGCCAAGCGCGGGGCGGCCTCTTTTGGTCGCCCCGCGCTTCTTTTTCGCCCCGAGGCCTTTGTTCCGAACCCCATCGAGCTAGAATCCTCAGCCCATGGTCATCTCCACCTTGCATGTCGAAGGCCTGATCGCAGGCGCCCCGCTGTTGTATTCCTCGGCGGATTTGGAGGCTCTCGATGTCAGCGCGCAGATTACCGATGTGGGTGCGCACGTTCCGGGGCGCGCTGGGCGTGGCGTGTTGTTCCGTGCCCTGTTTGATGTGCGCGGGCTTTTGGAAAACGCCCGATGGGTAGAGTTGTCCTCCGAAGAGGGGGATTTTGTAGTTTCGCTTCCCATCGAAGAGGTGGCCGAGCAGGGGCTCCTTTGGTACGCGGGCACGGAGGGATTTTTGACCTCCGATGATGGGGGGCCTTTTAGGCTTTTGATTCCCGGCTACCGGGATGCATGCGCAAACCTCAAGCATTTGGCTCACATCTGCTTCATGGACAGGCCCGGGCGGGATACCCGTCCCACCAGCCGCGCCAGTCATGCAGTCCATCACGAGGCCACGGACTCACCCGCGGGGCATGACGGGCACGACTGCCAGCTGGAGCTCTAGTTGGGCATCCTGTTGACAAAGTTGCGCGCCCGCTTGGATCTTCTTCCCGAACGCCAAGAACGAGTTCTCTTGGGTGTGGCGGTGGGGTTGTTTCTCTGCCTCTACAGTCCGATCAATTACTTGGCCGGGTCCTGGCCAGCTGGGTCTGCCGAAACCCCATTGGACCGCGCGATCCCCTTTGCGCCCCAATGGGTTTTTATCTACGCCCTGCTCTATTTGCTGTTGCCCCTACCCCTGGTGTTGCCGTCCACGCGCCCGGCATTCAGGCGCATTTGCGCTGCTTTTGTCCTGACCAGCGCCGTGAGCTTCGTGGTGTTTCTGTTCTTTCCCGTGCACATGGATCTGCGGCCTATGGAGTTGGATGGGGGCGTCTTTGCGGAGTGGATGCTGAAGGTGATTCACCAGGTCGATACCCCGGCAAATTGCCTGCCCTCCTTGCATGTGTCCCTTTCCCTGCTAGCGGCCCTGAGTGCTTGGAGCCTCGACCGGAGAGTGGGTCGCATCGCAATCCCGCTCGCCATTGTGGTTGCCTTCTCGACTCTGTTCGTCAAGCAGCATTGGGCTTGGGACGTGATCAGCGGTTGGGCCCTGGGCTTATTCAGTTGGGCGCTCTTGGTTCGCGATCCCAACAACGCCCGCTTGGCTCCCGGGCGCCGGGGCGTGCACTGCTTGCTCGTGGGGCAGGTGCTTTTGTTTCTTGGGGCATGGGGCGTTTTTGCCCTGGACCTGCTGCCCTTTTGATGAGCCCTTAGCCCAGGAGCGCTTTGACCATCCGCTCGAGGGAAGGGTCGAGGCCTATGGCGAGAGCTTCGGGGCCGGTGAACCAGCGCAGGGCCTTGGACTCGGATGAGACCACGAACTCTGCCCCGCTGGGGGCAATGGCTAGATAGCGCACGTCCAAGTGGGCGTGGGCCGGTTCATCCTTGTGAGCGGGAATCGGGTGGATGTCAATGTCGAAGGGGGAGCTTGCGAATTCCGCGGGGGTGATGCCGCTCTCTTCGATCAACTCCCGTTGAGCTACGGCAGCGAGATCTCCCTCGCCATCCGCGTGCCCGCCGAATTGCAGCCAGAGGTTCAGTTTCCTGTGGTGGTGCAGCAGCACCCGTTGGCGACTGGCGTCAAGCAGCAAGCAGGATGCGGTTAGGTGTCCCGTGAGGCAGCTGCGGTGCAGGGCATCCTGGTGCTGGTCGAGGAACTCTAGGATGCGAGTGCGGTCTTCGGCTTGCTTGGGATCCGGGGCGAAAAAACCCGCCACGATGGCCCGTGCCCGTTGGATCTCCAACGGGTCCCCGGTTTGGGTTTCTTGACCGCTAAGGTCAACCACGGGTGAACTGACGGTGGGGGCCCGTGCGCTTGTCGATGTCCTCGCCGCGGTTGCGTTTCCAATCCTTATAGGACTCGTAGTCCCCGTGATGGAAAGTGATTTGGCCGTCATCTTCGAAGGCCAAGATGTGGGTGGCCACGCGGTTCAAGAAATACCGGTCGTGGGTCACGATGATCATGGAACCGGGATAGTGCTGAATGGCTTCTTCCAAAACCCTCAGGGTGTCCAAGTCCAGGTCGTTGGTAGGCTCGTCAAGAATGACCAGGTTGGCCGGTTCACGCAGCATCTTTGCCAGCAGCACTCGGTTGCGCATTCCGCCAGAGCATTCGGACAGTTGCCGCTGCTGGTCCTCGCCCTTGAAATTGAAGCGGGCCACATATGCCCGGGAGTCAATCGTGCCCGCGGCGAAGGGCAAGAGCAGGTTTCCGTCGGTGATGTTCTGGAAGACGGTCTGATCGTCCTGCAAGACCGTGCGGCTTTGGTCCACGAAACTGAGTTGTACCGTGGAGCCCAGGGTTACCTCCCCATCGTCCGGGGTTTCTTGCCCGATGATGATCTTCATCAGGGTCGACTTGCCCTTTCCGTTGGCGCCGATCACGCCCAATTTGCCCTGGGGTGGAACTTCAAAGCTGAGGTTCTCGAACAGGGTGCGCCCGTCGTACCCCTTCTTGAGGTCGCGCACCTCGACCACCTTGTCACCCAGGCGCGGCCCGGGAGGGATTCGAAGGTCTACGGACTCCAATTGATCTTCTGCTCGTTCAGCGGCCATATCCTGGTAGCGTTTGAGGCGTGCCTTGGATTGTTTTTGGCGGGCGGCGGGTGTGCGCCGAATCCACTCCAGTTCCCGGGCCAGAACTTTTTCCGTGCGCACGTTTTTTGCGTTGGAGGCGCTGTTTTCCCGCTGCTTTTGCTCTAGGTAGGCGGTGTAGTTGCCCTCGTAGGGTTTGGCTTTGCCGCGCTCGATTTCGAGCATCCAGTTGACCACGTTGTCCAAGAAGTACCGGTCGTGGGTGACCAGGATGACGCTGCCCTCGTAGGCGGCCAAGTGACCCTCTAGCCAAGCGATGGATTCCGAATCCAAGTGGTTGGTGGGTTCATCGAGCAACAGGATGTCCGGGTGTTCGAGCAACAACTGGCAAAGGGCCACCCGGCGGCGTTCACCCCCGGAGAGGTTGGTCACTGCACGGTCATCCGGGGGAACTTGCAGGGCGTGCTTTGCTTGGGTGAGGCGCGAGTCCAGATCCCAAATACCCTTGGCATCCATGTCGTGCTGCAGGCGGTCGTATTCAGTAGTGAGCTTCTCGGCCTCTGCGCCTTCGGCTTCGCCCATGAGGTTCATCACCTCGTAATAGCGAGCCTCCAATTCACGCAGGTGCCCCACGGCCTCTTCGATGTTACCAGCGACGGTTTTGCTTTCGTCCAGCTCTGGTTCCTGGGAGAGGTAGCCCGTGGACTGGTCCCCAACGGGTTTAGCCGTGCCCTCAAAGGCGGTGTCGGACCCCGCGATGATACGCATCAGGGTGCTTTTGCCCGCGCCATTGAGGCCGATTAGGCCAATCTTGGCCCCTTCTAGAAAAGACAGGGTGATCCCTTTAAGGATTTCACGCTGGTCATAGAATTTGTGCAGATCCTGCACTTGGAAGACGATACGGTCGCTCATGAGGGCAAAGAGGATAGCGATGCGGACAGCCTGGGTCATCTGTGGAGTCAATTCTTTGTGCCAGATTCTCCTCTACAGGCCTTGGGAGACCCCTGAGAAGCGGTTATCCTCGGCGATTCGGATCACCCCGAAGAACTCTCTTCGAACCACCCAAGACATCAACAGACATGGACTTCCTCAAGCAACTCGGCATCAGCGGCGACCAATCGGGCGCGTACGCAGGCACCTGGCTCAAAACAACCGGCGATTGGCTCGAGACCAAGAATCCCTCCACCGGCGAGGTCATCGGCCGCGTCCAACAGGCTACTGCAGCTGAGTACGCCCAGGTTGTTACGGCCGCAGAAGAGGCCTTCACCCGCTTCCGGGCCATGCCGGGGCCCCTGCGCGGAGAACTGGTGCGCAAGATGGGCAATGCCATGCGCGAACAGAAGGATGCCCTCGGGCGCCTGATCACCTATGAGATGGGCAAGTCCGTGCAGGAGAGTTGGGGCGAGGTGCAAGAGTGCATCGACATCGCCGACTTTGCCGTGGGCCTTTCACGCCAATGCTATGGCCTGACCATGCCGTCTGAGCGCCCCGGCCACCACATGCGCGAGACCTGGCAGCCCCTCGGGACCGTGGGCATCCTGACCGCATTCAACTTCCCCATGGCGGTTTGGGCTTGGAACTCCATGTTGGCCATGGTCTGCGGGGACTCCACCGTTTGGAAGCCCAGCCCCAAGACTCCCCTTTGCGCGATCGGCTTGGTCAATGTGATCCGGCCCGTGCTAGAGGCCGAGGGTCTTGGTGCCCTCGCCGGTTTGGTGATCGGCAGCAACGATAATGTGGCCACGGCCATGATCGACGATTCGCGCATGCCCTTGATTTCCTTCACCGGTTCCACCGAGATCGGCAAGCTGGTGGCGGGCCGCGTGGCCTCGCGCATGGGGCGTTCCATCCTCGAGTGTGGCGGCAACAACGCGCTGGTGGTCATGGACGACGCGGATTTGGACTTGGTCCTGCCTGCGATCTTGTTCGGTGCAGTGGGAACCGCCGGCCAGCGCTGCACCAGCACCCGCCGCGTCCTCTTGCACGATTCGATCTACGACGAGGTCAAGGATCGCTTGGTGCGGGCTTATTCCGACATCAAGGTTGGCGACCCCATGGATGAGAACATTCTATGCGGTCCCCTGATCGACAAGGCTGCTGTGCAGAGCATGGCTGATGCGCTCGAGTCCGTCACCGCAGCCGGGGGAACCGTGCTTTGTGGTGGTGGTGCCGCGGAAATGGAAGGGGCTCTTGCGGGGGGAAACTTTGTTGTCCCCGCTCTAGTGGAAGCTGAGAACTCCATGCAAATCGTGCAGGACGAAACGTTTGCACCGGTGCTGTATCTGATGCGCATCACCGATTTGGCCGACGCAATCGCCATGCAAAACGATGTGCCCCAGGGCCTTTCCTCTGCCATCTTCACCGCCAGCGTACGCTCCGCCGAAGAGTTCATCTCAGCTGTGGGATCCGACTGCGGCATCGCCAACGTGAACATCGGCACCTCGGGTGCCGAAATTGGCGGCGCCTTCGGGGGCGAAAAGGACACGGGCGGCGGCCGCGAATCGGGTTCCGATGCCTGGAAGGCGTACATGCGCCGTCAAACCAACACGGTTAACTGGTCCGCAGAATTGCCCCTGGCCCAGGGGATTAAGTTCGGCTGATGGGGGGCTGTCCAGGCGATCCGAAGTCCTTTATATAGGGTGCTCTCGCATCGTAGTGTCAAGCACAAGAGCGCTGGCGATCGTGGCGGCGCTTTGCCTGGCACCCCTCTGGCCGATCCACCATGTGCAGTTGCTTTTGCGGCGCTGGCAGCTTCTGGTCGAGCACCAACCAAAACCCCATTTGCGAGAGCGCGCGGGCCTGCTTCGAACGCGCCAATTGTGGTAGATTGCGAGGGGAAGGGCTCCGATGGGTGTCAGCCTCCCTCGGGCCTAGTCCCGATCCACCCGAAAGAAGTACTGGTGCGGATTCCCGTCAGGGCAATCGGCCCGGCGCTCTGATTGGGTGGGCTTTTGCTTGTGAGGGCAGATCCATCCATGCTCCCAGTCTCCCGTCGAGAGCCTCAAGACCTGGGCGACCCCTCGGTCTTGTGGGCGCTCCCAGTCGCCTTCTCCACCGCTTCCAAGGAGTAGATATCCTTCTGGTCCAAGCTGACTTGGCCCGCTCATTGTGTGGTAGGTCTGGGCGTAAATCGGTCTGGGATGCCACTCGCGCAGAATTGCACCGGTTCTTCCCGACAGTAAGAGCAGCGTGGAGTAGGTTCCGTTGGGGGCAGAGAGCAGGAGGTCCGGCACCTGATCGAAGTCCATGTCGCTCACGAACATCATCGAGTTGCCGTAGGAATTTGCCGTACCTGGGCGAGTATTGGGGTCGCGGTGAGCGGAAGGCCCGAGGCAAGTCCAGCCATCTCCCACAACCTCGACCTGCTTTCCGATCGACAGCATGAGGGCGCCTCCTGCTCCATCTGGATACTTGGACACCTCCTCAAGGACCATATTGTCTAGGGGCCGCGAGACCGCAACCAGAATGCGTTTTCCGTGCGCTCGAGCAACACACCGCACGGCGCGCCCGAGTTTCGGAGCATGGCCGTATTGTAGGTCGATCAGGCGTGGTTCCGAGTCCGACCCGTGGAGCGTCGCAAGAGTCAATCGGTCATGAGTCCATCCCACAGCCACAGCTTTGGTTGGAAGAGCGGATGGTCCATTTCGGATCCATGAGGCCGCGGCGATGCCCGATACTTGAGGGAGCGCTGCCACACGACTCTGCAGTGAGCCGTTTTCCTGCAAATAAACAACGTGCAGGGCGCCGGCAGAAGCAACCAGCAATTCTCCTTGGCCCTTCATCTCTCGGGTATCAAAGATTGCGCTGACATTTGGCAATACCGCTCGCTCTTTTCCCGAGGGAAAGGCGTACACATGCAGGACAGCATTGGCTCGATCGATGCACGCGGCAAAGAGTCCCTCACTCAGCTCCAGCATCCTCCAAGAGGGCCGATCTCGGGCGCTAAAGTAGTAGTCCTCTGGGCCCTGGGAAGTGAGGCTGAAGGGAACCACCATGCTCTTGAGTGGATCCGGTTGACCAAACTCATAGAGCAGTAGGGCGCCTCCGATATCAGGACGCTCATTCGGCACCCCACTGCGTCGGTCTTCCTGCATCCCCGTCGCATAGGTGATGAAACGCATGCGCGGCACCGCCCTGCCCTCCTCCGGTTCCAGGGGCGAGTCGCAGAGGTACTGCACTTGCCGAAACCCACCCCCATAGAAGGTCCTCTCTTGACCCGTGCCGACGGCACCTGGTTTTTGGGCCGGTGAAACTCTCGTATCTGCGGGAATCCGTCGCGCCAAGGAGAACGAAGGTGAACAGGCAGCAACCAGCCCCAGGAGCCAACACCAGCGGGGGAAGGAGTTCAACATGGGTCGAGTCACTTTGGGGTTCAGCAGGCTCATTTTCCCGAGCAACTACACTTGAAAGTTAGTTTGCCAGTCAAAGACAAATGGGCGGGATGGGACGGGTCTGCGGGATCGGCTGAAATCGTCACTTCAAGATCTGACTCAGTTGTCCCACCGGTTGGGCAGGCCAACGAAAAACCCTGGACGTCTCCCCGGGGCCTACTGTTTCCCGGAAATGGTGTTCCGGGAGGGCTTGGTGCGATGCCGGAACTGGATGCAGTAACCGTCGTCTGAGGCCATCGATTGCCCGCAGCGTCGGTCGTATGCCATTCCTTGAAGGCTTCCGAACGTCTGGCCGCGGTTCCCCACGGATCATTCGGGCTCTTTCGGTATTCGAGTTCAATATCCCAGATGAGGCCCCAATCACATGTGCCCTTGCCGCAAGGGACCCCAGTGCCGCTTGGGAGCGTGCTGACAACCTTCCACGCAAG
>JAPKBR010000036.1 GCA_028823345.1 Planctomycetota bacterium
AGGAGTCCCAAGAACGCTAAATCCTCCGCTGGGGTTGGAGGTTGGTAGGATGCGGTTATGAAGACCTTTAAGCTTCCCCGCGGTTATTCTGCAGGCATTAAACGCTCACAGATCCTAGCCTCGTTGTTCGTCTGTTGCCTGCTTACATCGTGTCAGGGGCTCGGCCGTTACCAGATGGCGGTCGGTGGTCCGATTGATGCCTGTGGCCCCTATGCTCCCGACAATGTTATGTACAGGACCGACACCCGAACAGGTGTGGTCGAGTACCTGATTGAGGTGCCCATTCTCGACGACGACCCCATTCTCACTGACGAGAACGTGATCTCTCCTCAATACACCTGGTATCCCGTCTACATTGACACTCAATGGAGTTACAAGTAGGCACCGGATGAGGACACGGACATTTGGACCTTCGGTTGGAAGGGGCGTTCGCCGGGTGCTTGAGAATCATCTCGACATCTGCATGCCCTTGGACCTGGCCAGTTGGATTGTCGGTGCACCCGTGAATTTCGATTGCACAGCATCCGACCGAGTGCTCTGCCAGCTCTAGAATCCCATGCCCAAGGCTGCCCTCTGGACCCTGCGCCTCTCCATAGTGGCGCTCGCCCTCGCCTCTGCGCGTAACGCTTGGATACCAGGTAGCGCAATCAACAGCTGGCTCTTCATGAAGGCCGGCCTCCCAGAGACCGTAGCCTCGGGCATCGACCGGTTCGGTGCCGCACTGATGGTCGGAGTCGTTATCTCGGCACTGGTGCGCCCCTCGAGAGTGCTCTTGCTGGCGGGCGCAACCTGGATGCTCTGCGTGGCGTTCGCGAGGTGGGACAACCCCGGCGCTACGGCCGACGGGCTGGCACCCCTCTCTCACGCGGTGCGTATCGGCGCCTTGCTAGCCCTGGCACTCCTCTCCGGTCGGCCGGACCTGGAGCGCCGCCCCTCGGCAGGGCTCGCCGGTTGGGTCCTGCTCCTTGGCACCTCCCTGACTTTTGTCGGCCACGGGATCGAGGCCCTCCAACACAGCGGACCCTTCGTGGACCTCATCATCGGCACGGTCAAGCGCTGGACGGGCCATCGCCTCTCACAGGCCTCGGCCGAGCAGCTGCTGACCGTGATCGGTCTGCAGGACTTCATCCTCGCGGCGCTACTCCTGTTGCGCCGGTGGCGCTGGATCGCGGGGTGGATGGCAATCTGGGGGCTCGCGACAGCCCTGTCGAGGGTGACATCCATGGGCCTGGACTCCTGGCACCACTCCTTGCTGCGGCTCGCCAATGGCGGCGTGCCACTTACTCTCTTTCTCGCCTGGCACCACCTCATTAGGCTAAGTTCAACCACCCGAAAGCCATGATCACTCTAGCCCTCCTCATTCTCGCTACTTGCCCGATCGAAGATCCGTGGACCCGACTCGAGGGGACGCAGCCCGCCCAGTGGAGGCTCGTCTGGACCAGCGACCCAGCCCACGCGGTGACCGTCTCCTGGACGACTTTGGAGGCCGGTAACTCCCACAAGGTTCACTTCCTACCTATGGAAGAGCTCCGCGATCTCGAGCAAGAGCGCACATCCACCCGAGCCGGCGAAGAGGAGCTGCACGTTCGCGAGGTCGCCGCCCACCGCTCGGGTGCCTACACGCTCGACCCGAAAGAGATCGGTGAGGTGACCGGAGCCTTCTACCACCACGCCAGGCTCACGGGCCTGCAGGCCTCTACGACCTACTGGTTCCAGATCGAGAGTGACGGGCTGCTATCTCCCGAGCTGCACTTTCAGACCTCCCCAGCCGAGGACGACGCCTTCAAGATGCTGCACGGCGGAGACTCACGCACGGGCATTCAGGAGCGCCAGCGGATGAACCGCTTCATTGGGCGCCTGGTAGATGAGCATCCCGACCTCATCACCTTCGCCCACGGGGGCGACTTCATCGCCAACGGGAGGCTGTGGGCGCAATGGCGGATGTGGCTGAGCCAGAACGAGCTGACAACTTCGGCCGCTGGCCGGGTCCTGCCCATGATCCCGACCCGGGGCAATCACGAGCCTGGACCACTCTTCGACGAGGTCTTCGACGACCCCGGAGGTGCAGGCCTCAACTACTACTCCACAGATATCACCCCGGCGGTCTCCCTGATCACGCTCAACACCGAGATCAGCGCAGCCGGGGACCAGGCCGTCTGGCTCGAGTCCGAGCTCGCCAGGCTCCGCCCCGAGCGTCGCTGGCTCCTCACCCAGTACCACCGCGCCATCTATCCCGCGGTGAAGGACCCCGCCTCCGCGAAGTCGCACTGGGTGCCCCTGTTCGAGGAGTACGACTTGGACATCGCCCTTGAGTCCGACGGACATGCCGTGAAGCGCACCGTGCCTATCCGGGAGGAGGCGCAGGATCCGAGCGGAGTCATCTACATCGGTGAAGGCGGCCTCGGCGTTCCCCAGCGCCGCCCCAAGAGCGAACGCTGGTTCCTCCAGGAACCCGGTATGAGCGGAAAGGCCCATCACGTGGTGTTGCTCCACTTTGACCCGGTGGGGCTCCACTCCAGGATTGTCTCGCCCCCCGACCCTATCCTTTCTGGGGTCAACGCCACGGGCGAGGAACCTGGTCTCCCCGCGGACGCGACCTGGCGCTACCTAGCCGGTGCAGACCCCGCTGATGAAGCCTGGCGCGGCGCGGACTTCGACGAATCAAATTGGGGTGAGGGTGTGGCAGGCTTCGGCTACGGGGATGGGGACGATGCGACCGTCCTGAGCGGAATGCAGGGAGTGTTCAGCCGGGTGTACATCCGCACACTTCTCGACCCTGCCCTGGTCGCAGAGTTCGAGGAAGTCCAGCTTGCAATCCGTTACGACGACGGCTTCATCGCTTACCTGGGGGGAGTCGAGATTGCACGGGCTGGCATAGAAAGCGGTTGCGGCCCCAGTGCCGAAGGGGTCACGTCCCATGAAGCGGGTGGCTGGGAGCTCTTTTCCCTGGGGAGCGGCGCCGAGCTGGCCGCGCGCCTGGGCCCCGGGCCCGCTGTCCTCGCTCTCGAGGGCCATAACTGCAACCCGACAAGCAGCGACTTCACCCTGCACCCCCGCCTCATCGGACCCACGAAGGACCTCACCGCCGATCCCAAGCAGGCGCTGATCCTCGACGAGTTCCGGCTCAGGCCGCGCTCCGAGCGCTGATCCTCCCGAGCCCCACCCAGCCAGATCGCCTCGCTGCTCGGCTGTGGGGTCCATTCCCAGGCTGTCGGTATCGAGCCATGCGAGCGCGGCCAAGGAAAGGGGATGACTTGGGAACGGATCTATGTCCGGGCCCAATTTACCGGAACGCGGAGTGCTCTTCGTTGCCGTTGGCTGTGATGTAGGCCAAGAGGTCTAGGATCTCGTCGTGGGTCAAGGTCACCAGCAGGCCCGTGGGCATGGGCGAAGTCTTGAGGGGGACCATTTCGACGATTTCGTCCCGGGGCAAGAAGATAGTCTTGTCCGGTTCCTGGAGGGCTTCGGCGATGGTGACCGAGGTCTTGTCGCTCTCAACGATGAGGCCGAAGTATCGGCTTCCGTCGTCCAGCTCGATGCCAAAGACCCGGTGCTCGTCCTTGACCGTGGCCGAGGGCTCAAGGATATGGCTTAAGAGTTCGGCGGTGGAGTAAGTCTTGCCGACTTCGGAAAGGTCTGCGCCTACGTTGCCTCCCTTGCCCTGCATGTTGTGGCAGGTTGAGCATGAGGCAGCTTCAAACATTGCTTGACCCGTGCCAAAGCTGCGTCCGTGTAGGGGATCTTGCAGGTCTCTTTCGAAGTCTGCGAGTTCCCAAAAGTTAACGAAGGGTCGTGAGAAGGTGGCCGCACCCCCAAGAAGTTCGTCGGGGGAATAAAAGCCCTCCTTGTCCTGGGTGGTGACCCGCACCTCTTGGATTTTATCGGGCTGAATGGGGCTCGCCTCGTTGCCGAATGAGTTGCGCACATAGGTCAGGACCGCTGCGATCTCATCGTTGTTGAGGATCCCGCCGAAGGGGGTCATGGGCACGAGACCGGGGTAGGGCTTGTCGAGCACTTCCATCGGGCCGAGCAGGCCATTGAGGGTCAACATGATCAGGCGATCCGTGTCCTCCGTCACCCAGGGTGATTCCGCGAGGGGCGGGAAGCCGCCCGCCTGCAGACCTAAACCGTCGGGCTGGTGGCAAGTAGAGCAGTGTCCGTCGCGGGCATAGATCTCTGCGCCCCGCAGGTATTGCTCGTGAGCGGACGCTGCCAGGTGACTCGGGATTTCGATGACGATCTTCTCTTCGATGGTCTGCCCGCGCAGGTGAGCTTCGGCGGTTTGAAACGGCTTCTTGAGCCAAGAGTCCCCAAGCACGCCAACACCACCTGCGATTTGGACTTCAAGGGTGGCCAGGATCTCTTGGTCTGCCAAGAACTCGATCCTTGCTCCGGAGAAACGATCCTCGAATTCGGGACGGTTCCAAATGGTGAGGGAGTCGATGGATACGGGGGGATCGAAGGTTGCTTGGAGCCAGGGGTTCTCGCTAAAGGCGGTGTGACTGAAGTTGTTCCGGTCGCCGTCTAGGAGGTTGCCCACCGGGTACTTGCCGAATTGGCTGGACTGGGAGAATGTTCCGCTGGCGGTGATGTTCTCACCACCCGCGAGAATTTCGATCTCCGCCAGGTTGATCACCTTGTTGTTACCGGGCACGGTCATGCGCACGGAGGTGATGTTGTCCGCGCCCAGGGCCGGGTGGCTGATGCGAATCGTTCGTCCACGGTTTTCGACCACCACATGCTCCGTGGATTCCTCCTTGTCTCCCACTTCATAGGAAGCTTCGGCGGCGGCTAGGACTTCGAGACCCTCGTCTCGCTCAAGCCATGAGCCCGCGGTGATGGCTTCCATTTTGACCCGTCCATGGGGATCGCTGGCTGCGTCCACAAGCAGAGCCTGTTGATCGGGAATCCGGTGGGCGTTGTAGCGCAAGACGCGCACGGCGGCGGCCCGGGCTCGGTGGTCCTCTGCTTTCAAGAGACGACGCAAGAGGTCCTCGTCCACGCGATCAAGTCCCCAACTAACCCAAAGTGCCTCCAACAGGTGGTGCTCGTAACCCGGATCATTCGCGTCCAGGGAAAAGACCCAGGGGCTAAGAGCATTGAGCACCTCATCCGTATCACGACCTCGCAGTTCCCGGCGGGTGCGATAGCGTGAGCGATATTCCGGCAGCTTCAGGTTCTCCAGCAAGGTTGCGATGGACGCGTCTACAATCTCCGCCGGTTCCACCAGCGGCCGACTGGGGTAGGTGATGCGGTAAATCCGACCGTGGTCGTGGTCCCGGTGCGGATCCCGTGCGTTGTGTTGCATATGGCCAATCAATGGATTGTGCCAATCCACCAAGTACAGGGAACCGTCCGGCGCCACTTCGATGTCCACGGGTCGATAGTTGCCATCGCTGGACTTGGTCAGGTCATGGCGCCAGTGGGTTTCGAAACCGGTGCCGCTTTCGGCCATGTGATGCTGTTTTGTGCCCAGGAATCCGATCGTGTTGTTGAGCAGCATGTCCCCTTGCATGTCGTCGGGGAAGTGACGGCTGCTGAGGAATTCAATGCCCGACGTGGGCCGCACCCGGTGGGCGGGCTCGATCAGGTTTTGGCTTCCGGGAGTCGACACCCCATAGCGGGGCTTGACCGATCCGGGCAACATCCACTCGGTGGTGGGGCCAGAGGTGTGCAAGAAAAAGTGCTGACCCCAATCATCAAAGGCGATGCCCCAGGGGTTAGGTATGGGCAGCTGCGCATGGCGTTCCAGATGGCGGCGCTGGGGCGAGAAGCGATAGAAACCGCCGTTCGTGCCGCGCACGGTGCCATAAGCGGTCTCCACGTTGGTGCGCAGGAAAGTGCCCTCGCACATCATCAGGGCGCCGGAGGGGTCGGCGCAATAGGCACCGATGGCATGGTGCGTGTCGTGGTCGTCGAAGCCACTGAAAATGACCTCGCGCTTGTCGGCCTTGTCGTCCCCGTTGGTGTCCGTGAGGAGAATCAGGTTGATTCCTTGGGAGAGATACACCCCTTCCGGTGCGAACTCAAATCCCATAGGCAGGTGCAGGCCGTCGGCCCAAATGGTTTGCTTGTCGGCCTTGCCGTCGTTGTCCGTGTCTTCAAGAATCAGCAACTTGTCGTCGGGGCGCGGATCGCCGGGCAAGTAGTGCGGGTAACTCGGCATGGTGGCGACCCACAAGCGACCCTGGTTGTCAAAGGACATCTGCACGGGATTGGCGAGGTCGGGGAACTCGACCTCCGTGGCCCACTGTTGAATTGCAAAGCCCTCGGGTACTGAGATCGTGTTCAGGGCCTCTTCCCCGGCCAAGAACTTGATATCGCCGTTCTTGTTGCTGGGCTTGTAGTTGGTTTCCACCGGAGGCAAAGCCGAGGTCGCCGCATCGCTAACGGCGAGGTCGAAGGACTTACCCATGTTGGCAGCCCAGATTGCTTGATCGCGGACGAGGGTCATCTCGCGCATCTTTGTGATCTCAAAGGGATAGTTCGCCGGGCCAAACGGGTTGTAGCGTCGGCCGAAGACATGGACCCCGTTGGGCATCTTGAAGTCATTGATCCAGAACCAGTTTTTCTCCTGAACGGCGGCCTGGATGGCGGCTTTGTGTTCGGTGTTGTTGGATTCGTCGGCCCCGAAAAGGCCATCGATCAAGAACTCCGCAAAGTGCTCATAGCCCGCTTCGTTGAGGAGCGCGCTGTCCGTGGTGAGAGGCTTGCGGGATTCGGCGTACCAGCGAAGGGAAGGGTTGAATGAGTTCAGGAACAGCACACCGTTCGCCGCGGCCACCGTGTCCATCACCGCGGTGTAAGCTGCCAGGTTGGCATTTTGGCGTTGACCGTTGGGGACGCCCATGGAATCCGAACGATCCTCGAAGGCCGTGGGCGAGACCAGCGCCAGTTGTGGCGGACTTCCTGCGCCATAGGATTGAGCCAGGGTGTGCTTCAAAAAGGCATCCAGCTCGGCGCGGAAGTTTTCGAGTCCGCTAGCGCCCTCAAAGGATTCGCTGAACCCAAAGAAGCAGACCAAGATGTCGGGCTTTAGGTGCTCAAGCCATTTTTCATCGGTCCAAAAATGCCCGGCCCCATTGGCTGCGTTGTTGTCCGAATAGGGCCCATGAAAGGCCTCGGCGCCAGGGAAGCCCAGCTGATCTCCGCGGCCGGAATGGGGCCGGAAGCTGGGAGTGTTGCCCTCGTCACAAATGTTGCGCAGCACCAGCTTGTGCTCCGGGTAACGCAGATGCATTTCGGTTTCAAAGGGCCCGAAGTGAACCATGCGCGAGCCAAGACCGGCACCCATGAGCACCACCCGGGATCCAGAATCCAGTTTCAGCTGTTGGGGAGTCTGCGCGGAGAGGGGCGCACTCAGCAAGGGCAACAACAGGGCGACAAGAACGAAGAAACGATGGGTAGTCATGGGGATGAGGTCGTGGCTTCCAAGGGGCAGCACCTTGCGTGCGGGGCCCTGATCAAGGGATTAGGGAGAAGAACGAGGGTGATCCTACTCCATCCGACCTTCGGCTGCTCCGTGCAGGCCTAATTCCTCCTTGAGCCCGATTGTCCAGGCGCTTGGTGGCTGCGGGGTTCTTCTCCTGCCCGTTTGACTAGGGCATGATTCAGTGCCGAAGGGTGGCCTGCCAGGGCGCCTCAAATGGGATCCCGCCGAGCAGCTTCATCTGCCGTACTTTCCTATCTAAGGTTTGCGGCATCCCCCGATTGCGCAGCCCACACTGTTGCGGTGTGCCAACCAAGCGATCATGGCCACGAGGCCAACGGTCAGCGGAGTCACCTCGCGACCCCTTCCTGCTCACCATCGCGGGCTCTGCAGAGCTGCTTGGAATGGAGTGGTGCGCCCGGGGGGATTCGAACCCACGACCCCGGCATTAGGAATGCCGTGCTCTATCCAGCTGAGCTACGGGCGCAATGTGTTGCTTTGCAACAGGTATGCCATTGGGCGGAGAGCCTCTCGGAGAACCGGAGTCTCGCAGCACAGCAATGGCAAGGTGGAATTTCTTCCTGACTTAGCGGCCCTTTGGTACGGGGTCGTGATCAGGGGTCTGAAACCACCATGGGCGTCATTGTGCCCGTGTGGGGGCCCCTAAGGCAAGGGGCGAGCTGCTCTAGAAAGGGCGGTAGTAAACGCAGTACACGGCAACCGCCACTAGGACGGCGGTGATGAGACTGAATGTGCCGCCTTTGGAAGGGGAGCGGTATACGGCTCCGGACAGGGCGGCAACGCCGAGCAAGCAGATGAGCTTGACGATCACCCAGCCGGGCCACCCTATGGAGGGTTCCGCTTTGGCAAGCAGGCCGAATCCCGCGACGAAAGCGATGAAGGCGGCGATGCCTCCCAGCATCATGCGCTTGCGCTTTTTGCCCTCGTCGGGGTCGGCGCAGGATTGGAAGGTGATGGCCGTCATGAGGATGATGGCCGTGACGTGAAGGACGTGGTAGACGGGGATGGGCATGGGGGCAGGATAGCCCTTGAGCAGGGGTAAACCGAGGGGTTTGGGGTTGGAACGGGCAATCTATGCTGAGAATTGCGCGGGGAGCCCGGGCTGGAGTGCTTACTGCCCGCCGTAGCCCAGGGCCTCAAGGTTGGCCCGGTCGCTTTCGCTCAACTCAACCTTGCTGCCCTCACCAACCTCGGCTTGCTTCAGCTCGGCCCGCAGGGCCTTGAGGAGCGTTGCGCAGTGCTGGGGGTGATCCTTTGAGAGATCGTTTTGTTCGCCGGGGTCCTCATCGAGGTTGTAGAGCTCGTGGGAAAAATCGATGGGGTCGATGACTAACTTCCAGGGGCCCTGGCGCACGGCGTCCACGGGCTTGGGGCCTTCCAACTCTGCGATGAGGGTCGCAGGCGTCATGGTCTCGCCCCGCATGGCGGGAACGAGGCTGCGGCCCTGGAGTCCAGCGGGCGGCGCAATGTTCAAGAGCTCATAGAGCGTCGGCGCAAGGTCGACCATCGACACGGGTTGGGTCACTCTGGCGGGATTCAAGCCCGGCCCCCGTAGGATCAACGGGACCTGCAGGACCTCTTCATAAAGGGTCCTGCGGTGCATCCATCCGCCGTGGTCTTGGAACTCCTCACCATGGTCGGCAACAAACAGGACGAGCGTGTCTTCTTCAAGCCCAGCTTCTTGCAGGTGCTGAAAGAGGCGCTTGAGATGCAAGTCCACAAAGGCCACCTCGCCCGAGTAGAGGTCGATAGGCTCTTCCCCATGGGTCAACCCATCGTGGGGTTGGTAGGTGTGATGTGGATCGAAGTAGTGCACCCACAGAAACCATGGCCGGTCTTCGTCGGCTTGATCGATCCAATCGATGGCCTTGTCGCTGAGCCGTTCGGAACTGATCTGGGCGTGGGATTCGCGTCGTTGGTTGTAATGCTTGATCAACTCGCTGTCATATTCCTCGAAGCCGTTTTGCAGACCAAAACGCTTGCCGAGGAAGATGTGAGATCCGATGCCGCTGGTTGCGTAACCGCGCGAACGGAGAGTCTGCGCCAGGGTTGGGATTTCCTGATTGACTCCCCGGCGATCATCAACGGCCCCATGGGACCGTGCGTGTCGCCCGGTCATCAGAGTCGCGAGGCTGGGCAGGGTCCAAGAGCTTGCGCTCCAGGCCTGTTCGAAGACGACCCCCCGGTCGGCCAAGAGGTCAATCCCGGGGGTTGCTCGCTCGGCACCGTAAGTTCCCAGGTGGTCCACCCTAAGGGTGTCCACGGTGATGATCAGGAGGTTGACGTTGGTCGGTCCTGAATCCCCACCGCAGCACATCAGTAGCAGACAGGTGGATGTGATGAAAAGCCTCAGCATGATCAGGGGAGGTTATTGAATTTTGCGATCTAGAGCGAAGATTTCTAGAGGTGGACCAAAGGACTGGGCACGCAAGACTTGGAGGAAGAAGCTGGGAGCCGCCGGGTGGGTGATGTCTTGGTAGAGCAAGGGGATTTCCATAGGGGGGCCCGGTTTGAATTCTGCCACCTTGAGGTACGAGTCGCGCGCTGTCTCGGTCAGGATGGTGAATTCCTGCAAGACGCGGTGGTCTTCATAGACTTCCAGGACAAGCAGCTTGCCGTCTTCGAGGCTCGTGAGATAGCCCGTTGGGTCGCTTCCCATCTGGGCGACCTTCTTATGCTTGCGACTCATCGGGCTGAAGCGAAGATCCCAGGCTTGTTCCTGCTGCCGTCCTTGGAGGTGATCTCGCTGGTAGCCGGTCCAATTGAGTTCCCAGTTATCGCTCAATTTGTTGTCCGCTTCATCCAGCGCTGTGGATTCTTCGGTTTTGAAAAGGGGTAGTGCATTGGGCCTGAAAATGTAGACAGGATCCGTAGAGTGGGCGGCATTGGAGACGAGCCAATCTGATGCGAGGTCGAGGGTCGTGGGCCGCGAACGGAGCATGCAGAGTTTGACTCCAGCAACCGTCGGGATGAGGCACATCAGGGCTGTCAAGGAAAGGGCTAGGCGCCTGGATCCCGAAGAGTGCATGCGATACAACGCCCAGACCGACCAGGTGGCAAGAAAGGGAACCAGGGGTAAAACGAAGCGCTCGTATGTCCGTGGATTCAGTCCAATCACGAGCAAATAGGGCAGTACATAGGCCAAGGCGATTCGACGTTCGTTGCGGGTATGTTGCGCCAAGCCAGTGGCGAGACGTTCTCGAATGGTATAGGCCAGTGCGAGCAGGGCTCCCGCGCCAAGGGCGGGCTCCCATCCGGAGAGGGTACGCAGGAAGGTGGGAATCCCGCCACCGCGGAACCCATTTAGGAATATCTGGTGGCCGCCGACCCCAATGATGTCGTCGGATTGGGTGAGGTTTACGCTTTCGAACAGGAAAGGTGAGAACAGGTAAAGCGAGAGAAAAAGGCCCAGGCAGGGGATCAGTAACTTGAGTTGGTGACGGAAGCTGCGTCCGCCAAGTAAGTGGGCGACGAAGACGGGAAAACCAAGGGCCACTGCGCTTTGTAGGCAGCCAATGGCTAGGGCCCCAGCAAGAGTAACCAACAGGTAGTTCTTGATTGTCGGAGCGTGGGCAAGCCGCATGCAGGCGACTACGGTCAGTGCTGGGAATGCTGCAGCAGCCGCGTGTGGACGCGCTTGGGTTCCGAAATGTATGGCAAGCAAGCTCATTCCTGCCAAGTAGGCGGCGGGCAGGGCCCAGGCGTCACTCATGAACCTGCGTGCAAGCAGCCACCCTGCTGGGACCAGCAGGAGTGACAACCAAGCAATCGTCTCGCGCACGCGCAAGATTGGGTTCATGGCGGCGTCTAGGTGTTCCGCTAGGGGAGCGCTTTTTGCGGGAAGAGGGACGGGGTCACTGGTGAGCACAGTGAGCTGCGCTGGTATCAGTGGGTACTTGGGCCAGTCATCACTTTCGCTGATGGAAGGCAGTCCCGTTTCAATGGTCTGAACTTGGCCCGCAATATGGGGGTCCGGCTCGATGAGTAGGGGAAGCAGGTAGTCCAACCCCGAAAAGCGAAGGATGCCAGCGAGGGACGCGATTGCCACCAAGGCCAAGAGAATCTTAGCCGGTATGAGTGGCGGAGCAGATTCTGTGCGAGTCATGGCTTGATCTTGTTGTCGAGGCCCTCATCTGTTCAAGAAGGAGGGACTTTGGTCCTAGGTCTAGCGGCTCGCTACGGCTGGAATTGCCCGCCAAAAGAGAATTCATTGGGGAGTTGTCGAACGCCCTCCCTTTGGGGTCTTGGGAAGGTGATCTGTGTCAGGGCCGTGGTTTCTTTTTTGTCGCCTTCTTTTGGGTGGCTTTCTTCCGGCTTGCCTTTTGCGCTGCCGCGTCTGTGAGGGCTGCCTCATAGGAGGTAACGAATTTCTTGGCGGTGATACGCTTGAACGCACGTCCCACCACGGCCAGCGGAATGTCGTCGACCTTCTTGACCCTGACACAGGCCTTGCCCATGTCAAGTTTCTTTCCAGTGGCCAACCATTCCTTCTGGAATCGCTCGGATTCTTTCTCGTCAGAATAGATGCAGAACAGATAAATGCCGATGTGGTTTTTTTGCGAGGCGAGTCCGGCAAAAGGTAGTGGCTCGCTGGGTTTGCAGTGGTAGCCAGCTGGGTAGACCGAGTGGGGCAGATACCAGGCGGGCATTCCGTATTGCATGCCCTCTTCGAACTTCTTGTCGATGTTCTTGTTGATGACTACTCGGAGTGCCTCGATGGCCTCGCGGCGATCGGGAGCAAGAGCCGCGAGATATTGGCTGAGCGTTGGGGTCTTTGTGGCCATGCCTCAAGGGTAATGTCTTGGCAGGTATTCCGGACCCATGGTTGCCCCCACAGGCCGCTTGTTTTCTGCTGCCCTCTTGTTCCCTTGGATGGGCAGGCTGGCCTGCGAAGGGGACCTTGAGCTCGTTAAAGCCGGATGGGGCAGGACGCCCGGTGGATTGGTACGTGCCAACCTGTCTGGGCCTGAGGTGTTTGGGGCGGGCCCCAGATCCCTACTGGAATTGAACCGACACTCCGCCCGTGAAGTTGGACGTGGGAGTCGGGTCGAGATCGCGGAACCAACAAGCAAAGTGCCAAGTTTCTCCCGGTTGGATCACGGCCTGAACCGGATCGGGCATGGCGGCCATGTTTACATCGATGCCCATGGTTCCATCGCTTCCGCTCATTTGGACTTGGGTGACAAAGCGACCGATCACTCCCCCTAGGCACAGGTTGCCTTGGGAGCCGCCGGGTCCAACGATCAAGCCCGGGGATTGGGAGCAAAGGAAGTAGCCGAACTGACTGCTGGGCAAGTTGCTGGCCGTGAGGGACAGATCTTGGTGACTGACCAGTGGACTGCCGACCACGTTAATCTGGGCAAGAGCACCGGTGGAGTTGGGGGTTGAAGCGCAATAGTGGTTCGCCGTATCCACATAGGTGTCCAACTGAACAGCGCCATCAGTGAACTGAAGTTGCTCAAAGTTGACCAAGCGATCGAGGCCGTCGCGGTTTGGCACCGTGTCTTCCACGGTCAGGGTTCCGTCCATCAAGTAGACCGCATAGTCCGCTTGCGGTCCGATGTAATCGCCCGTGTCAAAACCGGCTTGACCGTCCAGGTGGTCCTGGCCCCCCGCGCCCTGCATTCGGTTGTTGCCAGAGTTGCCCACTAGGGTGCCATCCTCACGATTGCCGCGCAGCGCGGTGTTTGCAGTGCCTAGGAGTTCCACGTGGTTCAGGTAGCGCGACTTGAACGTGTACTCCAAGTTGCTGGCTTCTCGGGCGTGGAAGGTGCCGCTGAAGGTGGCGACGACTTCTGCTCGGTGGCTATGAAAGGGGGGAAAGAACCCTTCGAGAATCGAGACGATGCTGGGGTCGCCCGCTTCCATCTCCAAACGGCTGGAGAACACATACTCGCCGTTGTTGGGTTCGTGTTCCCACATGCCGTACCAGGTTTCCATGGTGAAGGCGAGGTACTCGAATGGAATGTCTGCGGCAGGCAGGCCAGGGGGCGGGCTGTAGAGGCCGGCGCTCACCGCATGACTTGCCGCATTCTCGATCTGGCTTTGAAGCGCCGGCATGGTCGGAATCAGGCCATAGCCGTGCATCAAGTGAACGAGCTCCTCGTAAGAAGCGTCGCGTTCAGGATTCGGGCCCAAGTAGCGTATGCTTCCCGGCAGGATGATCTCATCGCCTAAAAGGTCTTGGAGGGGTGCCTCGTAGTCGTCGAGGAATTGGTCCACTTGAGGCCCTCCATTCTCAAGGGAGTCGATCGTAGGGAAGAACATCATGGTCGCGCGCAGGTTGCCCATCGAATCCCGAAGGGCGCTTTTGTCCGAACCGTATGTGCTGCCTGGAACATCTGCCATGTGCTGCTCTAGAATGCGCCGGGCATGGGCCACCTTTGCGTTACCGACATTGGCATGAATTAAGAAGTGAATCGGGTTGCCGTTGTCTGCCGTGATCTTGGTGTAGCGATCGAACACGTTGGTGATCGTCGGGTGCACTGTGCCTGGCAAGGTGACAATTCCATCGGGGGATCCCGATGTATCAATGTTGTCGAGGGACCCCGCGATGGGTCCTCCTTGGGGCAGGGCGGCGGCAGTCACCGTGAAGCAAACAATGAGAGGGGCTAAGCAGAGAAACGGATTCTTCATGGGGGGATTCCACCGGCATGCATTGTGGAGATTTCGCTGGCAGGCCAGTTTGTACAGGATGATCGAGAGGGCGGCTTCTCGCCACTAAGAAGGTTGATAAGGACTGCGAGGGAGTCCTGTGGGGGCCTCTGGGGGGGATGCCTTGCAGGAATCTCCCCTTGGCGGGCGCCGGTCCCGAAAAGGGAACTCGGGACATGGGGGCCGGAGGCGCACGCTGCTCGGTCCTGGCTGTTGATAAATGGCCCATCATTCAGGCGTTCAAGTGGCGGGCTCCCGTTTCCAGTCGTTACCCTGCTCCCGCATCCCCAGCCACACCTTCTGACATGATCCTCCGCTCCTTTCCCCCCATGGGGATCTACGAAACTCTTTTTCGTTTCAACGAGGTCACCGGCCGCTACATGGGTGATCAGGGGACCCACCCCTGGGCCCAGGGATTCCCCCTGACGGTTCCTGTGCCAGGCGGACCGGAGCTGCCCAGCACGATCGAAGTGACCCATGAGGACCGCATGTATCCCAAGGCCGATGGGCAGCCGGAGCTGAGGCAGGCACTCGCGGATTATTACAACACGACTTACGGTTCGACGATTGCGCCGGAAAACGTGGCGATCTTTGCGGGTGGTCGTCCCGCGCTGTTTGCGGTCCTTTCGTTTCTCGATGGAGAGCGAACGATAGCGGTGGAAGAGACCGAGTACACGCCCTATTGGGATCTGCTGCAATTGCTCCGGCGTCCCCATACTTTGATCCCTAGCTGTGTCGAGAATCGTTTCCGACCGGGCCTAGACGAACACCCCCAGGACGATGGGGCTTTCCTGCTCAAGAGCAACCCTTGCAACCCGACCGGCGTGACGGTTCGCGGAGAGGCTCTGCAGCAGATGGTCCAGCACTACAGCGCTGCGTCCCGAGGGGCTGTGATCGACGAGGCCTATGAGTTCTTCACAGAAGAAGAGCCCGAGAGCGCGATCAAGTACGTGGATAACATCGACGAGACCAACCTCTTCATTGTGGGCGCCGCCACCAAGGGCTTGCAGGTCCCGGGCATGCGCGTTGGCTGGGTGATTGCATCTCGTGAACACATCGAGATCTTCCGCAACTATTCGTCTTTTGGGATGGGGGGCGTCTCGCGGGCTTCTCAGTTGTATGTGACGGGGCTGCTTGATCCGAAGCGCGTGGTCCATGCGCGCCAAGCGATTGGAGACTTCTACACCAGTCAAAGGAAGCGCTACGGGACGCTTCTTGCGGACCTGGGAATCGAGCTGTACTCCGGCACCGGCGGTTTCTACCACTGGGGGGCATTGCCCGGCGGATTGACTGCCCATGAGTTCAATGAGCGATTGTTCAAGCACGAGGCGGGGATTCTGCCCGGTACCCTGTGCGACATGGCCCGCAGGGGGGACGACGGCCCACATGGCTCCTTTGTGCGTTTCTCCTTTGGCCCCCTCGGCCCTGACTCCCTCGAGGCAGATGCCGAGATTTTGAAGCGCTGCTTGGGTTAGAGTCTGGGGCATGAAAACCATGCCCCTATTCATTATCAGCGCTCTAGCCGCCGTCGTCCTCAGCACCAGCGCGTTCACCCAGACCGCAACCGTTCAAGTTTTTGAGGACGGTATGGCGCAAACCGTGCCGGGCTTCAAGAAGTCCAGCGATTGGATTCAGCATGACCTTTGGGTCGAAGCGGATTTTGACAGCGATGGGGACGGGGATCCGGACCGTTTACATGTGGATGTGACACGGCCATTGCAGACCAAAACCGAAGGCCTCAAGGTACATGTGATTTATGAAACCAGCCCGTACTTCAGCGGCGTGGGTTCGAATGGCAAGCAGTACTTTTGGGACCCCAAGCATGAACTAGGTGATGAGCCTCCCATGCACGAACACCCCCCCGCGATTCGTCACGGCAGTAAGCGACCGGTCATGTCCCGCACCCTGATTCGCACCTGGGTTCCCCGTGGCTTTGCGGTGGTGCACTCGGCGTCTCCCGGTACGGGGCTCTCCGAAGGGTGCCCTACAGTTGGCGGAACTAACGAAGCGCAGGCGCCTAAGTGCGTGATCGATTGGCTCAATGGTCGCGCGAAGGGTTACACGAGTGTTGACGGTGACGAAGAGGTTGTGGCTGATTGGTGCACCGGCAACGTTGGCATGACCGGAACCTCTTACAACGGGACCCTCCCTTTGGCCGCCGCAACCACAGGGGTAGAAGGCCTCAAGGCAATCATCCCGGTCTCGCCAAACACTTCCTATTACCACTACTATCGCTCCCACGGCCTGGTTCGCCATCCCGGCGGATACATGGGCGAGGATGTGGATGTGCTCTACGATTTCATCAACTCGGGCTATCCCGAGGGCCGCGAGTGGTGCGATTGCAATGTGCGCGATGAGATCCTTGTGGCTGGCGCGGATCGCTTGACCGGAGACCTGAATGACTTTTGGGCAGGCCGAAACTATGCGAATCAGCTAGGGGACTTGAAGGCTGCGGTGTTGCTCGCCCATGGGTTCAACGACTGGAATGTGATGCCCGATCACAGTGTCCGCATCTATGAAGGCCTCAAGGCCAAGGGCACGCCTTGCCAAATCTACTTGCACCAGGGGGGACACGGTGGTCCACCGCCGGCCGATCAGATGAACCGCTGGTTCACCCGTTATGTATGCGGTGTTGAGAACGACGTGGAGAAAGACGCGCGCAGTTGGGTCGTGCGCGAGGGCGAGAGCCGCAAGAATCCCACGGCCTATGCCGAGTATCCTCACCCCAAAGCGGAGGCGGTGGATGTCTTTCCTAACGGAGACGGAACTGGTGTTGGGACTTTGGGCGGCAAGCGCGGACAGGGTGTGCAGGTCTTGGTCGATGACGTGGCCTTCAAGGGTGGCGACCTTGCAAAGGTCGGATCTTCGAATCATCGGCTGCTCTTTGCTACGCCCATTCTGAAGCAGGACTTGCACTTGTCGGGTTACAGCGAGCTGACCATTCGCTTGGCGTCGAGTCGCCCCGCGGCGAACCTTTCGGTGTGGCTGGTGTCCTTGCCGTGGACGCCGAAAGGTAAAATCAACGCAAACCTAGTCACTCGCGGCTGGGCGGATCCGCAGAACCAAACCTCCCTGCGCGAGAGTGAAGCTCTGACCCCGGGTGAGTATGTTGAACTCTCGTTCACCCTGCAGCCAGACGACCAGGTGATTCCTGCTGGACAGCAGCTCGGGCTGATGATTTTCTCCAGCGACCGGGAGTTCACCCTTTGGCCAAAGGCCGGAACGGAGCTTTCCGTGGACCTGGCAGGGACTTCGCTGAGCTTGCCCGTGGTGGGTGGCAAGGCGGCCTTGAAGCGGGCAACGGGAAGATAATCAGAGTCCCAGAATGAGACGCTGCTGGCTCGCCCGTGGTTGAGACTGTGTGGCGGGCTTCCTGGGGCGCAGCAGGTGGGTTCGAGTACCGCCTCAAGAGCCTGCTCGTGCCTTGATTGAGGGTTGAGCGCCACGGGATTGAGCTGGGCGTATAGCCTTTGAGTCATGCTCCCTTCTGTCCAGGTCTTTGTCCTGGCCTTGCTCTTCCTCTCGAGCCCCTCCGCCTGGTCACAAGCACCAGCTGTGGATTTGCCCGAAATCTACAGTAAGCGTCCCGCGAATGTACTCTTGATCATTGCAGATCAATGGAACGCGCGTTGCGTGGGCTACGGTGCGGGCGGGTTCGGCGGATTGACCCAGCCCCTCACTCCACGGCTGGACGAGTTGGCCCAGGAAGGAACGGTCTTCACTCGCGCCTACTCCGATTGTCCCCAGTGCAAGCCGGCACGTTGGACAATCATGACCGGCAAGGAAGCGCGGGTGCATGGGGTTCGTTGGAACGATGTTTGGGATCCACCCTGGCAAGAGACGATCGCGGATGTTTTTCGAAACGCGGGGTACCGTACGGCCCTGATTGGCAAGCACCATTACCCGTGGCTTCAACAGCCAGACGGCTATGGCTTCGATCATGGCTTTGATGAAGTGACCGACCTGCAGGACTATCACTCGAGCATGGCGCTCGCTGGAATCCCTCACTGGTATGCCCCCGGGCATCACTGGGCCATGCCCAACTTGCCGCCAAGATTAGCCTTCACAGGCTACACGACCAATCCTGATGAGCATCATCCGGTCGGATATTGGGCAGCCAGGAGCATTGATTTCTTGGAGCAACGGGCCGTGGACTCGGCCCCGTTTTTTCTGGTGCACTCGTTCTTCGGTCCGCACACGCCCTTCTTGCCATCGGCTCCCGCGACCGGGGATAACTACGCCAACCTTCACCAACCTGCCAGCGCCCTCGATTTGCCCCCCAATCATGGCCTGACAGGAAACAGCCCGCGCATGGAGGCTTTTCAGCAGCAATTCGGAGGCATGAATGACGCAGATCATCGTGAAGTTCTGGCCTACTACTATGGCTTGATCTCTCAGATCGATGCCTCGATTGGGCGGGTGTTGGATGCCCTTGAGGAGAACGGGCTTGCGCGGAACACCCTGGTGATTTTCACCGCGGATCACGGAGCCTATGGGTCCGAATTTGGTTCTTGGACGAAGGGTGGCGGAGGGCAGGAGGCTCTCGTGCACATACCCATGATCATGCGCTTGCCTCTGGACGGGGGAGTCGGGCGCGTGAGCGAAGAGCTCGTGTCCCATCTGGATTTGGTCCCCACGTTGTTGGAGGTGACCGGTGTTCCTGCGCCTGAGGAATGGCGCATGAATCGCTCGGGGTCAAGCCTGGTTCCACTTGTGGATCAAGCGGGGTCACCCCATGTTTGGCGGGACGAAGTGGTGGTGGACTTTGGTAGTGCCCATCACGCCCCCATGCAAGTGGTGGTGACTGCAGATCACAAACTGACCGTGGACTCGATTGGCATGGATGAAAATCTAATCGACCTCGTGAACGATCCCTTCGAGCTAGTTGATCTAGCAGGGGATCCAACCATGGCGGCGGTGGACGCGGACTTGCACCAACGCCTCTCCTCTTGGGAACAGGGGCTGGTGACCGCACCGCCCTATCTGGGAACAGGGGCTGAGAGCGCACAGGCTGCCCCCGCTCACATCACCCTGCCAATCCCCGGGGATCACGGACACCTTCCCCCGGGCCCTGCCATCCTGCGTTGGGTTCCGTCCACTTCCGCAGTCATTCAGCGCTTGTGGTTGTCCCGCGCAGGCGAGCCTTTTGAACTGCGTGGAATCCTGAGTCCTCACAGGAACGAATGGCACATGGGTCCCACGACTCCAGGTTCCCGCTGGCAGTGGCGAGTGGATACCTACAATGCCCACGGCCTAACAATGGGGGCGCGGTTGCACTTCACCGCCCACCAGCAGGGGCATTTGTACCCGGGCAGCGCGCTCTATCCGAGGCCTTCGGATAGGGTGCGGATGGACGCTCCGGACCTGGTTTTGCGATGGACGCCGAGCGAGTTCAGTTCCAGCCAGCGAGTGTGGTTGGGGAAGAGCCCCGAGACCTTGGCGTTGGTTGCGGACCGACTGCCAGGGGACATGAGTTCTCTTGCAGGCCTGCCCATTCCACGGGGAGAGCGTCTTTTCTGGCGCGTAGATAGTTTGATTGGGCCGCGGCTCGAGGAGGGAGTCTTGTGGAGGTTCGATACCACCAACAGCGGCTTGCTGGAACCCCCGCAGGCACCTCGTCCAATGCACTTAGGCCGGGTTCGCGCGGGTTCGATTGAACTCAAGGCTAAACCCGTTCCGGGAGCTGTCCAGTACCACTTCTTTGCTGGAACCGACCTCCCACTGACACCCATGGGCAGCGCCCCTTCGCCCACTCTCACCCTTCCGGCGGTGCAAGCCGGCGAACGCTGGAGTTGGCGTATTGACGTGGAAGGGCCCAACGGAGTCCGTCAGGGATTCACCTGGACCTTCCGCGTGCTCTAGCGGAGTTTGAGGCTCTTGATCCACTCGGCGATCAGCTCTACGCCGCGTTGGTCAACCATATGGACGCCCACGTTGGGCATGCGCGCTTCGTCGAGGACCGAAATCCGCGTTAGGAGAATCGAAAGTTCCGGTGAACCGGGCTTGATGATTTTTGCGCCGGGAATTCCCAAGTCTCCCTGGGTGGGTACCGTGTTCAAGAGACCCATCTGCGTCAACTCTGTGCTGAGTCGCAGGTCAATCGTTGCGTTGCCAGGGCCATTTGGTTGGTGGCACATGGCGCAGTTCACATCCAGCCAGCTGCGCGCGCGGTCGGATAGGGGCGCCTGTTCATCATGAGGGTTGACCAGCTGGGTCGTCACTGCAGTTTCGTAGTTGTCCGGCGCCTTGAGCCAACCCTGGGTGATCCAGTTGGTTAGTTGGTTGTCCCCATCGGGGCCGGGCATTCCCTGCAGCTGTTGGGTCGTCAAGCCAAGGGCGTACTTAGAGGCGTCCACATGGCAGGCTGCGCAGGCGGAAGATGAGGGCACTTGCCAAGAGGCCTTGCCCCCTTTGATCAACCAGTTGATCGATCTTCCTTGGGGGGCCAGGATTGCATCCTTGCCCTTCCAAACATAAGCCGCCGCTTGCCAGCCGGTTTCTGTGCGTTTGATGACCCTGGTTTCCAGTGTGCGCCTGCGGGTAAGTCCATCGATTTCAAAGGTCTTGATCAAGGCCGCTCCAACGGGAACACCCCAAGCCCCTTCAGGGGTCCACTCCAGCTGGCTGCCCTCTGGCAAGTGCAGGTAACGCAGTTTGTCAGCCCCGTCCGACCAGAATGGCGCGCGCACATCATAGGGAATGAGTGTTTGGGCCGGAGTGTGGTCCCTGCCCTTGAGGTAGTACCCCGTGTCCGAAAGTTTGCGCGGCCAGTGGAGGACCGCATCCGCCGGATCATTGCTGGGCACCACGCGATAGATGTGGCCGTCGAAGGCTGTGGCGAACATCTCGCCCCCGTCGTCTTCGCCAAAGGATGCGATGGTGCGACCACTGCGAGCGGCCAGTTCGTTGACAAACCCGCCCTCTGGGTTTCGGCTGATGCGCCAGATGTTGCCGGTGACATAGTCGCCGTAGACGTAGGCGCCCACCAGGTTTGGAAAGCGCGATCCGCGATAGACATAACCGCCGGTGACCGAGATTCCTTCATTGCGCGGATAAACCGCGACTGGTTCTGAGTGGGTCCCGTGGGCTAAATCAGTGTTCTTGTCGAAGGTGACCATGCCCTCGAATCTCCTCCAGCCGTAGTTTCCGCCGCGCTCGATGATGTGGATTTCTTCCCATTCGTTTTGGCCCACGTCCCCGGCCCAAAGGTCCCCGTTGGCGCGGTCGAAGGCAAAGCGCCAGACGTTGCGCAGGCCCAAGGCCCAGATTTCCGGCGCGGCTTCGGGGGTGTCCACAAAGGGGTTGTCAGCGGGGATCGCATAGGCCTTGCCCTCGCTGGTTTGGTCCACGTCTATGCGCAGGATCGCACCGAGCCAAGTGCTTAGGTTCTGGCCATTGCGTTTTGGATCACCACCGCTGCCCCCGTCACCAAAACTGATGTAGAGGTACCCATCGGGCCCGAAGGCGAGCATGCCACCGTTGTGGTTGCGCCATGGCTGGGGTTGTTCCAGGATCACCTTGCGTGAGTCACGGTCCGCCTGGTTGGGATCATCTGGAGATACCTGATAGCGCGCAACGATGCCCACCTCGTCTTCAACCGAAGAGGAGTAGTGCACATAGAAGTAGCCGTTCTGTGCGTACTCTGGATGAAAGGCGAGACCCAGTAGGCCCTCTTCATTTCCTTCGCGGCTGACTTCGTCCGAAATGTCCAGGAAGATCCCGGTCCCCTCGGGGTCCTCCTGGTTCTCAAACACATGGATCCGGCCTTTTTGCTCTACCACAAAAACCCGGTCAGTGCCGTCGCCGGCGCCGGTCAGAAAAACTGGCCGTTGGAACTTCAGCTGAGGAAAAACCCTCTCAAGGCGCACGGCCACATCCTCTTGAACGGTGGCCGGGGAGCAAGCTCCCATGGGAAAGAGCAGGAGGGGAATGAGGGTCAGCAACATATGGGGAAGGATACAGAAGGTTGGGCTAGTTGGGGCGACCGCGCTAACCCTACTAATTGCCATAGCCAATGGCGCGCAAGGCGTTGAGGTCGTCCTCGCTTAACTCCAGGCTGCCGCGCTCACTGTCCGGGTAGATAGCGTTCCTCAGCATTACCTTAAGGGCGACGCGTCGTGCTAGTTCTTGGATGAGATTGGTCTGTTTGGGGCTACCTGCCGGTGTGAGCGGGTGTAGCTCTCCGCGATCCGTGTGACGGTCGTAGAAAGCACCCGGGTTTTCGTCCATGGCGGATTCTTTCGGATCCCAACCATGAATCAACTTGAGGTCTGGCCCGGTGAGGGCGACGTGGACTTCGCTGGAGGAAAGTATCGGGCTGGAGGGGTGGTTAAGATCGGGCTGGGCCTTGAGCCCTTGGTAGGTGCGATCCGAAGATTCGATTCCCGCAAGCTCTAACAAACTAGGTACTAAATCCTGGACTTGCACGAGGCGCTTGCTCCGTATGGGTGTCAGGCCAGGGGCCCGAATCATGAGGGGCACATGCAGATTTGGCTCTTGCAGATTTCCGTGCAAGGGGACTCCGTGTTCGAAGAATGACTCTCCATGATCGGAAGTGATCGCGATGATCGTGTTCTCCGCGAGACCAGAATCTTCGAGGTGACGGAGAAAGCGCCCCACCTCATGGTCCGTGTATGCGATGCCACCGTCGTAGAGGGCGATGATGGTCTCTAGTTGCGGCTCTATTTCTGCGATGTTGCGTTCACCACGGGCGTGGGCCTTGAGCCTTTCAGATCCGCCAACGCCCTGACGATCAAGGCCGGTGAATCCCTCCAGACCATTGGGCAAAAACTGCTCCTGGAAAGGGCTTGGGGCCTCGTAGGGCAATTCGTGTGAATCCGAATGAATGTCAAACAGGTGAAGAAACAGAAAGAAAGGCCGGTCGTCGCGTCGCTTCAGCCAACGTACTGCGCTGTCCACCTGTACGGTGGCGGCACCAATGTTGTGTGCGTAGTATTTCCACCATGCGCGGTTGAAGCCACGCATAAGAATTGACTGGAGGTGTCCCTGGGGGTAGGGCACATGCAGGTATTCGTCAAAGCCCTGCTCGAAGCCACGACGGCTGCCAATGTAGCTCCAAGGTGATCCGCCGACGAGGGCGCAGGTTTGGTAGTCCTGCTCTTGCAAGCGTTCGGCCAAGGTCGTGTAGGGGCCTGCGAGGTAGTCGTTGGAACTCATGACCCCGAGGGTTACCGGGTTCAACCCAGTCAACATGGTGGCATGGGAAGGAAGCGTCCAATGGGAGGGAGCATAAGCCCTTTCAAATAGGGCGCCCTGGTCCGCAAAGGCATCGATGTGAGGCGACGTGTTGCGCTCATAACCGTAGGTGCTCAAGTGCCCGGCTCGAAGGGTGTCGAGGGAAATCAGGATTACATTTGGCTTGCTGGAGCGGGTGTTCGTGCCTCCATGGAGGAGTGATCCGGTTACGAGCAATCCAAAGAGGGCCATGGAGATCGCTCCTGTGCGGCCCACTTTCTCCCGCTGCGCGGTTGAATGTGCGCGCTCCGCAAGGGCCCCCGCCACAATTGCTAGGCCCATGATGCTCGCCAGCAAGAATTCCTCGTTGTACCAGCCCTGGAGACTCATGTCCCGGCCTCTGAGGTCGTTGACCAATAACAGGCCGAGGCCCCAGGTCACGGAGATGCCCACCAAAAAGGGCGCACGCCGTGCGACAACGCCCAACCGATTGAACCGGCGGAGGAGAGCGACAAGGAGTCCACAACACCAGAGCAATGAGAAGTACCCAAGGCTTGTGACCGCTAGCAACGCCGCGAGTTGTTGGTTGCTTCCAAGGGTGGCCGGAAAGAGGGCCGAGGTGACCCAAATGTCGGCCGAGGCGAGGGCGAGGGCAAGGGCGAGGGTGGGAAGGGGGCGCATATGAATGCAAGCCTAGCGAGGTTCATTGCGCGTGGGCCCCCCTTTTACCGAGTCTTGGGCCTGATCCCATAACTAGGTGCTTGCCCTTGGCCCCAAGGGCCCTGAGAATCTCAGCGCCCCCATACCCCCTCTTCCCATGAACATCGATTTTCTTCCCCAGTGGATGCAGGATTTTCTGCCCATTCTCGCTGTTCTCGTTGCCATCACGTTTGTGCTGCGGCGATTACCCAAGGTCGAGCTCGGCCACTCGGCGGAGTTCATCCGGCGCCGGGTTTGGAACTGGGTACCCCTCGGGTTGACCTATGCGTTCCTCTACATGGGGCGCTACAACATCAACGTGGCAAAGGTGGTGCTTGATCCCGAGACCGGGATAGCCCTGATGACCAAGGCGGAGTTGGCGACGATCACGGTCTTTGGTACCACGACCTATGCGCTCTCGTTTCTGATCAACGGCCCATTGGCTGATCGCTATGGAGGTCGGCGCACGATTCTGGTGGCGGCGATTGGATCGGCGTTTGCCAATGTCCTGATGGGCTGGGTGATTGCCTCGGGATATGTAGAGCACCGGGTGGCGGCTCTTGGGGCGCTTTATTCCTTGAACATGTACTTTCAGAGTTTTGGCGCCGTCTCGATCGTCAAGGTCAACGCCAATTGGTTCCATGTGAAGGAGCGAGGTGTATTTGGCGGGATCTTTGGCATCTTGATTTCCCTGGGCTTGTACTTCGCCTACGACTGGGGCACGCCGATTGCTCAGAACCTCGGGCCGGAATGGGCTTTCTTTGTGCCAGCGGGAATCTTGCTTCTGTTTGCGATCTTGGACCATCGCCTGGTGTTTGATCGACCAGGCGATATTGGACATCGGGATTTTGATCCGGGTGATGCGAGCGTGACTGAAGAGGGCGAAGTCTTGAGCCCGATCGTGATCGGCAAGCGTATGCTGGCGAACCCGACGATCATGTTCATTATTCTGATCGAAACCTGCAGCGGCTTTGTGCGTGGGGGCATCATGAAGTGGGGCTATGTGTTCGCCAATGAAACCGGACAAGATGCACTGACCGGGCACTGGGGAGCCTACTTGTGCGTGGCCGGGATCCTTGGAGGTGTCTTCGCGGGAACCGTGTCGGATAGGGTCTTTCAATCACGACGTGGGCCTGTTGCCTTTATTCTCTACGCCCTCGCCAGCGTTTCGATCGCTGTTGCGGCGGCACTGATTGTGAGTCCCATGGCTGGGTTCATCCTGTTGTTCGCCATCTTGAGCGTGATCGGTGTCCATGGCATGTTGTCAGGCACCGCCAGCATGGACTTTGGAGGTCGGCGCAACGCAGGGCTTGCGGTGGGCATGATCGACGGAATGGTCTACCTTGGATTCGGCGCCCAGTCGATCATCTTGGGTTATGTGTTGCCTACGGGCGAAGCCCAGGCTCAAGCGGAAAACTGGCGAGTCTGGCTCTACGTGATCTTGCCGGTGGCGATCATGGGAATGCTTCTTTCCCTGCGGATTTGGAATGCAGCACCGCGGGCGAGGAGCCCCGAGCCAAAAGACGGCTAGCCTCGGGTGGGTGGATCGTCCTAAAAGTGTTCAGTGAGCACCACTAGTCGGAAGGCGCAGGGTGCACCCTCGGCTTGGAGGGCTATCTGTCCTTCAGTGGCGGTGCACGCATAGCCCTGGTTGACTAGGTCTCCGTTGACCCAAACATCCACGCGATCGTCCTTGCACTCGATCCTCATGTGATTCCATTCACCGGCGGGGTTTTCGGAGTCATCGGTCAGGTTACGAATGCGTCGAGCCTTACCCTCTTCCACTCCCCAGTTCTCGGCCTTGCCTCGTCGTTCGACCATGTTGTCCACCCAGATGTCCTCGCCGATGCACCAAAAGTCTCCGGCGTTGCCTCGGTGCATCTGGACTTCGATGGAAGAGGGGAACATTCCGTAGAGGCGGCGCGGCGTGGAGGCATGAACCAGCACTCCGCAGTTGCCGGGTTCGCCGGTCCAGCGGTATTCCACTTCCAGGGTGTAGTTCTTGAAGGACCTATCCGTGATCAGGTGCCCGTTCGGATTCCCAAGACTCATCAACACTCCATCTTGAACCGCGAACGAAGGGTCCACCTCAGGGTTGTCGTCGGCGGATGGCACATCCGTGTGCCATCCGTTGAGGTTCTCGCCGTTGAAAAGGTCATGCCTAGCGTGGCCCTCCACTACGCAGGAGCTAAGGAGAAAGAGGCAGAGGAGCGATCCCTTGAGGGCTAGCGTGTTCGGGAGAAAAGTGTTTCGCATGGGGGCGAAAGATACCCTCTGCGGGACCCGCACAAGGCGGGCGAGGATTTCAGCCTCGCCACAACAGATTTTTGGGCCGCTGGCTGCCCCATGCGTCGCGAGGAGGCGTCGACCGGGGCTGGCTCCAGGGCGGGCATTCCCCGGTCCCGGGCTGGGGCATGAGGCTTCACCCTCAAGCATGATGCCGGTTTTGGGGCATGCGTAGGCCCGGTTCGGGGGCGTGAGTCCAGCCCGGTGAGCGATATTGCGGCTCTTCGGATACCTTAGGGGAACCCGGATGGGCTCTCCCCCGTCTCCCTGCAGGGCCTCTCTCCACAGTTGGTGATTGGGGCTACTGCATTCATCTTCTCCCCCCCCCCTGATATTCCATGAAAGACCTTCATCGCACATTCGTCAAAGCTGCCCTTTGCCTTGGCCTCGTGGCCAGCGCCGGCGCTCAAACGTCTCCTACGAACCACATCGACATGGTCTATTCCCATGATACGGGTTTGGTTCAGAACCTGGGTCAGCGGGCAGATGTGACTGCTTCATTCACCGTGGAAGTTTCCGGGACCCATTGGCTCCGACTGTACTTTTCCAAGGCCATCTTGCCCCGGGGCACAGAGGTGCGAATCAGTAGCTGGGCCGATGGAGACGTTCAGATTCTGACGGGCCAGAACATGGCCCAATGGCAGAACACTTCTTGTTACCTCAATGGTGACAAGTTGCAGGTCGAAATTTTTGCAGAGGTGTGGGCCGACCCCGCTCGTCTTGTGTTGGCTGAAGTAGACGCCGGCCTCGCTCAGCCCCCCGGCTCGATCTGTGGCTCTAGCGACGACCGTGTGGCCTCTTCCGATTCCCGGGCAGCGCGGATGCTGCCCATCGGTTGCACCGGTTGGTTGTTCGAGGATTGCTCTGGTTGTTTCATGACCGCAGGTCACTGCGGCGGTGGCCTCAGCGTGGCCCAATTCAACGTGCCCGCCTCCAGCGCCAGCGGCGCATTGGTCAATCCTCCCGCAAGCGATCAGTACGCGGTGGATGCGGCTTCGATCCAATCCAATGGCGGTTTGGGTGTCGGCAATGACTGGGCCGTGTTCGGTTGCTTCGACAACGCCACTTCCGGCCTTCAAGCCTCGGCCGTTCAGGGACCGGGCTACACCCTTGCGGCCTCGATGCCCGTCACTGGGATGGCGACTCGGATTACCGGTTATGGCACCGACGGCGGCAGCGCAAACCAGACTCAACAGACCCACGTGGGCCCTTTGGTGGACAACAGTGGAACTCAACTCGGCTATGTGACCGATACCACCGGCGGAAACTCCGGGTCTCCTGTGATTCATGAGGCCTCAGGCAACGCCATTGGCATTCACACCCATGGCGGTTGCAGTGCATCGGGCGGAAACAACTGGGGAACCCAGGTGACTCGCTCTGATATTCAGACGGCGATCGCCAACCCTCAGGGTATCTGCTCCACGAACTGTGGCGGCGGCGGTGGCGGCGGCGGCGGTTGTACCGCAGACGCGTTTAGCCCCAACCACTCCTGTGGCGCGGCTGCGCCCTTGACTGACGGTGTGTATGGGCTTGAAGTATGCAAGACCGAGCCCGATTTCTTCAGCTTCACAGTAGCTGACGGTGCGACTCTTGATGCCTCGGTGTTGCATTCGGTCACGGTCGCTGACCTTGACGTGATGCTGTACGAGGCGATCAACTGCAGCGATGATCAAGGCTCGGGTTGCGGCGCGACATTGGCTTGTGGTTTCACCGGCTCGGACAATGAGACCATTAGCTGGACGAACACAACTGGGGCTGACGTGGACTGCATCGTGCGTGTGCATGTCTGGCCCAGCAGCACTGGCGATGCCAGCCCTTATGACCTCAACATCACCGGAATTGGCGGTGGCGGTGGCGGCGGCGGTTGTACCGCAGACGCGTTTAGCCCCAACCACTCCTGTGCAGCGGCTGCGACCGTGAGTGACGGTGCTTATGGGCTTGAGGTTTGCAAGACCGAGCCTGATTTCTTTAGCTTCACGGTGGCCGCTGGCGCAACTCTTGATGCCACGGTGGGGTATTTAGTGGCGGACGCTGACATTGACGTGATGCTGTACGAGGCCGTCAACTGCAGCGATGATCAAAGCTCCGGCTGCGCCGCGACCTTGGGTTGTGGTTTTACCGGCTCGGACGACGAGGTGATTAGCTGGACGAACGCAAGTGCGGTGGATGTGGACTGCATCATGCGCGTGCATGTCTGGCCCAGCAGCGCTGGCGATGCCGCCCCCTATGTCCTCAGCATCACCGGGACTGGCCCCGGTGGCGGTGGTGGCGGTGGGTGTACGCCTGATGCATTCAGCCCTAACCACTCCTGCGCGGCCTCAGCGGTCCTCGTGGACGGCAATTATGCCCTTGAGGTGTGCAAGACTGAACCGGACTTCTTCAGCTTCACAGTTGCCAATGGCGCGACTTGGACTGCAGATATCCTTCACTCAACTGCGACCGCAGATATCGATGCGATGCTCTACGAGGCGGTCAACTGCGACGACGACCAAAGCTCGGGCTGCAATGCGACGTTGACTTGTGGGTTTACCGGCTCGGATGATGAAAACCTGACTTGGACCAACACCAGTGGTGCGGACATGGACTGCATCCTGCGTGTGCATGTTTGGCCTAACAGTGGGGGAGATGCTGGGCCCTATGACCTGGTCGTGGCTGGCATTGGCGGTGGCGGTAGCCCGATCACATCTTTCTGTGATCCCGCTAGTCCAAACACGACGGGTAGCCCCGCCGTCTTGACCGGATCACTAAGTCCGGCTGGCCTCCACATGGAAGTCAATCAAGGTCCCGTGGGACAGTTTGGCTTCTTCCTCCTTTCTGCAGGATCCCACGCGGGCGTTCCCGTGAGTTCCGGCATCCTTTGCCTCAGCACTCCTATTGGCCGCTACAACGCGGCCGCCGGTGGCGTCAGGAACTCTCTTGGCCAGTTCCAAGCTGGCGGATTCCTGGTGAACCTGGTTGGTACCTCTGTATCGGGAACAGGCTTCGATGTGCCTTCGCTCTTGCCCAACCCCCCGGGCGGCACGATTGTTGGCGGGTCCACCTGGATGTTCCAGCTGTGGTTCCGAGACGGAGCCAACTCGAACTTCTCTAATGGCATCGAGGTGACCTTCTAGGCTCACCTTCGGCCTCATTTATTCTGTGGCCCCGGCGGTGTTTCACTGGCGGGGCCACAGATTAAATGAACAGGCTTGCTGCCTTGTTTTAAATCACCCTTGACCCGCTGTGCTCCCTCCTAGGGGCCGGGCTCATCGGGCTACAGGGAATAGACACCTGATAAGCGACACGATTCACTCAGCTTCAAAATAAATCCAAATGCAAACCCTTCAAGCCACCATTCTGACGTCAGTTCTCATGGCCTCGGCCTCTGCCCAGAGCCTTGGTGCAAAGTACTATTGCCCAGCGGCTGACAATTCCACTGGAAGCCCCGCGGTTATCTCCGCTACTGGCAGTGACGTTGTTGGCGGAAATGCTCTCAATTTACTGGCCAGCGGCATGCCCAATAATCAATTTGGATTCTTCCTTGTGGGGCCTGGCACGGGTTTGGTCGTCAACCCTGGCGGCTCCCAGGGCACCATCTGTATTGGGGGCGGTCTGGGTCGATTTAACGGTCAAGTCATGAACAGCGGCAGCTCGGGCACTATCTCAGCTGTGGTAGATACCTTGGCCTTGCCGGTCAACCCGTTGACCGCGATTGCTGGGGGTGAGACCTGGCACTTTCAGGCCTGGTACCGGGACCTCAATCCGGGCAGCGCGTCTAACTTCACCGATGCAATTGCGATCGGGTTCCGTGATGTGGGGATTACAGCGGACTGCTCGGCCAACTTGACCAGTGGCAGTGCGCCCTTGACTGTTCAGTTTTCTCAGGCAGCCGTGGGAGCCAGTGGTTTTGCCTGGGACTTTGGCGATGGGGGAAACAGCACCGCTGGAAATCCGAGCCACACATTCAGCGCGCCGGGTACGTATCTCGTTGAATTGGTGACCACCGGTTCCGCTGGATCTGCGGCAGACTTGCTGGTGATCGAAGTGACTTCTGGTCCTCCTACCTTTTCTCCCGTTTGGGCGGCATTCAATGTGGTCGACCCCAACGTCGGCTTGTCTTGCCTGGGTTGTCATGGGGTTGGTGGTTTCGCGAACCTTGACATGTCCACCGAAGCTGGTGCCTATGCTGCCTTGGTGGGCACGACTGCGAACTGCGGAAACGGCAACATTCTCGTGATCCCGGGGGATGCCAATGGCAGCTTGCTCTATCAGAAGTTGGCGAACACCCAGACCTGCGGACAATCCATGCCCTTTGGGTCGCCCTACGCGGGTGATCTAGCATTGATCTACGACTGGATTCAAGCTGGAGCTCAGCAGTAAGGCCCGAGCATCACGATGAACAGAGAGAGCAGGGCCTTGGTCCTGCTCTTTTTTTGCGTGGTATGGTTCCCATGGGCGCCGGGGGCGCGATCCGGGAGAAGGTTCTCGCTTGAGCGGTAGGAATAGGAAATGTTTCTCCCCTCGTGACCTCATCGTCGCCATGCTGGGCAGATGAAATATCCTTTTAGGGCGCTCTTTTTTGGACTCTCTTTGTTCCTTGCAGCCTTTGTCCCGGCTCAGGTGCAGGAAGTTGACGATTCCGTGCATTGGGTTGCACTGCATGATTTGAGGGTAGAGGGCCAAGGTTGGAGCGATCTCGAATCTCCATTTGACAGGCTTCCTTTACGAGCGAAGGGTACCGTGAGCGATGTGGTCTGGCGGCTTTCCCAAGACTCGGCCGGTATCTGTGCGCGGTTCACGACCGATGCCACCAAGATCCTCTGCCGTTGGGGTTTACGGTCTAGCAAGTTAGCCATGGCGCATATGCCGGCCACTGGAGTGAGCGGGGTTGATCTGTTCGTGCGTGATGGCGAGGGGGCATGGCGCTGGCTCGCGTGCCCGCGTCCCGACAAGCAGGAAATGAACGTCGTCTTGATTGCCGGAATGGATCCAGGGGAACGTGAATACCTCCTGTACATGCCCCTCTACAACGGAGTCAGTCACTGCGAGGTCGGTGTGCCCAAGGGGTGCAGCTTGAAGCCCGCCGCGGAACGCATGAAGGGACATCGGCGCCCGATTTTGTTCTATGGCACATCGATCACCCATGGGGCTTGCGCTTCGAGGCCGGGGACTTGTCACACCGCCCTTCTCGGCCGTCGGTTCGACCGCCCTGTGATCAATCTTGGGTTTTCGGGGAATGGAAAAATGGAGACCACTGTGGGCCAGTTCTTGTGCGAGCTGGATCCGGCGGTGTTCGTGATCGACTGCCTGCCCAACATGAACGGAAAAATGGTGGCCGAGCGGATTGAGCCCTTGGTCAAGCAGCTGCGGGCCTCCCACCCTAGAACCCCGATCCTCTTGGTGGAGGACCGCACCTATGGGAACGCTTTTCTGCTGCCCAGCAAACGCGCTCACCAGGCGGCCAACCGCAAAGCCCTGACAGACGGGCTGGAGCGATTGCGCAAGCAGAGGGTGAGGGGGCTGACCCTCGTGAAGGGCGCGAGCCTATTGTCCGATGGGGACACGGTGGATGGCTCTCATCCTTCTGACTTGGGCTTTTTTCACCAGGCGGAAGTGTTGGCAGAGGCGCTTGGGCCCATCCTGAAGGTCGAGAGATCTCGGCGGCGGTGAAAGGGGAAAAGAAAAACGCCCAATAAGAACCCTGGGGGTCTACCTTCCAGGGCCTAATCCTCCACCCCAAGCCAGATCTTGAACATGGAACGAATCGACGAAGCAAATCAAAACAGTGTTGCGCTTGCTCACATCTCTGGCCTTGCCGGATATGTGATCCCATTCGGAGGTGTTATCGCGCCAATTCTAATGATGATGGGCGCGGAGGATGGATCTCAGGAAGAGCGTGCTGCCAAGCAGGCCCTGGCCCTCAATGTTTTTGTGTTCATCATGGGGATCCTGCTTGTCATCAGCGCGTTGACGATCGTCCTGATTCCGGTTGCGATTGTCTGCGGCGCCGTTGTTGGTGTGCTTGGTTTTGGGCTACCTATTTACGGGCTCGTGAAAGCGCTGGATGGGGAGTTTTGTCGATTCCCCTTCGTCGGGGCGTTTGCCGAGTAGCACCGCACGCGGCTTGCCGCTAGGCTAAGGCCCATGAATCCCACACGAATCATGGCGGCCTGGGCTCGCCTTGGGGGGACGGCCCTAGGGCGCCGCATTTTCTCAATTCTACTGGGCTGGGGCGTTCCCTACTCCGGTTCCATCGGGGCTCGTGTGACCCGGCTTGCTCCGGGGGCGTGCGAATTAGAGCTGCCGGACCGGCGCCGCGTGCACAACCATCTGAACTCGATCCATGCGATCGCTTTAATCAACTTGGCAGAGTTGGCCAGTGGCCTAGCCATGCTGTCCGGTTTGCCCCCAAGCGCACGGGGCATCGTGACTCACATTGAAATGGACTACGAAAAGAAAGCCCGCGGACTGTTGACCGTGCGCAGCACAGCCCGGGCTCCAGGGATCATCGACAAGGACATGGAGCACACTGTCGAGGCCGAGATCTTTGACTTGTCGGGAGATCGGGTGGCCATCGGCCGCATCATCTGGCGCTTGGGACCCAAGCCGGAGGCTTCCGCATGAGCGAGCCATCCACGGCCCTGACCCGTGATGCCGGCGTGCGCTACCCCCTGATTTGTGGCGCCATGTATCCGTGCTCGAACCCGGAGTTGGTGGCTGCGGTCAGCGAAGCCGGCGCCCTCGGTGTCATTCAACCCCTGTCCTTTGCCTATGTACATAGCGGCTCCTTCAGTGCTGGGCTCGATCGAGTGCGTGACTTGACTGACAAGCCACTGGGCTTCAATGCGATCGTCGAAAAGAGCGTCAAGGCCTATGAGAAGCGCATGCGCACTTGGATCGAAGAGGCGCTGGATCGCGATGTTCGCTTTTTCATCACGGCCCTCGGCAATCCCGCCTGGGTTTGTGATGTGGTGCACTCGGTCGGGGGCAAGGTCTACCACGATGTGACCGAGCGCCGGTGGGCCGAAAAAGCTCTTGAGGCGAATGTGGACGGTTTCATCGCAGTCAACAATAGAGCTGGGGGTCACGCGGGTAAGTTGGACCCTGCGGCTGTCTTGGCGGATTTAGGACCTCTCAACAAACCAGTGGTCTGCGCTGGTGGAATTGGCGACGAGGCTGGGTTTGTGAAGGCTCTGGAAATGGGCTATGAAGGATGTCAACTGGGCACGCGCTTCATCGCCACACCTGAATGCGCCGTGCATGATTCCTATCGCCAGGCGATTGTCAAGGCGGATGAAGAGGACGTAGTTCTGACCGACAAGCTCTCTGGCATTGACGTTTCCGTGTTGCGTAATCCTGTTCTGGACAAGGTGGGCTATCGGGCCGGCCCCATCGCGCGCTGGTTACTTCGTGGCCGCAAGACCAAGCACTGGGTGCGCACCTACTACACCCTGCGCTCGCTGCGCAGCCTGAAACGCTCGAGCACTCAAGGGCTGACCTACCGGGATTCCTACCAAGCAGGCAAGAGTGTCGCCGGGGTGCACAAGGTCGAACCCGCAGCTGAGATTGTGGACCGTTTCGGTCGGGCGTGGTTGGCGTCATGCGAAAGTCGGTGAGGC
>JAPKBR010000037.1 GCA_028823345.1 Planctomycetota bacterium
GTGCGGCATGCGGAAAAAGATAGGACGGAGCGCAAAGACCCGAAATTGACCGAGGCGGGGGTCATGCGGGCCCGTGAGCTTTCGAGAATGCTGGCAAGCTCTGGCGTCACTCATATTTATTCCACGCCGTACCGTCGCACCCGGGCCACGGTGGCTCCCACGGCCGAGGCCATGAAGCTTGAGATCCAGGAGTACTCTCCACGGGACCTTTCGGGCTTCGCCAAGCAGCTCGCGGGGTTGCCGCCGGGCTCGGTGGCACTTGTGGCAGGGCACTCGAACACAACCCCCAGCCTCGTGCTGGCCCTAGGTGGGGACATTGCCGAGCTCGAAAGCCTGGACGGAGTTCCCGCCCTGGGCGACACGCAATACGACCGCCTCTTCGTGACGACTCTGCCCCCAGCTGGTCATCGGGCGAAGACCATTGAGTTGCGTTTTGGGAAGGAAACCAAGTAGCGGGATCTCGGCAAGCGACTGCCCCGAGAAGTGTTCGCCAGCCACCTTCCCGGGTCAGAGGCTTAACAGATAACCGAGCAAGTCGCTGACTTCCTGGTCCGTGAGTGGATCCAACAAGCCCTCGGGCATGAGGGACAAACGGTCGAAGCGCATGGAAGTGATTTCCTCCCGGGGGATTCTTTGGTCGGGTCGGTCACGGCGGCGGAGGAGGATCGAGGCCTCGTCTTGGCCCGCCAAGAATCCATCGAGGAGCTCGCCGCCGGTTTCCACAAGCAAGGTGCGGTAGCCGGATTCGACACCGGCGTTGGGGGTCAGGATGGAGCGCAATAGGCCTTCGATTTTCTTCGCGCCAACCCCGTCGAGAACCGGGCCGATGTCCGCGCCTTGCCCGGCGACAACGTGGCAAGCGGCGCAGTGGGTGGCAAAGAGTGCCTGGCCCCGGGGGAGGTCGGCGGGCGCCTGACCCAAGGAACGGAATCGCTCGAAGAGAGCGGATTCAGCAGCGGCCTCCTCGGGAGTCTGGGTGGGCGGGCCTAGGGGGATGCGCTCGATCTTGGTGTCGCCAAGCAACTTGACGCTTTGGCCCGGCAGGACCAGGATCAGAGATTCGTGGGCGCTGACATCCAATTGCAGACGCGATGCTTGAGCAATCTCTTCTGCGCTGCGCGCTCTACCCCACAAGCGCCACTGGGCCATGTGGCCATGGGTACCGCTGGGAGGAGTGGTGGCCCCGACGTCCAAGCCCTCGAAGCGCTCGGGCGTTGGCTTGTGGGAAGTCTGGTTCAGTTCCCCTTGCAAGTAAAGGCACATGAAGCCCGACGCGTCCCGGGTCATGGCCACGTGGGTCCAGACTCCCGGGATAATGGGACGCGTGGCGATGATCACGTCATTGAAGTTTGGTCCGCACCAAAGACGGGGGAGGCCCGCGGCGAAATTGAAATCAAAGTTGCCTTCACCCATGAGCAACCCGTCGCCGTTTGTAATTCCGGGTTTCATGCGCACCCAGGCCTCAAGAGTGAAGGGGCCGTCGATGGTTAGGTTCGTGTCCACGCGATCCTCGCCGCCTCCGTTGAAGTGCAACACAGAAACCCAAGAGCGGGCCACTTCCTCGCGCAGGGATTCCACGAGAGGGTCAGGGCCAAGAACATCTTCCAGGCGTGCAATGCCTCGGGCGTCAAGGAAGTCCATGGTGATGTCTCCTTCCATAAGGGCTTCGGCTAGACGCCTAGCCCTTGCATTGCTGGCCAACAGTGACGTAAACACCGACTGACGTAAACTGGCACCAAGGAAAGGCCAAAGCTCAACTGCCAAGCTAAAGGCCTCATCTCCAGGAATGCGCGCCAAGGCATCCGCTGCCACGCGCCGCACGGGACTACCGGGGAGCTCGGCCTTGGCCCACGCAAAGAAGAGTTCGGCGTCATCACTACCCAACTCAGAAAGAGCGGCGAGACATGTTTGGGCTCGTTTTGCAGTGGATCCTTGCAGCAAGGCCTTCACGTCCGGTTCCAGGTCAACCAGCCGCAACTCTAGCGCACTGCGCAAGAGCAAGTCTTCCGACGCGCCTCCGGGCTCCTCCTGCACAAGTGCCCGTAGGGTCCGGATCAAGATAGGCGCGAGGTCCTTGCTCGCCCACCGCTCGCCTTGATCCAACACCAAACCAAGAGTCGCCTTGCGCGATACGGGCGCGGCCAGCAGTCCCACCACCGCTTCCCGCACCGATGGTTGATCGGTGTGCTGCCCCAAGAGCGACAGCTGTTGCTTGTTGGGCACCAAGCCCGCGCGGGCGAGTTCCTTGGCCAAGACCTCGGCTCCGGCGCTGCCACCCATGCAGACCGCGGCGAACAGAGGCTCCGAGACCGCCCCTGGTGTCTCGACCAAGGCCTGAATTTCTTGGCTGTGGCCCTCCAAGGCCACACGCACTTTACTGCGCTCGAAGGCGATGTCCGCAGCCCAAAGCCGGTTCGAGCCGGCCGCGTCCAAGGGGCGCGCCATTCGCAGAAGGAGCCCCGTATGACTCGCGCTCATAGGGGCCATTGCTCCCAGAGCATCGATCACCGCAAAACGCACCCGCGGGTCCAACTCACCGGGAGCCGAAGCCAACATATGCGCTAGATCATCGGTATTCTTCGCAACCTGAACGGTGAGCCGCGCCGCTTCCCGCCGCAACGCGGATTCTTGGTCCTTGAACAAATTCCCAAGCACTTCTGCCCGCAAGCTGCCCAAGTCCTCAAGACACCAAAGGGCCAAGACCCTGGCAGAAGTTCGTGCGCCATGATCCTGGGCCATTGCCTCCAACTCGTCGACTAGCTCCAGAGCGCGCCGTGCCCCGATCTGGTGCCAAGCAGCACGCGAAGCCCAAGTGCTCTTGGAATCCAAAGTACTCACAAGCTCGGGATTTGTCAGGCTCGCCACGTCCACAGGGGGCGTGCGCTCCTGGGACTCATGCCGAATACGCCACACACGACTATTGGTCTTGTCCCGGTCCGGATGGTCCCGCGACACCTCGTTGTGGGAGATGATCGGGTTGTACCAATCCACCACATAGAGACAGCCATCGGGGCCAAAGTGAATCGCGACCGGCCGAAAGTTCTTGTCGAGAGAAGTCAGAAATTCCGGGGCGAGTTCCAAACTAACCTCGCTGAGCTCCGTCTCGGAACGGCTGGCCCGAATCCCTTGAATCTTGCTCAGGATCGGATTCGCGAGGAGAAACGTGCGGTCCCAAGGACTGGGAAAGCCTCCTCGATCTTCGCTCAAGGCGAGCCCTGATAGCCCCGTACCCCCCATTTTAAATTCCGCAAGGGGAAGACGAAAGGGAGTATGGGATCGGAAGCGGTGACTGCCGATTCCTGGGTAACTTGCGCCGTGTTCAAATGGAACCAGGGGGAAGCCAAGGTCGTTGGCCTCTTGGATCCACTTGTCCCCCTCCCGGTCGATCACAAAACCCCAAATGTTGTTGAGCCCAACCCCTGCGATCTCAAACTGGCTGCCATCCAATTGAAAGCGTCCCACCTTGCACTGGTTGAAAGTGGTTTCCACACCGGCGGTGGTGCGTACCTGGGACGAATTGAACGCACCCTGGGCCATGTAGACCCAGCCCCCTGGAGCACGCACAAAGCGGTGGGGCAAGAGGTGCGAATCCTGGATGCCAAAACCACTGAGTACCACTTCTTTGCTGTCCGCGAGGCCATCCCCATCCGTGTCGCTCATGCGCCAAATGTTCGCGCCTTCTCCCACCAGTACGCTTTCCGCACCACGCACCCCGGTGGGCAAGATCGCCATGGGAATCACTAAGCCCTTGGCGAAAGTGCGGGGTACCTGCACGCCCTCCGCCCAAGGAGTCTCGAACACCAATACCCGATCACGCCCGCCGCGGGCGTATAGCGCTGCGGCTTCGGAACTCTCGTTGCCATCGATGGGGTACTCCACGGCGGTCACAGCCCACATACGCCCGTGGTCATCAAAGGCGATGTCCACGATCTTATTGCTCTCCGGTTCACAGGCCACCAACTCGGCGCTGAAACCGGGTGCGAGGGTGAACCCCGCGCGCTCCGCTTGCGCACTTTGGATTTCACCCTTGCCCTGATTCTTGAGCGACTGCTGCTTGTCCCAACGCCGCCAGGTCATGGCACCAGAGGTCGCAGAGAGCTTGCTCAAACGAATGTTGCGTACCTGCACGAGCGCCTTGCCACCACTATGCACCTGGATCCCGATTTGTCCATCGAGGGGAATGTCCAGTTCGCCTTCGATGTAGTCCAGGGCCGGGACGCCGTTGATCCAGGATCGGATGCGCGAGCCAACGGCCAGAATGCGGTAGGTGTTCCATTCCCCCGGCAAGACCGCCGCTTCCACAGCCGTGAGGTCCTTAGAGGTAGACAGCACCCGGTTGCGTCGGGATTCGTCATAGAGCTTGCCCCACCATCCATCCCCCGCGTCCACCTGATAGCCCGTCATCTCTGAGCTATCAGAAACCCGGCGGCTGCGAATCTGAATGCCTGAGTTCACAAAACCACCTGCGCCGGTGATGCGGATCTCAAGGTTCAGATCGAAGTTCCCATAGCCCGCGTCCGTGGCTAAGAAAGTGTTGTGGGGAACATTGGTGGTCAGAGAGCCACCTGTGATGACTCCGTCTTCCACACGCCACCACTGCCGGTCCCCCTCCAGGGTGCCCCAGCCGGAAAGGGTCTCCCCGTCAAAGATGCTGACCCCGGGGGCCTCATCTTGAGCTGACACGGGCAAACAACAACAGACACTGGCAAGCAGGCTTATATGGAGGAAACTCATACGGAAAAGTCGAAGACAACAATGCGAGCGAGCCGGGGCAGGATCAGTGTTTTTACCACCTCGTGATCGGGATGAGGTAGGTAAGCATCTCGAGCTTCACTGCTCTCGAAGGTCATCACAAACCCGTGGGTATATCCGTCGTTCAGACCCTCGCCGCTTTCGTAGGGCCCACAAAGGACTTCTTCCAGTCCAGGGATCTTCCCCACCATTCCTTTGAGGGCACCGAAGCATTCGTCGATGTCCTGCTCGGTCACCTGGGGTTGAAACTCAAAGACGCCGAAGTGCTTGACCTGTGCCATGGGGGAATTCGTTGGGATGGGAGTGATCTGGAACGTTCCTATCTTAGACCTGCTCGACCCGCAGCGCCCTACGGAACCTCGTATGAAGGCTCCAACGGGTCGTGCAAGAAGTCAAATGGGAGATAGGATCTCGATGATATTGGGCAAGAAGGGCCCGAGAGGGCTATCCTATTCTGGTCCCCCGCCAGGGCACACTCCATGACCAGTCAGCAAGCTGAGATCGCCGCCCTTTTTGAGAACGCTGCACGCCTAGCGGCAGAAAGCCTGCAGGAACAATCGGATCCAAACCAACCGGTAGTGAATTGGATCGGGCCGGAAGACTTGACCCAGGCCTTGGAGTTGGAACTACCCGCAGAGGGGCGCGGGCTTGGAAGCGTTTTGGAGATCGCGCGCAAGACCTTGCACTTCAGTGTCCGCACGGGACATCCGCGTTTTGTGAACCAGCTTTTTGGTGGCAGCGATCCGGCAGCCATCGTTGGTGAGTGGATCACGGCCCTGAGCAACACATCCATGTACACCTATGAAGCCGCTCCCGTAGGCACGGTGGTCGAGGTGGCCCTGATCAAGAGGCTGTGTGACCTGGTCGGCTTTCCCGAAGGCGAAGGGGTTTTTGCGCCGGGCGGATCGATCTCTAACCTGATGAGCGTGTTAAGCGCAAGGCAACGGGCCTTCCCCCATGTGAAGCAACACGGCCTCCGGGAAGGCGAACGTCCTGTGATGTTCGCTTCCGCCGAGTCCCACTATTCGATTCCCCGGGCGGGCATTGTCTGCGGCCTGGGCCATGACGCAACCATCTCCGTGCCGGTAGACGAGGTGGGCCGTATGCGCGTGGATGAATTGGAACGACTAATTCAAGAGCAAAAGCGTGTAGGCCGCACTCCTTTCTACGTGGCCGCTACCGCGGGGACGACCGTCGCGGGTGCATTTGATCCGATTGGTGAGATCGCCGCGGTCGCCCGGCGACATGGTTTATGGTTGCACATTGATGGTTCCTACGGGGGCAGCGCGTTGCTCTCGAAGAAATACAGCGGCTTGCTGGCTGGCAGCGAATTGGCCGATTCCATGACTTGGAATCCCCACAAGATGATGGGTATTCCCCTCGCCTCGTCGGCCACGCTCATGCGCGAGCCTGGACACCTTGAGGCTGCCTTGGCCATGAACGCGGACTACCTGCTCCATGAGGACTCCGATCCCCAATGGAACTTGGGGGACCGGAGTCTGCAATGTGGTCGACGAGTGGACGCACTCAAGCTCTGGTTTGCTTGGCAAGTGCACGGAGACATCGGCTTCGAACGACGAGTGGATGGGCTGTTCGACCAAGCACAGAAATTTCGGCAGCTGCTCGCGGAGCGCCCCGGTTTCCGGTTGATCCGGGACCAAGAGGGCCCCAATGTCTGCTTCCGCTACTTACCTCCGGACCAACGGGATGCCCCGGCGGCAGAATGGCCGCGGCTGGAACATGAGGCCACGATCAGAATCCGATCCCAACTCGCCCGAGAGGGCTCCTTCCTGATCAACTACGCATCCCTCGACGGTGCGGCGACCTTCCGGCTGGTGGCCAGCAACCCAAACACAACGGATTCTGACTTGACTGCACTGCTCGACGCCATCGAAGCCAAGGGCTGATGGGTCCCAGGAAACGCTGATTCAGTCAGGGATGCTGTAGACGTTGCTTGCTCCGACCAATTCCGAGGCCGCGACTTCCTGGACCTTGCGCAGAACGACAGGATCCGAAGTATCGGCCAGCACGTAGAACTTCCAAAGGTCTCGATAAGCCCGGGAAAGATCATTCAGGCGCGGCACGCGATCCGCATAGGCGGAAAGGGGCTCCACCAAGCTTGCACCAGGCCAGAGCACATGGATGCGTGCTTCCTTGAGCTGCATACGCTTGGCGGGACAGTAGATGATGATCTGAACCTTTTGGCCTGTGGCAAAGTGCACCAATTCCGAGATACGCCCCTCGGTTTCAATCCGGCGAGCGGCTCCCCCAGAGGAGAAAAAGCGGCTGGTCAGTTCCTCTTGCGCTTTCTCGTTTTCATAACGCGGATAGACGCAGGCCCGTTTGTAGAGCTGCCGGCCACGATAGCGATGGACAAGGTCCGAAACCGTGCGGACAAGGTCGGGGTCCTTGGCTTTGGCGCTGGCCGTCAGGAGGATATCCAGAAGGGACTCGTCGGTGCAGTCGTAGAGGTCTTCCTCGCCCAAGACCTCTGCACGCACGCAGAGTTCCACGGCACGGGCGACTAGGGCTCCTGCTGCGACCTTTGCATGGTGGTAGTAGACCCGTTCACTAAAGGTGTAGCGCGAATCCAGCAAGCGCACGATCTCGCTCAAGATGTCTTCGCGCAAGAGGTCACGCTTAGCGAGATCAATGTAGAGGTTGCTCGTGGCGCGATCGACCTTGAAGTAACTGGCCACACGCTCGTCCACCGCAACCTTGAGGCCGGTGAAGTAAGCATCCCGGGCAAGGTAGTCGAGAATATCCGCCGCAATGGTGCCGCCAATTATCTGGGACCAGTAAGGCGGGACCTCTTCTCGTCCCGGTGTCCCAGGCTTGGTCAAGACACTCATGACTTGGCCGTGCAAACGAAGTTCTCTCAAGACCCGGCCAAGGGCGCGAGACGGGGCGAACATGCGCTCGTAACGATAGGCCGAATCGTGACGCTCGAACAAACCATCCTGGTCTTCGAGGCTATGTCCATGGGGCACATGGGTCACATCGTGCAGCAAAGCCGCGACGCGAATCACGCGGGCCTCCTCATCGTTCACCGGCAGGGTTCTAGCCGGGTCCAGTTGGAAAGACAAATTGACCGAGTCAATCAGCTTCTGGGCCAGGTGAACCGTACCTATCGAGTGCTCAAAGCGCGTGTGCATCGCCCCAGGAAACACCAGGTGCGCCGCGCCCAACTGGCGGACGCCTCGCAAGCGCTGCATCTCGGGCGTATCGAGCAGCCGCAGCTCCTCGTGGGTCAAATAAATGTCACCGTGCACGGGATCGCGCAGGACCGAATATCGCTTGGGGGAGGCCACGGGCGGAGAGGATACCCAGATCGAGGGCCGGGGCGAATCCAGTAGTGCGCTACCAGGTACAAAACCACCCCATTCCCCGCGTGAGGCCAGGGCAGGGGGATTGCAAGCTCAGGCCGAGCCAGATCCAGACCTTGGCGACGTCGCTGCTCCAGGTATTGACGGAAAAGTCGTCGTCAACCAACTCATCACGCCAGGGCAGCTTGAGCCAAGCAAAGAAATAGGCGGGACCCGGAAAATCCGGGTCCCGCCTGTTCGCGAAGGGGGCTCAAGGAGCCCAAAACACTGGCTTTCAGCCTCTCTGGATCACGGACAGAATGTCACGCTCAAGCCATCTGAGAAGTTGAAGCCCGCTCCGCCAGCGGCGTTGTCGCGGAACCAGAACTGGAAGTACCAGGTCTCGCCCGCAGCCACTTGACCTGCGGGAACCGGAGGCGCTGTGTTGTCGAAGGCGTAGCTAACCATACCCGCATTGCCGGAGTTGACCACACCATGCCGAATGAAGAAACCCAGAGTGTTCGTGCCGAGGCACAAGAGCCCGTTGCCAACCAGGACCGTGTCCGTATCGAGAGACTGAATGAACAGGCCATTCTCGCCATTCGGCAGATCAGAGCAGGTAAGCACTAAGTCATTGAAGGGAATGGAACTCGTTCCATTCCAACCAATCTTGGCCGTTGTGCCGGTGGAGTTATTCCCCGCGGCGCAGTAGGTGGAAATGCCACAGTCCGAACAGGATTCATCGGTGATCGCAAGATCATCAATAGCTGCTTCCACGATCGACCCGGTGCCAAGGTCGGATGCCATGAAACGCAACTGGACGTTCGCCGAGGGCGACACGATCGAAGAGACCAGGAAGCTGTGCTGGATCCAACCACCTGAAGCATCAGCCGTGGGGCCGACAACTTCGACGGTGCTCCAGGAGCCACCCCCGTTATCGGAAATTTCAACGGTAAATGTGTCGGCTCCGGGCGAGCCGCCGGTCGCGTTGTTGTACCAACGGAAGTAGCTAATGGTGGGATCAGTGAGACCAGTCAAGTCATAGCTCGGGGAAACCAATGTGGTGGTGCCTCCATCCACATCGTTTTCGCCCAGGGAACCGCCATTACTGCCTTGACCCGTGAAGTAGCAATCGGATCCTGGTGAACTGTGGTCGTCCTCCGGTTGGGCGGAAGTGCCAATCGGGTTGCCCCGCTCCCAGACCCCGGTGGTGGCATTGTCGCCGGCAATCCCTGTAGTCCATCCGGACGCGACCTCGCAGTCATCATCGGACACGGCCACGGGGATTTGCGCAACAGCAGACCAAGTCACCGCAGGAGCCAAGGACGGCTCGAAGTATGTGGTTCCCCCAGTGTCCTGGGCTCCCACATAGAACTGGACCGTCGAGCCACAGGGGGCCGCGGGGAACGTCGCCGTGTAGTTGTTCGTGGAAGTCTGGGACACCGAGGCGAGGCTAAAGCCTGAACCGGTGCTGATCCAGAACTCGCCCGTACCGGGGGCGGGCACCGATGTGCCCGCAGTTACCCGAAAGTCGATCTCGTCGCCACCTGCGGGGTCGAGGAAGGTCGGGAGTTCGCTAAGAACCTCAATGAGCACGGGACGCAGGGCATCTTCCATGGCCTTCCGAAGGTTAACCCGGCCGTAGCCGTAGTCGTCGTCCAAACCAGCGGCCCCAAGGTCGTCACAGGACGCACGCAGCAGATCCTCGACTTGCTGGGGAGTGAGTGAGGGATCTGCGCTCCAAATCATGGCGCACATTCCAGCGGTGATCGGGCAGGAAAAGCTCGTGCCACTGACCGACGCGTAGTCGCTGGAGTTGCCCGAGTCGGTGGTCAAGATCCCGGAACCGGGGGCCATCAAATCAACGAAGGGGCCAAAGTTTGAAAAACTCGAGCGCGCATCATTGGAGGAGGTCGCACCCACAACAATCACGTTGTCCTCGCGACTTCCGGTCATGTTCTGACCGCTGTTGCCAGCCGCCCAGATCAGAAGGGAGCCCAATGATCGGATGTAAGCACCAGTGGAATCCACGCTGCCGGACTGCACGCCGCTGTAGCTCACGCTGGCGACTTTGTCTCCAACTTCGGCAGCGGTGCGCGCAGCAAGGGTCAGGTTAGAAAGAGATGCTCCGCCGCTGGAGTCATCGGTCACTCGCATCATGCGGTGCCCCAGGTTCCAGCCCACACCAGAAATACCAATCCCGTTGTTACCGTTACCACAGGCTGAACCCGTGCACATCGTTCCGTGGGAAGCAATCGGGCTGATGTCTCCGCCGGAGTTCTCCCAGGTGTTGGACGGGGCGTGAAAGCCTTCTTCCCGGTGGAGCTGCAAGTCTTCGTGACTGGTCAAAACACCCGTGTCACAGATCGCAACCACGACACTGGGGTCACCCGTCTCCAGATCCCAGCCGTCGCAGGATTCCATGATGTTGGCCTGGTGATGCCACTGGCCGCTGAACTGAGAATCGCTGGGGCAGGCAACCGGATAGCACATCCAGTCGGGCTCCACGTATTCGAAGGCGCCGGTTGCCATCAATGCTCGTGCCGCCTCGTTTTCGCGAGTTCCCGGACCAAGTGTGATCAGGAATTCATCCGTGGCGCGCACATAGGTGTTGACCTCAAAGGCAAGCAAGTGGCTAAGAGCCTCATCGCGTAAGTCCTGAGCTTGGGCCTGGTCGAGACCAAGCAGAAGAGCGTCGCTGAGTTGCACCGGGCGGGCACATAGCACGCCGGAAAACTCGATGATGCCGGGCTCTTCCACAAAGGGCTGGAACCCATCTTGGTCATTGCCTTGAGCGAAGAGAGAAGGAGTGAGGACCAAGGCCGCTAGGGCCAGGGAGGTGACTTTGAAATGCATGATAAAGGGGTTAGAGAGTCTGAACAGGGGCCCGGGGGCCCAAACCGACCTGTTGGACCCTCTAGGATGCCGATTAGTTCCCTTTCGTGGTGCACCAATACACGTTTCACCCCTGCCGGACACGGAGTGGACCCTTCTGGCTGAGAAGCGGCCCCGGGCTGTGAGCGGTCAATCGCCCCCCCGCTGCAGAGTATTTCAGGCATGAGCGAAAGCTCCCGTCGATCCACATCGCCTCCTAAGGCCCAGGAATGCCACTTATCAACGGCCAAAGGCCCGGTACCATATACCTAGTGAGTTCCCCCAACGATCCCCGCAGTACCGTTCCCGACCGCCTCGCTTCCGCCGGCGGCCTCAGCGAGGGCGTCGCCCGCGTCCTATCCCGGGACACAGGACTGCACGAGGCTGACATTTACGGAGTCGGCAGTTTCTATCACCTCCTCGCCCGACCCGAAGCCCGGGTGCGCGTGTGCGGAGGACTTTCCTGTCAGCTGGCCGGATCGCGCGAAGTACTGAGTGCTTGCAAGGCCGCGGGCTTGCCCACCGAAGAGATCTCTTGCCTCGCCGCCTGCGACCGCGCCCCGGCAGTGCTGCGCGACCGACGCACCCTGCCCTCGGTGACTGTCGAGGACGCAACCCGAAGCGCCGGCAAAGTAGAAGACCTTTGTTCCACCGACAGTGAGACTGCTTGGCTTGGAACGATCGGGCCCGAGACCCAGTCCATGGGTACCCACGCCTTGAATCTCTTGGGGGAACCCGACTGGTCCGCTGAGGCTTTTAAAGCCGCCAACAAGATGGGCCCCGCGGCGCTTTTCGATCTCTTGGAAGAGAGCGGACTCCAGGGGCGCGGTGGAGCCGGCTTCCCCGCGCACATTAAATGGCGTGCGGTGGCGGGTCAAGCAGTACAGAAACGCTACATCGTGCTGAATGCGGACGAAGGTGAACCCGGTACATTCAAAGACCGGGAGGTACTCATGCGCCGTCCAGATCTCGTGCTTGAGGGCTTGGCCATCGCAGCGGCAGCGACCGGTGCGAGCGAAGTCTACCTCTACTTGCGTGGGGAATTTGAAGTGCCCAGCGGAGTGATAGCCCAGGCGATCGCGAAGCTAGAGGAAACCAACCGGTACCCAGACATCACCTTTCATATGCACGCGGGCCAAGGGGCCTATATCTGTGGGGAAGAAACTGCCCTGCTGGAAGCTCTTGAAGGCAAACGCGGCATGCCACGTCTCAAGCCACCCTTCCCCGTTGAGGTTGGCCTCTGGGGCAAGCCGACTTTGGTGCACAACGTGGAGACCATCGCCTACATCCCCGGGATCGTCCTTAAGGGCGGGGCTTGGTTCAAAAACCTTGGGCGCACGGAGCCTGGAACTAAGCTCTACTGCATCAGCGGCCACGTTCAAAATCCCGGCACCTACGAACTGCCTCTTGGCATTTCCCTCGACGAGCTCGTTGAGACCGCAGGTGGATATGTGGGCACACTCAAGGCATTTTCCCCTGGCGGCGCGAGCTCGGGCTTTCTGCCTGCCAGCGAGCGCGGTCGGGCCCTGGACTTCAAAGGCCTAGGGTCACTCGGGTCCATGCTTGGTTCGGCCGGGGTGGTGGTCTTGAACGACACGGTCAACATGCGTTGGGCGGCAGAAGAACAACTCCGCTTCTTCGAAGAAGAAAGCTGTGGCCAATGTGCACCTTGCCGCATCGGTACGCACTACCTTCACGCAGCAGTCAAGGGCCAAGAGAAATCCCTGGGCCTGGCCCATGTGGGGGACGTGGCCTGGCAAATGAATGAGGGATCGATCTGTGGCCTAGGCCAAGCGGCCGCACTGCCCTTGACCAGTGCCCTCAAGTATTTCCCAGAGGACTTTTCATGAGCCCTACAACACAAACCCTTTTGGTCGACGGACACGTGGTGGAACTCCGCCCGGGGGACACGATTCTGAACGCGGCAAATCGCGCGGATGTTTCGATCCCGACCCTCTGCCATGACCCGCGACTGAAGCCCGTGGGAGCCTGCCGTACCTGCCTGATCGAAGTGGAAGGCGCGCGGCGCCTCCTGCCCGCCTGCGCCACCCCGGCCACAGAAGGCATGAAGGTGAACACCGAGAGCGAGCGCGTGGATCGCCACCGCAAGACCCTCTTGGCCCTTTACCTAACCGACCACGACGGAACCCAAGAACACGGCCAGGGCGGAGCGCCCAATCAACTGGCCAGCATGGCGCGTGAAGTAGGCGCCCCCACGGATTGGGGGCAACTGCCATCCAAGCGGCGGGGCAGCATCAAGGACGACAACCCCTACATCCTCTTCGACCCGGACCAGTGCATCGCCTGCGCCCGCTGCACGAGGTACTGCGATGAAGTGGAGTCCGTGACTGCGATCACCCTTGCGGGCCGTGGCAGCGAGACCACGATTTCCACAGCCGATGGGATATCCCTGCTTGACAGCACATGCGAAATGTGCGGCGGCTGCATCGACACCTGCCCCACCGGCGCCATGACCGAGCGCAAGGCAGCAGAGGTCCAAGCGCCCCCGGAAAGCGACCTCACCAAAGTCCGCAGCACCTGCAACTTCTGTGGAGTGGGCTGCCAACTGGACCTGAACGTGGACCCCGCAGCCAATGATGGGCGTGGGCTCGTGGTCAAGGTCACCAGCCCTCCCGTGGGCACCACCTCCAACGACGGCAACCTGTGCGTCAAGGGCCGCTTTGCCTACGAATTCATCAACCACGAAGACCGCTTGACCACCCCGCTGATTCGGGACGCGGACGGCGTACTACAACCGGCCAGTTGGGAGGCAGCCCTGGCCGCCACCAGCCAAGGACTGGCAGGGGTGATGGAACGCCATGGCAAGAATGCCCTTGCGTTCATCAGCTCATCTCGCTGCACGGTGGAAGAGAACTATCTGGTGCAGAAACTCGCGCGCCAGGGATATGGCACCAACAACGTTCACCAGTGTTCTGCAACATGACACGCCCCCACCGTGGCCGGTCTGGTCGCGACTTTTGGTGCAGGCGCCATGACGAACTCGATTCAAGAAATCCGGGATGCGGACTTCTTGCTGGTGATTGGCAGCAACACCAGTGAAGCCCACCCGATCATCGCCATGGAGATGAAGCGCGCGGTGCACCGGGGCGCGACGCTTGTAGTGGTGGATCCCCGAGCGGTATGGATGACGACGATCTCCGAGCATCACCTCCAAATCAAACCCGGCAGCGATGTGTGGCTCTTGAACGCCATGGCCCATGTGATCATCTCTGAGGGTCTCGTGGCAGATGAGTTCGTGACCCAGCAAACCGAGAACTTTGAATCGGTCAAAGCAGCAGTCAAGGATTACACCCCCGAGGCGGCCGAGGCCTTCACGGGCATCGCACCCGATCTCCTACGCAAGGTCGCGCGCCAATACGCCAGCACTCCCAAGGCGGGCATCTACTACACCCTTGGAATCACCGAGCACAGCCACGGCACGGACAATGTCTACGCCCTCGCGAACTTGGTTCTGATGACTGGGCACCTCGGCCAGCCGTCCAGCGGCATGAACCCCCTGCGCGGCCAAAACAACGTGCAGGGTGCCAATGACGCGGGTGCCACCCCAGTGTTCTATCCGGGCTACCAAATGGTGGATGACCCCAAGGTGCAGAGGCACTTCGAAGAAGCTTGGGACTGTGAACTTGACCCAGAACCAGGTCTCAACCTGAACGAAATGATGCAGACCATGGGCGAGAGCATCAAGGGCATCTTCGTCATGGGCGAGGACATTGTGCTCTCGGAGCCCAACGCTCATCACTTGGAGGCCGCTTTGGCTGGCGTCGAATTCATCGCGATCCAAGAGCCTTTCCCCAACGAAACCATGCGCTTCGCCAACGTGGTTTTCCCCAGCGCAGTCTTCGCTGAAAAAGACGGGGTCTTCACAAACTCCGAGCGACGGGTTCAGCTGGTGCGCCAAGCGGTTGCGCCCCCAGGGGAGGCGCGCCAAGACTGGCGTATCCTTAGTGACCTAGCCAAAGCCGTCGGCTTGGACTGGAACTACGAATCACCCGCAGAAATCTACGCTGAGATGGCTGCGCTCACGCCCCAGTTCAAGGGCATCAGCCACGAGCGCCTTGGAGAGATCCAAGCGGACGGCATGACAGGTATCCAATGGCCTTGCCCCACCAGCGACCACCCGGGCACGGTGTACTTGCACGGCGATGGGATCATGCGCGGCAAGGGTCTCTTTCAAGCGGTCACCTACCGGCCCCCCATGGAAGTTCCGGACAAGGACTACGGCCTGTTCCTTTCCACCGGCCGAACCCTCTACCACTACAACGCCGCCACCCAAACCCGGCGGGAATCGGGGCCCGTGGCCAAGCAACCCGAGGCCTTTGTGGAGATTCATCCCCGTGATGCAAAAGAGCGCAACATCCAACCCGGAGACCAGGTGCGCATCAGCACCCGACGCGGCCACATCGACGTGATTGCCATTGTCTCACGCCAGGTGCGCCCAGGCTGTATTTGGACGCCCCTGCACTTTGCCGAGGCACGCGCGAACCTCCTTACCAACGACGAAGGAGATCCTGTGACAGGCACCGCCGAATTTAAAGTCTGCGCCGCCGAAGTCACACGACTCGGCGAAGGCAAGGACCTCGCATCCATCTTCCGGGGGAACTACTACAGCACCGCCGGACCGAGCCAGTAATCTGCAGATAGGGTCAGACACCCTATAGGGCCTACACCTTGTGGCTGACCCCAAGCAGGTCATACAGATGGTTCTTGATCTGGCCGTATTCGGGGCTGCCCAAGTCTCGGGGGTGTTCGAGGGGGACGGGGATGATTTCCTTGATGCTTCCTGGGCGATCGCTGAAGACCACGATGCGCTGGGCCAATTGGATTGACTCGTCCACATCGTGGGTCACGAAGAGGATCGTTTTGCCGCTCTTGCGCCAGATGCGGATGAGCTCAGAACGCAGGGATAGACGGGTCAAGGAATCGAGGGCCCCAAAAGGCTCGTCCATGAAGATCACATCGGGGTCCACAGCCAATGCGCGGGCCACTTCCACACGCTGCTTCATGCCGCCGGACAGTTCCTGGGGATAGGTGCTCTCGAACCCTGTGAGGCCCACTAGGTCAATGACCTGGGCAACGATGGTGTGCTGCTCGTCCTTGGAAAGATGTCGCAGGCCCAAGGCCACATTGTCCCAGACGCTGGCCCAGGGAAAAATGCCGTACTCCTGGAAGACGAAAACACGCCGGGGGTTAGGGCCTTGGACGGGCTCTCCATCGATCAAGACCCGACCAGAGGTGGGCTGCTCAAAACCTCCGGAGATATTGAGCAAGGTGCTCTTGCCACAGCCGGAAGGGCCCAGCAAGCACACGAATTCCCCGGGAGCTACGGACAGGTCAATGTTGGCCAAGACCTCCAGATCTGCCCCGCGGCGTTCAAAGACTTTGTTCACCTTCTCGAATACGACCTTGGGCTGCATGCTCATCGCTCCGCATACCCCCAACGCACTTCGTCAAACCGTTCTAGACGCCGAATCAAAAAGTCGAGCACGATACCGATGGCACCGATCACCAACATGGTAGCCACAACCAAGTCATAACGACTGCCTGCGTTGCGCGCGTCGTTGATTAGGTAACCAAGACCAGAGTCCATCCCCACCATCTCGGCCGCAACAATCACCAGCCAGGCGACCCCGAGGGCGATACGCAAGCTGGTAATGATCTGGGGTAGAGCAGCGGGCAGGACCACGCGCCGAAAGAGCTCGAGCCCGCTCAGGCCAAAGTTGAGCGCCGAACGTTGGTGAACAAGACTGATGTTACGCACGGCGGCCATGGTGCCCACAGTGATCGGGAAAAAGGATGAGAGGAATATCAGGAAAATCCCAGCGCCGTCCCCAATGCCGAACCACAGGATCGCGATCGGAATCCAAGCAATGGGCGAAATCGGGCGCAGGCCCTGGATGATCGGGTTAAGGGCGCGGAAAGTGCGCGTGGACCAACCCACCACCAGTCCCAGGGGGATCCCCACCGCCACGGCGAGGATGAAGCCCCAGGTCACACGGAAAAGACTGGCGGCGATGTCGCCCCACAACCGATTGCTCTCGATCAGCTCCAGCAAACCGAGCCAGGTTTGGCCCGGAGTGGGGAAGACACGAGTCTGGGTCCAACGGCAGGCCAACTCCCAAAGCACCACCACCAGACAACTGATAGCCAAGGGCAACAGCACGGACTGTTGGCGCGCACTCTGCCAGCGGGCGGCGGCCACAACCCCAATAGCGATCAACGACAGAAACAGGGGCCAATAACTCATCGAACTCCCCCCTTATCCCAGCCTTCCGGCCTGGGCAGGGCTTTCAAATCCCAGGAAGCCCCTTCTACCCCCCCCGCAAAACTGTCATCGGCATATTCCTCAAACGCCACGCGCCGGGAGAGAACGCCGATCTCGAAGGCAAGCTCCATGATCTCGTCGAATTCTTCCTTGAGAGGCGTCAAGCGGGTGTAGCGCACACGGTCCGGAGGTTTGGAAAGCACATGCTTGAGCAACTCGGGAGGTTGGAAGTAGTAACGCTTGCCCGCAACCTCCGCCGCGTCCAGGCGATGCTCCAAGTCTTCATCCAGCCATTTGCCAGACTTGGCGATACCCGTAACGAGCTCTTGAATCAGCTCCGGCTGCTCGTCGATCAAATCCTGGCGTACCACCAGCACGCAGGAAATGAAATCCGGCCAAAGTTCGCTGGCTTGATAGAGCACGCGCCCAAAGCCATCCACTTCCGCTTTGGCGGCAAATGGTTCGCCCACAATGTAGGCGTCAATGGCGCCAGCCAAGAGTGCGGTTGGGTGCTCGGGTGGAGGCACTTCGCGCAAGTCGATCGAGTTCTCGGCCATGTTCCATTCCCGCATCAAGCGGTGCATGAGCACATTTTGATTGGCGTAACGACTGGGAATAGCCACGGTCTTGCCGGCCAGATCCCCAAAGTCGTGGATGTTGGACTCCTTTCCCACCACGATCGCCGTGCCATCCCGGTGGCCCAGGTAGACCACCTTGATGGGCACCCCATCCGCCACGAGCTGCATGGCCATGGGAGCGAGGATGAACACACCCCCCACATCCTTCGAGATCAGGGCTTCCTTGACCGTGGGCCAGTCGGTGAATTTAATGCTCTGAAAGAGCGTGCCTTTGGTGGAGTTTTCTGTCACCCAACTGGTGACGGGGCAGGTCAGGTGTCATGTCACGGGCAGAAAACCAATCATCAACTCTGCGCGCTGTTGACCCCGCATGACTGCGATCCGGTCAGAAAAAGATCCCCAGCCGATGTTGAGATGGACATGCATGACTGAAATCAGAAGAGCCCAGGCTAGAGCGCCGATAGCCACCTTCAACTTCATGCGAATTCTCCAGCACTACGAGCAGCCACAGAAAAAGCCCCAACACTTCCTGCGGCGGACGTGAGGGGCTTATCAACTGCCAATCGCTCGTCCACGCTAGGCGGGATCGTGTTCAGAGTGCGGCGGCAGTAGATCGACAAGCTGAACATGGAAAGAATGAGGAACGTGATGTGACGGGGCCTATACCGAGAGTCAGCCTAACCGGCAATACCCAAAATGGAAATGAAAATCATCGTCTCCCGTCCTTACCGGGCGTCGCCCTGAATCACAGACCAACTGGGCGCCGAGGCCTAGCTCGTGATGCCTAGCAAAGGCCCCTGCACTTGCAATAGCCGGGTCTCGAACGGGGAAGATCCCGCAAAGCCTAGGCTAACCTGTGAACTACCTGTGGAGTCCAGGACGCCCACAAAGCGAGAGGGGAGCAGACTCCCGGGAGCGGGGTCAGCAATCCGTTCGGGACCAAACGATGACCTCCTCATGATCCCCCTATCCTAGTATTCAGGGCGAAAACCATATCCAAAGCCCCAGACGAAGGGGGAAGGGGTCACGGTTCGCCCTATGCCGTCAGCCTGGCGTGCCCACACGGCGCACTTCGGCGGCAACCATGTCGCCCACTTCGTTTGTGCCGTGATCCCCAGCACCGACGCCTTTCAGGCGGCCCGACTTGAACAGATCGATGACCATGTTCTCGATGGCGCTGGAGGCTTCTTGCTCGCCCAAGTAATCGAGCATCATGGAACCAGCAAGGACCGCTGCGATCGGGCTGGCCAGGTTCTTACCGGCGGCCTCGGGGAACGAGCCGTGAATCGGCTCGAAGAGGCTAACCTTGCCCGGGTGAATGTTTCCGGAAGCGGCGATGCCGAGGCCTCCTTGGAGCATGGCACCGAGGTCGGTGATGATATCCCCGAAGAGGTTACTGGTCACCGCCACGTCGTAGTCCTCGGGGGAATCCACCATCCGCATGCAAGCGGCATCGATGTAGTCGTGGCCGGTAGCAATGTCGGGATAATCGGAAGCAACCTCAGCAAATACGCGGGTCCAAATATCTTGGGCGCGCAGAGCATTGGCCTTATCGATCAAAGTCACATGCTTACGGCCGCCGCGGGCGCGGGCCATCTCAAAGGCATGGCGCACGGCGCGTTCCACGCCGGCACGGGTCCAAACCATGGTCTGGGTGGCGACTTCTAAGCTCTGACCCTTGTGCGCGAAACCATGCATGCCGGTGTAGGCGCCTTCGGTGTTCTCGCGAATGATGACCATGTCCACATCGTCGGGACCCTTACCCTTCAGGGGGCAAAGGCGTTCGTCATAGAGTTTGATCGGACGTATGTTCAGGTACAGGTCCAGGTCAAACCGCGCCTTGGCGATGATACCGAACTCCATCTTGCCCACTTCGATGCGCGGGTCACCGATGGCTCCGAGGTACAGGGCGCCCATGCCCTTGACTTCTTCAAAATCCGCATCGGGCCAGATCTCACCCGTGTCCAAAAAGTGCTGACTACCGAAGGGGTAATGGGTCTTGTTCAGTTCGAAACCGAATACCTCAGCTGCCGCGTCGACAACCTTGAATGCCTCAGCGGTCACATCGGGCCCGATACCGTCGCCGGGAATAATCGCAATGTCGTGGGTAGCCATGGGAGATTTCTTGTTCAGGATTCAAGCCTCGGATGAGGCGGTGGCCGAAGCGAACATGCCCGGACGGTAAGAAGCAATATGACCCATCACAGCGGAAGCCGCAACGGTCAAGGGTGAGGCCAAATACAAACGGCCAGGGCCGCTGCGCCCGTTGAAATTGCGATTGATCGCGCTGACGGTCGTCTGGTCCGCGTTGTCGGAAACGCCGGGGCCACAACCGATACATGCCCCGCAACCGGGGTCGATGACGGTCACTCCGGCAGCCTTGAAAATCGCGTCGTAGCCCTTGGCCTGGGCATAGGCCCGAACGGTTTTAGAGCCGTACTGCACATACATCTGCACACCGTCCGCGACCTTACGCCCGTGGTCGAGAGCATCCTGCAAGACGCGCGCATAGAAGTCGAAATCGTCTTCCTTGCCGGCGGTGCAAGATCCTCCATAGGCGATGTCGATGGGCACGGTGGCCAGTTCCTCAATACGTTTTCCGTAGGTAGGATCCCCAGGTTCGGCCACCATGGGACGGATCACGCCAAGGTCCACAGTGTGAATTCCACCGGTATAGGTGGCACCTTTGTCTGGGAAGACGAACATGGCCTCGACCTGTTCAATGGTCAAGCCCTCCCGGTGATCGACGAGCCACTCCGCAAGAGCACGGTCCCCTTCGCAAACACCCGAACGGGCGCTGCACTCGGTGGCCATGTTGCAGAGGGTGGCGCGCTCATCCGGAGGAAGAGATGAAAGTCCGGGGCCGCCGAATTCCATCACCCGGTTCAGAGTGTCCTCTTGTTTGGCGTAGGTGTTCAGGATTTCCAGAATCACGTCCTTGGCGGTACATCCGGGATCGAGCTCGCCCACCAGTTCGAACCGGATGGACTCGGGGACTTCGACCGTGGTGAAGCCCGAGTGAATCAACGCGGCGTATTCTGTGGCACCCACACCCCAGGTCAAGGCGTTGGAACCGCCACCCATGCAGGTGTGGCTGTCAGTGGCCTGGATGAAATCACCTGGGTCGACGAACTCTTCCCGTGCAATCTCGTGGCAAATGCCGGGGCTCACTCCGTCTTCGGCGGAGTAATCACGCACGCCGGAGTGCTTCTGAAAGTCGTTTTGCAGGTCGCGAAGGGTTTGGATCTGGGATTCAAAGGGACGCATGCGCTCGACGCCAGTTGCGTACAGCAGGTGGTCCTCAAAAATCGCGAACTTATCGGGGTTGACCACCTCATAGTCAGCGCCGTACTCCTGCTCCAAGAAGTGATGCACCTGGGCGGTGGTGAACTCGTGGCTGTAACCGCCGTCCACATTCACAAGGCAGATATCATCTGGTTGCACCGTCTGGTCGGGCGTACCGCCAACCACTTGCCGGGCGAGAATCTTCTCGGCGATGTTCATAGACCGAGCTCCTGTACTGGGAGGTGGAACTTTGACATCGCCTGCACGGAATTTCGCAGCAAAGGGGAACAGGCCGCCGGCCTCGAGCATTACCTGGGTTACCGGGTCGTGATGACCAATCAGTTCCTCCAAGGGGATGTCCTTGCCCGCCTGCAGGCGACTCAACACGTCGTAGCCACCCATCAGCTGCCCGAGGTTCAAGTTGTTACGCTCGTGAATCGGTGCGAATGAACTAGCGATCACCAAGCGCACGCCACTCCAGCGTTCAGCCTGGGGCGCGGTTTCGCGACTCGAACCCGTGCCTTTGCGGTGACCCGAGACGATCACTTCAAAGTTTCCGTTGATCAGGTCGCGGGTCTCGAACACTCGCTTGCCCTGATCGTCCAGCAAACCCGCATAGGCGTCAAGAGCAAGCTCTTCGGGCCGATGGCGGAAGCACACCCAGGCAGGAGTCATCGTGTCCGTGTTGATGTCATCGAGCAAGTCTTCCGGCTTGACATCCTCCATGCGCAAGTCGAGCTCACCGCGCAACTGTGCACGGATAATCTCCGGATCCTTGGTTAGGAACAGCACGCGCTTGCCCGGTGTTAAACGAACGAAGCGACCGCCATTGGCGGCATTGTGGATCAAAGGGTTCACAGTGGTTCTCCTAGAGGGACGTGTTCTCGATCAGCATGGCAATGCCTTGACCACCACCTATGCAGGCGGAAGCAACGCCGTAGCGTTTTTTACTGCGTCCCAGTTCCAACGCCAAGCTCAAGATCAAGCGCGTGCCAGTTGCCCCCAGGGGGTGGCCCAAGCTGATCGCTCCGCCGTTGACGTTGCATCGGTCACGGTCGAGCCCAAGCTCCTTTTCGCAGCCCAGATACTGGGCGCTGAATGCTTCGTTAATCTCAAAGCGGTCGATTTGATCCAGAGCAAGGCCGCTCTTCTCCATTAACTGCTGGATCGCAGGCACGGGGCCGATGCCCATCTCTTTGGGATCGACACCAACGTAGCTCCAGCCGCGGATCACGGCCAGGGTGTTCAGACCTTGGGAACGGGCGTGTTCATCGGTCGTGACCACGACGGCGGCGGCTCCATCGACGATGCCGCTGGCGTTGCCGGCGGTGACCGTACCTTCCTTGCCAAAGGCCGCGCGCAAGCGAGCGAGCCCTTCGACGGTGGTGCCGGGCCTAATGTGATCATCCGCGTCCACGGTAATGTCGCCTTTGCGTGTGGGAATCACGACGGGCGCGATCTCTTCCGCAAAACGACCCTCTTGCACGGCGGCGGCACCCCGTTCGTGACTGCGGAACGCATAGGCATCCTGGTCCTCGCGGGTAATCGAAAGGCGCTTGGCAATGGCCTCAGCAGTCTGGGCCATGAACGAGTCCGCGTAGGGGTCATGCAGGCTGGCGAAGAGCGAGTCCTTCATCTCTGGCGCCTGCCCAAAGCGGAACCCCTCCCGTGCGCCGTACATCACATAAGGCGCCTGGGACATGTTCTCTGTACCGCCAGCGAGGGCAGTGGTGGCCTCGCCCAGTTGAATCATCTGTGCCGCGTTGATGATGCTCTGAATACCGGAACCGCACAAACGGTTGACCGTCAGAGCGGGAACGGGAACGGGTACGCCAGCCTTGAGGCCTATGTGACGAGCGCCGTACAGCGCGTCCAAAGAACTCTGCAGCACGTTCCCGAAGACCACATGGTCGATGGACTCAGGTGCGACCTTACTACGCGCAAGCGCAGCTTTCGCAGCGTGGGCGCCCAGCTCGATAGCCGAGATGTTCTTGAACTTGCCAAAGCCGGGAGTCCCGACATATTCGGCCATGGGGGTCCGCGCCCCGCCAACGATCACGATGTCCTGAGTCATATTGATTTCCTTATATCTCGCTTCTTGATTGAAGGGGAGGCTTTGCCCCCCCGCTTGTCACTTGCCCGTAAAAACTGGTTTGCGTTTCTCGAGGAAGGCCGCCATGCCCTCTTTCATGTCCGCAGTCTCAGCAGCTTTGCCGAAGTATTCGGTTTCCATAACCTCTCCCTCGCCCTGGGACATGTCCCAGCCACGCAAGACCGCTTCGATCCCAAACTGCAGGGCCAGAGGTCCCTTTTTCAAAATGGACTTGACCATCTTCATGGTGCCCTCCTTGAGTTCCTCAGGTGCAAATATCCGGTTAATGACACCAACCCGATGGGCTTCGGCCGCGGGAATCATATCCCCCGTCAAAATCCACTCACGCGCCACGCCGGGACCTGCAATTCGCGCCAAGCGTTGCGACCCACCGTAGCCGGGAATGATGCCGAGGCTAACTTCAGGCAATCCGAAGACCGCCGTGTTGCTGCCGGTGCGCAGAGTGCAGGCTAGGGCGAGTTCACAACCGCCGCCCAAGGCAAAACCGTTGACCATGGCGATGGAGGGCTTGCCCAGGTTGTCGAGCTTACGGAGGATCGATTGACCAAAGCCAGCTAGGGTCGCGGCGCCAGCGCCGTCACCCGCAACTTCGAGCAGCTCGGAAATATCCGCGCCAGCAACAAAGGCTTTTTCGCCAGATCCAGTGATGATCAAGACGCGAACGCTCTCGTCATCTCGAGCCGCGTCGAACACCTGACCCAGTTCTTGAAGAGTCTGGTGGTTCAGGGCGTTCAACTTGTCGGGGCGGTTGATCGTCACTGTCGCAACGCCACCTTCGACTCCGTAAAGCAAATTGGTGAGATCCATGATCATTCCCCAACGATCACGTGAGCCTTGGTGATTTCCACAGGCTCGACCGGCGAAGAACCTTCGCCACCGGCCTTGCACTTCCCGCCAACAATGGCGTCAAGGGTGTCGAGACCATCTACCAACTGACCGAAAACCGTGTAGTTGTTGTCCAGGAAAGCCGCGTCCCCGTGTACCACAAAGAACTGGCTACCCGCAGAATTGGGATCCTGGGAGCGCGCCATGGATAAGATCCCTCGCACGTGGGGCTTGTCGCTGAACTCCGCCTTCACGGTACTGCCGGGACCACCGGTTCCCCAGCTGTTGCTGGAGCTCTCGGGGCTCTTGGTGTTGGGGTCGCCACCTTGGATCATGAATCCGGGGATCACCCGGTGAAACTTGGTGCCGTCGTAGAAGCCGCTCTTGGCGAGCTTGATGAAGTTATCAACGTGCTTGGGGGCGAGTTCCGGGAAGAACTCGATCAGCATGTCGCCATGACCAGTTTCGAAACGGACTTGTGTTTTACTTGCGTCGCTCATGTTTATCTTTTTGGTTTACTTACTTACCGCTGGCTTCGCCAGCGCTGGGTCCTGCACGCACAACAATGGCGCGCATGATGTTCTGAGGGGTGGTGGGAGTCGATCCCTTGGGAGTGTTCGCTGAAAAACGCGAATCACCCGTGACCACAATTTTCTCCACGACTTCCATACCGCTCTTTAGCTTGCCATAGGGCGTGTAGCGTCCATTCAGGCTGGGATAGTTCCTGTGCATCACAAAGAACTGGCTTGTGGCAGAGTTGATGTCGTTGCCAAGGCGCGCGGCCGAAAGAACGCCCCCCTCGTGCTTGCTTGAGTTAAATTCGGCCATGACCTTGCGTGGCGGCGATTTCCCAGGTTGACCTCCGCCACCTTGAATCATGAACCCCGGAATCACCCGGTGAAAATGGGACCCGTCGTAAAAACCAGTGGACGCCAGATCCAAGAAGTTGCGCACATGATTGGGCGCGACCTCTGGCCAGAGTTCAAACCACATGGCTCCACGGTTGGTGAGCATGATTACTTCAAAGCCACCCAACTCCTCTTCAGGAATCGTCATGAAGTCAAGTTCCTCCGCCAAGGGCACGGGGGACAGAACCTGACTCTCCGCGCCACTTCCAGCAAGGGCGCAGGCGAGGGTGAAAGTCCCCTTGGGCCCCACGCCGGCAATAGCCGCGGTCAAATCAAAGCGGGTCTCCACCACCTGACCCGGGGCCAAGGCGATCATGCCCTTAGGGCGTTTGCCAAGGGCCTTACCGTTGACGTCAAAGGCCGCCGGAGTCAACGCCCATAGGGGCAATTGCATGCCATCGGCGGGAGCGATGATATTGAGGCTGACTTCGAAGGGTGCGCCCGCAATCCAAAGATCCGACGCTTCCCAAGTAACGGGTTGTAGCACCTCGGGCGCGCCTTCCTGGAGCACCAGGGGCGAGACCAATGGGGCCAACATGAAGAGAATTGAAGCTAACATCAGCTCTTCTTGTCCCCCTCCCAGGTGTAGTAGCCCTGACCCGTCTTGCGACCCAGCTTGCCTTCGGCAACCTTGGATCGCAGGGAATCGGGAATCCCGAAAGCCGGCTCATTCGGATAGCGCTCGCACCAGCCCTCAAGAATCGAAAGGGTCGTGTCCAAGCCCACGTAATCGGTCAAGGTCAAAGGGCCCATGGGGTGACCACAACCAAGCTGCATGGCCGCATCGATATCCGCCGCGCTGGCGTCCCCGCGATCGAGCATGTTGATTGCCTGGACCATGTAGGGCACAAGCAAACGGTTGACCACAAAACCGGGGGTATCCTTGCAGGAAACCGGCGTCTTGCCACAGGCCTCGCCAAAGGCGCGTGCCGCGGCGTAAACATCCTCATCGGTCGCATCGGTGCGCACGACTTCCACCAGGCGCATCAGCTGCACCGGGTTGAAAAAGTGCAGACCCACGAAACGCTCGGGACGGCCAGAGGCCACCGCCATTTCCGCAACGGGGAAGGAGCTGGTGTTCGAGGCGAAGATTGTCTCGGCCTTGCACAGTTTGCCCAGAGCGCCAAAGAGTTCCTTCTTCGCGTCCAAGTCTTCGACGATGGCTTCCACCACCAGGTCACAATCAGCCAAGTCCTCGCGGTTGATGCTGCCGGTGATGCGACCCCGAACTTCGGTGGCCCAATCCTTGGCCTGATCTTCGGTCAACTTGCCTTTCTTGACGTCCTTGGAGGCTAGCTTGGCGATGCTCTTCTCAATACGGCTGATGCCCTTGTCGAGGTAAGCCTGCTCTGTTTCCAAGGCAATCACGGTGCAACCACCTTGGGCAGCAACCTGCACAATCCCATGGCCCATCAGGCCACATCCGACGACGCCTACTTTCTTGATATTCATGGTTTCAACTCCTTGGTTCTTTGAGGTGTTTGTGTATTGAGCGGTCGAGTGATAAAAATCAATCGATTGGTTGACGATGGAATGCGCTGGCGAGGCCCATGCCTCCGCTGATGCAGAGGGTCGCGAGACCGTGCTGCACATCCCGACGCTGCATCTCATGCAGCAAGGTCACCACGATGCGACAGCCCGTTGCACCGATAGGATGGCCAAGGGCGATCGCGCCGCCGTTGACGTTCAAACGGTCGGAGGGGATTTCCAATTCCTGGTTGCAGGCCAATACCTGGGCCGCAAAGGCCTCGTTGAGCTCGACTAGATCGTAATCACCGACGCCCATGCCATTGGCTTCGCTTAGGGCGCGTACCGCGGGGATCGGACCGATACCCATGATGGTGGGATCAACCCCCGCATCGCGGCTTTCGCCCACATAAGCCAAGATCTCAAGGCCCTGTTCGTTAGCCAGATCCTCGTCCATCAGCAGCACCCCAGCAGCTCCGTCGGTAATCCCCGAAGCATTGCCCGCGGTGACCGTGCCGGACTCCGCGTCAAAAACCGTGGCCAGCTTGCCAAGCCCTTCGAGGGTGGCGCTGGGACGGGGATGCTCATCAGCGTCGATCACGGTTGTCGACTTACGCTTCACTACAGTCACCGGAGACATTTCAGCGTCAAACCGCCCCTCAACGATGGCTGCACCGGCTTTTTGCTGGCTGGAGAGAGCAAATCCGTCTTGCTCGTCGCGACTAAGGTTGCGCTCCTTGGCTAACTTTTCTGCGGTCTCGCCCATGACCATATCAGCCAGCGGGCAAACAAAACCGTCCTTATACATAGAGTCCACCACCGGGGCGTGGCCCAAGCGATAACCGCGCCGGAAGCCAGGCAGCATGAACGGCAACCCGCTCATGCTCTCTGCACCACCGGCTACCACTGCCCGGGCGCGGCCTAAGCGAATCCAATCCGCGGCTTGGCCGATGCTCTCAAGGCCCGAACCGCAAGCCATATTGACCGTGACCGCCGTGCAGTCATTGCCCAAGCCGCCACGCACTGCCACTTGACGGGCGAGGTTGGGGCCGCCCCCGGCCTGCCTTCCGTTACCGAAGTAAAGACGCGTGACCAAATCCGGGTCGACCTTCGAGCGCGTGATCAAGTCAGTCACCAAGGACGCGCCCAGGTCCGCCGCAGAAAAATCTGCGAAGGCGCCAAGGTAACGGCCAATGGGCGTACGCAGGGCGTGGGTGATCACGACCCGACGGTTTGGTGTGCTGGACATGGGGATTGCTGGGTCAGGAGCCCCCTAGGGGCCTACGCTCAAGGTGAATTCCGACATTGTAAACCTGACGACGCAGGCCTCTCATTCGGGTTCCCGAGATTTGGAGCCAACTAGGATATGGACACGAGCCCCAACTGGCAAGCCCGGCGGGAGAGTCTTGAGAATCAGGGTTGGGATCCTGGCCCAAGGGTTGCATGATGTAGCCCATGGCTTCCCCTCGAAGCCCCCACCCATGGACCCCCTGCCCCGAAAACACCCTCAAACCGGCCCTCATAGCCCCGAGGTCCTGCTTGCACTCCTTTCGGACGAATCCCCGCGGGTCTACGGACCCGTACGCAGGCACCTTCTCAAATTGGGGAAAGCGGCCTACCCGGCCTTGCGCCGTGCGACCCGCTCGGAAGACCCCGTGCTCCGAACCAGGGCCCGCGAAATCCTGCTGGAACACAAACGCGAGCACGCGGCCCGGAAGCTCGTTCGCTATGCCCTTCAACCTCAGCATTCCCTTGCCGGGGCCATCGGGCGGCTTGATCAATTCATCGACCCGGAACTCGACCCGCGCCCTTATCGGCTGGCTGTGACAGCCATGGGCAACGAGGTCCGCAAACGCCTGCGCCGACGCAGCTCTGAGCCCGCCGAAGTGCTTTCGGAATACCTATTCGGGGAGCGCGGCTTTACGGGGACCGATGATGAGGCACCTATGCCTGGTCACGCATCCATGGCTCGCACCATCGATACCCGCCGGGGCATGCCCCTTGTCCTTTGCGCCCTGTACTCGGCGGTCGCCGAAGAAGCGGAACTCAAAGTGGACTTGCTTCCCGTACCGGGCCACGTGGTCGCGATGGTACACCAAGAATCTAAAGACCAAATCATCGACCCTTTTGGGAACGGCGAGCTGATCGAGCGCAAGCACATCATGGGCTACCTAGAGGCAAACCAGTTGCCCCTCCAGGATGAATGGCTGACCCCTGCCCCGTCGACCGCCATGTTTCTACGACACACTTTGAACACAGCAGCCTGCTTCCGGGCGGTTGGGCGCACAGGAGAGGTTCGCCGCTTGGCGCGAGTCGCAAAGGTCCTAGCCAGCCATCTCTCTACGCCTAAGTTTGCGATCTAGATCCGAGACTTCCGCAAGGGGCCATGACCCTTACGGTCCCGGCCTCGGGCAACCTCATTCCCAGCTCTCAACGAAACCCGGCAGCGTCAAGGGAATCCAACCAGATCTAGGGCTCGGAATCTGGCCCTTCTGTATTACACCCTCCCTAGGCAAGGCATTCCCGTGAGCGACATTCCAGACAGTTGGCCCCCGAAACCAGATGGGGAATTGACCCACAGTCGAAGTGTGCTCGCGCCGCTCTTTCCCCTGCCGGAGGTGTTCCTATTTCCGCGCCAGCTGATGGCTCTGCATGTGTTCGAACCCCGTTACATCCAGATGATCGAGGACACCCTCGATGGCCCCGGGCGCATCATCTTGGGCACGATTCCGCAAAACCAAGCGGAAAGGGTCATGGACGAGAATAATCCCCCCGAGGTCCTACCCGTGGCGGGTCTCGGTGAAATCGCACGCCACGAGCAGCTGCCTGAGGGTCGCTATGCAGTCTGGATATTCGGCCTCGGTCGGGTGCGAATCCAAGAGGTCCCTAGTACTCAGCTATATCGCACGGCGATCTGCACGCCCATGTCCGAAGTACCTGCCACCCCAAAGGAGACCAAGTCATTGAATCAGCCCCTCCGGGAGGCCGTGGTCGAACGCCACCCAGAGATCATGAACCTCCCAGACAAACTTCCCATGGGATTGCTGGTGGATCTGCTCTGTCAACGACTGCCTAAGAACCCCGCCACCATGGAGAGCATCTTTGCAGAGCCCGACGTTGCCGCCCGGGCTCAACTCGCACTCAATGCCCACAACTCTGCGCCGCCGCACGAACCGTGACCATTCGATTCCCCGCGCGCTTGTTGAACTAACGGCGCTGGGGATAGCGTGGAATTCAATCTGAATTTCGAGCTGCGAGTCCACGATCAATGAGCGACAGGATCAGGGCAGCAACCGCAAAGGTAAGCAGCGGCTCTAGCGGTGAACGATAGCGTTCGATCACATGGGTCACGTAGTAGACAAGGGGATAGAGGACAAGGGTGCCGCCAATGAGCCAGGCACCGCCTCTCTTGTCTCGATAAATGCAGGCACCTATAAGAGCTAACAATCCCATGCCACAGTGCAAGCCCCACTTGACCCAGCCTTTCCAGTCCCGGACTTGGGTGGCTCCGCGGCTAAGCCTGACCGGCTCAAAGGGTGACGGTCCCAGCCAATAGAGTTGTACGCGGCGTACACAAAGTGCAACGAAACGGCGAGGGTGGCTGACGATCCACTCTTGAGCCCGGTCCATGCACTCGGCTCCATAGGCACGCTCGCCCATTTCGCGATAGAGCCTTAGCTCGCTTGCGCTGATCGAAGGGTGCAATTGGGGATTGAAGTTCCCGTCCACGGCCCCGTTATTTCCCACCAACATTTCAACGCCTAGGTTCATTTTGAGGGCAGGCGAACCCAGCACCAGGGCATTGCGAATCATCCAGGGGGAAAGCACCAACAGTGCCGCCCCCAGCAGAGCCCCGAGGGCCCCCGCCATCGAACCCAGGGTTCGCCCGGGGATCAAGAATCCCACCGCGGCGGGCAGGAGGGCCGTGGCGGCTGGATTGACCAAGGCGACAAGCCCCAGCAAGACTCCGGGCTTGATCAGGGCCCTCGGACCAGCCCCGCGTCCAGCGTGGGCCAAGCTGGCGAGGAAACTGACCAACAAGAGCCCCACAAGGGGCGCGTCCCATGGGCTCGAAACGCAGCGATAGGCGGCCAACGGGTGCAATGCCCACAATATAGCGGCCACAAGGCCCAGCCGTGGCCTGCCCAAGCCCCGGCCAAGGCTCAGGAGAGGCAAGATGATGAGGGCGGAGATCAGAGCCTCCAGCAGCGCGACCAGGATCTGCGCATCGCGGTTGATCCCTTCGGCCAGGTAGATCGCCCCCGCAAGAAACAAGGGATGAGTGGGTCCAGCCCAAGCAGTCGCTCCGGTCGCAGAGGCAAAGGCATCGCTATAGCCATCCCCTCGTAAAATCGCCTGCGCCACGGCCCCCTGTTCATAGGCCCAGCTCCACTCAGGGTCCGGCTCGAAAGCTGGCGGCAGGCCGAGCACAACCATCATTCCCACGCGCGCGAGGAACGCTACCAACACTAGGCCAACAACTTTCATTGCTTGGCAAACGTGCTTAGGGTCATGGACAAGGAGGGCCTCATGGCGCGATTCACATGGACAGAATCACCGGTGCGTGATCCGAGGGCTTCAAGCCTTCGCGGCGGGCAAGGTCCACTTGAACATCGGTCGCCTGGGCCAATGCGGAATCGGACACCAGGAAGTGGTCGATGCGCAGTCCGCGGTTGTCACGGAAGCCTCGGGTTCGGAAATCCCACCAAGTGTAGATATCCTCTTCCTGGTGAAAGTGCCGTAATGCATCGTTTAGACCCGGTTTCATTAAACGGGCCAGAGCGTCACGCTCGGGGGCGGAACACAGGATTTTGTCACGCCAAGCGTCTGCGTCGTAGACGTCACGGTCGTCGAAAGTCACGTTAAAATCGCCGGTGACCACGACCTTTTCCGTCATCGGCAAGCGCTCGGCCATCAACTCGATCACGCGATCGATCCACTCCAGTTTGTAGGTGTATTTGGGATCACCTACGGTCTTGCCGTTGACCACATAGAGATTCAGCACCATCACATCTCCCACCGTCGCGCCGATGACCCGAGCCTCAGTTCCTTCGGGGTCTCCAGGCAGCCCGCGGTAGACATCTTCGATACCTATTTTTGAGAGGATCGCGACGCCGTTGTAGGATTTTTGCCCATGAAAAACGACCTGGTAGCCCAAGTCCTCTAGGGGTTCAGCGGGGAAGAGGTCGTCGATGACTTTGGTCTCCTGAAGGCAGACCACATCGGGGCTTTTCTCTTCTAAAAACTCCAGCACCCGGGTCATCCGGGCGCGCAGGGAGTTGACGTTCCAAGTGGCAATTTCCATTCTGGGGCCGAAGGTATCAAAGGTGCGGCGCAAGGCCCAGACCCGCCCCGAGATCTTCGGTCGAGCAGGGACAAAAGGGTCCAAATAAGGTGAATCCGGCTCATTCTGGCTAGTTCTACCGAATCCACCGGACTAAATGCCCCCATCAGGCCCCGAGTCCCTATTCTATTGGCCCCCAAATTAAGGGAAAGACCGAAAGGAGATAGATTGAACGGACACAAGAGGAGCGGCGGAGGTCGCGGACGCGCCGAAGCGTCAAACAAAACGGCCAAGGCCGACCCTAACATCACGCCCCTGCGCCCGGTAGAGGAGCCGCCCAACGTGGAGGCCTTCACCGAATGGGAGCTAGGTACCGTGGTGCAAGAAGCCATCGCGGCCATGGAAATCATCAAGCCGACGCCGATCCAAGCCCTGGCTATTGGGCCGGTGCTTGAAGGGCGGGATGTGATCGCTAAGGCCGAAACCGGCACGGGCAAGACCCTTGCCTTCGGTGCGCCGATGATGGCCAAGATCGATCCTTCACGCCGCACGGTTTTGGGGCTGGTGCTCTCCCCCACCCGTGAATTGGCGGAACAGGTTCACAACGTGCTCCAAGAGTTGGGCATCGCGGCCGGCATCAAGACCGCATTGGTCGTTGGTGGCGAACCCCTAGCGCCCCAAGTGCGGGCCCTGCAAAACGGTGCTCAAGTGGTGGTTGGAACTCCCGGCCGCGTCATGGACCTTATGGGACAGGGCTTTCTGACCTTTCCCTGGACCGAATTCGTCGTGCTCGATGAAGCCGACAAGATGCTCGAGATCGGTTTCCTAGAGGACATCGAAAAAATCCTGGCCCAAGTGAACGAAGACCGGCAGACCCTGCTGTTCTCCGCAACCTTCCCGCCCTCCCTGCTCAAGCTGGCACGGGGACAGACGAAAAACCCCGTGGAAATCGCCACGGCAAGCGGCATCGCCACTGTAGATACAATTCGACAGTGCTGCATCGAAACCGACGAGGACGATCGCGCCAACCTGCTGCAAAAAATTGTGCGCGGCAGCAATCCAGAGGACGCCTTCCTTGTGTTCTGCGATCGACGCACAGACGTAGACCGTCTGATGCGCCGCATGGAACGGGAGCGATACGGCGTACGCGCCTTGCACGGTGGATATGACCAAGCAGCCCGTTTCCGGGTCATGACAGCCTTCCGGGCCAAAGAGGTCAAAGTTCTGCTCGCCACTGACGTGGCGTCGCGAGGCTTGGATGTGAAGCACATTTCCCATGTGATCAACTTCGCGGCACCCCGCGATCATGCGGACTACACGCACCGCATCGGACGCACGGGTCGCGCTGGCCGTATGGGCACAGCGATCACCTTTGTGACGCCCCCGACCCGCCGCTACTGGAGCGAGTTACTGAGCATAACCAAGTTCGATGTGGAACTTCTGAAGGGTCCCCGAGACCTCTTTGATCCCAAGAGCAAGCGCGCTCCCCAGGATGCGGAAAAGTCCGACTCAACTGAGGCACGTGATGACCGCCCGAGCAAGCCTCGCGAGCGCACAAGTCCCCGTGAAGAACGTTCTTCCGAGGACCGCCCGCGCCGCCGGCGCGAGCGGAATGACGCTCCCCGTGAAGAACGTTCTTCGGAAGACCGACCCCGCCGCCAACGCGAGCGGAATGATGCTCCCCGTGAAGAGCGTTCTTCGGAAGACCGGCCCCGCCGCCAGCGCGAACGGAATGATGCTCCCCGTGAAGAGCGCTCATCGGAAGACCGACCCCGCCGCCGTCGCGAACGGAATGATGCTCCGCGTGAAGAGCGCGCTTCGGAAGATCGCCCTCGCCGCCGGCCGGAACGTGACGATGGACCGCGGGAACGGAAGCCCCGTCGCGA
>JAPKBR010000100.1 GCA_028823345.1 Planctomycetota bacterium
GCCCATGGCGGAGACCGTGTTGAGGGTCATTGCTCCACCCTTGGGGAATCGCTCAGACACGAAGCCAAGCATGGTTGGCCAGTAAAAGGTCTGGCCAACGGCATACAGGGTGAATGCAAGGAAGACCATCGTGCCCGCTGCCCCGGAGAGCATAAACAGGCCAAACATGGAGAAGATCGAGCTCACAAGCAGGAGCGCGGGTGGCGACATGTACTTGAGTGGGATGCCTGCGAAGAAGCGCAGCACCATCATGATGCTGGCCGAAGCCACAATGGCCCAACCTGCCCCTTCGGCGCCCAGTACGGGCTCCATCAGGCCCCGGATCCACGCGTCCGTTCCCAGCTCGGTGGCGGCCAGTGGGATCATGATCAGGCACAGGATAAAGAAGAGCCACTTGCCCCGGGAACCGATGAAAAAACCAAATGCGGCCCCCAGGACTGCACCGCAGATGCCACTGAAGATGAGCAGGTTCTCGGCGATCCAGCTTGTCTCGTCGCCCGTTAGACCAAGAATCTGATTCGTGAGTTCGTAGACGATAAAGGTCACCGCGAGCAGTGCGCCGAGGCCACCAAACTCCTTCAACATCTCTCGGTTCGAGACGTTCGCCATGACGCGCTCGTCCACGGGGTACTTCTTGATGCCGGCGAAGACCGCGCCGTAGAGAAGAATCGGTAGGATCATGAGAAGGAACGCCTGGTTCCAGTTCTCAAAGGAATCACCGAGGGTCAGGTAGGCAATACCACCCACCACGATTCCCGCAGGCCACGAGGCGTGCAGGATGTTCAGCATCTTGCTCTTGGTCGTGGTGTACATCGCCGCGCAGAGCGGATTGATGCACGCCTCGATAACGCCGTGTCCCAAGCCGCCTGCAAAGCAGGCCCACTTGAGCATCCCCACGTCCGTGGCGATCACCGTTAGGATCACCGACAAGATCTGCAGTGCGCAGGCAATGAACATCGAAAGCCTGTAGCCAACTCGATCGACAATCAAGCTGAACAGGATCATGGTGACGGCGATCGGCCAGAGCGACAGCCCAAAGACCTGCCCGACCTCGGTCCCCGTAATGGAGTACTCCTCTCCCCATCCCGGCGAGACCAGCACGCGCAGCACGAATCCCACTCCCGCGGCGGCTAGGGCTAAGAAGCTTGCCCAGAAGAGCAGTGACTTTTCGCGTTCAGATAATTCCATATTCCCTAGTCGTGTTGAAGTGATGTGATTCGCTCGAACTCAACTCGCACTATGGCACACGAAGGAATGGGATGCAAAGCCCTGGGCTGCTGTTGAGTTGTGGACAAATGCCAATCGCTGCGAATGTGGCCGATAGTTGAAGTCTCAAGACTGGCTAGGTTTGGGCGGTCTCCCCGCAGGATTCGCTCCCATCGCTGTAGTGGACCAGCAGCCGCAATCCGTACCTCGGCAATCACCCCTAGTCCCGCCTCCTTCGACCGATCCAGGGCAAATCAGTATTTGCCGAGTCAAGCCAATGGACTGACGCGCCCTGCCTTGCCGTCCCCTTGCGAACGGTCATACGCTTGGTGTCCCTCGAGCGCAATTTGGGAAATCCGTGAGCGAGTTATCATGTCCCGGCCAAACCTCTAAATGAAGAAGTGGGAG
>JAPKBR010000007.1 GCA_028823345.1 Planctomycetota bacterium
CAGCACAAACCCCACCCGCCCGGTGCGCAGCAGGGCCTCAGCCACGGGATTCAGTTCGATGCCCCCGGACTGCAGGTGAATCAAGGTAAAGACACTGTCTCCGGCATTCATCAGGGCGGTCCAGGCGATGAGCAGCACGACTCCATTGCGATAGCGATCCACGAAAGATCCCTCCTTTTCCTCGGTCCGCCGCACCCGGGCGCGGCGGCCGCCAAAGAGGGCATAGAAAGAAAAGCGTGGGGTGGCACTCTGCCGGCGATCCGGTCCCCGATTTTCGGGCACGCCTCCGGCATTGCCCGCGCCCGTTTCAGGGGCGCTGGCAATCGGAGACAGCTCTGGGGAATCGGAGGATTGGAGATTCATAGACCCTTCTTCATCGGCAGCAAAAGGCCTCCTACTGCACTTCTCCTTGGGAAGGTGAGGCCGACAGTCCCCAGCCCACCCCAAGGCCTTTCCCCACCTCATCGATCACCGCGGTCGCAAAAGCACCCGGGGGCAACTCGAAAACCACCCACAATCCATCGGGAGTCTCCTCTGTGCTGACATTGCTAACCAGAGCTCGCAGGGGCCGGCGTGCCCCAAGGCGAGACAGGAACGGGCCCGTGCGTTGCAAGTCTTCATTCGAGACCCCATCCGCCGCGAGCGCTCCCTCTTCCAATTCCAACACTGCCCCTTCGGGCAGACGGGCTCGCCGACCAGGCAGAGGCCCGCTCGCGCTGATCTCTAAGTCCTTCGCCCTCGAAGAATCCGCCTCTTCTTCAACCAAGAATATTCCGCCGCTTTCATGGCGAATCGCCAGGTCACCGGGGCAGACGGTTTGCAATCCCCCCTCCCAGCCCATGCGGGCCTCCAACACAGCGTTGAAAATCTGCGCTTGCCAAGCCCCCACCATCAGGGTCCGCAAAGCCTTTGGCCAGTGCTTATGCCCCTGGCCCCGGGCGGCTTCACGCGCCCCCTGAACATCCCCCAACACCAGCATGCGCCCGATGGTGGCGTTGTCCCCCTTTTGGCCAAAGCGCTGGGCCATGTAACGATTGGGCACACCGCGCTCTTGCAAGAGTTGCATGACCTTGTCCACTGTGACTTTGCTTCCCTCAGGCAAGTCGCGCAACAGAATCCTGAAACGGTTGCCCGCAAGATGTCCACGGCGCAATTTATGCCCGTGGAGCGTCGCATCGATAATACGCAGGCGCGCATGCTCAAAGGCCATGGCCTGATCCACGCTGATCCCTTCCAAGGACAATCGTTGCTGGGTCACCGCCCGAGCGTCCTTTTGTCCTGCGTGCCCGATCGTGCGCGGGTCGAGATCAAAGTGCTTAGCCAGGACTCGCTTGGCCCGGGCCGTGTCGAGGCCCGTCTTTTCGATGGTGATGTACAGGTGCCCACCCTCGCCTGTGGCAGGGTAGAGGGGCAATTCCTGCACCTCAAAATCTTCCACTTCGCGGCGTATTTCAAAGGGCAAAGCTGCGCACTCGGGCGTCATCCAGTTGGTTTGTGTCATGGCATTCTTAGGCGAACCAGTGGTGCATGATACGCCCCTCATTCGTGGGGCCGATCAAGCGTCTGTTCAAACCTAGGTGCCGCACACTAGTGGAGTAGGGATCAATGCCCAAGGACCAAAGCATGGTGGCTTGCAAATCGCGCACACTGACCGGGTCGCGCGCAATGCTATAGCCCAGCTCATCGGTGGCCCCATATACCTCTCCCCCCCGAATGCCTGCCCCGGCAAACCACATGCTGAAGCAACCCGCATGATGGTCCCGGCCCAGTCGAGTGGAGCCACCTCGCGCCTCATTCATGGGGGTGCGGCCAAACTCGCCGCCCCAGACCACGAGAGTGTCCTCCAGCAGGCCCCGGCGATGTAAATCGCGCACCAGGGCAGCGATGGGTCGATCCACGGAAAGGCACTTTTTGGGGAACGTGTCCACCAGATCATCTCCGGTACTGGTGCCATGCAGGTCCCAACCCCAATCAAAGAGCTGCACCCAACGCACGCCGGACTCCACTAAGCGTCGGGCCAAGAGGCAATTGGCTCCAAAGGACGCTTGGCCTGGGGTCACCCCATAGTCCTCAAGCACATGGGCTGGTTCCTTATTCAGGTCAGCCACATCCGGCACGCTGCTTTGCATGCGCCAAGCCAGCTCGTACTGTTCCATGCGTGCGCGCACTTCAGGATCACCGCTTTGTTCGGCGGTCAAACCATTTAGCTGGGAGAGGGCATCCAAACCCGCACGCCTGCCGGGACGGGAAAGACCAGCAGGATCCTGCACATACAGGATCGGCTCGCCCTTGCTACGCAGGCGTACACCTTGATGTTGACTCGCCAAGAACCCAGCGCCCCAGGTGCTCTTGCCCCCGGTGGGGTCGCTGCCCCCCGAACCCAACACGCAGTAGCTAGGCAGGTTGGGGTTCAAGCTACCCAATTCACTGCTGGCCCAGGCGCCCATGGAGGCAGCCCCCGGTTGGGCATTCCCCGTGAACATCATCAAGTCCGCGGGGGCGTGGTTGAACTGATCTGTGTGCATGGAGCGCACCAGGGTGGTGTGCTCAGCGATAGAGGCAAAATGGGGCAAGTGCTCGCTGACGGTCCAGCCTGTGCTGGGCACTTGGTAGTTCCGCCAGGGAGAACCCAAGAGGGTCGGTCGACCCTTGATGAACGCCAAACGCTTGCCCTCGATGAACTCCTTAGGACAAAGGGTCCCATGCAGCCGGTTGAGGGTTGGCTTAATGTCGAACATGTCAAGCTGGGGAGGCCCACCGGACATTTGCAACCAGATCACGCGCTTGGCCCGGGGGGAGCCGGCGAAGCCGCTTCCAAAAGCATGCCCCGCTAGTCCCGCAAGACCAGCGCCACCGGCCGAGAGCAAACCACGCCGGGAAAGGGGCTCTTGGGGACCGCTCATTTGGTCAACACCTCGTCCAGATTCAAAAGAGTCCCCGCCACCAAAGTCCAAGCGGCGTATTCAGCGGGGTCAGCGCCCTCGGGCAGACCACCAAGGGGAGAATCTCCGGGGGCGGCGAACTCAAGGGCTTGCGCTTTGTCCTCGCTGAAACGCTGGAATTCCGCGGCAAACAGTTCCTCCACGATGGCCAGTCGCTCGGGATCCGCAGGGCGCAACCGAGTGCGACGCAGGGCAAAACGTGCTTTCTCTTTGGGGCTGCTCCCACCCTGTTCGACGATCATGCGCCCAAGGGCCACGGCGGCCTCATGGAACACCGGATCGTTGAGGGTCACAAAAACCTGCAGGGGGGTGTTGGTGGCAATGCGGCGGATCGTGCAGTTCTCCCGGGAGGGCGCATCAAATGTTTCGAGCATGGGATAGGGCGTGCTGCGTCGCAGGAACACATACACCCCACGCCGAAAACGGTCCTCTCCCTGGTCGGTCTTCCAATCACGCTGGCCGTTGAACGCCGCTTGCCATAGGCCCGGGGGCTGAGGAGGGAAGACGCTGGGGCCGCCGATCTTTTGGGTCAACAGGCCGCTCATGGCCAGGGCTTGATCGCGCACCATTTCCGCTTCGAGGCGCACCCTGGGTCCACGGGAAAAAAATTGATTCTCCGGATCCAAGCTGGTCTTCCGCTGGCTCCGCTGGGCATCTTGTCGATAGGTCGAACTGAGCACCATGGTTCGCAGCAGGGCTTTTTGATCCCAGCCGGAAGCCATGAACTCAAGGGCCAACCAATCAAGCAGCTTCGGGTGACTGGGGGCGCTGCCTTGATGGCCAAAGTCCTCCTCGGTGCGCACAAGCCCCGCGCCAAACAAGCGCGCCCAAAGCCGGTTCGCATGCACTCGGGCGGTGAGGGGGTTTTGGCTCGAACACAGCCAACGCGCCAGGTCCAGACGAGTGGGATTGCTGGGGGTTGATTCCCGCACAAAGGCGGCGGGTACCGCGGCGGGGACAGGCCTAGCGGGGGAAAGGAAGTTGCCCTTGATCAGCACGTGGGTTTCACGCTGCTTGTCCGGGGCCATGGCCCTCATGATGGGAGTTCGGGTACGCGGCAGGGCATCGAGTTGACCTTGCAGGACATCGATCTCCTGTTGGAAGTGGAGCAACTTTGGATCGCTGAGCCGCGCCTGGACCAAGAGCCTGTCCCGCTCTTGCTCATTCCGTTCCAACTCGGGCTTATGAAGGGCCTGCGTGAGCGCATCGTCGAGGGCGATTAGTTCCCCGGGGGCGGTACTGGTCGCCAGGCGCAGGGCGCCGATGGTGTGCTGGGTGCCATAGTCCTGCCACAACTCAAGGGTCCATTCCCCCGCCGGGGCCAGGAAATTCAAGCCGAAAATTGCCTCGTGACTGTTTCCTTGACCGGGTCCAATTCCCCAGCCCGAATTCCCATCAAGGCGCAGATCAATCGCGTTCTCGACGCCCCAATTGGTTTGGGAAAAGCTCGCGCTGGCAGTCTGGATCGGCACCCGCATGGGATCGCGCCCGGGGTGAAAAGCCAAGGACGGGGTGGGCACTTGCTCGAGGGTTGTGCGCCAGATCACCTGCCCTCCATCATCCAGAAAACTGACCACAACTCCGGCCAGACGCGCTTCCAGTGCGGGGCCCGTTCGGTTGTGGAGCACGACCTCCTCGATCCCATGGGCGACGGGCCAATCGACCTGCCACCAGGGATCGTCTTCCGTAAGCGTGTGGGTCACCGATCCCTTGGTGAAATCGCCGCTAGTGTTGCCGTCCACCGCCAACTCAGGAGGGCCCCCATAGGCCACGCTGGACTGGGTCACGGTTCCTCCACCGGCCACATTGAGGCCACCGGAAATGATCTCCACCTCGGCCAGGGAGAGGATGCGCTTGGCGCCGGGCAAATCGATGCGTACGGTTTTGGCCAGAAGCACCAAGGGCGGATCGGGAACGAGACGCGCCTCCAAATGACTGAGCGCAAAGTTCCCGTTGTTTGTGGAACGGCCCGGGCCGCCCCCGGGCAAGGACGGATCTGCCTCGGCCGTCAGGCGCAGGGCTCTCAAGGGCCCGCTGTCAAAGGTCAAGACCAGGTGCTCACGGTCCGGGTTAGGACCGCCCAGCAGCATGAGCCCATCCTCGCCCAGGGTGCCGGTCGTGCCTTCCGTTCCCGCGGCTAGCATCTTGGTCACGGGCAGCCAGGATTCGTCCAGGGTCCTTTGACGCTGAACAAGGTCCGCTAAAAGGTCTTTATCCGACTGGGCCCCATCGCGCTCCCCATGCAGCCCGGCGATCTCTGTGCCCAAGTCTTGCGCCCGTTCTAAATCCGTCCCGGCCAACACTTCAAGGTGTGGCCGATCATCACTGTGATCCGCATCGGCGGTCTGATTGAAGATTGCAAAGGCCGAGTAATAGTCATCATGGCTGATGGGATCAAACTTGTGACTGTGGCATTCGGCGCAACCCATGCTGAGACCCATCCACACCGCAAAGGTCGTGTTGGTGCGATCCTTGACCGCGAGAACCCGGAACTCTTCATCGTCCGTGCCCCCTTCGGTGTTGGTCATGGTGTTGCGATGAAAGGCGGTAGCCAACCGTTGCGCCTGGGTCGGCTCGGGCAAGAGATCCCCGGCCAATTGTTCCAGGGTGAATTGATCGTAGGGCAGGTTGCGGTTGAGGGCATCAATCACCCAATCCCGGTAGGGCCAAATCGTGCGAAGGGGGTCAGACCCATGGCCCATGGAGTCCGCATAGCGGGCGAGATCCAACCAAACCGCAGCCCAGCGTTCCCCGTAAGCTGGGTCGGCCAGATACTTTTCGACCAGAGCCCGGTATGCCTCGTCGCTGGGATCCGCTGCGTAAGCAGCGGCCTCTTCCCAACTGGGGGGCAACCCGCGCAGGTCGAAGGACAAACGGCGTGCGAGTCCAAAGGAATCCCGGCTGTCGGTGGGCCGCATCCCCTCGACCTCAAGGCGCGCGAGGACGAAACGATCCAGGTCCGATTGGGCCCAAGAGCCGTCCCGGGTCTCGGGGATCGAATGCTGGACCGGTCCCACAAAAGCCCAATGCTGGGATGCGGGAGCCCCGACCTGCACCCATTCGGTCAACAGCTCGATCTCGTCTGCAGAGAGCGCGTGCCCCGAATCCGCAGGAGGCATGGGGTCAGCTGGATCCGTGATCCGCCGGACCAGCAGGCTGACGCCATCGTCACCTGGATCCAAAACGCTGCCGCTCTTGCCTCCGATTAAAAAAGCCTCGCGCTCATCCAGTCGCAATTGGGCCTTGCGCGCCTCCTGATCAGGACCGTGACAGGCGAAGCACTGACGGGCCAACACGTCCCGGGCGGCGCTGGCCAAGTCATCCTCGAGCTCAACGCCGAGGGGCAAGCATAGGATCAGGGAAAGGGACCACACGCCCTCTGTTATAGCATATCCAGTCCAGGACCGCGAAGCTCAGGCCCCTTGGCCGGCCAGCACTTCTTCGTAGATCGCGAGGGTCTCGTCCACCATGCGATCCAAGCCGAAATCCGAGGCAACCCGCAGGGCCCCGGCCTTCGCCCAACGGGCGCAAAGTTCGGGATCCAGAGCAGCCTCCAACATGCCCGCCGCCAGACGTCCGGGGTCATCCTTGGGCACCAGGCGACCGGTCTCTCCGTCTAGGACGACCTCGGGGATGGCGGAAACATCGGTAGAGACCACGGGCACCCCGGAGGCCATGGCCTCAAGAAATACCAACCCGAGTCCTTCCCAACGGGAAGCCATCACGAACAAATCGCTGGCGGCCATCAGCCGGGGCACGTCGCGCCGGATGCCAGCGAACTGCACAAGCGTTCCCAGTTCCAGCCGCGAAGCCTCGTCCTCGGCATTGCGCTTGCCTTCTCCAAAGGGATCATCCCCCACCAATAGGAGTCGCATGCGCGATCCCACGCGCTCGTCCCGGCGGGCGGCATCAAGGGCTTGCAGCAGAACCTCGTGAGCTTTTTGTGCAGCGAAACGCGCCACGCAAATCATCACAAAGGCGTCCTTAGGCCAACCAAATTCCTCGCGCACACCGAGAGGATCTGGCTTCTGCGCAGCTTGCTCAAAAGGAGTACGGTCGATGCCATAATAAACCTGGCGCATACTCTTGGGATCCACACGCCCGTGTTGAGCCACGAAACGCCCCACATGCTTCGAGAGAACAATCGTGCGCGCGGGCCAGTTACCCAACACTCCGTGAATGCGACTGACCCAGGGGCGCAGCAGGGCGCGCTCGTCATTGTGCTTGCCGCTGATCAGTCGTGGACGAAAGCCACGCAAGCGAGCGGCCAGAGCGGTGGCCGCGTCTGCTTTCAGAAGATGGCTGTGCACTATGTCCGCTTCCTGGGCAAGTCGAGCAATGCCTGAAATACAGCTGGGGCCCGAACCGAGACTGGACACCGACTCGGCCCCCACGGCCAGAAAGTCCTCCGCAAGGGCGCCATCGCCCTTGAGATAGGCCACCCGTACCTGATGCCCACGGGCAACTTGGCCCTTTACCTGGGACAACAGATGAACCTCTGCCCCGCCCACGTCCAAGGTGGTGATCACATGTTGAATCTTCAAAGCAACTCCAAATACACACGGTCCAAACCGCGCACCATACTGTCGAGACTGTAATGCTTGGCCACGCGCTCTTGACCAGCACGCCCCATTTGCGCCCATTCTTCCCGGGATTTGCCTAGAGCCTCGCGCAAGGCCGCTGCAACGCTGGGGGCGCTGATGGCTGAACTCAGAAATCCCGTCACACCGGACAGGACCACCTCCCGTGCACCGTCCACAGGGGTCGCCACCACGGGCATACCCCGGGCCATGGCTTCCAAAACCACATAGGGCAAGCCCTCCCAACGGGAGGGCAAGAGCAACAGGTCCGCCCGTGCCATAAGAGCCGGAACGTCATCCCGCGGACCGAGGAATCGCACCCGCTCGGTGACCCCAAGGGCTTTGGCTTGAGCTTTGAGTTCACTGGTGTCACCGGGCCCGACGCAAAGCAACTGCACCTGTTCCAGCCCGGCCTCCGCGAGGGCCGCTAAAGCTAAATCCTGGCCCTTGGCCGCGTAGATCAGGCCGACCAAAATAACCAGGGGACCGTTTGGATCGAGACCGAAGCTCTCTTCGCTGGGCGTAGCCGTGGCATAGGGTTTTGGATCAATCCCGTTCGACACCACAGCAACCTTTGCAGGATCAATGAAGCCAGCCTTGGCAAAGGTGTCCGCTTCTCCCGACCCGACTGCCACAAATGTCTGGGTGGACTTGGCGTAATGCTGCTCGATGGTGCGATAAAGCCAGCGCTTAGGAGCTGAAAAGAGTGCTTCGAACAGAAAGGAAAAAGTGTGAGGCGTGTGCACACGGACTCCGATTCCCGTACTGATCGAAGCTTGCCGACCAAGAACCCCGGCCTTGCTCGAATGGGTGTGAACAATATCGGGCCGAAAGTTACGCAGGATTTTTTTGATCTGGCCCAGGTGCTGGAAATCCGTCCAGGGAGCTGGTCGGCGCAACATGTCCAGCACATGAACCTTTACCCCAGCGGCGCGCATGAGTTCCAGATCCGGAGGGAAACTCTCGTCCCGCAGGGTAGAGACGACCACCCCTACCTCGTAGCCCAAGTCACTCTGACCGAGGGCCACGTCGACCAAGTGCCGCCGCGTACCACCAATCGTGCACTCCATCAGATGTAGGACCCGCATTCAGTCCCTATTGCACCGTTTTCGTCCCTCGAGTTCCAGAGCGCTGCGCCAGAAGACAATAAACCCCAGCAACCAGGGCGAGGCGACCTAGTAGGCGCCCGTACCCTTGACCACTGCAACGCCGGTCAAAGCAACGATCACCAGGTCCAACAGAAAAGACTGGTTTTCGATGTAATACAGGTCGTAGTCCAGATTGTCATGGATCGCCATCTGACGGGCATAGCTGATCTGCCAAAGGCCCGTTACGCCGGGCTTGGCCCGCAGTCGCTCGCGATCTCCATCCGTGTACTTGGCAACGATGAAAGGCATCTCGGGACGGGGCCCCACCACGCTCATTTCACCGCGCAGGACGTTGATGAAATTGGGCAATTCATCGAGGGAATAGCGCCGCAGCAAGCGCCCAATGCGAGTCACCCTGGGATCCTGTTCGGTTTCCGGGGCCTCAGCATCCTCGCAGTCAGTGCTGTACATGGTGCGGAACTTCAGCATCTCAAAGGGCAAGCCATTGAGGCCCACTCGGATTTGGCGAAAGAAAACAGGGCCGGCAGAATCCCTTCGGATCAGCAAAACCGAAATGAAGAGGAGGGGCAGAGCAAGTAGCAGCACTATGGTGGAAACCACCAAATCAAAAGAGCGCTTGGCCAGTCGACCCGCCAATGGATCACGGCGCTCGACCCGGGCGATCAGGGGGATCGAATCCAAATCCTCGATGCGGATCTTGTAGCGCATCAGGTGATAGAAGCGGGGCACAACGTAGTAGTTCGTACCGAGGGCTTCGAGTTGGCCGACGATCGCCATCACCCGGCTCTCTTCCGCCTCTGGGAGGGCGACAAAAACCTCGCCCACCTTCCGATCGCTCATGATTTCGCTCAGCCGATCAAGGCTGCCCAGGACTCGGGCCCGTTCTACCAGGTCGCCCACCTCGTCCTGTTTTTCGCTGACGAAACCCACAAAATTCAAGCCGAGAGTCGGCACCAGCAGAAACTTGCGCTGCAAAGCCTGGGCCGTTTTTCCGGTCCCGATGACGATCACGTTGCGGTTGCCGATCCCACGTCGGTGCAAGTTCTGGATCACCTTGAAGCTGGCAAAACGGCCCACCAGGATCGAAAAATGAATCACGCCAAAGGCGAGGATCAGGGTCACCCGTGAAAGCTGTTCCGAGCCACCGGTCAAGCGCACGAGTTCGTGAATCGCTTGCAACAAGCCCCAAAAAGGACCCGAACCAGCATCCAGGTTCGTGTCGCGCAGCAGCACCAGCAGCGACAGCACCACCAAGAAGGCACTCAAGGTTGCCTTGGTCACAGCCTTGAACTCTTCCACGTTGAGCAGACTCTTGATCGGGCTGTACATCCCGAAGCGGTGGAAGCTGATCAGGCAAACCGCGGAGGTGATCGCAAAGATGCTGCGATAGGCCTCAAGGGGGGTCCCTGCTCCCTCAGGAGCGAATTGCTCCCGGATCCACCAGGCGAATAGGCAGGAGCCGACCACCGTGACCAAGTCCACCAATACCTGTGCCGATAGCACCAGGGGCTCAAAGTGGCGGCGAAGGGTAGTGCCTGCGCGGGTCATGAGGAGGGATCGGCGCGTTGCGCCAATGGGGTGGGTTTAGAGTTGAAGAGGGGGGCCCCTCAGGATAGCCCAATGATCACCAACTGGGGGAATCAAGGCAGGGCACCGAGGAGTTCACCCTATGAATCGGCCGGAAAGGCCCCGATACCTATGCCGTTTTGCCTGAACCTGCTCCCCGCCCCGAATCCTGCCGTATCCGTCAGCTCCCCGAGATGCCCCCAGACCACATTGGCCCGGCGGAACCCTGTGAAAACCCCTACCAGGCTCTCAGAATCAAGGTGTGGCCCTCCTGCCGGCGGTGCCCACTGCCAGCAGAATTCCCCCATCCCGGGCAAGCAAAAAGAATGGCTGCCCCCCTGTTTACCTTCACCATAGCCCAGCAGGCCGCGAGCGCCGGGCGCCCGACAGGATCAGGGCGTGGAACATCAACCCACAAAATGATCCCTGGCAAGAATCCCCTGAGACTAGGCGTCAGCACCCCCACCGGCCCCGATGGCGTGCGGGATGTGGAGTCACTCTGCTCCGTTATTCGCTCCATCCCTCCACTTTGCCTTTCGAAGGGGCCGATCAACTCATGCCCTAGGTCTTGTATCCTGCCCCCCTATGTTGATCGCCATTACTGGAGGAACCGGCTTCATCGGCCGTTATGTGATCCGCCGCCTCCTGGCGGACGGCCACCAAGTGCGTGCCCTTTGCCGCCCCGGGCGCGAAAGTGCCCTAGAGGATCTCAGCCATGAGAATCTCCAGTTCCACACGGGTGACCTGGTGGATGGGGATTCCCTGGACGGTTTCTTGGCGGATGCGCGCTACCTGATCCATCTAGCCAGCGCCCACGACCACTTCACCGATGAGCAGATGCAGTTGGTCAACGTCAAGGGCAGCGAGAACCTGGTTGCGGAAGCTCGGGCTCAACGAACCCCTGACAATTTCCAGTTTGTGGTGGTCAGTTCCGCAGTCATCGGCGTTCCGGTCTACAGCTATTACCGGGACTCCAAGCGCGTGCAGGAGAAAATCTTCCGGGCCTCCCAGTTCCCCTGGGTCAGTTTCCGCCCGACCCTCGTCTATGGGGTGGACGACATGCGCCACACCGCCCCCTTGCTGCGCCGCTGCGCCGAACCCAAGGGCACCTATTGGATATTCCACGAGGGTCTCTCCAAGATCAACCCCGTCCACGTGGATGACATGGTGGACGCCATCGTGCGCTTCTTCGACTACGATCGCGGCAAGGAAGACTACCGCATATTCGAAATCGCCGGCCCCGCGGGAATCCCCTTCAATCAGTTTGTGGACACGGTAATCGAAGCCACCGGTGGCGGAGTCAAGCGGCGCAATATCCCCCGCCGCTGGGTCGAACGAATCACCACGTTCTTACACATCTTCAAAGACATGACCAAAGCCCGAAGAGGCGCGGGTTACTTCTCCCTGCACCACGAACACAACATCCTCCCCGCCCAGGAAGAACTCGGCTGGCAACCGCGGCCCTTTGCCGATGGGCTCAAGGACATCACTGCCACCGACTGGTGGCGCGAGCAATCCAGCGACTCCAGTGATTCGTAGGTGGTGATACGGAACCCAGTTCCGCATGACCACATCCTGATCAGCGGACCTGGGGCTGCACGGGAATCTGAATCAGGGTGTAGTAAGCCCTGGGATCGACCAGCGCTTCCCCCACTTGAGAGCGCAGGCCCTTGGGCCGGAGCTCATGCACGTAGCCTGATCGCAGTCCCTTGATTTCGAGCTGGATCCCCATGTTATCTGGGTCGATGGTCACGGCCAGGACCTCACACTTGGCCTGGTCCACCTCGGAGCTGCCGTAGTCCGAGTGCAACATGTAGGTGTAGCTCGCCACAGACCAAAGCTTGGGGTCGGCGGCGGTCTTGGGGTCGAGGGCTTGGGTGAAGCGCACGTGGAAACCGTTCGGTCGAGCCGAAACCGTGTGCATCTCAAAGGGCACCGCTCCGGTCCAGGAAAGCCGCTCGAGACCAAAGCGCTCGGAACCCCGGCTGGCCCAGCCCCGGTCGGTTTCGCCGATCAACATGGAACCATCAGGTCCCCAGCAAACACGAATCGCTCCGCAGGAAAGGCCCTTACGGAAGGGATAGCAGGCACCCTGCCAGTGGCCGCCCACCTGTTCGAGACTGACACGCATGACTTCCGCAGAAAACTGGTCGACCACGAACATCTGGCCCTCATAAGGTCCAAACCGCCCGCCCGTCCCATCAAATACAAAACCGGCTGGAGAGCGGCCCATCTCGTCGTAGGGAAACCAAACCGCGGGCATTTGAAAGTGAGGCAGCAGTTTTGCCGCCTCGGGCATCAACACCCGGTTGGGGGTCTCCCCCGGATGGGGATAGGGCCAGAGCGGATCCTCGCAAGAGGCCACGCCAAAAGGGTGGCCGTAAAAAGCCCCGGGGATCAGTTGGCTGAGCTTGCTGGCCCCAACCCATTCCCCTTGGTTGTCCGTGTAGAACAGATCGCCCCAGGGAGCTGCGCCCACGCCCGCGGGGGAACGCAGGCCGGAACATTCGGGGTGCATCTTGCCATTCCCGTCGATGCGCAAGGCAAAGCCGCGCCACTTGGGAGCGCCAAAGGGCTGGCCCCCAAAGGCCCGGTTGGTGGTCAGCCAAAGATCCCCCGCCTTGTCGCGCACGGGACCGAAGTTGTACTCGTGATAATTGCCCCCCACACGCCACTCATCGCAGACGGTCTCAACGGAATCAAAGGCACCATCCTGGTCTTGGTCCACAAGGCGCGAAAGTTCGCCCCGTTGAATCACCAGCACCGAATCATCTTCTTGCACGAGGAATCCAAGGGGCTCCTGCAATCCCTCCATGACCTTACGCCAGGAGCAATTGAGCGGGTCTCCGTCGAAGACGCCCTCCACCACCCAGACCTCGCCCCGGCGTGTCGCTACCAACACCCGATCCCCATGCCATATCTCAAGGGCGCTGATCTCCAGCACTTCCCCCTCGGGCATGGGCAAGGTTTCCAACAACCAAGGTTCCTGGACTTTGGGAATTACAGCGGGAACTACAGCGAGATCACCGACAAAGGCCATCGCGGCCAGAAAACAAATCATTACCACACCAACTCCAGGCTTAAGGTTGCGCCAAAGCGCTCGGGATCCTCTGGCAGAGGTCGCATGACAATAGGCCAGCGCAACTCTCCCGAAACGGACGACACCGGTGGGCGCCCAAAACCTTCCCCAAAGGAAAGGTCCAATTCATGACCACCGAGGGTCACGCGCCAAAGCCCTTGGGCCAAGGCCGACATCTGGGCACCACCGATGGGGCGCAGAACAAGATTCTTAGCAGCTGCGGCATTTTCGGCCACCACCGTCCAATGGCGCGACAAGCCTCGGCGCCCTTTCCGGAGGACCGGCGTCAGGGTTTCTTCCACGGTCACTCCTTCCATGCCATATCGGAATACGGGAGCCTCCCCCAGAACCTGTTGGCGGCCCAACACATGGAACCCAGCTTCGGCACCCACGGCCGTGGGCCAGGAATCCCCAGGGGAGTCCAAGCGCGCCAAGACCATCCCCGGGGGCATATCGATCACCCGCGAACCGGGAGGCATCTCAAGGGACCCAGCGCGCCCCTCCCACGTCCCGCGGGCATTGAAGAACCGCCCCTGCCAAATACGCCCGAGCCGACTATTCTGCATGTCGAAGGCGTAGTGAACCATTTCCGGAAAACCCACCACCAGGGTGCGCGGGCTCATGTCGCGCATGAACACACCGCAGGTCACGATGCGGTCCAATGGACGCAACTCAAAGGCGGAGTCCGGCGTGATCAACCCCGGCGGCGGCGGCATGGCGTTGCCAAGTGAAAGGGCCTGCCACACCGCTCGGATTTGCGCCATGGGGTCTCCACCCAGCACGTTGGGTGCGAGACTCTTGCCATCCACAAAGAGCTCTGCCATACGGGTGTTCATGTTGACTTGGCCCGGATCCCGCAAGAGAGCCTCAAACCACCCGGGTTTGAGGCGATCCCCGATGGTCGCCAGATCCACTGCGCGAATTCCCAGACTGGGGGTGCCCCCAAAGTCATGGCACTGAATACAACCAAGGCCCTCTTCGGTGCCAAGGAGTTGGACACCAAGGGCCAGGTGGTCCTCGAAACTCTCCTGTGAGGTCGGCAGATCTGGATCCAAAGCCGCAAAGGCCTCGGCCATCCAACCCACGTTCTGCTCCCCGTACTGGGGCATACGCGTGGTCATGTAGGGTCGCACCCGCTCGCCACGGGTCAGTACACCGTGTAGTGCATCGAGCTGCAACTTACCGCCGACCCCATCCAATTGGGGAGGCAAGCGCCCCTCGTCTCCAAGGTCCGCGCCCTCCCGGGCCTGGAAATAATCCCGGTCCCAAGGATGTACACCGCCACGCTCCGAGCGCCGGTGACAGTGCACACAGCCAAGGCGCGTCATACTTCGCGCGAGCCGTTGAGCGGAATCCAATTCCGCTTGCAAGGACCCGAAGCCGTCCAGAAATTCCTGAAGCGCATCGTTCTGATCCGCATCGAAGGACCAGCGAGGATTTCGCTCTCCATCACCGCTCAAGCAGCCGGCCACCGCCGACCCTGCCAGGTTCGCCATAGGCGGGCCAACCCCTTGCCCAGAGGGGGGCATCTCATCCAAGACCGTGCCAGTGGTATGACATGCGGCGCAGCCCAGACGGGCGAAGCGCTCGCTGCCCCGGACCACAAGTTCGGGGTCGGGGGCCTGGGCAGTGGGCGGACGCAGGCCAAAGCCCTGATGGCTGAAGGCGGACGGAGGGACTTCGGCCCGGGAGACTCCGGGACCTTCCCATTCGAGCTTGAGCATTTCACCACCACTCATCTCAAAGAAATGAACCTCGATCAAGTGCTTCCCTTGACTGAGTTCCAGACTCTCCTTCTTTGAAATGGGGCCATGCACGCCCCAACTACGAATCACCTCGCGCCCATCGATCCGAAGCAAAGAGCCATCATCGCTACGCAAGTGAAGGGTCCACTCACCCGCCGTGGGAATTGCGATGGACCCCGTAAGACGCAGACCAAAATTGTCGCCGCCAGTCAACTCACCCACCGTCACATGGGAAGCCACACCTTTGGTTCCCCCCCTCAGCTCACTCAGATCCTGGGTATTCATAAAGCTACCCTTGAACGAATGACTGGCAAGGCCTGGGGCAGACACGGGCGCTTGATCCAACTGGCCGCGCAACAGATACACGGCTATGTCCTCGGCGTCCGATCGACTGAGGCCCATGTTAGGCATCAAACCCGATGGGCGCACAGCATGGGGGTCGAGCAAGAAATCCGCCAGGGGTGCCACCGAAGTCATGGGTGCGAATTCCGGTAGGGCCAAATTCCGGGGCGCGAGGGTTCCCGCTAAGAGACCCGCCAAGGCGAGGGGGTCCTCTACCTCTCGGTTTTCTTCAGGGTCCGCAGCCCGCGCTGCTTCAGCATCTTCCAGGGAGAGCTCTAGGTCCGAAAAATCCTCAAAGGGTCGGTGACAAGCAACACAGCCCACAGAGTGAAACAACTGCCGTCCAGACTCGATGACCCCAAAGCTTGTGCCGTGGCTTTCTTGGGGAAAGGGACCCCCAAGGCTCGACAAAAAACTCGCCAGCTCCAATCTCGCTTGGCTCCGCTCCTCTGGGGGCAAAACTTCCAGCATATTAGGCATGTTGCCATGGGGCCGCAGCCTACGCGGATCATCCAAGAACTTTTCCATCCACGAGGGAGAGAGTCGCGCACCGACCTTGGCAAGGTCCGGCGCAGTAGCGGGCTGCAGGCGCTGCTGTAAGGCGGGAGAGACTTCGTGGCAGCTGATACAGGCCGACTGCACCAGCAACTCCTCCCCTGGCAAAAAACCACTAGGGCTCTGTGCTTGGGCGGTAACACCCGCGAGCATCAATCCACACGCGACTGAGCCCTTCAAGATTTTCCAACCCATTAGTTCTGCCCATCCGTCAAACGTAGGCGCTCCAACACACCCGCATCCTCAATGGTCGACATATCCTGGTTGCTCTCGCGACCGGCGGCAACATCCCTTAGTAATCTTCGCATAATTTTCCCAGAACGGGTTTTCGGCAAGGCGTCAGTAAAACGAATCTCCTGGGGCCGGGCAAGCTTGCCTATTTGTTCTGCCACATGCTCAAGCAAGGCAGCCCGCAAATCCGCGTCCCCAGTTACATTCCCCGGGGTGGTCACAAAGGCCACGATCGCTTCCCCAGTCAAGTCATCAGGCCGACCCACCACAGCGGCTTCCACCACTCCGGCATGTGCCACAAGCGAGGATTCCACCTCCATGGTCGAGAGCCGGTGGCCACTAACGTTGATCACGTCATCCACCCTGCCCATGATCCAGAAGTAGCCATCCTCATCCTGCCGGGCGCCATCCCCCGCAAAGTAAGTCCAGCCACCGGGCCACTTGGACCAATAGGTCTCAAGGAAACGTTTTTCATCCCCCCAGATACCGCGCAGCATGGAGGGCCAGGGTTTGCGCAGGGCCAAAAAGCCCCCTTGGTTCGCCCCGAGCTCCTCGCCCTCTTCGTTCAGAATGCAAGCATCGACCCCAAAGAAGGGCCGGGTTGCGGAGCCGGGTTTCGTGTCGGTGCATCCGGGCAGAGGCGTCAACATGATGCCGCCGGTCTCCGTCTGCCACCAAGTGTCAACGATCGGACAGCGCCCGCCCCCCACGACCCGGTGGTACCAGGTCCAGGCCTCGGGGTTGATTGGCTCCCCCACCGTACCGAGCAACCGTAGCTTGGAAAGGTCGTGCTTTACCACGTGCTCATCGCCCCACTTCATGAAAGCGCGAATGGCAGTGGGTGCGGTGTAAAAAACAGTCACCCCCAAGCGCTCGCAAATGTCCCAGAGGCGATCCTCTTTAGGGGCATTGGGAGCCCCTTCGTACATCACGATAGTGGCGCCGTTAGCCAAGGGGCCATAGACGATGTAACTGTGCCCGGTGATCCAACCCACATCGGCGGTGCACCAATACACATCGTTCTCTTGCAAGTCGAACACCATGCGGGTGGAGAGGTAAGCCCCCACCATGTAACCGCCGGTGGTATGCATGATGCCCTTGGGTTTGCCGGTGGAACCCGAGGTATACAAGAGGAACAGCACGTCTTCGCTTTCCATGGGTTCCGGCGGACAGTCGCTGGACACGGACTCCAAGGCCTCGTGCAACCACACGTCCCGCTCAGGATGCCAGGTCACTTCGTTCTCGGTACGCCGCACCACGAGCACCGTGTGTACATGATCGATCCCCTCTACGGCTTTGTCCACCTCTTGCTTGAGGGGTAGAACACTGCCCCTGCGCCAACCACCGTCGGCGCAGATCACCGCGTTGCAACCAGTGTCTTCAATGCGATCTCGAAGGGACTGGGCGGAGAACCCACCGAAGACCACCGAGTGGATCGCGCCGATGCGCGCACAGGCCAGCACCGCCATACTTAGCTCGGGAATCATCGGCATGTAGACCGCTACCCGATCGCCCTTGCCAATCCCGCGGGCCTTGAGCACATTGGCAAAGCGAGCCACCTCATCGCGTAACTCCGCGTAGGTGAAACTCTTGGAGTCCCCGGGCTCCCCTTCCCAATGGATCGCCACCTTGTTGGCGCGCTCCCCATCCGCGTGTTGGTCGAGGCACACGGCCGAAGCATTCAATTGGCCGCCGTCGAACCAGCGGGGCACGGGGGGATTGGACCAATCCAACACAGAATCAAAAGGCTTGATCCAAGGCACCTCCTTGGCCACCTCACCCCAATAACCCTCGGGGTCGTCAATGGAGCGCTTGTACTGTTCCTGATAGTCCGCCTCGTTCCCCATTCGCGAAGCTTCTCGAAAAGCGTCAGAGGGACTGAAGCGGCGGTTCTCGTGCAGAACGTTTTCTATTTGCTGGCTCATGATTCGCAGGAAGGACGGGATGCTTGGGGCACCCTAGTCTAGCCACCAGAGTTGCGGGAGGTTAACTTCGAACTGTTACGACTGGTCAAGACCCCCTGCCCTCAAGCATCCTGCCCGCATTATGACTGCCCCTGATTCCACCCCCAGGCAAGGCGACCCCGGCTACCTTCACGGTTTCACCGACTCTGAGGCCGACCGCCTCATACGCCAGGCACGCTTTCTCGAGCAACGCGTTCACGGCCAGCTGCCCTTCCAGCACTGCAAGGACTTGCTCGAAGTGGGATGCGGAGTGGGCGCCCAGAGCCAGATTCTCCTGCGCCGGTTTCCCGATCTGCGTGTCACAGGCCTAGATGCGAGCCAAGAAAACCTCGCCACGGCCCAGCGCAACATCGAACAACATAGTTGGTGCAAAGGCCGAATCGACTTCATCGAGGGGGACGCTATGGCCATGGACTTCCCCATGGACCGTTTCGACGGGGCGTATCTGTGCTGGGTGCTCGAACACATCCCCGATCCTGCCCGGGTCCTTTCGGAGGTACGCCGAGTGTTGCGGCCCGCCAGCCACGTGGTGGTCAACGAGGTGCAAAACGGCTCGTTCTTCCTCGCGCCCTATTCCCCCTCGACCCTGGCCTATTGGGCAGCCTTCAACGACCATCAATACGAACTCGGCGGGGATCCTTTCATCGGGGCACGCCTGGGCAATCTCCTGCTGCGGAGTGGTTATCGCGACATCGTCACGGACGTGATCACCGTGCTGCTGGACAACCGCTGGCCCGGAGAACGCTCGGAATTCATCGCCTACTGGGCCGAGCTGCTGCTCTCCGGATCGGAAAGCCTCCTCCAGGCGGGTAAGGTTAGCGAGGAGACCTTCGAGGGCATGAAGAGCGAGTTGGCCGCCGTGGCCCACGATCCAGATTCGGTGATCTTTTACTCCTTCGTCCAAGCCCGGGCGCGGGTGAGTTAGGCACCAAAGGGCCCGGCCCGAGGTTCCGAAGCCCCTCCTAGGGGGCGCGAGTGGACCCCGGCCCAACCCATAAAAAATCTGGAAAAAGAGGTCCGTTTTTGGATCCTAAAATTCCCCAAGGAAGGGGGCAACTTGGGCTGCCGGGTGCCGATTGAGTGGGTCCAAGAGGCAACCATGACACCCATCCCCGACCCTTTCGACGTAGACGTTCCCGAGCCTGGTGCAGGCCGAGTCGTCCTTCACGACACCCCCTGGGTGTTGCTCCTTTTCCCCGAGACCCGCTCCATCGTATGGGTCGATCTCACCCGATTACCCCACACTAGCGTGCCCCAAGAGACCGCTGGTGAGCCAGGCGACACCCCCACCACAGGCTAACGGGCACCCCACGAACATCCGCATCCCCTCGCGGATTCCAGGACCCACTTCCGGCGCAGCCGGAAGTGGGTTTCTTCGTGGGCCAACAAACTGCACGACCACCGTGGGAAATTCCGACAGAAACTTGCCCCACTCCCGGGGGCCCCTCCGGAAACCCCTGTGGACGAGAAGTTCAGGGAGCCTTTGGCACGCAAACCACCCCCGTGGTCACGACGCCATCCCCCCCCGGCTCCCAGAACTTCTCCCCCTAGAAGAAGGAGTCCACGGATGACGGGATCCAGGGAGGGTCCCGCCCATCCAACCCTCGAGCCTCTTGGTGCGCAGCGCCGGGAGGCTCGACCTTTAGGTCAAGAACAACGACCAGCCAGACCTCTAGCCCGGGAGATCATCGATGGCAGGAACGGCTTGTTGTCACCCCTTGGCCATTGGAAGCCAAGATCAAACACTTTTTGGCGAAGATGCCGCCTAGGCCCTGCGTTTGAACAGGGTGAAGTACCTCAGCACACGCCCAACTAAGCGTCCGGGAGTTTTGAGTTCCCGCAAGAGGCGCTTCGGTCGACCGTAGAAGCTGCGATAAGCCTCACTGATCTTCTTCTCAATGTCCTTCGCGCTCATGAACTCGTTGCCTTCTAGGGCGCCGTAGCCGGTCATGCTGGCGATGTCGAATTCCCGAGTGCCGCGTAGCATCTTATAGAGCGGCGTGCCGGGGTAGGCTGTCACGGCGCAGAACTGGACTTGATCCGGGTCGAGGCGATCGACTAGAGCGATGGTCTCGTCTGCCATGGCCGGTGTTTCTTCGGGGAAGCCGATCATGCAAAATGCCCGGGTTTCGATCCCCACTTCCCGGCAGATGCGGAAGACATCGGCAGCCTGGTCCAGATCGCTGAGTTTGTTGCCGCAGTGCTTGCGTTGGATTTCCGCGTTACCCGATTCGATTCCAAGGGAAATATGCTTGCAGCCCGCTTCGGCCATGCGCTTCAGGAGTGTTTCGTTGAGGGTCTTGACCGCAGTCTCGCACTGCCAGATCAGGTCCTTCCAGCCGCGCTCGATAATGCCATCGCAAATGGCCTGCACACGATCCTTACGGGTGGTAAAGATTGGATCGCGGAAGACCACATGACGCAGCCCGTGGTTGACGTACAAATCGTCCAGTTCCTTGAGCACATGTTCTGGACTACGGAAACGAAAGCGCAGACCCTGGGCAAGCGTATAGCCACAGAAGGAACAGTCCAGGGGACAGCCCCGGGAGGACTTGACCGTGGTCACCGTGCCCTTGATGCCCGGGAAATGATAAGCCTGATTGTCGAGCAAGTGCCGGGCGGGAATCGGCAGGGCATCCAGGTCGTTGATCTTGGCGCGCTCGACTTCGTGCATCACCGTGCCATCTGCTTGGGCGTGGGAGATCCCCTCAAGTCCCTCCAGTGATGTTCCCGCAGTCACTCGATCAGCCAGAGCGAGCACGGTGGCTTCCGGTTCTCCACGCACGACCGCATCGATTTTGCCCTCGGCGAAAACCTCGTCTGGGCAATAAGTCACTTGACTGCCAAGCATTGCTACCAGAGCACGACTGCCTTGCTTCACCCGACCCGCCAGGGCCAAGTCTTGATCTAAGGAGGTGCTGGAGGAATCCAGGCACACCATGTCTGGGTCATCCGCCAGGATCCGCTCCAAGACCCCGTCCGCGTCCAAGCCCACGGCATCCGCATCGTGGATCGTGACCTGATGGCCCGAATCCTCCAAGAAGGAAGCCACGTGAGCCAGCTCGATCGGTGGATAGAGCAAGTCGGGACTGACCGCCATACCAAAGCCACCCATGAGCCCGCGGGAAACGCGGAACTCCGGAGGGCTCGGGGGGGTGACGAGGACGACTTTCAACTAGGGTTAGAATAAGGGGGGAAACAGAGGAACGCCAAGGGACGCAGGCCTCTAATCAATCGACCTCTTACGAGGCCATTGGTGAGGGAAATGACCCGATCAGGACCGCAATTCAGCTCCGAGTTCGCCCAAACCCCGCTCCAAGCGGCGCAGGAAGGACTGGGCGTCCTTGTCGGTCAGAGTCTTTTTGTCGTTTTGCAGCACAAGGTGATAGGCCAAAGAGCGCCGATCCGCGCCTAATTGCTCCCCTCGGAACAGATCAAAAACCACCAGGTCCCGGGCATTGCCTTTACCAGCCTTTTCGATTGCGTGGGCTAAGTCCCGGGCGGGAACCTCGTCCGGGGCCACGATCGCCACGTCGATCTTGAAACCAGGGTAGCGAGGCAGAGGCACAAAGGAAGTGCCGCTGGGCTCCTGTTCCAGCAAGAGGTCCAGGGAAACGCAAGCCGCAGCCGTGTCGCTTGCCAGCTCCCCGTCAATGCCCAGAGGCCCAGCCAGGCCCGGGTCCAATTCCGCAACGAAGCCGATCGTAGTCCCTGCCTGCTTGCCGCTTGCGCCGACGACTAACTCCACCCGCCGAACAGGGTGCACCCAGGGCACCGAGGGTTCTTCGCAAGGGACGAATTGCAGGTCCGGGAACTGCAGCGCTCCCAGAAGATCTTTTACCACAGCCATGAGACGCGCCAGGGCACCTTGTTCAAAGGATGGGTTGTCGCTCTTGCTTTGACAAAGAACCAAGCCAAGCTCATGCACTTCCTTGGGCTCGCCCCGATCGTTGGCCTCTTCCGGCCGATAACCCTTGCCAATTTCAAAGAGGCGCACCTCTTCGCGCTGACGACGGTTGGGTTCGAGCAGGGTCAGGAGGCTCGGTAACACCGTGCGTCGGATCCGCGCCGAGCCTTCGGCCACGGGGTTGATCACCGACACATAGGGATCTCCGTCCAAGCCCAGCATCTGGTGCAAGCTGTCGGACTGAAATGAATAACTCATGGTCTCGTGGAAGCGCGCGCCCCCCGCCAAAAGGTCCCGACAGGACTCGGTCAATTCCCGGCGGTGATCCACGGGCGGCGGCACCAAAGCCCCCACCAAGTGCTGCTCAGGAATATTCCCATAGCGATAGAGCCGACCAATCTCTTCCACAAGATCCATCTCGATGCCGATGTCCTTGGTGGCTCGATTGGAAGGCACTCGGACCATCAAGCCCCCATCCTGGGACTGAACCCCAAAGTCGATGCTGGTCAATAGAGTGGTCATCACCTCGTCGGAAATGTCCGCTCCAAGAGACCGCCTAACTTGATCCGGGTTCAAAGGGATCTCGCAAGCGGGGTCGCTCCAGTCCCCCACATCCACCAATTGGGCGGGAAAGCTCACATCCGGCTGCAACTCGCGCAAGAGCCGCGCAAAGTGTCCCGCCGCCTGAAGGGGTAGGGTCGGGTCCAGGTGCTTTTCGAAACGCGCCGAGGAATCCGTGCGCAGCCCAAGCCTGGAGCTCGTCCGCCGCACGGGGACCGGCTCAAAGCATGCGACCTCCAGCAACAGTCGTGCTGTGCCCTCTTTCACTTTGGAGTTTTCGCCTCCCATGATGCCCGCCAGGGCGACACCCTCTCCGCCGGAACAGATCAGAAGATCGCTGGGCTGCAAGTTTCGCTGTACTTCGTCCAGAGTCACCAGGGTTTCACCATCGCGCGCCTCTCGCACAACGATGCCCTCGCTGGAAAGTTGATCCCGATCAAAGGTGTGGTTTGGTTGCCCCAGGTCCCCCATCACAAAGTTGGAGAGGTCCACGAGCAAGTCGATGGGCCGCTGGTCTGTTGCCAACAACAGGGCGCGCATCCAGTCGGGTGTCTTACCCTGGCCCACTCCGTCAATGGAAAGGCCGATGTAGCGAGAGCAAGCGGGGCTCTCAACTCTCACGGACACGGGATCCTCGCTGCCCAACTCGGGCATGCTGGTTTCCAGGGGCAACAAAGGCCGCTGCAAAATCGCCGCGACTTCCCGCGCAATTCCCCGGTGGCCCCAAAGGTCCGGACGGTGCGTCAGGGACTTGTTGTCAATTTCCAACACCCAGTCGTCGATGCCGATAGCCTCGGCCACGGGGGCACCAACGGTGGGTTCCCCGGGAAGTACCCAGATCCCGTCGTGTTCGTCCGACAGACCGAGCTCCCGTTCCGAACAAATCATGCCCACCGACGGCACGCCGCGGATCTTTGATTTCTTGATCTTGAAGTCTCCAGGCAAAACCGTGCCCACGGTGGCCACCGCCACCCGTTGACCCGCCGCCACGTTGGGAGCGCCGCAGACGATTTGCAGGGGTTCGCCCGTGCCCACATCCACCTGGCAGATCCCGAGTTTGTCCGCGTCCGGGTGCTTGATCCGCTCCGTCACGTGTCCCACCACCACATCCGACAGATAGGGCGCAAATCGCTCGACTCCCTCGACCTCGGCGGTGGAAAGGGTCAAATCTAGGGCCAGTTGCTCGGGATCGATCCCGGTCAGGTCCACATGGCGGCCAAGCCAGCGCATTGAGATCAGCATGAGAATTGCTCCAGGAAACGCAGGTCTCCGCCCAAGAGGTGGCGCACGTCGTCGATGCCATGGGAGAGCATCACCAGGCGCGAGAGGCCCAACCCAAAGGCGAAGCCACTCCATTCATCCGGATCGATCCCCGCTGCCTGCAAAACCTTGGGGTGCACCAAGCCGCAGGGCAGCAATTCGATCCAACGGGTTCCCTTACAAACCCGGCAGCCATCACTACAAAAGACACAGCGCGCATCCAACTCAAAGCCAGGTTCCACGAAGGGGAAGTGTCCGGGTCGCAACCGCACATCGATGTCGCGCCCAAAGATTCCACGCAACAGGGTCTTCATGGTGCCCACTAGGTGCCCCACGGAAATGTCCTTGCCCACAACCAAACCCTCCATCTGATGGAAGGTGTGTTCGTGGGTTGCATCCGTGCTTTCCTGGCGGAAGACTTTACCCGGACAGACCAACCTAAATGGCGGGGTCAGACGTTCCATCGCCCGCACTTGCACGGGGGACGTGTGGGTACGCAAGACCAGGCTGCCTTTCTCATCGCAATAGAAAGTGTCTTGCGAATCCCGGGCCGGATGATCGGCAGAGATATTGAGGGCTTCAAAGTTGTACCAGTCGAGTTCCACCTCGGGCCCATCAAGAATGTGGTAGCCCATGGAAGTGAACACCTCCACCAGCTTGCGGGTCACGTGGGTGATCGGGTGCAGGGAGCCGCGCTCTACCTGAGGCGGCGGCAGGGTGGCATCAAAGCCGACGCCGGCCCGGTCCCGGGCCAAGTCCGCCTGGGCCAATTCGGTTGCCCGTGCCTGAAGGCCAGCGGTCAAGGCGGTCTTCAATTCGTTGGCCGCGCGACCAGCGGGTCCACGCTCCGCTGGGGGTAGGCTTGGGATTGCCGAGAGCTGCTGACCTAGCAAGCCATCCTTGCCAAGCAGCTCCCGCTCAAGGGCGGCTAGGGCCGCAGGGTCAGGAGCCTCGGCGATGCGCGCCTGGGCCGTCTCAAGATTGGCTTGGTTGTCCACAGAAGGAGTCTAGAAGAGGTGAAGGGGAATTGGCTCTGGAAGCTGCAAATCCTGTCCCCGAGCGGTCGTGCCCCCCATTCGACAGCAACCCCACAGGTCCAAGGAGCCTATGGGGTTGCAGTCGGTGGTGCAACGAATGCACTCGGACAGAGATCGCGTAGGACCTCCGAGCCAGCCTCAGACGCCGCGGGCAGCGGCGGATGCGGTGGTCAGTTCGGTGAAAGCGGCGGGATCGTGGATCGCCAGCTCTGAAAGCTGCTTGCGGTTGAGCTCAATGCCTGCCTTCTTGAGGCCGTTCATGAACCTGGAATAGTTCATGCCGTTTTGGCGCGCCGCAGCGTTGATACGCACGACCCAAAGCCGACGGAACTGGCGCTTTTTCTGGCGACGGTCCCGGTAGGCAAAAGCCCAGGAGCGCATGAGCGCTTCACGCACCGTGCGCCAGAGCTTGCTGCGGCCACCGCGGTAGCCACGAGCTTGCTTGAAGAAACGGGCCTTCTTACGGGCGCGGGGTGCGCCATAGGTTACACGCACCATGTTAGTGCCCCCCCATCATACGTAGAAGCAGCTTGGCCCAGGTTCCGCCCGTGATGATCGACCTGCGCTTGGCGCGCTTGGCACCAGCACTGCGAATGGCGTGCATGTGCCCGCGGCTCGGACGGTTGGACTTGAGTTTGCCGGATTTGGTCCGACGGAACCGCTTCTTAACGGCTCCCTTTGATTTCATCTTAGGCATGGCACATCCTCGGTAGGGCCCGTGGGCCGGTCACGAAACCCTGGTCGCTGGCATGCCACCGCTTGCAGGGGCCCGGAATCCCGGGCTTGGAGCGCAAAAGGATAACGATTTCACGCCCCTCTGCAAGCCCAAGGGCCCCTTTCTCCATATCAGCCCCCACAAAACAGGACTGCAGGAGGCCAGCCCAGGGCGAACTTGCAGGAGAACCCCTCCATCGGCCGTCAGGCCCCCCTAGTTCTTCGCCCCTGTCCCAAAGCCTATACGGCCTGGGACAGGGGCGAAGAAACGGCCGGAAGGGCTTCCGAAAGAAGCCCTCGACCCGCTAAAGGACGCCTACTGGAAGGTGATCCGGACCCCGTCGGTGAAGTTCGAGGTCTGAGTCAGAACCACATCCCTGTGCCAACATGTGAAGTTCCAGGTCTCGCCCGGAAGAACCGAATGCAGGGGGTTGGCCGGAATCACGGTCAAGTCAATCACCGCTTGCAATTGTCCGCCCCCGCCCGTGTTGCCAAGTTGGCTGACGAAGCGCGCAATGTTGCCACCGACGCAAAGCACGCCCATGGAACCTCCAGGACCAACAATGGCCGCAGGGGTCATGGAACCGAGGAAGTAGCCAAACTGGTTGGGGGGCAACTGACTGGCCGTCAAGGTCAAGTCATTCGCAATCACGTCCAGCTGGCCAGTGGCATCAATGCGGCCAGACTGACCGATGGAGTTGCCCACTGCGGGATCGCAGTAGCGATTGCCGATGGTGCCGGGGCCGCCGCCGGAACAGGTACCGCCGATGCCAGCGGTTTGCATCACATAGCTGTTGCAAAGGATGGGGCTCTGGTTCCAAATCTCAACCTTCATAACCATCTCAGAGTCACTGCCAGTTGTGTTGGTCCAGGACAGGCTCTCGTTGTTGGTCGAACTAGATGCCTGGTCGACGGGCACGCCATCACAGCCAGTACTCGTGTACAGGTAAACATCGATATCACCCGAGCTGTTGTTGAAAAACAGGTCAGCCGTGAAGGTCGCTCCATCCGCAACACAGAATATGAAGTAGTCCTTGTCTGTCAAGGCGACGAACATGTCGAGTTCGAACCCGTTGCCCAGCACTGCCGCTTGGCCGCAGTTGTCATTGTCCTCGTAGGAATCATCGGGCTGGGTGCACGGATCAGCAGAAATGCTCACGTCCAGGTCGTATTGATTGCAACCCGTACCAGGGGCCAAGAACACGTCCACAAAAATCGGGACGGTGGAGGCGGAACTGTTCGTCCAAGACACCTGCTCGTTGTTATTGGTCGACGTTCCGCTGCCAGCATTGCCGAAGCAATTGTCGTAGAGGAAAGCGTTAATGTCGCCGGCGCTGTGAGTGAAGGTTAGATCGATGGTCAGAGTCGCTCCCGCGGGCACGGCCACCTCCCAGAAATCCCGGTCCGAACCGTCCACCACGAGGGCCGTGGTGCTGCCAACTCCGCGGACAACAGCTTCTCCACAATGGTTATTGGGCTCGTGGCTGTCATCGGTGCAACCACCCCCACCACCGCCGCAACCATTGCAATCGGGAATGCATGAGTTCACTGCCTCGTTGCGCATGGTGGTCTCCACCTGTGTGTGGAAGTAGGTGGTAATGTTGTTCATGCCGCCGCTGCACAGGTGGCAGTAGCTCATGACTGTGCCCTGGTTCGTGCACTGCTGGCTCGATTGACAGCTGCCAAAATATCCACTGGGAGCACAACGGTCCAATGGCGTTGGGCAATAGTCATGGGTGTGGGGCGCGCCGAAGTTGTGGCCGGTTTCGTGGGCAATGACCACGAAGTCCCAGGTGTTGTTGCCCTGACTGACCGGGAAGTTCAGGCCGCCGTCAACTCCGAAGCTGACGCCAAAGCCCCAGCTGGAGTTACAGAGCACATCAAGGTAGGCCACGCCGCCGCCGTTTACACCGCTGACGAAGTGAGCCAGGTGCGCGCCGCCCGGGATGTTGCCGGCCCAAGCGTTCCTGAATTCGGATAGGGTCGAGCCGGGGCCGCCACCCTGGGAGGTCCAGGGATCGTTGCTGTTGGTGTAGAACTGCACATAGGGGTAGGTGATGACCACGTCGATCTGAGTGGCGTAACGATCGCTGATCGCTCCCAAGAGCGCGGTCAGATAGTTCTGACACGCGGCCAAGTTGCCCCACTGGTTGTAGAACTGGAAGTCCGTCTCGACCGCTTGCTTGCACTCCAAGACCGTGCCCACGGGGTTGTTGAATGTGGGCGGACCGGGCTGACCAATCGGACGACTGGTGTCAGCAACGCAAAAGGGACCCTTGGGAATGCCCGTGGTTCGCATCACCGTTTCGGGAACGATACGCACGGAACTCATGTCCCAATCTAGACCCGGCTGCAAGTAGGGCAGCAGGTGATAAACCTCGCCGCCGGTGGTGATCCACCCGTAACAGCCATGGGATGAGAAAGTCAGTTGCACCTCAGAAGTAAGGTCTCCGGTGACATTTCCTTTCCAGATGCTCTGGTTCAAACTGTCGTAAGGGGTCGGAACCCCATCCACTTCAATGCCCCAGCTGGTGTAGTCCGCCTCGATGCGTTCGAGGTTCAACTCCACGCTGCCGTATCCCGGCAGGGGAACATCCCGCATGATCAAGTCCGTGGAGGCCACCAGGCCCCAGAGGTCCTGGGAATTGGGTTGGTATTCAGCCGTCCCGGGAATCAGGGGTGTGCCACCGAGGGCATCAAGGGGAAAGCTCACTACATCCTGGGCGCTGGCTGTGGCGCTGAAAGTGCTGGTGAGGAGGAGCAGACTGCTGACTAGAATTCGCATGAATGACAGAGGGTGTGGATATGAAGAAATGGAGGTCCGGCCTTTGTGACGCACGACCTCCCTATGGGGATCCCTTAAATATCCTACAGCCCAGAACTCTGCATGCCCGCCCGGAGCGGTGTTTCTCTCCCATCTGACTCGCAGCGGACCATAGCTAGACCCACCGCCGGGGACACCAGGGCCCCATAATCCAGAGTCAACAATGGAGCTAATGGCTTCGGAAAGGTCCCAGATGGCTGTCGTGATGGCCCAACTTGCCGCAGAAATACAAAGATCCCCGGTTAGGGGGATCTTCCAACGGGAGCCAGCAATGTGCCCCCAAGACTACGCCACGGAATCGAGCTTAGCCGTGCTCAGGAATCCGATGGAGCGTCAGGTGCGGACGGAACGTCCGCCTCCGTGGGCGCATCGGCCGTGGGAGCCTCCACGACGGGAGCCTCCACGATGGGAGTTTCCACGATAGGAGTTTCCACGATGGGAGTCTCTGCCGCGAGCGCCTCAGAGACCCCAGCCTCAGATTGAGACGGAGCTGAATCCTCCGACTGGGTTTTCTTCCTGGGTGGTTTCTGTGCCTTGGATTGGCCGCGCTTGGCGGCCGAACTGGGCGCGAGCAACATGGACATACGCCTGCCCATCAACTTGGCCGCGGTTTCCACACGGCAGATGTCCCCCAACTCTCCGGCAACACGGCGCATCACATCATCCCCGTGCTCGGGGTGCGCCATCTGACGGCCCTTGAAAATGCAAACCACCAAGACCTTGTGTCCGGCCTCAAGAAATTTGCGGCCGTCCGTGAGCCGGTAGCTCAAGTCATGAGGACTGATCGCCGGGCGCACCCGTAGTTCTTTCAAGGTCGAAGCACTGCTGCCTGCCTTGTTGCGCTTCTCTTTCTTCTGGACTTCGTACTTGAAGCGACCATAGTCGAGAATCTTGCAGACCGGGGGACGCGCCTCGGGAGCGACTTCCACCAAATCGAGGCCCGCTTCCCGGGCACGCTTGCGGGCGTCGTCAGTTGAAACAACCCCCACCTGTTCACCGTCCTCATCGACGAGCCTCACTTCGGAGACTCGGATCCGGTTGTTGCGGCGGAATGAGGGGCCCGGGGCGGGCCTGGGGCGGCGGCGTGATCTTCTCGGCACGAATGGGTCTTGGTTTGGGTCCTTGGGCCTAGGCAGAAGGCCTAGTGCTCAAAATGAGGTTGGTCAGGATAGCCGGATCGAGGGAAAGGTGCCACCCAAACCGGCAAGGCATTCAGGGAAGCCGAAGAAAAAATCTGTCAGGACGCGGGCTTGGCGTCCGGTTCGGGGACGGGCTCGGGCAACTCACAGCGTACATGAACCTCCTTCAAAAGCTCATCTTCAACGGTGGAGGGCGCATCGCACATGGCATCGGCGGCGGTGGTGGTCTTGGGGAAAGCGACCACATCGCGGATCGAATCCATTCCCAGGGTGAGGGCCACAAGGCGGTCCAAACCCAGTCCGAGGCCAGCGTGAGGAGGTGCTCCGTAGGAGAGCGCATCCAGCAAAAAGCCGAATTTAGCTCGCTGCTCCTCCGGGCCGATGCCGAGCAGCTCGAAGATCTTCTTTTGGGTGTCCTGGCGGTGGATCCGGATCGATCCCGAACCCAATTCCCAGCCATTGAGCACCAAATCGTAGGCCCGGCTCAGCAATTTGCCGGGGTCCCCAGCCATTTCCCAATCATTAGGGGCGGTGAAGGGGTGATGCGCAGAGAACCAGCGCTCTTGCTCGGCATTCCACTCGAAGAGCGGGAATTCAGTGACCCAGAGGAAATTCCATAGGCCCTCCGGAATCAGGCCAAGGTCCTTGGCAAAGCGCAGACGCAACTCGCCCAGCACGCGCCAAACCAAAGCTTGGTCGCCACCAGAGAACAAGATCAAGTCCTCTTCTCCGGCGCCCAGAGTCTTCAGCAGGGACGCCCCGCTTTCATCCGCGCAGAACTTCGCCATGGGACCAGCGGCTCCACCGGACTCGGCTGGCTTCCACCAGGCAAGACCGCCAGCACCGAGTTCCTTGGCAAATTTCTCGTACTTTTTGAGGGCCCCGCGGCTGATGCTGCTGCCCCCACCGGGGATCGCAATGGCCATCACCCGGCCGCCCTCTTCCAAAACCTTGGCGAAAACCCCAAAGCCCGACTGGGGAACCCAGTCCCCCAAACAATGCAGCTCGCAAGCGAACCGAGTGTCGGGCTTATCGATGCCAAAACGTTCCATGGCTTCCGCCCAGGTCATGCGCGGGAATTCCGCGGGTAGGTCCACAGTCATGGCCTCGCGGAAAGTATCCCCAAGGATCGCCTCCCACACGTTGAATACATCCTCTTCCTCGACGAAGGACATCTCCATGTCCAACTGGGTGAATTCAGGCTGACGATCCGCACGCAGGTCCTCGTCCCGGAAGCACCGAGCCACCTGGAAGTAGCGGTCGAAACCAGCGACCATCAAGATCTGCTTGAAGATCTGCGGTGACTGGGGCAGAGCATAAAACTTGCCCGCATGGATGCGACTGGGCACAAGATAGTCCCGCGCACCTTCGGGGGTAGCCTTGGTCAAGATCGGCGTCTCGATGTCGAGGAACTCCCGCTTGAGGAAAGCATTGCGCATGGCCGCTATGAAGCGCGAGCGGTGCATGAGCTTCTCCTGCATGTCCGGCCGACGCAGGTCAAGAAAGCGGTAACGCAGACGCAAGTCGATCTTGGTGTCCAGGTCGCGCACGATCTCAAAAGGCGGCAACTCGGCAGATGCCAATTTCTGGATGCGCTTGACCTGGATCTCGATCAAACCCGTGGGCATGTCCGGGTTGGGCTTTTCGCGCAAGACCACTTCGCCGGTGACGCTGATCACGTCCTCGGGGGAAAGGTGCTCTGCGCTCTCGGCCCCTTCCCAGGATTCCGAGCCGTCGAGGATCACCTGGGACAAACCCTTGATGTCCCGCACATCGACAAAGTAGATGCCCCCGAGGTTGCGCCGCTTGGCGACCCAGCCGTTGAGGGTGACCGTTTGGCCCACGTGCTCTTCACGCAACTCACCGCAGCGGTGCGTACGGCGCCATTCGACAGCCATGATCAGCGCGTCTGCGCCATGCGCATACGTTGAAGGGCTCGTCGCAGAGCAGCTTGGGCACGCAGGGAGTCAAGCTCGCCAGCTTTGGCTGCGGTCCCGGTCACTCGCAGGCGTTCACGAGCCCTCTTGGCGGAGGCCTCCGCGCGCTCAACGTCAATGTCCCCCACCAACTCGCCCGCTTGGGTAACGATGCGCAGGGTGTTGTTTCGCACCTCGGCGAACCCACCGGCCACGAACATTTCGCCGGGCCCATCGGGGCCGGCCCAGGAAAGAGATCCCGCATCCAGCGCCGCGACCATGGGTGCGTGACGGGGACGTACTCCGATGGATCCGTCCAACCCGGGGAAACGCACGCTGTCCGCGGGCGTGTCCACCAGGATGTTCTCCGGGGTAATGACTCTTAGGCTAATGGCTCCGGCCATGATGATTGCTCGGTTAGGGGTTTTGGCCTAGATGGACTTGCCCTTCTCGATGGCGGCGTCAATACCCGCGACCATGTAGAAGGCATCTTCGGGAAGTGCGTCGTGCGTGCCAGCAAAGATCTCTTTGAAGGAGCGCACGGTTTCTTCGAGGGGAACGAAGACTCCGGTCATGCCGGTGAATTGCTCGGCCACGAAGAACGGCTGGGAAAGGAACTTTTGCATGCGTCGGGCGCGGTGCACCACCTGCCTGTCCTCGTCCGCCAATTCCTCAACACCGAGGATGGCGATGATGTCCTTGAGGTCCGCATAGCGCTGCAGAGTCTGCTGCACCTGACGGGCGACGTTGTAGTGCTCTTCGCCCACCACGTTGGGGTCCAACATGCGCGAGGTGGACTTGAGCGGGTCAACAGCCGGGTAAATACCCAGCTCACTGATTGCGCGGTCCAGAATAATGGTCGAGTCCAAGTGCGCGAAGGTAGCCACAGGTGCGGGGTCAGTGATGTCATCCGCAGGCACATAAACAGCCTGCATGGAGGTCACCGAGCCATCGCTCGTGGAGGTAATGCGCTCCTGCAGAGCACCCATTTCACTGGCCATGGTGGGCTGATAACCCACGGCACTAGGCATGCGGCCCAGCAGCGCGGAAACTTCAGAACCGGCCTGCACGAAGCGGAAAATGTTGTCCACGAAAAGCAGCACGTCCTGCTTCTTCTCGTCGCGGAAGTACTCGGCCATGGTCAGGCCAGTAAGGGCCACCCGCAGACGGGCTCCGGGAGGCTCGTTCATCTGACCGAATACCAGAACGGCATTATCGATCACCGAGGCCTCGCCCCCGTCGGGGGTCTTGTACTTGGCCTCGCTCATTTCGAGCCAGAGGTCGTTTCCTTCGCGGGTTCGCTCACCCACTCCGGCGAACACACTGAAACCACCCTTCTCCACCGCAGTGATTCGGATGAGCTCCTGGATCAGCACGGTCTTACCCACACCGGCCCCGCCGAAGAGACCAATCTTGCCACCCTTAGCAAAGGGGCAAAGCAGGTCGATGACCTTGATACCGGTTTCAAACACTTCACTGATGGCCTCTTGGGCCACGAAGGAAGGAGCTGAACGGTGAATCGGCCAGTAGGCGTCGGGCTCGGGCAGTTCACCTTTGGCGACGGTGTCCAGGGGACGACCCAAAAGGCTGAAGATCCGGCCCTTGGTTGCGTCGCCCACGGGGACCATGATCGGCGCGCCCGTATCCTTGGCATCCATACCTCGGCGGCAGCCGTCGGTGGAGGCCATGGCTACGCAGCGAACGACGTCGTTGCCAAGGTGCTGGGCCACTTCAAGGATGATATCGATGCCCATGCTTTCGTTCACCACCGAGACGGCGTTGAAGATTGCGGGCAGGTTGCCAGGCTCGAAGCGAACATCGACCACGGGGCCGAATATCTGTGAGATGGTGCCGGAATTGCTCATGACTTAGTTTGGGTTCTCGAATCAAGCCGCTGGGTGCGCGGCTTGTGGTCTGTGGGTTTTGGTCAACGCAGCGCTTCTGCGCCGCCAACAATGTCGAGGAGGTCAGTAGTGATGCCTTCCTGGCGCTTGCGGTTGTAGACGCCGCGCAGGACTTTCTGCATGTCAGTCGCCGCATCCGTCGCGTTCTTCATTGCGAAGCGTCGGCTGGCGTACTCAGAGGTCAGGGCCTCTACTAGGGTGTTGTAGACCCTTGTCTCCAAATAGCGCGGGATCAGGCTATCGAAGATGGTCTCCGCATCGGGCTCAAGAATGACCCCGGCGCCGCCGGAGTCTTCTACTGCCTCGAAGGAGTCGGCCGAAATCGGCAGCAGGGGAATCGCCGTAGGCACATAGCGCGCCATGGATTCGAAGGCCGAGAAGATCAGCACCACATCCTTGTACTTGCCCGAGAGGAACTCGGTGGTCAGCATGCGCGCAGTGATCGCAGCGTTGGTGAAATCGATGGCCTCAAGCTGAGGATCGGTCAAAAAACGCTCCAGGTTGTATTCCCGGTTCTTGAGGTAGGTGGCTCCCTTTCGGCCATAGACGAAAAAGTCCACCTCGTGGTCCAACCCGTCCTTCCACTGCTCCATGAAACGCAATAGGTGTGAGTTGTAAGCCCCGCAAAGGCCCCGGTCACTGGTGACCAGAAGGCATAGGGTACGCTCGCCAGCGCCCGCCTGGAAAAGGGGACGCTCCGTCACGCTGCTGCCCAGCACCGCCGCCAAACGTCCCACGAGGCCGCTGATATCCTCAGTGTAGGGCCGCGAGGAAATCGCGCGATCTTGGAAGCGGCGGAGTTTGGTCGTGGCGACCATCTCCATAGCACGCGTGATCTGCTTGATGTTGCCGATCGACGTGATGCGTCCGCGAAGTTCCTTGATGCCTGCCATGGGAGTGCTCGGTGGGGTATGTGGGAGTTCGGATGGCTCAGCTCAAGCCGAGAGTCTTCTTAACCGTGGCGATGTGCCCATCCAGCGCGGCCTTGGTCTCGTCCGGGATGCCTTTCTTGGCCTCTTGGATCTGACCAGACAATTCAGGTGCGGCCTCGCGCACGTGCTGCAGGAAGGCCTGCTCAAAGTTGCCGACTTCCTCCTTGGGGAATGTGTCCAGGGCACCGGAAGTACCGGCGTAAACCATCATCACCTGCTCGGTTGCGGGAAGCGGCGCGTACTGGCCCTGCTTGAGCAATTCCACAAGACGCTCACCGCGGGTCAGCTTGGCCTGGGTGGCCTTGTCCAAGTCCGAACCAAACTGGGCAAAAGCCGCCAGCTCGCGGAACTGGGCCAAGTCCAAGCGCAGGGAACCTGCGGTCTTCTTCATGGCCGGGATCTGCGCTGCGCCACCCACTCGGGAAACCGAAATACCAGCGTTCACCGCGGGACGGATGCCCGAGTTGAACAGGTTGGTCTCCAGGAAAATCTGGCCATCGGTGATCGAAATCACGTTGGTGGGGATGTACGCGGACACGTCACCTTCCTGGGTTTCCACCACGGGAAGGGCGGTCAAGGAACCAGCGCCCTTCTTGTAGCGCGGGTTGATCTCCGGGGCGTTCTTGGCCAACTTGGCCGAACGCTCTAGCAAACGGGAGTGAAGGTTGAACACGTCACCGGGGAATGCCTCGCGTCCCGGGGGACGACGCAAGAGCAACATCACCTGACGGTATGCCAATGCCTGCTTGTAGAGGTCATCGTAGAAAATGACCACATGGCGGCCTTCGTCACGGAAGCGCTCGCCCATGGTGCACCCGCCGTAACAGGAGAGGTACTGCATGGAAGCCTCTTCGATGGCGGGCGCCGCCACCACAATGCTGTATTGCATTGCGCCTTCGCTCTCGAGGCGCTGAACCACGTCCTTGATGGTGGACTGCTTTTGAGCAACCGCCACATAGATGCAGATCACCTGCTCGGGGTTGCTGGGATCACCCCCACCGGTGAACTTCTGGGAGATGATCGTGTCGATGATCAAAGCGGTCTTGCCGGTTTGACGATCGCCAATGATCAGCTCGCGCTGGCCGCGGCCGATGGGGATCATGGCGTCGATGGCCTTGATTCCGGTCTGCAGGGGCTCGTGCACGGGCTCGCGCTCCACCACGGAGGGGGCGGGCTGGTCAATGGGCAGGTAGTCGGCTTCGGTGACCGCCAAGGGTCCCTTGCCGTCCACCGGGTCACCGAGGGCGTTGACCACCCGGCCGAGGAGTGAATCCCCAGTAGGCACACTGATGATCCGGCCTGTGGCCTTCACCGTGTCGCCTTCCGAAACCTTGGCCGCATCGCCGAGGAGCACACAGCCCACGTTGTCTTCCTCAAGGGAAAGCGCAATGCCGCGCACACCACCCGGGAACTCGAGCAGTTCGTTCATCATGCAGTCGTCAAGGCCATAGACGCGGGCCACACCGTCACCGACGGAGAGCACGGTGCCGACGCTTTGCATGCGGCTTTCGCCACCGTAATTCCCGATTTCCTTCTCGAGGATCGAAGTCACTTCTGCGGGTCGAAGATCCATTGTTTTGTCCCTAGGGGGTTGTTGCTGGCCGGCGTTGGGTGCCGGCGGGTTGGTTGCAGGTTTGGGTCACTGAAAGGCCCTGTGAGGATCAATCAGTAAGGTGAAAAGTTGGTCTCTTGCGGTCAGCCTGAAAGAGGCCTCCCGAATCTAGTTAGTCAGCGCTTGCCGGAGATGGCAATCGCACTTCAAGCAAACGCCGGCGCAAGCCGTCCATACGGCCAGCAATCGACGCGTCGATCATTTTGTCCCCGACGGTGACGCGGACGCCCCCCACCAGGTCTGGGTTAGTGGTTTGGGCCAGGCGAACTTTCTTCCCCAGACGCCCACCGAGTGATTGCTCAAGGGCTTCCACATCGCCGGCTTCCAGAGACCTCGGTGTTTCCACATGGCCCTCCAGGATGCCCTCCTCCTGCATGCGCCGACGCCGGAAGGCCTCGTAAGCCATGGGCATCACCCCCATCCGGTCCCGCTCAAGGCAGAGGCCGATGAAGTTCTGGGTCAAGGGCAGGAAGGTGTCCAGCAGAGGCTGAAGCTTGGTTTTACGATCCCCGGCGCTCACGGTTCCTCCTAAGAAGTATGCGCGCACGGCGGGGACTTCGAATTCATGGGCCAGTTGCTCTAGATCAGCCATCACGCCGTCTGTCTTCCCTTGGCCAGCGGCCAGGTTCCAGAGGGCACTGACCCAGCGGCCAGTGACGGGATCTACAGCGGCTTGACTCATGACTTGTCCTGTTGCTCAGCAACGAGACTCTTGACTAAGCGGCGATCATCTTCCGAGTTGACGCTCCGGCCAATGACCTTCGAGGCAGCGGAAAGGGAAAGCTCGACCACCTCGGCCCGGATCGTTGCCAAAGCTTTTTCCTGCTCCGCTTGGATCTGGGTACGAGCGCCATCAATCATGGCGCTGGCTTCGCGCTTGGCTTTCTCGACGATGTCGCTCTCTCGGGCTTCTGCGCGCTCGCGGGCGGTGGCCAAGTGACGTGCGGCTTCGGCTTGGGCCTCGCCAAGCGCGACCTCAACCTTAGCTGCACTCTTGGCCGCCTCTTCGCGGGCCTTCTCAGCCGCCGTGGCGGCTTCGCTGGCTTTCACATCGCGCTCGTAGAGTGCGGCTGTGATCGGACCGAAGACAACCTTCCACATGAAAGGCAGCGCAATCGCGAAGATCACGAGCGTCCAGATGAAACTTCCTGCGTTGACGTCGAGCGGGTTGAATCCGCCCTCACTTTCCAGGACTACAAAACTGGCAATCATTTCAGAGGGATTGGTTGGGTTAGTGTCGGTTCGATTGAAAAATGGTTGGCTAAGGGGGCCCCGCAGTCTCAGTCGACTGCGGGGCAACCCCTTTGGCTCAGCTGGCAAAGACCTCAGGATTCGTTGCCAAGAGGAATCAACTTCCTAGCAATCCTGGACTTCGCCCTTTTACTCAGCCCAAGGCGATCAACAGGGTGACCACGACGGCAAAGAGTGAAACACCCTCGATGAGGGCGGCAAGGATGATGGAGCCGCCGCGGATGTCCCCGGCTGCTTCGGGCTGTCGGGCGATACCTTCGTTGGCTGAGGCGCCGATGCGCCCAATTCCAAGGCCGGCACCAACCGCAACGATGCCAGCGCCAATACCTGCGCCCATCTTGGCGATATCCATGACTTGGTCGGCTTCTTGAATCATGATTACTGTCTCCGGTGTGCCCCGTTAGAGGCTTCGTGTTGTGTCAAAAGGGGTTTGTAAAGTGCTTCGCGACTGACGCCGCAAACAACCCAAACGCTGAATATCAGTGCTCGGGGTGGACTGCTGAACCGACGAACATGATCGTCAGTTGAGTAAAGATGTAGGCCTGCAGGAGAGCGACGAAGCCCTCAATGATCATGATGAACACTGCGAGTCCCACGGCCGGCGGTGAGACAGCCCAACCAAGGGAGCTGTACTGGTCACCGGCAAAGTAAAAGATGAGGCCCATGAAGGAGAGCACAACCAAGTGGCCTCCGGTCATGTTGGCGAAAAGACGAATCATCAACGCGAAGGGCTTGACGAACAGGCCGAGGACTTCGACCAGGAACATCAGGGGCCAGAGCCAAGCGGGCACATGGGGCACGAGGCTCGTCCAGAACTTGATCGGGCCCTGGGAGGCCATACCACAACCGAGCATGGCCAACAGGGTGGTCAGGGCCAAGGCGGCGGTCACCCAGATCGATGCGGTGGCTGTGGCGCCACCGGGGACCAATCCCATCAGGTTCATGAACACGATGAAAAAGAACACGAACAGGAAGTAGGGCAAGAACCTCTGCTCGTCCCCCCGCTGCATGTTGGGGCGAACCATCTCGTCTCGGATGTACGTCACCCAGCCGGCGAGGATGCGGGTCAGCTTGTCGCCACCCCCATTCCGCAGGTGGTTGGAAACCCCACCGAAGGCGATCAAAATCAGCAGCACTGCGGCCAATTGGAAGATCTGCAGGTTCGTGGGGGCGATCGCCTCAGGAATGCCAAAAATCCCAGCGGCGTGCTCATGGTCTTGAGCGGCAGGTCCATGGTCCGAGAACACCAACTTGGCAGGAACCACGTGGGCGTACAGCACCTGCATGGGTTGCGCGTTGCTCCCCGAGTGGTGCTCGGAGAAGTTCATCGAGAGGAACGAGGCCCCAACGATTACGGCCAGAATAAGAAGCGGTCGCAGACGGTTCATGCGGCAGTCCTGTTTTGGCTCGCCCTACGGGCGCCTTCCTGGGCGCCGAAGACAAGCGGGATGAACGCCAAGGTGGCGTAGCAAACAGCGAACGCGCGGGCGTCAAAGAGATCTTTGGCAACAGGCGCGTAATGCAAGGCGATGGTCCCCATCAGGAGGGCTCCAAGGTGAAAGAGGAAGCCTATCCCAAGGGCGTTGAAGGCCTGGGCTGGACGATGCTTGAGGGTGTGGCACAACCAGGCAAAGCCCAGAAGTCCGATCCCGGCACCCAGCACGGCACCAGCAAGGATCCCCGCGCGCATGGCAGACTCTTCCCGCGCCGCAATCAAGACTGCGGCGGCCAACCCAAGGAGGGTGATCAGGGAGGTTTTGGACATGGGGATCGGGGGTTGCGCGTGAATCTGTGGAATGGTCTGCCTCATGGCTTCCGCTTCCCACTGACGGGTGGAATTTTACGGACGAGGGAGGTCATTCCACCGAAGAATCCGAGGCTTGTTCCAATCAGTAGGCACAGAGGGCTTGTGCCGAACTGTCCATCAAGCCACCAGCCAGCCAGAGAAAAGACAGCCAAGGTCACACCAAGGGTGAGGCCAAGACCACCGTAACGGGCTAGGTCTGCTTGCCAGTCTTTTGGACCGGGGCGGTCGTCCTTTTGAGGGGCCTGAGGCACGCTGAAAAAAAGGGGTAGACGGGGCTAATGAATTGGAAGCCGGGAAGAATCGGGAAGATTCGGGGGGACGCAGGTTCTCAAACTTTCATCCCGAGTCAGGGCCAGAACCGCGCTTGCGCACGGTCAGAGGTTCCCGATTCGTGATATGGGCCGTTATGTTAGGGGTAGGCGTTGCCCAGTCAACGATCAGCGCGGAGTTATTTTTCGCAGCCCCAGAAACCTGCGACCTTCTGCCGCAGCGCCCTTCTGCCCATCCACCACTGGGAACCCTCAAAACACCGGAAAGGGCGTGCCCTAGCAGTAGCGATGAGATCTGGACCTTTTTACACCATTGTAAAAAAAACCCACTGCTTCGGAGCCAAAGAGCCCAGGGCACTCCGTTTCACCGGATTAGCCTCTCGTCATACGAGATCCCCGAGGAAACGGGGTGGCGGGGCGGCCCCGTCTTCCCTATGCTCCCCCCAAATCCGGGGCGGGCCCGGAAACCTTCCAGGGATGGGGGTCGAAACGGTCCGCCCTATTTTTTCAACCCAACAACTGAACCGGACCTTTCTACTTTGGAACGCACGCTCGTCCTCCTCAAGCCTGATGCCGCCCAGCGCGGCCTCGTCGGACACATCATCTCCCGCTTTGAAACCAAGGGACTCAAGCTCATCGCCCTCAAGATGCGCACCTTCCCCAGCGGTCACCTCGAGCAGCACTACGAAGTTCACAAGGAGCGCCCCTTCTTCAAGAACCTGGTGGGTTTCATGAGTTCCGGCCCGGTTGTGGCCATGTGCCTCGAAGGCAAAGACGCGATCAAGGTCGTGCGCCAAATGGTTGGTGCCACCAACAGTCGCGAAGCAGCCCCGGGCACGATCCGCGGCGACTATGGCATGAGCTTCTCCAACAACCTCGTGCATGCCTCCGATGGACCGGACACGGCCAAGAGCGAAATGGCCCTGTGGTTCAACGACGAAGCGGAAATCAGCGAGTGGGAACCGGCCAACCTTGGCTGGACCTACAACATCGCTGAGGAGCTTTCCTGAAGCCGCCCGCTTTTAGCGCAACACACTTGACCGAGCTCGCTTGCGAGCTCGGTCAACTCGTATCTGGCTGGACCGTTGGCGAAGTCCAACCCCTCCCCCCTCGGGATCTCTTGCTCATCCTGATGCCCCCGGTTCCGATCCCGGATGGGCCACCCCATTTACGACTGCGCCTTTCTGCCCACGTGGATGGGGCGCGCATCCACCTGCAGCAGGGCCGGGTGCATTCCCATAAGGGCAGCCACTCGGAGGTATTTGACCGCCTGAACGGAGAACTCACGGGCGCAACCCTACGGTCGATTGAGCAGGTGGGCGGCGACCGCATCGCAATCCTAGAATTCACCCACAGCCCCAAGGGCGGCCGCCGGGCCCTGTTGCTGGAGTTCCTCGGTCGGCATTCCAACATCTCTCTGCTGGGCCCAGAAGACCGCATTCTGGAGGTCCTCGTCCCCCAGCCGGACAAACCTGAACGGCCCGCGAGGCTAGCCCCGGGCTTGATCTGGGGCCCCCCCGGTGGAGTCTTGCGTCCACCCCCCAAGCCCCAGTCCTCCATCGAGGAATCCTACCCCGAACCCGATGAGGTGCCCCACGGTCCGGTCCCCGATCGCGCCCCCCTTTCTTGGCGGGTGGAAATTGCCCTCGGTCGCGTTGCCGACGCAACGATCGTGGAACAGGACCGCAGCCGCCTGATCGCACGCCTCGAGCGTCGCATCAAGCGCGCTAGGTCAGCCCTCAATGGAATCCATCGACGGGCCCAAGCCACCGAAGAGTGCCCGCGCATCAAACAGGACGGAGAGCTACTCAAGTCCACCCTCGGCACACTTCGACGTGGAATGAAAGATGTGATGGTGGCTGACTGGTTCGAGGACGGCGCACCCCAGCGCAAGATCACGCTCGACCCCAAGCTCAACCCCAGCCAAAACCTGGAAAAGATCTTCGCCAGGGCCCGCAAACTAGAAAAGGCCATGGCCTCCCTAGAACAGGACCAGTCCATGGCCGAAGAGCGCATCGCCCGCTTAGAGGAACTCAGCGCCCAAGCCAGTACCAGCGAAAACCCTCTTCAATTGGATCTTGATGCGGTCAAAGCGGGTCTGCTCGAAACTCGCCAAGAAGCCAGCCCCCGCAAGCAAAAGCCCAAGGCGCAGCGAATCCCCTATCGCAGCTTCCATACGGAAGGGGATTTAGAAATCCGGGTGGGACGCACGGCCCGGGACAATGACGATCTGACCCTGCACCATTCCCGCGGCCTGGATCTTTGGCTGCACACCCAGGACGTGCCGGGCAGTCATGTCATCCTGCGCACGGGGCGCGGGGTCCAGCCCAGCGAAAGGGCTCTACAGGACGCAGCTCTGCTGGCGGTGCACTTTTCACCGGCCCGGGGTGCCACCTATTGCGATGTGCACCTGGTGGAGCGCAAGCACGTGCACAAGCCCAAGGGAGCCAAGCCCGGATTAGTGACCCTCGCCGGTGGTAAGATCCTTCGGGTTCGTGCGCAACCAGAACGTCTAGCCACCCTATTGCGAGGCCCCAAGGCCCCCTGATCCGCTTGAGGCACGCTGGCGGGCCCCTTTGGGTATCCTGCGCCCCTGCTGCCCAGCCCCATTCCCCCACACCCCATGCGCTGCACCTCCCTGATCCTGTTCACTTTGCTCTGTTTGCCCCTACTCGGGTCCTGCTCCAGCGGTCCCAAGGAAATGACCGACGCGCAGAAACTCGACTATTACGCCGAGAGCTGCATGAATTACTACGACATGCACGCCTTCGACCGTGCAATCCACCAGGCAGACAAGGGGCTGGAAGTGGACCCGAACAACGAGTTCTTCCGGTTGGTCAAGGCCCGCTGCCTACTGTTCTTGAACAAGACGGAGACCCTCGAAGCAGCGGCTGGAATTCTCGACACCATGTCTGGCATTGAGAACCTCCAAGTCTATCTTGTGGCGGGTGAAGTGGCAGAGCGCCGGGGCCTGATCCGTATGGACACGGCCATTAGCATTGAGTCGGGGACCAGCTACACCGAAGCCGCAGACCCCAACGCGCGAGCCGCCGAACTCCGTGAGGAAGCGGTCCGCATGTGGACTGAGGCGGTCGCCTATTACCAAAAAGCGGACAAGCTCTTCCCCGGGGGCACCGAGGCCTTGAACGGAATCATGCGCTCTGCCTCACTGATGGGCGATGATGAACTCACCCTGCTGTCGGGCCGCGCCCTGCTCCAATCCCTGGGCGAGTCCAACAAAGCAAAACAACGCGGGATCGACAACTTGCGCAACAGCGAAGAGAATTCCTGGCCAATGCAGCGTTCCATCTTCGCCAACCAAGAAGTGATGATCGCAACCCTGATCCACCTCTCCGAATTGCACCATCGCCACGACCGCGATCATGCAGCGCTCATGAATATTGACCAGGCGTTGGCGATCAACGGCGAGCTGCCCCGGCTCCATGGGCGCCGGGCGCAACTGCTGCTTGCTGCGGGAGACGCGCGACGGGCCAAGACCTCGCTCGACGAGTTTTTCCGCTTCACCGAACTCGATTTTGACCACCCGGACGTGGTACGGGCACGGGCCGCCATGCGCCAATGTGAACGTTTGCTAGAGAGCCCCAGCCCTGCCCTGAGCCCCCCAAAGGGGAACTAAGCCCAGATCTGGGCACTTTCTCGCATTCGGGGCATGCCCCTTGTAGAGTGAATAAGCTTGTGAAGTTACCCCTTCGCCGGACACATTTAGTTCTGCATGGAGAAAAGCCAATGAAAGTTCGACAGTTACTCGGCTCCTTCGCTCCCGTGCGATTATTCGCCACCGCCAGTGTTCGTGAGGCAGTGGTCAAGATGGTCGAGTGCGGCTGTGGTTCGGTGATCATTGAGGATAAACAGGGAAGCATGCTGGGCATTTTCACCGAGCGCGACCTGATGACTCGGGTAATCGGCGTGGGACTCGACCCTGACACGATCCGACTCAAGCAGGTAATGTCCAGCGAGGTTTTCACCGCAGGACCGGACGATCTCGTCAACGAAGTCCGCTCTCAGCTACGCGAGCGACACATTCGCCACGTACCTGTGGTTGAGAATGGCGAGGTGATTGCCGTCCTCTCCGTGCGCGACTTAATCCGCGCACACATGGCGGAACAAAAGGCCGCAAACAAGGCCATGGATGATTACATCCGCGGCGAAGCGAGCTGACCCCGTCTAGGTAGGTCCGCCCTACCAATTACGCGGGTACAACAGATAGGGTCCAAGGGACTCACGCCACTGGTCCAAATTTGCGTGCCAAGCGCCCTCGTCGGGCACAGTTCCCCGTTCGCGTAAATCCCAAACCGCCTGCAAGGTAACCGCATGGGCGAGACGCTCATCCGTCCGATGCCAGTCGTATTCATCGCCCCCTAGCTCGATCAGTTCTTGCAGCAACACAAACCCGCTCTGCACCTGACGCAAGGCAGCGCGATCCAACACCTCGAACTGCACTCCGCTACAGAGTTCTCCCTCGAAGGGTCCGCTGCTTGGGATAAACTCCAGAGGCACCGTCGCAAGCCCAGGCAAAGTCCGATCCCGCAGGCGCAAGCAGAGAGCACGCCCGTCCAACCACGGTGCCCCCACGCGCATGAAGGGTTCATGGGTGCCACGCCCCACCGAGAGGTTTGTGGCCTCCAGCATGCCGAGCATGGGATACAGCAGGGCGCTGGTGGGCGTACGCAGATTGGGGCTCGGGGCGCGCCAAGGCAGCCCCGTATCGCTCCACTGGCTATTGGGATCCCAATTTTCCATGGGCACGACCCGCAGCTCTACAGCCAACTCCTCCTGAGCCACTCGCCAGCGGGCCAACTCCCCCACGGTCAAACCGTGCATCAACGGCAGGTCTGCGGGACAAATAAACGAGCGCCGGCCCGGATCAGAAAGAGGGCCCCGGGGTCCATAACAAGCCAAAGGATTCGGCCGGTCCAAAACCAATACCGATGGCGCGCTGCCCGGACTCTCCTGCTCCATCTCTGAGCAAGCCCCAAGCAAATAGAACAGAGTCGTGGTGTAGGTGTAGAAACGTACTCCCACGTCTTGCACATCAAACACCAACAGGTCCAGGTCGGCGAGATCCTCCGGTCTAGGGCGACGATGTTGGCCATAGAGACTGCGCACAGGCAAATCGGTCAGCCCATCCGCCGCGTCCCCCACACGGCCCTCCAAGAGAGTTTCGAGCCCATGCTCTGGACTAAAGAGCCGCACGAGTTCTACCTCGGGAGCGTGCCAAAGAACATCGATCGTGCGCCGGCCGTCCACCAAACACCCGGTGCGGTTGGTCAAGAGCCCAACCCGCTGACCTCGCAAGAGATCCAAATTCCGGGCCACAAGCACATCGATGCCGGGCAGGGTGAGAGCTGCGGAATGCGAGCCGGGAACCGTCACTTTGGACTGGTTCGCTGCAGGAGAAGGCGCGGGGCTGCAACCGACCGCAAGTACAGTCAAGAGAATCAGGGAAATCGAAAGGCGCATGCCCTCGCAAGGGTAGCGAACCGCCGCCTCCGATTCGATCTATTGAGTGGTGCCGTAGCGCGTGTCCAGGCTCCCGTCGCTCTTGAAGAGTGCCCCGGGCCTATGGGTCGAACGCAGCCCTCAGCCCCGTCCGGCGAATTCCGAGCGCAGGAGGGCCGCACGCAGGCGGCTACGTTCTGAGCGATCGCTGACTTCTGCCTGCCCGCCTCGCTGCAAAGCGTGCAAATGCCCCTGCTGGATTTGCAGGGCAAGGCGATTGAGCAAGTGGGTCGAGAGGCCCTGGACCAAGCCCACATGATGACCAAAGCGGATCACCGAAAGGTGCCGCAGGGCTTCGTCAGTGCTCAGGGCACGGGCGCTGCGCAAAGCCACCATCCCGCGGGCCACGCGATCCTTGAGGGCACTGGCACGGGCATCGAGGAGAGACTGACGCATGCGGCGCTCTGTGCGCACCACGCCGCGCACCACCACCAGCAAGCGCGCGACTAATTCGGGCTCGGAAGCTCCCAGGGTAACCTGGTTGGACATCTGATAAAGATCGCCAATGGCTTTGCTGCCTTCCCCGTGCAAACCGCGCACAGCAAGGCCCGTGTGTTGCGCCGCATGAAAGACCTTTTGCAACTCGCTGCGTACCGCACCCAACGCGGGCAGGTGAAGCATCACCGAAGCACGCATTCCCGTACCCACATTACTGGGGCAAGCCGTTAGGTAGCCCAAGCCCGCCCGGGTGGCATAGCTCACGCGACTTTCTAATTGCCGGTCCAACTCCACCACGCGCTCAAGAGCTTCTTCCAAAGCGAGGCCTGAGGTCAGGCATTGCAGACGAAGATGATCCTCTTCGCCAATCAGGGCGGCCAAACCCTCGTGCGCCCCAAAGGCCACCGCCTTGCCCACCAAATCCCCGGCACCGTCTCCGGAAACCAACTCACGGGTGGCCAAGCTGCGCTCAAAGAGAATTCGACGCAAGACCTCATCGGTGTCCCCGAGGGAAACCCAGGTGGTCTCCCCTTCGAGGGCGAGGTCCAACAGCTCGCTCTTGAGGCGGTTTGGTACCTCCATGGCGCGCTCGCTGCTTAGGGTCGAACGAAAAGGCAAGCCCCGTAGGTTGCGCGCCAAGCGCACCCGACTGGAAATCACCACGTCCGCCTCCGGGCCTTGGCCCTGGAGCCAGAGGCCCGTACGGGTAGCCAAACTTTGGGGATCGGGGGGGATAGACTGCACGCTTGTGTATGGGCGGAACGCCACTGAACAGGGGCCTTCCGAGTACAGGTTTTAGCACACCCCACGCCTCTGCCAAACCCCCGGCCCGATCCTAGAGGCAATCTCTGTGGATCTGGCCCGGGCAGAGGGGCACTCTCCGGCCGGATTCAGGCTCCAAATCCAGTCCGTACAACCAGAATCAGTCGGGTTCGCACTTTTCCAATGCCGCCCGGAGATTCAAGAAAGCTAGCCTTAGGGCATGTTCCCGCCTGACCCTACAACCATTGTGCTCGCCCTTCTCGGCTTGACCCTCGTGGTCTTCGTGGCTGATATGGCCCGCTACGACTTGGTGGCTCTCGGAATCGCCTGCGCCCTGGTGCTCACCGGCGTACTTGACGCAAACGAGGCTTTTGCCGGTTTTGCCTCGGAGGCCGTGATCTTGATCGGCTGCATGTTCGTGTTCAGCCATGCTTTCCAACGCTGCGGAGTAGCGGACCTTTTGAGCCGCGCCTTCCTGCGGGGCAACCATTCCAGCGAAAGAGGTCTTGTGGCTCGGGTCACGGTGCTCTCTGGCTTGCTATCAGCTGTGCTCTCCAATACCGCCGTGGTAGCCACCATGATTCCTGTTTGCAACGGGGTCAGCCGACGCAAACAGATCAGTCTGTCGCGCATCCTGATGCCCATGGCCTTCGGGAGTTTGCTCGGTGGATTGGTGACCGTCATCGCAACCTCCACCAACTTGGTGGTCAATCAAAGTCTGCGGGATGCGGGTGTCGAGCCTTTTGGCATGTTCGATTTCAGCCTCCTGGGTTTAATTCTGTTGGCCGTGGGCAGTCTCTATCTGGTGGGGCCTGGACGGAGACTTCTGCCCCGTTCCCCTGTGGGACAGTCCCTGACCGAACGCTACCAAGTGCCCCGTTTCGTCACCGAGATTTTGGTTGAGCCCAACAGCAGCCTGATCAACCGCTCGGTGGCCGAGGTCGAAGTCCTACGCAAACACGGGGTCACGGTGCTTGGGCTCGTGCGTGCCCACGGCGAGAGTCCAATTCTGGCTCCCGGCCCCTACAACCGAATCCGCGCCGACGACACATTGATTCTGCAAGGCAGCCCTGAGGACATCTTGGCCCTCTCGGAAGAACTGCCCATGCGCGAGAAAAGCCATGTGGCTACCCAGGATTCACAACTGGTTTCAGACGATGTGCGCTTGGTGGAGGCTCTCATCCCCGCGGGCTCTTCCCTGACGGGCACGAGCCTCAAGAGCGCTGAGTTCCGCACCAAAAGCGGACTCAACGTGGTGGCGGTCTCTAAGTCCAGCGGCGTGCAACTTGCGCGCATCAACGAAGTGGATTTGGAAGTGGGCGATACCCTGCTGTTGCAAGGGCACCAGCCAGACATCGAGCGCGCCGGAGAAGAACGCGACCTGGTAATCCTCTCAGAGGTCGCAGCGCCCAACTTTGGAAGCAAGGGCTGGATCACGGTCGCGACCCTGGGAGCGATTCTTTTGATCGCTGCCCTCTCGCACACGATTTCTCTCGGCGCCCTCGGCTTACTCGGAGTCTTGACATTGATCGGGACCCGGGTAGTGCGCACGGACGACGCCTATCGTTCAGTGGATTGGAGCGTGCTGGCTTTAGTGGGCGGCATGCTGGCCCTAGGCCGTGCGTTTCAGCAAGAGGTCCTGACCCCCGAACACACCGACGGGGCCGCGGGCATGATCGCCAATTCCCTGCAAGCAGGCATCCTGACTCCGCAATATCTGATGGTGCTGCTGCTGGCCAGCACGGTGCTCTTGACCCAAGTTTTGAACCACACATCCACGGCGATCATCATGACGCCCTTGGCCCTGCAGTGCGCCGAGATCGCGAGCGTCGGTCCACGCCCTTTCCTAATGGCGGTGGTCACCGGGGCCAGCTTGGCCTTCCTGTCCCCCGTGGCACACCAGGCCAACGCCATGATCATGGGACCGGGAAACTACAAGTACCGAGACTTTCTACGGGTGGGCACGCCCCTCGCGCTTCTCCTGGGAGCCTTGGCGTCTGTGATCATCCCGGTCATGTGGCCCTTCGTGGCGGCATAGGCCAGAGCAGGGGCAAACCCATACCAGTTACTGCCATTTTGATTGGGCTAAGGAGCCCACCACGGGAGTGATTCGAGACAGCAGCAAGAACTCAGATTCCAGCTCCGGTATCGTCTGCATCTGCGAGTAAACACCTCGCTCCCCAACCATCAGGCGTTGCCCCAAGGAACGCCCTTTCCTTATGCCGCCACCAAGATGGTTCCCCCAACCCAGATCTCTTGGGAGCGCTTGAAGAAGAGCTCTAAACTTCGGGCCGCTCAGGCTTGAAAACAAGCTTGAAGGCCTCAAGGCGGCTGCGCACTAACAGCCGTAGGCGCTCGATTTCCGCCCGTTGACGGGCCTCTTCTTCCCGTTGACGGACCCCTTCCGCCTGGGAATCGTTCAGGGCGGCTTCGAGGGCCTCGGCTCCCGCCTGGGTTTCCTGCAATAGACCTAGCACCTCCGTGCGGTGCTGCTGGACCTCAGTTAGGGTCAATAGAACAGCGTCACGATCGGACGCTAGGTCTTTGATCTGCTGCCCCAGGGTCTGGGTCAGTTCTTCCTGTAGGGACCGCTCCCCACTGAGCAGTTCTCCCAGTTTCCTATTTTGTTTTTGATTCTCAGCTAGGGAGAGTTCCAATTCCTTAACCAATTTTCCCCGGGCAGCAATCTCCGCCGCCTGGCCCTTAACCACCTGCGCCCCGGCGGCCGCTTCTCTCGCGCGCACCTGTTCCGATTCCAGCAGGCTCTCTCGCAGGCTCAACACCATCATCTCTTGGGCTTCTATGCCGGATTTCAGTTCGGTCAGGTGAGCTTGATGCCCCTCCAGATCTGCACCAAGCTCCTGGCTGACCTTCGTCTGGGCGGCGAGTTCCAGCTCTAGCTTGGCGAGGACCTCTTGGTGACTCACCAGATCCTTGGCCTGACTCTTGATGATCGACGTCTGCTCACGGGATTCTTGCGTGCGTTGCTCGCGCTCGGCTGCAAGGGTCAACTTGTGCTCACTCAAGTCCTCGGCCGTGTCGGTTAATCGTTTCTGATGGCCCGCCAGGTCCTTGGCCTGACTCTTGACGATCGACGCCTGCTCACGGGATTCCTTCGTGCGTTGCGCGCGCTCACCCTCAAGCGTCGCCCTGTGCTCGCTCAAGTCATCGGTCGTGTCGGTCAACCGTTTCTGATGGCCCGTCAGGTTCTTTTCGAGACCCCGGATCACTTTCTCCAAGCGTTTGATCTCGGGCTTCCAGGCGTCCTTCTCCCCGTCGAAGGCGATCACCTCAAGCCCCATGGCAAGCAGGGCTTGGGTTGCTCCCTTGGGAGCGCTCGGCCCATCGAACAAGTTCTTAACTGATGGTTCGCGGCTATTCCCTAGTGAAGCTACCACCGCGTGGCGATAGACCGCACCCCCATGGTCGCTGGAGTACATGCTGCGATTATAAAAGGCAAAGAATCTCTGGGCGAGATCGCGCAACAAGGGATCGTTGTCCAGATACAACTCAAGACACATCAACACCAACCAGCGATCCAAGTTAGCGTGGCCCACGGACATTACGCGGCCTCCAGCATCACCTAACCACTGCTCTGTTTGCGCCCGTACCGGCAATCCATACTCTCGGTGTTCAGCCAAGTAGCGATGCTTGACCCCCAGTTTATCGGCCATGAACCCCACCAGGATTTCCTCGGCCTCATCGACTTCTGGCGTGCGGTAGGGACCGGCCAATATCACATGGCGTCCCGCCACCCGGGCGCACTCACGCACAAAGTCCTCGCGGAACTCGGGGGGCACATGCTCAAGGGTGTCGAACGCAGCAACCACGTCAAAGCTGTCGTCAAGGAAGGGCAACGCGCCACCACTGCCAAGCACCAGGTCCCTTTCATTAGAAACCTCCACGTCCACTAACTCGACACGGTCGTCGGGCAAGAACTTGCGCAACAGGGCAGTGCGACCGCCAACGTCAAGAATCCGCAGGGACCGTTTCCCGGGGCGCACACGCTCCACCAAATCCGCCACCAACTTGTACCGTTGATACTGATCGAAGGGCAATCCTAGCAGGTCATCCATGGGAAGGGCAGAGGTCAAGACTGGGAGGTCCGGCGTTGGCCACCTTGTTCGACGGTCCAGGTTGTGGGCAGAAAGAGTAGGCCGTGTTGAATATGGCGCGCATCCACCACTTCAAAAACCGCCGCGTGTTCCCGGTGATCAATGGCCGTGGGCGCTGGCTTAGAGTGGTCGTACAAGAACGCAGTCAGGTAGTACTGGCCCTGAAGCAAGGGCAAGGATTCAAAGCTCATCTCCACGGCACCATCTTCCCCAGCCTTGACCGGAGTCAAGTCGATGGAATCATTGCGCCAGTGATGGTTGGAGCCATTCACATAGGTCCCATCCGAGCGATAAAGCCCCAGGCCAAACACCGGCTGAGCAGAGTCTTGGTTGGCATGCCATTCCACGCGCACGGAAAATGGGTCGCCCGGTTCAAAGCTCTGGGTCTCTTGGCCATCCCTGCCCCGTAGGGTGATCTTGCCCGTGGTGATTTCTTCGGTGCCCCAGCGTGGGTATTCCGAAGACTCCCGGGCAAAAGCCGAAAGCCGCTGGTTGCCGCGCTCGTGAGCGGTTTTCAGGTATTCGTCCGCCACATCTTCCGCCGACCCTTGGCTAATCACACGGCCAGCTTCCATCAACACCACATGCTGGCACATGGTTTTGATCGAGCCGATGTCGTGGGATACAAAGACCGTGGTCTTACCCTGTTCGCGGAACTCATTCAGGCGGTTGATGCACTTGCCTCGAAAGTGTTCATCCCCCACGGACAAGGCCTCATCAATCATCAAAATGTCAGGGTCCACACTGGAAGCCACCGCAAACCCGAGGCGCACATACATACCCGAGCTATAAGTCTTGACAGGCCGGTCGATGAATTCACCCAGCTCGCTGAAATCCACGATGGACTGGAAGCGTTCTTTGATCTCCTCGTTCTTCATGCCGAGGATCGAACAGTTCAGGAACACGTTTTCACGGCCCGAGAATTCCGGGTGAAAGCCCGCGCCCAACTCCAACAGGCTCGCCACGCGACCCTGAACCTGCAGGGTTCCTGTGGTGGGTGCGCTGATCCCGGTCAAGAGCTTCAGGAGGGTGCTCTTACCCGCACCATTCTGACCAATGATTCCCACAGTGGAACCATGTGGCACGTCGAGATACAAATCGCGCACGGCCCAAAAGTCCCGATGCCGAGGGGCACCCAAGTGCATCAGATCGTACAAGCGATGAATAGGCTTGTCGTACAGCTGATAGCACTTGCCTAGACCCTCTGCGTGGATGGCGCTGCCTGAGAGCGCTCGACTTTGATCGTTCACAGCAGGTCCGGGATACGGGCTTTTTGAGAGAAGAAGAATCGACCGCTGATCGTCAACAGGATCACGGACAACACGCCGATTCGCAGCAACAGGAGCGGATCCGGCCAAGCACCGAAGAGCAGGATTTGGCGCCAGCTATCGATGATCCAGTGCATAGGGTTGATCGTCATCAGCCAGCCATAACCCGCTTTCGCCACCATCTCGGCGGGATAGAAGATTGGGGTGCAGAACATCCAGACCACGACGCCAACGCCTACCAGGTGTTGAGTGTCGCGCATGAAGACGTTGAGCACCGACAGAAAATAGGCCAGGCTGAGGGTAAAGATGAACTGCAGCAGCAGCATCACCGGGACCATCACCAGAGACACGGACAGGGACAAGGCTTGATACTCCTCGTCCCGCATGCGGGGCTCGGATCCACCGGCGAACGAGGGAGCCGTCCCTGCTGCCGGAGCCGGATCATCCAGCAAGGCCGCACGGAACTCATGCTGCACCTGGGGAATTTCTCCAATGAGAGCCAAGCCCCCGGGCTCCGCGCTCACGATGCGCACGATGATCTCCTCGTCCCCCTCCACCTCGCCATCGGGCAGAGGCTGCAGCAACAGGTCTACACCCCTCGCAGTAGCGGGCAAGAGGAGTTCGGTCGGACCCAAGAAATCCTGACCCAACACGGCCGTGCCACCGTATTCAAGAGTCACGAGCACGTCCCCCTGGTACCCACGCTCAATGGCGATGGGAACTCGCAGGATTCCCCCTTGCTCATGCTGGATGACCGGGATGCGCTCGACAGTAACAGACCCATCTTCGTGCTGCACGGTTTCGTGGGGCACGTGGATGTAGCTCTTGGGCACCGCCACAAAGCCAAACCAACTGACTGCGATCAGCAAAACCGGCACACCAATCATCATGTTGATCAGGCTCGACTTGACCAGGAAAGCGGGAAGCAATTCACTGGGGAAGACCACCTTTTGGATCAGGTTGGAGTTATCGATCAGGCTGCTAGTGGAGCGTGTCAATGTCTCAGCAAAGGCTTGCCAAACCACGATGCCCGCCAACATAACCAGGGCAACCTCGGTCGCCCCCTGACTGTCACTCCAACGGGTGTTGAGCACCGTGCGAAAAACAAAGTGGTAGACCACCAAATTGATGACCGGAAAAATCAATGACCAGAAAAATCCCATACTCGAACCCACATAGCGGGCGCGGAGATCACGCTTGACGAAATCCCACAGGAGACGCCGGTTGTGCAGGAAAGATCGCAGTACGGGAAACATCGGAAGCTGCCTAGTAACCTAGAGCACGCGCTTCCCCAAAGCAGATTCACAGAACTCCACGGCTACCCGCGCGGTACGGTTGCGCGTGTCGAGGATCGGATTGATCTCGGTCATTTCAAGGCCCAATAGGCGTCCGCTTGTGGCTGCCATCTCAACCACCAGGTGGGCTTCGCGGTAAGAAACTCCACCGGGAACCGGCGTACCCACGCCAGGAGCCACAGAAGGGTCTGCGCCATCCACATCAAAGGACAGAGAAAAACCCGCGGTGTCCTTGCAGACGATCTCAAGCGCCTCGCGCATCACCGCGTGCATGCCCCGCTCATCGATTTCGCTCATGGTGAAGCAGCGCACGCCCAACTCTCCAATCAGATCCCGTTCCCCGTCGTCGAGGGAACGCACCCCCACCAGTACGGCGTTTCCGGGGTCCACGGCTGGAAAGCGACTCGAAATCTTGGTCAAGGGGGCGGGACCACGGCCCAACAGTGCGGCCAGGGGCATGCCATGAATGTTGCCCGAACCGGTGGTCTCCGGTGTGTTCATATCCCCATGGGCATCAAACCAGAGCAAGCCTATTTTCTCGCCTTTGGCGTGGTGATAACTCGACAGGCCAGCGACGGAACCGACGGCCACCGAGTGGTCTCCCCCCACTACCAGCGGGAACCAGCCATCCTCAACCAATTGCTGGGTTCGGGTATGCAAACGCTGGCAGCATTCAGCAATCTCATCTAAGAATCGTGCACAGGGGTCAGCGGGCTCCAGCAGCACCGGGTCGCGCACTTCCACATTACCCGTGTCCCGAAATTCAATGCCTAGGCCTTCGAGGGCCTTGGCGATGCCGGCGATACGAAAGGCACTGGGCCCCATGTCCACGCCACGACGGCCGCCGCCCAAGTCCATGGGTACACCGATAAGAGCCACACGGGCAGGTTGTTTGGGGGACGCTGACATGAAAATTAGCTCACCTGGAATCTTAGTGGGTACGGGAGCCCATAGCGCCCAGAAGGGCCCCCTGCAACAGGGGGCGATCGGTTCCACCAGAACTGCCTAGGCGCCGGGATATTTCCTCCATGGCCGCCATGCCTCCCAATTGACCGATGCAGTACCCCACCCGGCGCAGATCTTCCGAAGAAGCCGCCATGGGCGGCTCGAGGGCCCAGAGCATCAAGCGCACTTCACCCGAACGCTCCCGGGTAAGGGCGGCTGCAAGGAGGCTCAAGTGGACTGAGCCACTCCAAAGGGCCGCACCGATCAAGGGCTCCACTTCCGTGCGGGACACCCGTAAACAAGCACCAGCCACGACCATGTCCATGCGCCCAACGGTTTCCGAAGGAAAGTAGCTCAAGATGTGATCGAGTTCGCCCTGGCCTGGGAGATTGCCGAGGGCTTCGAGGGCCAACACTTCCCCGGGGGCACCCACCGGCGCCTGTTGGGATTCTCCTAGCAGATCCGAAGTGGCGGCGCGTCTACCGCCGAGACGCAACGCTGCCAATACGAGCATGCGACCGGGTGAACCAAAGGGCAGCTCGGAGGACAAGACCTCGCACAGGTCCAAAACCAAGAAGCCCCCCCGGTGACGCTCGATGGATTCCAACAGGTTCTCGGCCAGGAGATTTTCTTCTCCACCGCTGACCGCTATCAGGATCTCGCGGATCGCCAAATGCGCGTCTCCGTCCCCAAGGCGAGCACGCACCACAAGCGCTTCGGCACGAACACCCAGATTCTCGTGTTCTTTCAACTCACGCAGAGCGGGAATCGCCATGGCAAGGTCTGTGACCCCTACTCCATACATCACATCGAGCAACAGTTCCGCATCATTGGAAGCCAAGGCAGATTCGAGGGGACCAAGGTAGCTCGCGTCCCGACGCACCATGGCCGCCAGGGCCAATCCTCGGGATCCCGGTTGCTCCACCGCTTGAGCGAGGCACTCACCCATGGAGTCCCCTTTGTAACCATCGATAATCGCGCGTACCATCTCACGCCAACCGTCACTTCCCCTAGGTGTCCAGTAACCACTGGCCACCAGAGCCTCGATGGAATCGGGCATCATGCGTACACCCGCGCGAATACGTGCAGGAGTGGGGTCTTCCAGCAAGAGCGCCAGCAAGTGATCCGCCACGGCGGGCGGGGGAACCAAAGGCAACTCTGCCAGGATCAGCTCCTCCAGGAATGTCGAGTCCTTTGCCAAGCGATCGATCAGTATCTCGGACCAGAGCCGACCATCTACCAACCCAAAGCGCCGAGCGGCGCCCAAGCGCAAGCCGTACCAACGGCGTACGGCCTCGTGTTCGGGCAGAGGTGCCGGATGCACGTGCACAGCTAACAGGCCGGCGAAAGAATGGCTCAAGGCGAGTTCATCCGCGAGGGCCTGCCCCACTTCGGGCTTGGCCATATAAAGCGCAAGGAGGGCGTGGGCTGAACGAGAAGGATCGGCGCTACGCGCCCACTCTTCCAGATCGTCTTGGGCCCCACCCAAGCGTGGCCCGAGTGCGCCCAAGGCCAAAATGGAAGACAGCCCCACCGGGGTAGTCCCCGAGTCAATCGCACGACCCAGCAAGCCCTCTCGGGCCACTACGTCCCCACCGGCACCCCGGGCGAAAAGCGCTTCGGACAGGTTGGCTATCGACCCGGGCAAGGGCACAGTGCTGTCCCCGCGCTCGCTCCGTTCCTCGGCATTTCGGGCCAAGGCGGCTGTGCGAGGGGTAAAGGAAAGGCGTCGATCCTGGTCCGCGAGGCGGGCCAAACTCTGGCCAAGGGCCCCCACGGGTTGGGTCGCGGGAAATTGGGTCATCGCACCCGCCGAAGTCACAAGAGGGACGGCCAGCGGGGCGAATAGAAGGAGGGTAAGTAGCATCAATGGATAGGGCTCTAGGATGATCCTATCGACCCCTAGAGCGGTCCCCATTCAGACCTTGTGCCCGGAAGCCCCAAAAATATATACAACTTTGTAAATTCAGCCCAATTCCGGCTGGAGCGGCACCGCGAAAAGAGAGAAAAAAATCACTCCTCGGGTTCGCCAATCAATTCGATCAGTTCCGCCCGTTTCGCATCCCGCAATTCCTCGGTCTTGGCCTCGAGGTTCAACCGCAGGACAGGCTCCGTGTTGGAGGCCCGCACATTGAACCACCACCAGGAGGCGCGTTTGAGGCTGCCGTACTCCACCGTGATGCCATCGAGCTCGTCCTGGGCCCCATCCTTGTACTTCTCCTTGAGCTCCGCCAGGACCGCATCTTTGTCCTCCACGTGGAAATTGATCTCCCCGGTGGAGTGGTAACGCCGCAGACCCGCCACCCGACTGGAAAAGGACTCAGTCGAGCCCGAAATCAAATTCAGGACGCTGACTAAAGCGATCACACCACTGTCGCAAACGAAATTGTCCCGGAAGTAAAAGTGCCCGGAAAGCTCGCCTCCGAAAATCGCACCGTTGGCGCGCATGGTGGCCTTGATGAACGAGTGCCCCACGCGATCCCGCACGGGCAGTCCCCCTGCGGCGGCGATCTCTTCCTTGACTACCCAAGAACTGCGCAGGTCATAGACGATAGGCTTTTCCGGTTCGCGCTCCAAAAAGTCCCGGGCCAAAAGTGCCGTCATCAGGTCCGCAGGTACGGTTGCGCCAGTTTCATCCACGAAGCAGCAACGGTCCGCATCCCCATCGAAGCTGACCCCAAAGTCTGCTCCGGTTTGACGCACCAATTCACGCACGGGATCGAGGTTCTCTTCCTTGAGGGGGTTGGCCTCGTGGTTCGGAAAGGTCCCGTCGGGCTCCATCAGGATGCATTCCGTATTGACGTTCTCCAGGAGCGGCAGAATCGCAGGCAGGGTGTAACCGGCGATTCCATTGGCCGCGTCGATCGCAACCTTGATGGGTCTCTTGATGTTCGCAAAGCTCGCCACATGCTTGGCATAGTCCTCCAACAGGTGGATTTCCTCTCCCCCGCCGCGCCGGGTGGAAGAAGGCCGTTGGGGCCCTTGGCAGGCGGCTTCGATCTCGGCAATGCCGGTGGTCTTGGAAATGGGCTGGGCCCCGCGACTGCAGAGCTTCATGCCATTGTATTCCCCGGTGTTGTGACTGGCGGTCACGCACAGGCCTCCGGCCACATCTCGGGAACCGATGGCAAAGTAGGTCATGGGGGTCGATGCCAGACCGATATCGATCACATAGGCCCCAGCACCACGCATGCCCGCAATCACCGCATCCGAGATCTCGGGCGAGTGCACGCGCATGTCGCGCCCCACTAGGAGCGGTGAGCCACCGATGTGCTGGGCAAAGGCAAAGCCAATGCGCCGGGCCATTTTGGTGTCGAGTTCATCGGGCACGATGCCGCGGATGTCGTAGGCCTTGAAGATGCCCATGGTCGCTTGAATGTGGGGTGCTGGAAGGGGTGAAAAGCGGGCTCTTTGCCGCTGGTCCCCGGAGAATCGCTGGCGAACAGGATAACGACATCATGGGCCCTCTTGGGGGATCAAGAGCAAGCACCTGGCAGGAATTCACGGCCCGGTTAAATCGCTCCGATTCAGCTCAAAAGGCTATGGGCGGCTGTTTCAAGCCGTTCGAGATCCGCAGGACCCACATCTAGGTGCGTCACAAAACGCAACCTTCGCTCACCCATTGGCATCACCAGGACCCCCTCCTGAGCCAAGGCTTCGGAAAGGGCCTTGGCGTCAAAACCCGGATGCTGAACTTGAACCATGACGATGTTGGTCTCCACCAGGTCGGGCTCAGTCTCGAGGCCCGGCAATGCACCGAGTCGTTCGGCCAGCTGACGGGCCAGGGCATGGTCCTCTGCCAAGCGGGCCACATTGTTCTCCAGGGCGTGCAGTGCCGCCGCAGCCAGATGGCCAGACTGGCGCATCCAGCCCCCAAGGCGTTTGCGCACAAGACGGGCGCGCTCCAAGAACTCACCGTCGCCAGCAATGATCGACCCCACCGGTGCCCCTAGGCCCTTTGAAAAACAAAGGCTGACCGAATCCACATGGGAGGCATAGGTTCGCGCGCTGACCCCGCTGGCCACCGCCGCATTGGCCAGGCGTGCCCCGTCCAAGTGCAGGGGAATCTTGGCTTCTCGAGCGAATCCGGAAACCTCTTCAAATACCTGAAGAGGCAGCACCCGACCACCTGCGTAATTGTGCGTCTGCTCCAGGCAGATCAGGCTGGTGGGTGGACAATGGATAAAAGTCGGTCGCACGCACGAGCGCACCTGCTCCAGACTGAAATCCCCCGTCTCGCCCCCCACGGTCATGGACTGCAAGCCGTGGAGATAACCCGCAGCTCCCGCCTCAAAGGTAGTCACGTGTGCAAAGCGCTGGACGATGATCTCATCCCCAGGTCGCGTCCACGCGCCAAGGGCCACTTGATTGGCCATGGTGCCCGAGGGCACGAAGAGGGCTCCTTCCATGCCCAGCCAATCTGCTGCAGCTTGTTCGAGACGCTGAACCGTGGGGTCCCCATCGAGCACATCATCCCCCACGGAAGCCTCGGCCATCAGCTGCCGCATCGTGGCACTTGCACGGGTGACCGTGTCGCTGCGAAAATCAGAGGGAGACTGAGCCATCAGGAGCGACCCTCCAGCCAGCGCTTGACGCGCCCGAGGCCTTCAACAATATTCTCTTCGGAGTTTGCATAGCTGAAGCGCATGTAGCCCTCGCCATAGGAACCGAAACTCGTGCCTGATAGGCAAGCAACCCCCGCTTCATTCAACAGGGCGTGCTCCAACTCGCGGGTATCGATGCCCAATTCGCTGACGTTCGGGAAGGCGTAAAATGCGCCCTTGGGCATCACGCAGGAGATTCCGGGAATGTCATTCAAACCAGCATGGATCACCTTTCTGCGGCGATCAAAGGCCTCGCACATGGCGTCAACCGGTTCTTGGGTGCCCTCCATGGCAGCAATGGCCGCCACCTGGGTAACAGCATTGGCACAGGAAGCAATATTGATCTGCAAGCGTTCCGCGTGGGGAAAAAGGTGCTTGGGCCAAATGCCATAGCCCAGCCGCCAGCCAGTCATGGCCCAGGTCTTACTCCAACCATCCAGAATGATCGAGCGTTCGACCATGGACGGGTACTGAAGAATGCTCACATGCTCTTCATTGTCGTACAGAAGCCGCGAGTAAATCTCGTCGCACAGGATGGTCACATGGGGATGCTCTTCGAGACCCCGGACCAGTGCATCAAATTCCCGCCGGGGAACCACGCCGCCGGTGGGGTTGGCAGGAGTGTTGATAATCAACAGGCGCGTGTTCGGGTTAATTTTGGACAGCACATCGTCAGCGCTGAAACTGAACCCGTTCTCTTCACGCAATTCGATAGGGACAGCCTTGGCCCCTGAATAATTGATCACCGACTCGTAGATCGGAAAGCCCGGGTTGGGATAAAGGATCTCTGCGCCCGGCTCGCCGAACATCATGATCGCGTAGTACATGGTGGGCTTGCCACCGGGTGCGATCAGTACATTGGCCGGATCCACTTCCACGCCCCGATGGCGCAAAAAGTCTGCACAAACCGCCTCTCGTAACTGGGGCAAACCAGCTGCGGGGGTGTACTTATGAAACCCATCTCTGAGGGCCTTTTCCCCGGCCTCCACAATGTGGGCCGGGGTGTCAAAGTCCGGGGCACCGATGTGCAGGTGAATGATGCTCTTGCCCTGGGCTTCGAGGGCCTTGGCCTTGGCAAACACTTCGAAGGCGGTTTCGGTTCCCAAGAGGGAGCAACGCTGGGCAAGGGTCATGCTGGTAGATGGGGTCTTTCGGGTCTCGGGTTGGCTTCGGGGCCAGGATTGTCCACCTGACGCCGCTCCGGTCAAGCCCCCGAACCCGCCCGCGGTCCTCAAATCTTACCCTGACCCCTCTAGACCCGGGTTTGGGGCCGAGAATTCCACCTCCTATGGGTTAGGCTGGCAAAAAGTGGGCCCGGCCTGTGCCCCTGCGCCCCAGCCTCACTAGTTGAGACCCCATGACCCGCCCACCCCAAGCAATCACCCTCCAGCGCCTCCGGCCCAAATCCCGGATGCTGGGCCTCGCCCTTCTCCTACCCCTGCTCAGCCTGGAAGCCTGCGGCCCCAAGCCCGACCTGGTGGTCTATTGCGCCCTCGACCAGGTCTTCAGCGAAGAGTTGATTCGGGACTTTGAGACCGAGAGCGGGCTGGTGGTGGAAGCCCTATTCGATCTGGAGCACCAGAAAACCGTGGGCCTAGTGGGCCAGCTGATCGCCGAGAACGCTCACCCGCGCTGCGATGTTTTCTGGAACAACGAGATCGTGCAAACCGTGCGCCTAGCGCGGCTAGAAATGCTCGCGCCCTATGACTCCCCCGCGGCTCAGGACATCCCGGCGACTTTCCGAGACGAGAACAACCTCTGGACAGGGTTTGCGGCCCGGGCCCGAATCCTGATCGTCAACACCGAGTTAGCCAACCCCTCGGACCTGCAAGATATGCAGGATATTTTCGATCCGATCTGGAACGGTAAGGTCGGGGTGGCACGGCCTTTGACCGGTACGACCCTTACCCATGCGGCGGCCATGTACACGACTCTCGGCCCGGAAATCAGTGACGCTTTTTGGAAACGGATTGCCGCGCACCAACACGAAAGCCCCCCCCCAGTACACGTGGTTCGTTCCAACGGCCAGTCCATGACCCTTGTGCGCGATGGCGAGTTAGCGGCGGCCTACACCGACACCGACGATTTCAACGTGGCGCGCCTTTCCGGGGCTCCGGTGGTGGCGGTTTATCCCAATCAAAAACCCGGGCCCAACGGAGAAGAACCTCTCGGCACCCTGTTGATTCCCAACACCATCGCAATCCTCAAGGGTGCGCCCCACCCCGACGCGGCCCGGCAGTTCGTGGATTGGGTGCTCTCCACCAAGACCGAAGAGCGCTTGGCTCACGCACGCTCTGCTCAAATCCCGGTGCGCCCCGGAGTTCCCCGCCCGGACCATGTGCGCAGTGATTTCAAGGTCATGCAAGTGGATTACAACCAAGTGGGCGCGGAGCTAGCCGAGCACACCCAACACCTCAAGGCCATTTACCTCGACCGTTGAAGACTCCTCGTTTCGATCCCCTCTTTGCCCTCGCGATCGCAGCCCTGGCTCTCTTGGGCTTGGCGCCCCTTGGGATCATGGGTTGGCGGCTCGGAGTAGCCCCCGAAGCCCTTCAGGTTCTGGAAGACCCGCGGGTCATGAGCCTCCTGGGGCGCACCCTGGCACTTGGCCTTTCCGTGGCGGCGATTGCTGGTTTAGTGGGTGCACCCTTTGGGTTCTTGGTGGCGCGCACCAACCTGCCCCTGGGAAAACTACTGGGAGCCCTCGGCCTCTTGCCCTTTCTGATCCCGCCCCTTTTCTTGGCCACCACTTGGACCCAGGTTTGGGATCTGCGCGGCGCCCCCATGACCGCGCTCCTGATCGGTCTCTCGAACACTCCCATCGTGGCGCTCTTCACCGCCAAGGCAGCGGGCCGCATCGATGCACGCCGGGAGGAAGCAGCCCTTTTGGCCGGCGGACGCCCCGCAGTCTTTGCCATGACGTGGCCCCTGATCGCCCCGGCAGTGATGGCCGGTTGTGCTTTTGCCTTCTTGTTTGCGATCCATGATTTTGCCCTGCCGGATTACGTGTCCAGCGTGGGTCCCAAGTTCAACGTGTTCGCGGACGAGGTTTTTGCCGTGTGGGTCGTGGACCAAAATGCGCCCGAGGCGGTGGCCACAGCGATTCCCTTGGTGCTACTAACCCTGGCTGCCCTGTTGCCTGCCCTGCTGCTCATGCGCCGGGGCTCCATGGCCACCATCGAGGGCAATTTTGAAGCCCCCAAGCCCATGGACTTGGGCGCCGCCCGCTGGCCTGCGTTTCTGTTTTGCGGGGCCTTTGTGGTGGCCGGAGCCGGCGTACCCCTCGGGCGCCTCTTCTGGGAAGCGGGGGGCGGACCCCAGGGCTGGAGCCTACCAGCCATGAAGGAGGCCTTTGCCCTCGCGATCGAGTTGGGCCGCTCCGACATCTTCCACTCGATCCTCTTCGCGGTAGCCGCCGCCAGCCTGGCTTTACCCCTGGCCCTTGCGCTGGGACACCGAGCCGAGCGCGGCGGATTCATTGCTCGCTTTGGCCTACCCTTGACTGTGCTGTTGCCCCTGGCCGTACCTGCGATCCTCTACGGCATCGGCACGATTCTGTTGTGGAACCGGGGCGGTGTATTCGAGTGGATCTATGGGAGCGGCGCGCTTGTGGTGATGATGATCATCGGGCGCTTCCTGTGCTTCCCCACACTGGTTTGCCAGTCCGGGGTGGCCGCCCTCGACCCGGAACTAGAGGAGGCCGCCAAACTGGCGGGAGCTTCACCCATGCGGCGTCTCCTGCAGATTGTAGCTCCGCCCCTTTGGCCCTCCCTGGCGGGCTCCTGGACCCTGATCTTCATCCTCGCCGTGCGCGAGCTCGATGCGGCGGTGATCGTTCCCGCCGCCAAGCAAACTGCCATGTACCGGGTTTTTAACGCGGTGCACTTTGGTCACTCGAACTATGTGGCCGCCCTTTCCTTACTTGTGATCTTTGTCGTGATTTTACCCGGCCTCTTGTGGGCCCTCTTTTCCAACCGCCGCATGGAGATCTTGCCGTGAGCGAAGACCACCTCAATCCTATGGCCCAAGAAAACACCTTGGCTCGTAACGACTCATTGGCTCTGCACCTTTCCGGTGTCACAGTCAACGTGGGCGGCGAGCCCCTTTTGGGTCCCTTAGAACTGTCCCTTGACGTGGGCGACCACCTGCTCCTGGTGGGCCCCTCCGGCTCGGGTAAGACAAGCTTACTGCGCGCTATTGCGGGTCTCGGGGAAGTGACCGGTGGCCTGGTCGAGGTCTTAGGACAAAAAGTTCACTCGGGACCAAACAGCCTGGTGGAACCCCAGAATCGAGGCGTTGGACTACTCTTCCAGGGGGGTGCCCTCTGGCCCCACATGACCGTGCGCCAAACCATCGACTTCGTGCTCACCGCTTCCAAGGTGCCGCGCAAAGAACGCAAGCCCCGCCGGGAGAAACTGCTGGAGTTAGTGGAGCTCAAGGGCATGGACAAGCGTTCCGTGCCGACGCTCTCCGGCGGAGAGGCCCAGCGCCTAGCCCTGGCCCGCGCCTTGGCCACCGAACCGGGCTTGCTGCTCCTTGATGAGCCCCTCGGTCCCCTGGACCAGGAACTGCGTCAGGGACTCTTGAAGTCGCTGGACCGCTTGCGGCGGGAATTACACCTGACCATCGTCCATGTAACCCACGACGAATCGGAAGCGCGTTCCCTGGCCACCGCGGTTGCACGCTTGGACAAGGGGCAGCTTGAAGTCACCACCCTGGAGCCCCTGCAAAGGGATGATGGCGCGATTGGGGAAGCCCCAGGAGAAAGCCACCCATGAAGAAACTCGCCGGCATAGCTGTATTAGCCACCGCAATCTGGTTCATGGTCGAACTCGTGCCGCCAGAATGGAACCCTGATCCGGTCTCCGCCACCCCCGCCCAATGGACCAGTTCCAATCAGTGCAAGGCATGCCACGAGGAGGCTTTCAGCGAGTGGGAGGACTCTTGGCACGCCAAGTCCTGGATCGACGAGGACGTAAGACTCCAAAGCGACAACTTCGAGAACAAGGTCTGCATCGATTGCCACGCCCCCCGAGGGGTGTTCGAAACCGGAGTGGGCAATCGCGTTCTGCCCCGTTCCTCCCGGCGCTCAGAAGGGGTGGATTGCCTTGCTTGTCACCTCTTGCCCGACGGAGGAGTCGCAGGCACCATCGACATGCCCTCGGCCCCCTGCAAGCCCAAAGCCACCATCGAATTGAGTCGCGTGGCTTTTTGTGCTGGTTGTCATGACCAGCACAAGACCGTGACCCAGTGGCGGGGAACCCCCATGGCGGACACGGGCCCAGACTGCCTCGACTGCCACATGCCTTTCCGCGACGGGGATCCCAATCGCGGCAGACACCACGGAATGGCCGGCGGCCATGACCTTAGCCTGGTGCAGTCGGCGGTAACCTTGGAAGCGATTCGCGCTGAGGGTCAAATCGAGGTGACCGTAGAAAACATCATGGGCGCCCACTCATTCCCCACGGACGAGCGCTCCCGGGCGGCGGACATTTTCTGGAGGCCCCTGCCCACGGATCCCGAACAGCGGGATGGCTGGACCCACCTGCACCGCATCCGTGACCCTTACCGCACGGAGGTAGACATCACGAGCACCCTGTTGCACGCGCTTGCTAGCCAAGACAAGACCGGCGACTCTCCCCGGCGCACGATTGCTTTCACTCCCCCCTCGGGCCCCATTGAGGTCGCGCTCTTTTACAAGCTCGCTCCCTACTACCGAGGTTCTGACGGCTCGGTTTGGAAAACCGAAGATGTGACGGACCCCCTGATGGATTCCAGACTCGTACACCGGGTTGAAGTTCCGTGAGCCAGTGGCTGCACTGGGGAAGCGTAGGCTGCCTTACGCTCCTTGCCGCCTGCGGCACCGAGGGGCCACCCGAGGTCCAAGCTCCTCCAACCCTCGCGCCCATCGTTCAACAGAGGTTGGCGGATCTGGCAGCCGCTCCCACCGCAGCCCCTGCCCCTACGCCCGAAACTTTGGAGCTCACCGAGGGACTCTTGCAAACCCGGGTGCACGGGGGACAGTTCAAGGATATGGCCTTCGATGATCTCTCGGCCATGGGCAAGGACGCGATCCTGCCCCTGGCCCAGTGGGCCCGAGATACAAGCGTGGACGTTGCACTACGCCAGGCGGCGGTTGAGTTGCTGGGGGTGCTGGCCCAAGAACCCGACGGCGCAGGGGCCAGCGAGAGGTTGCTGGGCCTCGCCACACACGCCAGAGAGTCATGGCTCCGGGCCCACGCGGCTTGGCGCCTGGGTGGTTCCCACTCGGACCACATGGTCCCACGCCTGGTGCTGCGCCTCAAGTACGAAGGAGACCCCGAGGCATTCCTTTGGGTCGCATCTAGCTTGGCCCGAAATGGCTGCTTGGCCGGACTGAGCGGGCTCATCGATTTAGCCAGCCGCGCGGACGAACGGGGCGCACGGGCCCAGGGAGAGATCGCATGGATCGAAAAAGAACTCGGAGACACCTCCGCAAAACTCCTTCGACGCTGGAACACATCTGAGGCAAGCGCCCTGCCTCTTGCCCCGCCTTCCGACGCGCAGCTCTTTGAGGTCTGGTCCCTGGTCAAGGACCTTTCCGGTGACACCTTCGCCCTGCGCCCCGTGGATGACGCGCGCTACATCCTGAGTCAGCTCGCCCCCTGGTGTGCCCGGGAAGTGGCCTTGGCCCTTTTGGACCAGGATGCCTATGTGCGCCTGCACGTGGCCCAAGTGCTCGAGCGCATGGGCGGGCGCGCGCGAGAAACTGAAGGGAACTTGATCCGAGTTCTCGCCGAACCAGGCGTGGCCCCGGCAGCGGCAGAGGCCCTTGGTTCCGTGGGAAGCCCAGCCTGTCTCGTGCCCCTGCTGGCGGCTTCCCAAGAGTCCCAGCCCCACGAACTACGGGTGGCCGCCGTGCGCGGCCTTGGGGACCTAGGTCTCGCCGAAGCCCTCGCCCCCATTCAATCCATGTTCATCGAGCTCGGCGCCCCGGGACCCACGCCGCTCCACGATCTACGCATGGCCTGCGCCAAGGCCCTCGTTCAACTGAACGCCGGCGACGACGCCATCGCCTGGCTCCTAGTGCACCTTCAGCAGGGGTCAAGTAGCAGCGATGCGGAACCCCTCGTGGAACAGTGGCTGATTGGCGGCGCAAGGGACAGCCGCCTAGGATTCCCTGCCGCCCTCAAAGAGTGGCAAGCCCTCGCTGACCCTCCTGGATCGATTCCCGGTGCGGATCGAGCACGTCGCCGGAGAGACGGTCGCGCGGAAAAACTGCTCGGGCGACTTGACGCCTTGCTGGGAACCTAATTCCCGCGGAACAGAATTCCGCAGGTGGTCAAAAGCCAAAAGATCCCATTCAGGGCAAAGGCTAAGTCTCCGCCCAGCAGTACCCGAGAAGGGCTGCCTCCCCCGCCGCGGGTTTGCACCAGCAAGAGGTAGCGGAAAATCCCAAAGACCACGAAGGGCACTGTGTAGATCAATCCCGACCCGAGGCGTTCCACGGTGCCCGGGGCCATGGTGTACATGGCGTAGGTCAACACCGAACAGGCCGCCAGAATTGCGGTTGTCTGGTTGAGGAAATCGATCGAGTACTCGCGCAGGTTGCGGCGGTGACTGCCGCTGTCGTCCCCGAGCAACTCCAGCTCAGCGTGGCGCTTGCAGAGGGCCAAAAACAGGGCCAGGAAGAAGGTGCAGATAATGAGCCATTCCGAAATTGGACTGCCCACCGCAAACGCACCCGCTACCACCCGCAACAGGAATCCGGCGGCGATGCAAAACACATCAACCAACACGATGTGCTTCAAACGCAGGGAATACAGAAGGTTCAGAAGGGCATAACCCATGACCACCAACAGCACCGAACCCTCCTCGGTTCCCGCCTGGGAAGCCAGCCAACCGGATGTGGTGATGCAAACCAATGAGAGCACCAGGGCCTTGGAAACCGGCAGGGCCCCCGAGGCGATCGGACGATTGCACTTTTCGGGGTGCTTGCGGTCGGACTCCGCATCGAGCACATCGTTCACGATGTAGATCGAGCTGGATGCGAGGCAAAAGGCCGCCACCGCAAAGGCTACCCGTAACATCTCGGGCGTATGGGAAAGGGGGTCGCCCCCCATCTCTCCCAGGGTGAACAGCAACGCTGCCGCCACAAAGATATTCTTGACCCACTGGTGTGGACGCAGGGTTGCGATCGGGGGAGGGAGAGTCATGAACCGGGCGCTGGGGAAGTGCAGACCTATCAGTCGAGGGTCAAAGCGCGCAAGTCTTCCCGGCGGGCATCGGGACCAACAATGACAAATTCTTGCTCCTCATCAGCCCGGCCTTCTTCGCGTTCTTCGAACACGTCGATACCGCGCACGGCCCAATCGCCGAAGAGCACATTGGTCATCAGACGATGGTTCCCTTCGGGATCATTGTCATCTGACACCAGAATCTTTTTGCCCGAAGCAGGGAACTTACGCAGGGGGAAATTGCGCGTGTCGCGGCCCGCATAGGCAGACCAACTGCCGTCGACGCGGGTCCGGTCGGTGTACCAATCACCCAAGGGAATGCCATCCATACTGGGGGTGAGATATTCCGATTCCACAGCGGGACAACTCAGGGTCTTCGTGGAAGTTTCCGTGTCTTCCCAAATACCCTCGGCCACGATCGCGGCGATGAAACCAACTCCCGGGTCCCGGGGCCAGCGATCCTTGATGCCGTGGTATTGCACAAGGCCTTCGCCGATCTTGCGCAAGTTCGCCTGGCAAGCGGTGACCTGGGCATTTTCGAAGGCAGCGTTGACCCGCGGCAACAAAGCAACCGCCAGGATCATGATGATCGCCATGACGGCGATCAGCTCGATCAAAGTGAAACCTGCACGGCGCAGGAGGGGTTGCGTTCCAGGTGAGTGGGACCTGATGTGGGCTAGATGTCGGAGGGCTCGCATGATGAATGGCCGGACCTGAGGGCGTCGGCGCTACCCAGGGTACCCACCTGAAGCTGGCAGGTCACGACCCAAGCGGAAAGGAAGCCCCGGAGGCCGACCCTCCAGCGCCAAATTCACCCCTTAGAGCCCGCAGAATCAGGCCCCGGCGGTCCGGGCCGCAGCGGCCTTGAGCTCTTCGACCCGGTTGGTCTCCTCCCAGGAGACATCGTTGCGGCCAAAGTGCCCGTGATAGGCCGTCTTGGCATAAATCGGAGCCCGCAGGCCCAGGGCATTGATAATGCCCGAGGGGGTCAGGTCAAAGGTCTCATTGACGATGGCCGAAAGGGTTTCCTCGTCGACACTGCCTGTACCAAAGGTCTCGACCCGTACGGACAGGGGATGGGGCACGCCGATGGCGTAGGACAATTGCACTTCGCAGCGTCGGGCGAGGCCCGCGGCCACAATGTTCTTGGCCACCCAACGGGCAGCGTAGGCTGCGGAACGGTCCACCTTGGAGGGGTCCTTGCCACTGAAGGCTCCGCCCCCGTGACGGCCCATACCACCGTAGGTGTCCACGATGATCTTGCGTCCGGTCAAACCGCAATCCCCATGGGGACCGCCGAGCACGAACTTTCCAGTGGGGTTGACGTGGTAGATCGTCTCGTCGTCGAGCAACTCCGCGGGGATCGTGGTCTTGATCACCTTGGCGATGATCTCCCTTTTGATTTCGGCCAAAACCTCGGCTTCTTCGCTCTTGCCGTTGATCTCCGGGTCGTGCTGGGTGCTGATCACAACTGTGTGCACACGCACTGGCTTGTCGTTTTCGTATTCCACGGTCAGCTGACTCTTGGAATCGGGGCGCAACCAGGGCAAAGCCTTGGATTCCCGCAACTCTGCCATTTTCTCAACCAAGCGGTGGGAGTAGTGCACCGGGAAAGGCATCAGCACATCGGTCTCATCGCAGGCGTAACCGAACATCAAGCCCTGGTCCCCGGCTCCTTGTTCCGTGTGCAAGCCCTCGCCCTCACTGACACCCTGACTGATGTCAGGAGACTGCTTGTCCAAGGTCACCATCACGGCGCAGGTGTCCGCGTTGATACCAAAGGCGTCGCTGGTGTAGCCGATGCGCCGCAGGGTATCGCGGGCGATCTCTTGGTAGTTCACCACCGCCGTAGTGGTGATCTCGCCAGCCACCACGCAAAGCCCGGTGGTTACTAGGGTCTCGCAAGCGACGCGGCTTGCGGGATCTTGCTCCAAAAGAGCATCAAGAATGGCATCGGAAACCTGATCGGCCACCTTGTCGGGGTGACCCATAGAAACGGATTCAGAAGTAAAAAGGGTGCGTGCCATGGAACTCAGTTGAGGGGGAGAAAAGAGGCTGTTGAAGATCGGCAGGAAGAGGGGCCCCTTTGGGAGCGCCCTTCTGGGGTTCATCGACCAAACAGGATACTCTGATGAATGAAAAGCACAAAGGGTTGCGGCCCCTTGGATGCCCCCTCAATTCCTGGGCGTGGACTCAGGATGGAGAATCCTAAACTCCCCCAGGGCCTCCAAGGTGCGCTGAGTAGCGCCCTGCTGGCCCCGCACGGCCTCCTGGCCATGCTCCCCCATCGTCCTCGCCAGCTCCGGGTTCCCGATCAAATGGGCCACTGCATCCTGCAGATCCTCCCGGTTCCGGACCAACAGACTCGCCCCTGCCTGCCCCAGCAGGGCAGCCTCTTGTTGGAAGTTTGAAACGCTGGGGCCATGCAAGACAGGCTTGGCCTGGGCGGCTGGTTCGAGAACATTCTGGCCCCCGTGCTCCACCAGCGTGCCCCCCACAAAGGCCAGGGTGCACAGTCCATAGAGAGATTCCAACTCACCGATGGTGTCCACCACCACAGCCTGGCTGGGATCGACTTTTTGGCCTGCACGCAATTCTGTCAGCAACTGGGGAGAAAAACCCGCCTGGCCAAGCTCCTTCAGCACCTCTGGGACCCGGGGAGGGTGACGCGGGACCAGGATGATCCGGGCCTCGGGGGCCGCAGCGGCAAAGGCCTCGGTCACCAGCAGCTCTTCCATGGCATGGGTGCTCCCCGCCAAAAGCACCGGTACCTTGGGATCGATGGCCAGCAGCTTGCGCAGCTCATCCACCGCCTCTTGGGCCCCGGGTTTCTCCATTTGCAATCCGTCAGATTTCACATTTCCCGTGACCAAGACCCTCTTGGGATCGACCCCAATGGCGCGGAAGCGGTGGGCGTAGATTTCCGATTGGGCCGCAAACAAGGCGATCCGATCGAAGTGGGTCAAGGCAGGTCCGAAGCGCTGGTAGTTCGCCAAACTCGCGGGCGTGATGCGTCCGGAGACAATTGCCGTGGGAATCCCGCGGCGATCTGTGCAGTGCACAAAAAGGGGCCAAACCTCCAGCTCAAGTAAGACCACAGACGTGGGCTGAATGCAGCGAATGAACCTCAACAAGGAGGGACGAAAGTCCAAGGGGAAACGCACCACGGTAAGGTCCGGGTAGAGCGCACGAGCCACCATGAGTCCCGAGTCTGTCGAGGCGCTGACCACCACCTCGTGATCCTTTACCAAAGCCGCAACCAGGGACTGACTAGCCTTGACCTCTCCTACGGATACCCCGTGCACCAGGATGCGCCCGCCGGACGGGGGCGGACCCAAGCGCGGTCCAGCAATGGCCAAACGCCCCGCGACCATGGCGCGGAATTCTGGAGAGAAAACCGAGCGAGTCACCCACCAGGGTGAAACGAACAACAGCAAGGACAACCAGGCCAAGTCATAGACCAAGCGCAACAGGGGCAAGAGCCACTGGATGCGGGAGTTCTTGCCCGTGGTTTGCTCAACCATCAGCCTGTCTTAAGCCCCGTGGCACTTTTTGAACTTCTTACCGCTGCCGCAGGGACAGGAGTCGTTACGTCCAGTGCCCGGAAAAGCTGCGGAAGGGGCAGCGGGAGCCGGCTTCACCGGCTGGCTGGGGGGCGGGCCGTCCTGACCGGTTTTGGATTGTTGCGCTGCCGCTGCTTCCTGCTGAGCTCGCGCCGTCTTTTGCCGTTGCATCATGTCAAAGGCACCGGAAGCAGGAACTCGGTTACGCATGCTCTGCTGAGCCACTTGTGCCCGCGCGCGACGCTGGAATTCTTGGACCTGCTGAGGGCTCAGGTTCTGGGCTCCACCGGGCATAGCCTGGCTCATTTGCGCTTGACCGCTGCGCACCATCCCCTTGGGCTGGAGGGCATCGCCTGCTGATTCCTCGCCAGTCTCCTCCGGTCGCTGCACCTGAATGCGCAACAACAAACTCGCGACTTCATCCTCAATGGCGGGCAGGAGCTGTTCCTGGAACATCGTGGTGCCTTCGCGCTTGTAGGCCGTCTTGGGATCCTCCTGGCCATAGCCACGCAGGCCGATGCCTGCCTTCAAAGCATCCACTGCCTTGAGATGGTCTTTCCAACGGCCGTCGATGGCGTTCAGGATCAAATACTGCTCGACCCGTCGGGTGAGTTCTTCTCCGAAATCCTCTTCCCGGGCGTGGTGCTTGCCTTCAAGTATTGCCAAAACCGGAGCGGCATCGGCTTCGTCCGGTTCCGTGGCTATGGCCGCCATCTCCTCGTCGAGCTCAAGCCCAAAGGTCTTGAGGCACCATTCCTTAAAGCCTGCCGAGTCACCTGAGTGCACCTCTGAACCGCGCTTCAAAGTACCGCCCACCATGGTCATGGCCTTTTCGGTCAGCTCCACTTTCTCTAGCACATCCTGGCGGACTCCATAGATCGTCTTGCGCTGCTGGTCCATCACCTCGTCGTACTCAAGCAGGGACTTGCGGATCTCGAAGTTGCGGTCCTCGACCTTACGCTGGGCTTTTGCGATGGCGCGGGTGACCATGCCCGACTCGATGGGCTGCCCTTCGGTCATGCCCAGTTTCTCCATGGCGTTGACCACCCAATCCCGATAGAAGATCCGCATCAGGGGGTCTTCAAGGGACAGGAAGAAGCGACTGCGGCCCGCGTTCCCCTGACGGCCAGAACGACCGCGCAGCTGATTGTCGATGCGCCGTGATTCGTGCCTTTCAGTGCCCAGTACGTACAGGCCGCCAAGATCCATCACGACCTCTTCGTCCGCATCGCAGCGCTCGCGCACCTGCTCGCGAATTTCGTCGATCTGCTTGAGCTGGTCATCGTCTCCGAGCACCAACCCGTTTTGTTCAAGGGCCTGGGTCAATCGGTATTCGAAGTTACCCCCCAGCTTGATGTCCGTACCACGACCCGCCATGTTGGTGGCCACCGTGACTGCGCCCTTTTCACCAGCGAGGGCGATAATCTGGGCCTCGCGCTCGTGGTTCTTGGCGTTCAAGACTTCATGCCTTACCTTGCGCTTGCGCAACAAAGCCGCGAGTTTCTCCGAATTGTCCACGGATGCGGTGCCCACCAAGACGGGCTGGCCCGCCTCGTGCACCTCTTCGATTTCATCGCAGATCGCGTTCCACTTCTCGCGCTCGGTGCGATAGACCATATCCTCGTCATCGGCGCGAGCGATAGGCAGGTGCGTGGGGATCGAAACCACATCGAGGCCGTAGATCTTGTGGAATTCCCCTGCCTCGGTGATCGCCGTACCGGTCATGCCCGACAACTTGTCGTACATGCGGAAGTAGTTCTGAAAGGTGATCGTCGCCAGGGTTTGGGTTTCCTGCTTGGGAATCAGGCCCTCTTTGACCTCCACCGCCTGGTGCAAGCCATCGGACCAGCGCCGGCCCTGCATCTTACGGCCGGTGAATTCGTCCACGATGATCACTTCAGTGGCCACCTTTCCCGTGCGCGGATCCTCGGCCTCTTCCAGCACGTACTCCTTGTCAAGGGTGTACAGGGTATGGGCGCGAATCGCGTTTTCCAGGTAGTGAGGCCAATCCTCAAAGCCAGGCTCATAGAAGGATTCGACCCCTAGAATTTCCTGAGCGCGCACAATTCCCGCCTCGGTCATGGACGCGGAACGCTCCTTTTCCTTGACCTCGTAATGCTCATCGACCTCGAGTTGGACGGCGACCTTGTCAGCCTCCACATAACGCCCGATGTGTTCCTCTGCGGGACCCGAAATGATCAACGGCGTACGCGCTTCATCGATCAAAATTGAGTCAACTTCATCGACAATGGCAAAGTAGAGGTCCCGCTGAACCTGCTGGTCCACCTGGGTCTTCATGTTGTCTCGAAGATAGTCAAAGCCGAACTCGTTGTTCGTGCCGTAGACGATGTCGCAAGCATACATAGCCTGACGTTTAGCGGGATCCATATCCGCCTGGATCGAACCCACGCTGAGACCCATGTACTCATAAATCGGGCGCATCCAATCCGCGTCGCGGCCGGCGAGGTAATCGTTGACCGTCACCAAGAAACAGGTACGTCCCGCAAGAGCGTTGAGGGCCATGGGCAGGGTGGCCACGATGGTCTTGCCTTCACCGGTACTCATCTCGGCGATCTTGCCCTCGTGCAGCACGAAGCCACCGACGATTTGAACATCGAAATGGCGCATGCCCAAGGTGCGCTTGGAAGCCTCGCGCACCATGGCAAACACGTGGGGCAAGTGGTCGTCAAGCTCGGTCTCGCCTTCCGAAACCGACTTGCGACGGGTCTGCATCTCGGCCTGCATGCCTTCCCGGTCGAGAGCCTGGGCCCATTCCTCTAGGTCAGCGACCTGACCTACGATCGGCTCCAGAGTGCGCAAGAAACGCTCGTTCTCGGATCCAAACAAGCGATTGAGGCCGCGCCCTAGCTTTTCTCCAACGGTGCCAAAACGGTCGGTGATGTTTTCCCAGTCCATACTAATTTGCTCGCTCCCTACCCTGCGCAAGGATCCCTCAGGGCCTATGCCCGGGATTCAGCGGGGATCATTGAACCCCCCGGAAGGCCCCCTGCCAAGGATTGCCCCGGGAGACTTTGTCGAGAGGGCTATTTTGGGGGACAAACCCCGGGTATAGGCCCCTTTTCCACTGAAATCGGGGGCAGACGTCCCTCCGTTGGGCGGGATTTCCACTCGGACCGGCCACGCTCGCCAGACCGGCCAGTCAGCCCTTACCCAGCAGCTGATCGATCAGATCGAAAAGCATCTGCCGCGGGTAGGGCTTTTTCAGGAGCGCGTTGCAGCGCTGAAGCATCTGCAGTTCGATGTTCGTCGCCGTGGCCAGCAGCACCTTGAGATCCTTCGTGCGCGGGTCCGAGCGCAACTGCTCCAGCACCTGCCAACCATCGAGCTCTGGCATGGCGTAGTCCATGATCACAAGATCCGGCAAGGGGTCCAGCTCGAGCATCTCCAGCACGCGCCGCCCATCATGGGCCAACTGCACGGTGAAACCCCGGGCAGTGAGCAAAGCCCCAAGGCCCCGGGCCACCGCCCGCTCATCATCCACCAGCAGGATGTGCGCTCTCGCGCCCGGCGCACGCTCGATGCGAGCGATCTCCTCGGTCAGTTGGCGCAAGTCATCATAAGTCGGCAGCCCTTCTTCGAACCAAGCTGCTTCAATGCGCTCCTTCATGACGCGGTTGAGTTCCCGCAACTCACACCAAGCACCGTAGTCCGGCATGCTTGGATCCACGCGCAGATCGTCATGGGTGTCCACGGAAAAGAAGAACTCGTCCTCCACCAAGTATTCCTGCATGACGAACTTCATGAATGGATAGCGCCAGTTTCCAAGCCGCAAGGTATAGCGCTCGCAAGACACTTGATCCTCGGCCTTGGGACGCTCGAAAGCCTCGGTGAGCTCTTGGATGGTTTGGGCCTTGGCCACCTGCTCCATGTCTACCGGAGAATTTCCAGGCGGACCAGACGGCCAGGCTTTCTCCTGATAGATCTCAATCGCACGACGCACGTGGGAGGGAGTGAGGTTTTCGATCCGCATGATGGAGACTGATTCGCAGATCAGGGTTTTTTAGCCTCGCCACGTAGGCTTTGAGCCAACCGGCCAGTGACCTCGGCAGATGTCGCAACCCCTTCCGCATCGAGGCATTCCGACAATTCCTGGGCCAAGCTCGCGAGTCGCGCCGGATTGGAGAAACTACTGGTTCCCACCTGCACTGCTGTGCAGCCCACAGCCAAGAACTGCAACACATCCTCCGCATCGGAAATTCCCCCGCAGCCCACCACGGGAATGCTCACCGCCTGGGACACTTGCCAAGCACAGCGCAAAGCCACAGGCTTGATTCCAGTTCCCGAATAGCCACCCACCACCGTGCCCAAATGCGGGGCGCCCCGGCGCCAATCGACTCCCATGCCGAGCAGAGTGTTGATCACAGTCAAACCATCCGCCCCTCCCGCCTCGGCGGCCACGGCAATGTCCTCGATGCGCGTCACGTTCGCCGACAGCTTTGCGAAGATTGGCTTGCTGGTCGCAGCACGCACACCCGCCATGACCCGTTCCGCCGTGGCCGGATCGGTGCTGTAGGGCAGGCGACCCCCATCCACGTTCGGACAAGAAAGGTTGACCTCGATGGCTTGCACCTCGGGGTATTCATCGAGACGTGCGGCGGCCGTGGCGAATTCCTCTTCCGTGTGACCTCCGATGTTGGTGATCACCAGGGCATAGGTGCCGTGGGCTTGGGGCAGGGTATGTTGGATATAAGCCTCAAGGCCGCGGTTCTCCAAGCCAATCGAATTCAAAAAACCCGCCTCTGTTTCTTGGGTGCGCGGCATGGAATTGCCCGGGCGCGGGGTCAAGGTGACCGTCTTACTGACCCAGCCACCGAGGGCTTCCGAAGGCACCAATTGAGCCATCTCAAGGCCATGCCCAAAGGTCCCCGAAGCCGACAGAATCGGGTTGCGCAGGTGGAGGCCGCACAGGTCTGTGGAAAGATCCGCCATGATTTCCTTCTATCCGGCCACTCTAGCCCTACCACCATGCGGTGTTTTCCTTGAAATGGCCAAAAATCTAAAAGAGGCGAGATGGGGCGCACCGGGCCCATTGGATCAGACCCGGGGAACTTCGGCTTTGGACGACTCGCCCTGTGCCCCATTTTCCTCGCTCGGATCTTCCTGTTTGGGATCAGCAGACCCCGAAGCATCCTGTTCGGGCACCTGCTCCGCGTGCTTCTGGGGCCCAAAAATCAAGACCAGAGCCCCCATGGAAATGGCCGAGTCGGCGATGTTGAAGGTGGGAAAGTGCCAGTCCCAATAGGCGAAGTACACGTCGATGAAATCCCTCACGGGACCAAAGGGCATGCCCCCACGCCCAGCTAGGGGTTCGTAGGTCAGATTGTCCCAGAGGTTCCCCATGCACCCGGAGAACACCAGGATCAGGGCCAACACATGCCAGCCCTGCTTGGGGCCGGCCCGGATCACCAGCACCAGCAGCACCAGTGCCGCGATGGCTCGCCCCACCACCAACACCCAGGGAATCGAGTCGAGCTTGCCGAAGGCAGCCCCGTAATTCAGGTTGTGCATCAGGGCAACGCTGTCCCCCAGCACGGGGTGGCGCATGTGACCATGGTGATCGCGGACCAGGGTGGGGGTCGCCTCGGGCTCAAAGGTGCTCTGGAACTGGGGCATGCGCGCCTCGAGCCAGGGCATCACAGTGGCCTTGGAACCAATATCAGCGGCCACCAGCAGCACCACCCAAAGCAGGCGCGTGAGCACCGTGCGAAGCGGAACTTGGAGTCCCCAACTCATACGATCTCTCCCACTTCCAGATGGGTCAACTCGGAGGTTCTGAAGGGGGTCTTTTGCATGGATCGTGGCGCCGGTGGGAACCCGGGGGGGGCGAAGTATAGGAAAGGGTAGGGACCGCTTCCAAGCCGCGGTTTGGGGACGAGGGATCTCGCCGGTTCCGATTGTGCAGCCAAGGCTCGGATTGGGCAGGCTCAAAGAGCTAGGCTGGGGGTTGTGCCTCCCCCATCTCCAGCAAAGCGCCCCAAGGACCCGGCCCCCCTGCCACCCGGGCAGCTCACCGCCATTGAGGATCTGCTCGACACCCTGCGGGTCGAAGCGGGCTTGACCCGCAACACTTTGAGTGCTTACCGCCGGGATCTGGAGGGCTTTGCCCGCTGGGGTTTGGGTTGTAATCTCAAGCGCCCGGGGGACGCCGGCCCCGAGGATTTGGTCGACTACCTAGGGCACCTGCGCGCACGCGGATCTGCACCGGCCACGATCGCGCGGGCCCTGGTTTCCCTCCGCTTGCTGTATCGCTTCCTGGTGTCAGAGGGAGAACTCAAGAGTGACCCCACCACCCGTATCCCGAGCCCCAAACTCCGGCGGCACTTGCCAGGGGTGCTCGACCCTAAGGAAGTGGACGATCTGCTCGCCTCCTGCCCAGGGGATGATCCTTTGATGCAAAGAGATCGTGCCCTGCTAGAGTTGCTCTATGCCACGGGGGCGCGCATCAGTGAAGCACTCACTCTGCGCAGCGAAGGGATCGAGCGTGAGTTCGAAGTCGTGCGCCTCACGGGCAAGGGCGGCAAGACGCGACTGGTTCCATTAGGCGGCAGAGCGCAAGAAGCCCTGAAAAACTATCTCAGCGGAGGGCGACGACACTTGGCCGGGGAAACAGCCACCGGCGAAGGCTCAACTGCTCCAGCTAAGGGGCCCCTCCGCGTGCCCGAGGTTTTCCTCTCGCGCACCGGCCGTCCCCTAACCCGCGCCGCTGCCTGGCACAGGGTGCGCCAAGCCGCCCTGCGCGCGGGCCTCAAGGGAGCTGTTTATCCCCACGCCCTGCGCCATTCCTTTGCCACCCACATGTTGGCGGGCGGCGCGGACCTACGCTCAGTGCAAGAGTTACTCGGCCACGCCTCAATTCGCACAACCGAGATCTACACCCACGTGGATGCGGAGGGCGTGCACGCCCTGCACCGCCTCTACCACCCCCGAGCTTGAGCTGCGCAATCGCCTTGGGCTGAATTTCAGTCGAGGGATTTGACTTCGTGACGCACCCAAAGCCCCGCGCCGTGGCGCTGGGCCCCGAACCCGATGGCTCCACCCATGGGTCGCCCTGTCAATTCCACAGACTCCAGCGAAACCCCGTTGACCACCACGAAGAGTCGCTCGTCCTTGACTTCAATTGCGAAACTGGTGGGATCAAAGAGCCGCACGGGCACATTCAGATTGCGGGCCATCTGATTGAAGGTTTTCTTTTCCGGGTCATACATGAAAATCGTGACCCCGTCGTTTTGAGTGATGGCCACGGAAAAGTAGCTCTCCCCATCAAGGCCGAAAAACACGTTCATTTGGCTTGTTCCCCGGGAGCCCGGGAAGAGCATCACATCCCCTTCGATACGATAATTCGTGAAGCCCACAGGCTGGGACTGAAAGCAAACCGCGTTGGCACCTTGGCGCGGGACCTGAAAGAGGCCATAGGACGTGCTCACCATCGCCGGCGAGCGCTCATCCCAGGGATACTCAAGTTCGCCCAAGTAGGCTTCCAGTACAGAGGACCCCTGCTCGCCAAAGCGTCCGCGTAAAAGAGCCAATGTCGCTTCCCGGGTGGACGCATCCCCACCAATTTGAGCCAAGATTGCAGGGCCACCCTCTTGCAGAACCAACCACTCAAGAGCCAAGTGACAAAGGGCCCCTTGCTCAACGCTGATCTCTGACTGCTGGCTGGGGAACCGGGGCAGCTCGCCGGAAGGAACCCCGCGCAGATTCGCGCGCTCGCGACAGAGGCTCGGTTCTTGGGTTCCCTTCCCGGAAAACCCGCCGGCAACCATCGTCTGCTGGGCGGACCAAAGACTCAACCCCTCAAACAACCATGGGGCCTGTTCCGACAATTGCGGAAGCCGTGCACTCAAACCCATGCGTACCATTTCTTCGCAAGCAAGACGCAGACTGCTCGGGGGCAATCCAAACACCTCATGCACCCTGTCGGACAAGACGGGAGCCACAGTCACCAGGGCGAAGCCGCTGGAAAAATCGCTATGGGAGGCTTCCTTCCCCGGCACCTCGCCGGTCAAGCCGCGCACGGCCTGAACAAAGGCGCGCCGCCCGTTGTGCAACTCTAGGGTTAAGGGCGGATCGCAAACCACTAGGGGCAAACCCAAGGCCTCTTGGGCCCGGAGCCACGCGTCACTGGCCAGGGCGCTCACCTGTTGGGCCAGCCCTTCCTGATTGCGCTCGGAATGCCACTGGGTGATGACCGTCAGGCCGGGAATCTTGTGCACGTGATACCCGAGGACCGGGTCCTCGTCTTGCACAGGAATCAAGGTTGAGGGAGCGAGGCTAAGCAAGAGAGCCAGGCTAGGGAGGTGCAGGAGGGGAAGATGCAGCATGTCAGCGTCATACGCCGGGGGTTTGTCAACGGTGGGAACCGTCTAGGCAAGATCGGAGCCGGGACCCCAGGATCGTGAACAGATTAGCGATTAGGAGCGGCCCATGCCCCATCGGGAGATCAATCCCGGCCAGCCAAATGATCGACAATGCCCCGGGCTAGGCTGGCGGAAATGCCGTCAAGGGCAGCCAACTCCTCCACACTGGCGCCGCGCACTCCCTGCAGGGAGCCAAAAGTACGTAGCAGAAGTTTCCGCCGGGCCTCGCCGACTCCCGGAATAGAGTCCAAACCACTCTTAATGCGGCCGCGCTCCTTGCGGTGGTAGGTGATGGCAAAGCGATGTGCCTCATCCCGCACCCTTTCGAGCAGGTGCCGGGCCGGGGAGCCCTTGACCAGCTCCAGGGGTGCGGCTGCGCCTGGCAAGAACAAGCGCTCTTCGCTTGCCTCCTTAACGCGGCCTTTCACGTGACGCTCCGAGCGCGCCTTGGCTAGGGACACCACGCCGACCCTAAAGGCCCCCACCTCGGCCCGCGCTTCCAACGCTTTCTCCAACTGGCCGAGCCCCCCATCGATCACCACTAAGTCGGGCAGGTCATCCTCGCGCAGGCCACGCCGCAAAGAACGCAAGACCGCCTCTCGCATGGATGCAAAATCATCCTGTCCGTCCACCCCGCGGATCTTGAAGCGCCGATAGCCGGCCCGATCCGGATGGCCCCGCCGAAAGCGCACCCGGCTGGCAACCACATGGGTGCCCTGCAGATTCGAGATATCAAAGCAATCGATCACCTCGGCTTCTTGCTCTAGGTCCAACAGTCGCACCAGATCATCGAGGCCTTCCTGCTCTCGCTTGGCGGTGGCATCATGGCGCTCCAAACTACTGCGTGCGTTTTCCCCGGCCATGTCCAGGGTGCGCAGCTTGTCCCCGGCCCTGGGAACCGTCAAGCGCACCTGACTGCCAAAAACTTCACTCAACAGTTCCGCCTCGGCCGGCTGCATGGCGAGCACGATTTCTTTAGGCAAGGCCCGCCGCTTATCCCCGTACAACGCGGTCAATACCTGGTGCAGCATTTCGTCGTCGGGTAAAACCGAACGGAACAGGTGGCTGCGACTCTCGGCCATACGGCCCTCCCTGAATGCCAAGCGGTGCACGGCGGTTTGGCCCGCAGTGCGAGCGAAAGCGATGAAGTCCCTGGGCACTTGATCCCGGGGGCGCACGCCCTGGCCCTCAATAGTCCGACGCAGGGCCCCCATTCGATCCCGCCAGTGGGCTGCCCGTTCGTACTCCAACTGCTCGGAGGCACGCTGCATCCGTTGCTCCAAATCTCGCTCTAACTCCCCCGTGTCCCCGGACAAGATCCCGATGGCCTTAGTCACCAACTCGCCGTATTGCTGCTCGTCGATTTTGTTGACACAGGGCGCGCTGCACAATTCCAATTGATACTTGATGCAGGGCCTTGATCGTCCGTTGAGTTCATAGTCAGGACAATCTCGCAGGGGAACCAACCGATGGAGATCCGCCAGAGTCTGACGCACGGCCCGGGAGGAAGTGAAGGGCCCAAAGAAACGACTGCGCCCAGGACCCTTGCGCTCATCGGGCTTGTGGGCGCGCACAAATTTCAAGCGTGGGTACCTCTCCCCAAGGTCGAGGCGCAGCATCAGGAACGATTTGTCATCCTTGAGGCGCAGATTATGGACCGGTTGATGCTGCTTGATCAGGGTGTCTTCCAGCAACAGGGCCTCGGTTTCCGTGCGGGTGACAATGGTCTCCACCCCCGCCGCATCAACTCCTAGGGAGGCGATGTTCGGCCGCCCGTCTGCTCCAGGTCGCTGGTAGGTGGCCAGCCGTGCGCGCAAGTCTCTGGCCTTGCCCACATACAGCACGGTGCCCTCGGCGTCCCGGAACAGGTAGACCCCGGGCCGGGTGGGAACATCGCGTAGGGACCAGCTGGGAGAACTCATGCGGAATTGGGCTGGGACACACCATTCCCAACAGGTGGGTTGATTCCCCAATCAGGGACCCGCACTTGAGTCACTCCCGGACCGGAGAGCAAGGCCACGAAAGCAGGCAGACGGTATCGATTGACCAGGGAAAGAAACCGGTTCACCCTATGGCCCCATCAATCGATTCAGGGCGCCACTCTCCTCCAAGTGCTCAAAGCACTTCTGTGCGATCAACTTGTGCTGACTTACTGAGGGGTGCAGATTGAAGCGTGAGACCACTAGGCTCGAGTGCTTGTAGACTCCCTCGCGAAATGGCTTGCCTGTTTCAGCAAGGAGCGCCTGGTCTAGATAGGGCTGCATATCGAGCACACTGAAACCTAAATCCTCGCAGGCGGCAAGGATCTGCGAGGCATGGTTCGCCTCGTGCCCATGATCGCTGTAGGTAATGCTGGCCATGGCAAAGACTGGAATCTGGTTCCCCGCGCTGATCTCCTTCAAGCGCTCCAGGGCGCCAACCAGTGGCTCCCAACCTTGGAGTTGGTCGTAACGGCCCGGCAGATCGAAGGTCGCCCCCTGCCCTTCGGCCCGTTGGGTGTTCGTATGCACTAGACCGGCTTCCGATTCAGGTTGGTGCCCACGCAGCTTTTGCCAGAGAAACGAATGCCCCAGGTCGTAGGGGTCTTGGGCCAAATTGACATATACCGGCAGCCCCTCGTCGTTGCCACACACCCCAAGCAGAATCAGGTCGGGCTCCAGAGGCAGGCCCTTGGCTTCCAGGGTCGCCACCTCCATGACCGTGTTGTAGCCCGGCACAGCGGTGTTGATGACCCGCCAATCATGCCGTGGATAGGCCGCCAGAAGCAGAAGCCTGAGCTGCTCCAGATAGCAGTCATCCTGACCGACCCCGTGGCCGAATTGAATCGAATCCCCTAAACCGAGAATCGTGATCGTGTTGACTTCTTTGGGGATCTGGGACGCTGAGCGAAAGCCCAAGTGGTTGGTCCGTATTTCGTGCCCCTTGAATTTCACGCCCTGCAGGTTCGGGTGCAATTCATAGACGATCTTGGGATCGGTCCCCATGCGGATCACATCCCCGAAACTGGCCGGAGTGAGTTCTTGCGAGGTCCCCTCCACTGGCCTGGTCCTTCCCGCGAGGACCGCTTCAAGATTGTGGGCATTGGCCTGATGTACCTGCCAACGACAGAAACTCTCGCCCCCCAAAATCATCAACACGAAACTCACCAGCAGGGCCAGCAGTCGCTCCTTCCATCGGGGGGTCGGGGATTCCTCGGACGTTGCGCTCATCGAGGAACACGAACCCACCCGAAATTACGGGTCTCAAGAGGAGGGTCGATCAACATTGGGTGCGGCTTGGTTTCCGTGGTGCCTGCGCAGCATAGGCCCCAGGTCTCGCCCCGGTCAACCCTTACCAGCGTGCGGGCTCGTAATCCTTCAGGAACTGCCCCCAGCAATGCACTCCCGTGTTGAAGCCCACGAAGATCGGGTCGACAATACGCGCCGCCCCGTCGATGCAGTCAAGGGGTGGAGCAAAGCGCTGCTCCTGTTCCTTTTTGACCGCCGCTTCAAAGGGATCCTCGTCTGTGACCCAGCCCGTGTCCACACTGTTCATGTGGATGCCGCTCTGGAAGAAGTCCGCCGCCGAGGTGCGGGTCATCATGTTGAGACTGGCCTTGGCCATGTTGGTGTGGGGATGACGCGTGGTTTTGAAGGTGCGGTAGAACTGCCCCTCCATGGCGGACACATTGACCACATGCTGATCCCGGGTCCCCGTCTTGGCCATCAGGTTTTTGAGTCGAGCGTTCAGCACAAAGGGCGCAATGGCATTGACCAGCTGGACCTCGATCAACTCCACCGTGGGCACTTCGCTCAGTTCCATGCGCCAAGAATTCTTGGAGCGCAAATCAAGCTGCTGCCCGTCCCCATCGAGCATGCCCTCAGGGAAGAGCCCACGCTCCTTGTTCTCATCGAGAATATCGAGTTGGCTCATGCCCGATGCCTGGGTCAGACCCACGAGCGCCGAGGGCAATTTGCGGGATTGGACAGACAAATCAGCGGGGTCCGCTGCGCCTGGGAGTTGAGCGACTTCCTCTGCCGGTTGGGCCCCTAGATCCGCCAGCAGTTGTTCATGGCCGCGCAAAAGGTTCCGGACGGAAGGTTCCAAGTCCCCAGGCGCCTCGCCTTCCATTAGGTGCGCGCTATAGGCCGGTGGCCGGCGCACGGTTTGACAAGCGTTGTGCAGCAAGAAATCCAAACGATCAAAGGACCCATTGATGTGCTTGGCAAAGGCCTCCACGCTCGGTGTGTGGCGCAAGTCGAGGCCAAAGATGTGCAGACGGCCGCTCCAGTCCCCGTAGTCCTGCTCGGCGGCAAAGCGCCGGGCGGAGTCGCAGGGAAAGCGCGTGGTGGCGATCAACTCTACCCCCGCCCGCAGGAGCATCAACGAGGCCTCGTACCCGATCTTGACCCGCGATCCGGTGATCAGGGCCACGCGCCCGGAAAGGTCCGCGGTTTGGCTGCGCTTTTCCCAATTCAAGGTCGCGCAACTTGGGCAAAGCGCATCGTAGTGCGAGTGCAGTTCCCGGTAGGACTCCTTGCAGATGTAACAGTTCGCCGGTTCCTCCAGCAAGTTCGCCGGATCCGGAGTCCCATCCTTCGGCTTCCAAGCCTGCTGTTCGAGGAGCTCTCGGTCGCGCTCAGAAACCTGTAATTCAGGGGGCGCAGTTGGGAAACGCAAGGAACGCTTGAGGGCGCGATTGCTGGTGGCGTTCAGTGCCTGATCATCCTTGGCACGAGCCTGCTGCTTGTCTTGCTTGCGGCGCTGGTTGCTAAAGGCCCGGCGCGCCAAGCGATCCGGTAGGGCAACCTTTCCCGCCGCAGCCCTCAGGCGCTTCAAGAGCTCGGGATCCGCGTCATTCAGACGGTCCGGGTCCAGCAACAACCCCTCCAGATCCTGGGCCAGCTTCTCCAGGTTGGGCTGCGCCTCATCTTCGGGTTCCATCGCCCCATGATAATCGGCCTGGAAGGGGGAGCTGGGGGTCCATACAAACAGACACCCCATCCATGGACGGGGTGTCTGTATTCAGACCACCTGGGGCCCGGATTTTCCGCAAGCGATCAGTGCTGGGGACCACGGTCCTGACGGATCATGATTTGGGGATCGCGCGGGTCACGTCGGCTGGCCAAGAACTCAAAGCGCTGGGCCAGGTCCTCTTGCACATCAAAGGTCGCCGCATTGGGATGGATCGCAATGGAGCCAATCGATTCGCCGTTGACTTCACCGCGACGGCAAACCGTAGCCAGGATGCGGCCGGGGGTTGCTCCCTGGTTCTCACCCCAGTTCACGAAGAAGCGCACGCCGCTGGACTTTTGTCCACCGTGACCGGATTGGCCACCGTAGGACGGACGCGAATTTCCGGGCCGTTGGGAGTTGCCGAAGGCACCGCGCACGGAGCCGTTGCTCGACTGGTTGCCTCCCCCAGGCGAGCTGGCGCCGCGGGGCGGCTGGTTCGTTTTTCCTCCGCCCTTGCGGGACAAGAGTGCCGCGACCACTTGCATCGGATCTCGGCTTTCCAACAACCCTGCGGCCTGGGCCAAGTGAGCCTGGGAGGGCCCGCGCGCCAAAACCGCATCCAAGTCGGCCTCAAGAGCCTTTTGGGCCCGAGATTCCAACTCGGCACGCACTTCCATGGGCTCGGGGGTGCGACACCACTGGAAGTCCACGCGAGCGGTTTCCAGAAGACGCATCACCCGGCGCTTGGAGTTGTGCGGCACTAGGAGAGCACTGACCCCATCGTTGCCCGCGCGACCGGTACGGCCACTGCGGTGGGTGTAAATCTGAGCGTTGATCGGCGGGGTAGAGTGCACCACCATGGCCACATCGGGCACGTCCAAACCACGGGCGGCAACATCCGTTGCCACCAGCACCTTGGCCTCGCCGGAACGGAAAGCCGAAAGGGTGCGGTCACGCTGGCTTTGGACCAGCTCACCGCTCAATGGCAAAGCACTGAAGCCGTCTTTGGCCAGGCGTTCCGCCAGGTCTAGAGCTTCCATACGGCGCTCGACAAAGATCAAGATCCGCTCTCCTCCAGCCCGCAGCAGCAGGTGAATCAGAGCGGGGTAGCGCCCGCCACGGGGCACCAAGTAGCCCTCGTGGGAGATGTTCTGGTTCGCTTCGCCCAGGGCAGTACCTTCGATGGAGAAGGGATTGCTCTGGTAACGTTCCGCGAGGCGCAGGGCTCCCGGAGGGAAGGTGGCCGAGACCATGTGGGTCCGGCGGGTATCGGGTGTCGTGTCCAGGATGCCTTCGAGCTCTTCCCGGAAGCCCATGTCAAGCATCTGGTCCGCTTCGTCCAGCACGAGCTCGCGAATTCCGCTGAGATCGACAGAACCACTCTTCACGTGATCGAGAAGACGGCCCGGAGTGCCAACCAGAACCCGAGGTCCACGGGCCAGCATTTGGCGGTCGCGGAACACCGGGGTGCCCCCGGTGACCGAGGCAACGTCTGCCCCGCGGATCCCCGCAAAGAGCCACTTCAGTTCCTCGCAAACTTGCATACCCAGCTCGCGGGTGGGCACGATGATCAGAGCGCTGGGGCCTCGGGAGGTACGCTCTTCCTGAATCGCATTCGCAATCACAAATCCCAAGGCCACGGTTTTTCCGGACCCTGTTTGGGAAGAGATCTGCAAGTCGCGGCCATCAATTTGAGCGGCCAAAACCGCTTCCTGAACTGTGGTCAAGGCATCGAAGCCACGGTCGAGTAGGGGCTTCCGCAGAGCCTCGGACACAGGATTGAGCCAGCTCAAGCTGGGATCAGTTGATTCCGGCGGAGCAGACGCCTTCTGGGCAGGTTCAGGCTGAACTTTGGCTTCCGGAGTAGATACTTCCGGAGTATGCGCTGCCGCAGCATACTTAGCCGCTTTAGCGGCCCTAGCAGCCTTAGCAGACTTAACATGAACTTTTGCTTGCGGGGCGGACTCGGTCGGAACGGACTCGGTCGGAGCAAACTCAGCCGGAGCAGGCACTTCCGGAACGAGCTCGGTCGGAACGGTCTCAACCTGAGCCTTTTTAGGCTCCGGCGCATCGTGCTGCTGAAAGAAACCGGCACGAGCTTGTGGCGCGGCCTTTTCTTCAGGCTTCTGCACCGTATCGCCAAGAATCCCAACCGAGGGATCGATGCCAAAGAGATCGTCCGGAGTCGATCCGGTGGGCAGAGTGCGCTCAGGAGTTCGGGATTGCTCGATTGGCGCAGCCTGGTGCTTTGTACGGTTTCCTGCCTTGGGGCGGGTAGGAGCCGAGTGAAAGGCCTTGCTGAAGGATTTGCCAGGGGCGGGCGTAGGTACGAAGGCGTCGTCAGACGCAGAATATTCAAAGCTCATGGGGTCCACACAGGGCCGTTGGGCCCAGTATCTAGTGACAAGCAGCCGAAGCTGCGGAAAACAAATGGACCTCCAAGGCCCAATAAACCGGTTCGCTCGGCCCCACTCACACTTTGAGAGGCTTGCGCGAACCGGGCACTTTATCCGCAGGAAGCCCTCACGTGGGGCCTAAAAATGGAAAAAATGCAGGCCTAATTCAAATCGGAGAGGTCCCGCATCCTTGCAATAGAGTCCTGGCCGGAACCCAAGTACCACCCATCCGTCAGCCACCAAGCTCTCGGGCTCGCCTCTTTGGCCCATTAGATATGATAAATGGGCTCCTTTCACATCACCCCCTTCCAGCAAAAACACTCCCCATGCTGCCCTCAGACAAAACCTCTACGTCGCCGTCCAATGCTCCCTTCATCGACGACCTCAAGCAACGCTGTGGCAACGAACCCGAGTTCCTGCAAGCCGTAGAAGAGGTGATGGACTCATTGGTGCCTATTGCTCGCACGAACGAAGCCTACACGAAGGCGCGCATTCTCGAGCGTTTGGTTGAACCGGACCGCGTAGTCATGTTCCGGGTGGTTTGGGAAGATGATACCGGTGCAGTACAGATCAACCGTGGGTACCGCGTGCAGTTCAACAACACCATCGGCCCCTACAAGGGCGGTCTACGCTTTCACCCCACGGTCACCCTGAGCGTGCTTAAGTTCCTTGCCTTTGAGCAGATCTTCAAAAACAGCTTGACCGGCCTTCCCATGGGCGCGGGAAAAGGCGGCAGTGATTTTGATCCCCGGGGCAAAAGTGACCATGAGGTCATGCGTTTCTGCCAGTCCTTCATGACTGAGCTGTTCCGCCATGTGGGGCATAACAAGGATGTGCCCGCCGGAGACATCGGCGTCGGTGCGCGAGAGATCGGCTACTTGTTTGGTCACTACAAGCGTTTGACCGGGCAGTACACCGGGGCCTTGACTGGCAAGGGCTTGTCCTTCGGGGGCAGCCTAGTCCGCACGGAAGCCACAGGCTATGGCACGATCTACTTCGCCCGGGAGATGCTGACTCGACGCAATGAATCCCTAGATGGCAAGCGCTGCCTGGTTTCAGGATCAGGAAATGTCGCCTTGTATGCGGCCCAGAAACTGATGGAGTTAGGCGCTATTGTCGTTTCACTCTCGGACTCCGGCGGCACCCTGCACTTCCCCAAGGGTTTGACCACCGACCAGTTCGCCCACATCCAAGAGCTCAAAGAAAAACGCAGGGGACGTCTGTCCGAGTTCAGCCAGAATGATCCCAGCGTGGAGTATCTTGAGGGCCAGCGGCCCTGGGGAATCTCCGCGGACTGCGCTTTCCCCTGTGCCACCCAGAACGAAATCGCCCTGGCCGACGCCAAGACCCTGGTAGATGGGGGCGTGCGCCTGGTGGCGGAAGGGGCGAACATGCCCTCCTCAAACGATGCGGTGCGCTACTTCCATTCGAAGGAAATACTGTTTGCTCCGGGTAAGGCAGCCAATGCGGGCGGAGTCGCAGTCAGCGGCCTTGAGCAAAGCCAAAACTCCCTGCGAATCTTTTGGGACCGTAAAGAAGTGGACCGTCGTCTACAGGAGATCATGAGCAGCATCCATGACAAATGCGTCGATCACGGCAAACGCGAAGACGGCTCGATCGATTACGTCTGCGGAGCAAACGTGGCTGGCTTCGTCAAGGTTGCCAATGCCATGGTCGCCTACGGAATCAATTAGGCGGGCCACGGGAACCGGAGCACAGGCCCCTTCCCACCCATTGGTAGTACCCCCCTGTTTGTTCTGCGTAGAATGGAACTATGAAAACACCCAAGCACCTTTGGATCGTCGGTATTTTGTACTTGCTCTGGAGCGCCATGGGCGTCATGGATTTCATCATGACCCACACCAACAACCAGGCTTGGTTGGAAGGCTTCCCTGAAGAGCTGATTGCTTTCTACCAGGGCTTCCCCATCTGGGTCGATGTGATTTGGTGCATTTCAATCAGCGGCGGCCTGATCGGCGCACTGCTGGTCCTCATGCGCAAGAGCTTGGCGGTTCCCGTTCTGCTGCTCGCCACGATTGCCTATGTATTGGCCACGGCCCACAACTACGGCATAGCTGCGGGGTTTGAAATCGCCGGGGGTACGGGCACTCTGATCTTCACCGCTGCGATTTTCGTGGTAAGCCTTGGCATGTACTTCTACGCCAAGGCCATGAGAGCTGCTGGCGTGTTGCGCTAGGGCAGCAATCAGGCGAGGCCTTCAGTCCAGAAGCAAGCAAGCCGCCAAGTGTCCCTCGCCCTGGTCCGTGAGCTTGGGCACCAGCCCCGCGCACTCTTTCTTCGCTACTGGACAGCGCGTGCGGAAGCCGCAGCCGGTGGGCTTAGCTAGGGGGCTCGGAATATCCCCTTCGAGCACCGTGCGCTTGGCACGCTTGCCGTCCGGATCCGGACGGGGCACGGCGGACAAGAGAGCCTGAGTGTAGGGGTGGCGCGGAGACTTGTAGACCTGCTCGGCCGTTCCGTATTCCACCAGGGACCCTAGGTACATCACGGCGATGCGGTCCGCCACGTGATAGACAATGGACAAATCGTGGGCCACAAAGAGATAGGTCAGGCCGAACTCTTGCTGCAGCTCCCCCATCAGGTTGATTACCTGGGCCTGAACCGACACATCCAAGGCGCTAACCGGTTCGTCAGCCACGATCAGAGCCGGCCGAGTGGCCAAGCTGCGGGCGATGCCGATGCGCTGGCGCTGACCACCGGAAAACTCATGGGGGTAGCGGGCGGCGTATTGGGGTTGCAGGCCCACGCGATCGAGCAACTGGGAGACCCGTTCATCGAGGGCTTTTCGATTCAGCTCGGGCTCGTGAATGCGCAAGGGGCCCTCAATGATCTGCTGCACAGTCATGCGCGGATTGAGGGAGGAGAAAGGGTCCTGAAAAACCATGGACACCTCGGAACGGTGAGGCAGCATCTCCTTGCGCCGGAGACCATTCAAATCCACCCGGCCCGACTGGGACTCGAACCAGATGTTGCCACCCAGTTGCACGTCCGGGGACATGGCACGGTGCAGATTGCAGATTGCGCGGCCCACGGTGGTTTTTCCGGAACCGGACTCCCCCACTAGACCCACGGTCTCGCCCCGATTGATCCGCATGGAAACCCCATCCACGGCTTTCACCAAACCAACCTGGTGGCGCAAGATGCCCCCGTAAATCGGGAAGTACACCGCAAGGTCCGCGATATCCAGCAGGGTTTTACTTTGGGTGCTGCTCATTGGGCGACCTCCTCGGTGCCGATGGGACTGGGCTGAACCAAATGGCAACGCACCTCGCGGCCGTCACCGAGGCTGACCAAGGGCGGCTCTTCGGTGCGGCAGCGGTCCTCTACCTGATCGCAACGGCTGCAAAAGCGACAACCGGGGGGGAAGTCCAGGATCGAAGGCACATTGCCCGGGATCGCGAACAGGGGCTGGCCCTTGGAATCCTCCTGGGGAATCGAACCCATCAACCCCTTGGTGTACGGGTGCAAAGGGTTCTTGAAAAGGTCCTTGGTGCTGGCCACCTCTTGAATGCGGCCCCCATACATCACGATCACCCGGTCGCAGGATTCTGCCACCACCGCAAGATCATGGGTGATCAGGATGGTCGAGCCCCCCTCCCTGGATTTCTGCAAGTCCGCCATCAAGTCCAGGATCTGGGCCTGAATCGTCACGTCGAGGGCCGTGGTGGGTTCGTCGGCAATCAACAGGCGTGGCTTGCAGATCAACGCCATGGCGATCATCACCCGCTGCCGCATGCCCCCTGAAAACTGGTGGGGATAGTCCTTGAGGCGTTTCCCCGCGTCGGGGATGCCCACTTGATCGAGCACTTCGATGGCCCGTTGACGGGCGTCGTTCGAGCTGAGGTTCTCGTGCAGCAGCACGGACTCCATCACCTGCTTGCCGATGTTCAACACCGGATTGAGAGAGGTCATGGGCTCTTGGAAAATCATACCAATGTCCCGACCGCGAATCTTGCGCATCTGGTCGAGGGGCAACTGCAGCAGGTCACGCCCATCAAAAAGCACCTGGCCCGAATCAATCCGGCCTGGAGGATCCGGAATCAAGCGCATGATCGAGAGCGCCGTCACGGACTTGCCAGAACCTGACTCTCCCACGATTCCAAGAAACTCTCCGGGCAGCACGTCGAAGCTCACGCCGGCGCAGGCCCAGGCTTGCTGGCCCTCCACGGTGAAATAAGTGTGCAGGTCCTTGACCTGAAGCAGGGGCTGACTCATCACTAACGCAACCTGGAGAATACTTTGGGGTCAAAGGCCTCGCGCACCGCTTCCCCGATAAAAACGACCATCAGCAAGGTCCCAAACAGGGCACCCATGGGAAACAGCACCAGGTGCCAGGCAGAGATATTGGACAAACCCTGACCCATCAACTCGCCCCAGGAGGGAGTCGGCGGTGCCAAACCAAAGCCCAGATAGTCCAAGGACACCAGACTCGAAATGCCCCCCACGATGGCGAAGGGCGCAAAGGTCACGATCGGCGTCAGAGCGTTGGGCAGAATGTGCTTGAGCATGATCGAGCGCCGAGATTCCCCGATGGAAATTGCCGCTGCCACATAGTCCTTGGCTTTTTCGCGCAAGAACTCACCGCGCATGTAGAAACTGATTCCGATCCAATAGAAGAGGGACAGGATCCCCACCAGAACCCAAAGGCTGGGACTGATGATCGAGCTGATGATGATCACGGTGTAGAGGAAGGGCAAAGCTGCCCAGATCTCCACCATGCGCTGGCCGAACATGTCGACCCGGCCCCCGAAGAATCCCAGGGTCGCGCCAATGGACATGCCCACCAGATAGGCAATCCCCACAACGGAAAGGGCAAAAGTGATCGAGATCCGAAACCCGTAGACCAAACGGGCCAGCACGTCCCGGCCGCGGTCATCCGTGCCGAGCCAGTGTGTGGAATCCGGTGTCGTGGGTGGACGTCCCTCGAAGCCCGGCTCCTTGAGCAAGTTCTCGATGGGGTGAAAGGGATAGGGTGGCATGAGGACCCAGTCCCCCTTGTCGGCGGCTTCGTACTGGGTTTCGGCCAGGCGGTAGTTGGCCTCTCCGCGCATCATGCGATCTGGTCGGCGGGGGTCAAAGACGCCCAATTCCTCGGCGGAGTGATGGCTCGTCATAAACGGCATCAATTGCTCAAATGCTGGGAAGTACAGTTCGCCCCCATGGCTGACGACCAGGGCCTTGTTGTTGACCAACACGGGCAAGAGGAACGAAAGCAGGTAGAGCCCTAGCAGTAGGCGAAAGCTGTACCAGCCGCGCTTGATCGTTTTGAACTTCTTCCAGCGGCGCTGGAAAACCGTCAGAGGTTTATCTTGGAGTGAGTCCGGTCTCATGTGAAATCAAGGGCCCAATCAGGAGAAACGAATGCGCGGGTCCACCAGCACATAAAGAATGTCGGAAAGAATATTGCCAACCAAGACCAGCAAGGTGTTGATCACCAAGATGCCCATCACCACCGCATAGTCTCGCTCAACGATGGAGGTGTAACCAAGGTAGCCGATGCCGTGGATGTTGAAGACTTTTTCGATCAGATAGCTGCCCGCCATGATCAATCCGATTGCGTGACCCAGCCCGGTGCAAATCGGAATTAAGGAGTTTCGCAAGGCATGACCAAAGACCACCGACCGTTCACTCAGTCCCTTGGCAAAGGCGGTGCGCACATAGTCCTGCCCTAGGTTTTCCATCAAGGAGTTCTTCATCAGGATAGTCAAGGTGGCGAACGAGCCCACCATGTAGGCCATCACCGGCAGAATCGTGTGGTGCAGTTGGTCCGTGATCTTGTGCCAGAATGAGAAGTCCTCCCAGCCATCGGAACGGAACCCTCCCAGGGGAACCCAGTCCAGAAAACTTCCCCCTCCCAGCATCACCAGCAAGACACCGCCCAAAGCCCACCCGGGGATCGAGTAGCCCGCAAAGACGATCATGCTCGAAGCAATGTCCAGCTTGGAACCGTGGCGAATCGCCTTGAGCACACCGAGGGGAACGCAGATCAGGTAAGCCAAGAAAAACCCGAGCAGTCCGAAGTAGATACTGACGGGGAACCGCGAGGTGATCACATCGATCACAGGTTCGTTGAGCTTATAGGATGTGCCCAGGTCCAAGTGCGCAAGGTCCCAAAGCCAGTAGCCGTAGGCCACAAAGAACGGCTTGTCCAGATTGAAGTGTTCCTTGAGGGCGGCGAGTGACTCGGGCGGGATTTCGATGGAACTTTGGCCTCCCCCAGACCCACCCTCTGTGGCGGCGGCCTGCATGTTCAGGATCATCTGATCAATCGGGCCACCGGGCACGAACTGAGTGATCGAAAACACCAAGAAGGTGATCCCGATGAAGGTCGGGATCAACAGCAGGAATCTACGTGCGAAGTAAGCAGCCATTAGATATCAGGACAACAAAGATCAGGGCAACAGGGTGAAGTGAGCGAGAGCGATCGGCTCAGCGCCCCTGCTGCCAGTAACGGTTTTCCCGGGAACCGGGATCCATGGTCAAGCTGGAATCAGCTCGCGCGGCTTTGAGCTGCGCGTCCTTGACGGGATCCACCCACCAAATCGAGTGCAGGTCACTGTAGTCCGACGTGCGCGTGCTGCCCCAGGCGGGCATGGAATACTTGTTCCAAAACAGCATGCGCTGGGAAGGGTTGTACCAGCCCAACACATAGGGCATTTGGTTGTAAATCAGCCCGTCGATTTCTAGCACCAGCTCGATGCGCTTGGCAACGTTGTACTCCTCGTCGTAGGCCTTGCAGAGTTCATCCACGCGCTTGTTCGAATAGGAGGTCACATTGTTGTTGTCCTCTATATCGGCAAGATGACCACCAAAGCTCGTTTCGGGGTTAGGGAACACAAGTGCCCCCCAAGCGGTACTGGTCAGATCATAATTCTTGGCGCGCATGGTCTGCCAGCGGGCGGCGGCGGTCTGGAACGACAGGGTCAGTTCGATACCCGCGTCCTTGCAGTTTTCCTGGTAGATCGTCAGGGACGACTCCGAGAACTTGCTTGAGTAGGTCAAGTCGAAGGACAGGCGACTGCCGTCTTTCTTGAGCCGATAGCCATCACCATCCCGCTCGGTGAAACCCAGCTCATCGAGGAGGTCCTCTGCCAAGTACTCGTCGTATTCGAAAAGTTTGTTGTCTGGATTCTGATAGGTCCCGCCCTGGTAGTAGCTCGTCAGGGGCGAATACTCGTTGTAGTACAGCTTGTCTACGAACAGCTTCCTGTCATAGAGCGCCTGGAGAACCTGACGCATGCGCAAATCATCCAAGGGCGCTCGCCGGGTGTTGATCGCGATGCCGCTGGTCCCCACGGGCTTGTCCGTATAGAACTTGCGCGGCACCAAGAGCCCGCGCTTGACCGCACTGACCTCGGGTACGTCCTTGACCCACCATTGGGCCCGCGGCACCAAATAGTAGTCCAATTCGCCCTTCTTGATCATTTCAAAAGCCAAGGAGGCATCGCTGACAACCTCATGGCGATAGGTACCGATATTGTACATACCGGTCCAAGCAGGATTGTCCTGGTCCCACCAGTCATCCCGGCGCTGGACCTCAAGAGATTCTCCGGTCTTGATCGTTGCGAGGGGCACCGAGTACGGACCGCTGTTCGCCGTGTAAGCATTTTGGAACTTGTCGAGGTACTCATCCCCGGGGATCGAAACCTCGGCAGCGGGGAACACCACCATTCCCGAGAAGTAAAGGAAGTTGCGCCAATTGGGCTTGTTGCAACTCACCTCTAGGATGTACTTGGTCTTGGCCACGGGCTCGTTCAACTTGCCAAAGCTCGCATTGCTCGAAGGATCGAGGGTCTTGGGATCCACTCGCAGTTGCCAGCTGGCCACCACATCCCCAGCGGTCACTTCAGAGCCATCGCTGAAACGCGCTGCCGGGTTGATGCGATAGGTGTAGGTGCTCTTGTCCTCGCTGATCTTCCAGTGGGTCGCCAGCCGCGGAATGTGCTCCAGGGTCGTGGGGTGCACGGTCAAGAGACTCTCGTAGCAAAAGTCGCTGACCATATAGTTGATCGAGGAATTCCAATCCTTGCCGTGCAGGCGCAGGGTTGCGGGCCAGTCCACCATGTGCTGGCGCATAGTCCCTCCGGGAATCGCCTCGTGGCTACCAATCGCAGGGAAGGTCAGGTTGGTCTCCCAGCCCTCTCCGGTAAATCCAGGCCCCCCATCCTCGGCGGTGACCCCTTTATCCCCGGCTTGGGGATCATAGGTGTAGGTGACCATCGGGATATCCGCCAAAACCGGGGCCTTATCCCCTTGGGTCGACGGATCGGTTGCATCCTCGGAACTGGCGGGTGCCTGATCAGGTTGCGCCCCGCTCGTTTCGCTGCTCGGCTCCTCCGATCCACAGGCCGCCAAGCTCAAGAGGGCAAGGGAAAGGACGGACAGGCGGCAGACTTGGGGCAGGGGGGGAAGTTCCATGGGAGGTTCTCGGTCGCTGGGGCAACCTTGAGGAAAGCAGTATCCCTTTCCGAGCCCCAGGTCACAAGGGGTCAGCACGCTTGATCCCTATGAGCCCATCCCTTTCCCGTCGTTCTCCCCCCGGGCAGCATCCCAGCCCGATGGCCCGCAACCTTTTTCGGTCTACCTCCCCGAACAACCCCAAGGCACCCCCCATGCGCTAACCTGCGCACAACTGCGGGATTGGCGGAATTGGTAGACGCGCGAGGTTTAGGTCCTCGTGGGCATTGCCTGTGGGGGTTCAAGTCCCCCATCCCGCACCACGCTTGAATGCGTCTCGTGTTCAGAGGTGCACCCGATCGCCCCAAGCTCATTGGAGCATACGCACCTAGCTAGGTCTCTCAGCGCCCCAGCAACTCTGCTTCCAGCCCGCGCAGGCGATCCCGCAGAGCAGTCGCGTCCTCAAAACGCAACTCCCCCGCCGCTTGCAACATGTCTCCGCGCACGCGCTCGGTTTCGATGGTCAGCTTTTCGAGACTCCAACCGCTGGGATCGTCGGGACCTAGGCCATCCCCGGCCAAACTGGGCACGGCGGCATAGTCCAATTCATAGAGGGCTTCGAGGGAATCCCGCACGGGCTTGATCACAGTTGCTGGCACCAACCCATGCTCTAGGTTCCAGGCCTCCTGCAATTCCCTTCGACGGTGAACTTCGTCGATGCAATAGCGCATAGAATCGGTGATCCGGTCCCCATAAAACAAGACCCGCCCTTCCACATTACGCGCCGCACGGCCACAGGTTTGGATCAAGCTCGTGCGTGCCCGCAAGAACCCCTCCTTGTCCGCGTCAAGTACCGCCACTAGGGCTACCTCGGGTAAGTCCAGGCCCTCGCGCAGCAAGTTGATGCCCACCAGCACGTCGAATTCGCCCAGGCGCAAATCGCGCAGAATGGTCGTGCGCTCAATCGCATCGATCTCCGAGTGCAGCCAACGCACGCGCACCCCAAGCTCGCTGTAGTAGGTGGTCAGGTCCTCCGCCGAGCGCTTGGTCAAGGTGGTGACGAGGGTGCGCCAACCACGCTTGGTGTTCAGGCGAATTTCGTGCAGGAGATCATCGACCTGGGTGGCTTGAGGGCGCACCTCGATCAATGGGTCAAGCAGGCCCGTGGGCCGCACCACCTGTTCGGCAACGGCAGAGCCCGAGTGTTCGAGCTCATAGACCCCGGGAGTAGCCGAGATATAAACACTTTGCGGGACGCGCTGCTCGTATTCGTCAAAGCGCAATGGGCGGTTGTCGAGGGCACTTGGCAAGCGAAACCCGTGCTCCACCAGGGTCGTCTTCCGCGAACGGTCGCCCTTGTACATGGCTCCCACCTGGGGCACGGCCACGTGGCTCTCGTCCACGAACAGCACCCAGTCATCGGGGAAGTAGTGCATCAGAGTGAAGGGCGGCTCCCCAGCAGTGCGTCCATCCATGAAGCGCGAGTAGTTCTCGATTCCGCCACAGACCCCGGTGGTCTTGAGCAACTCCAAGTCCTGATTCGTTCGCATCTCAAGCCGCTGGGCCTCAAGCAACTTGCCCTGCCCTTTCAGTTCGTCCAGGCGTTCGGCCAACTCTGCTGCGATCAATGGCAATGCCCGGTTCAAGCGGTCCTGGGGAGTCACATAGTGGTTCGCTGGATAAACCGTGACGGATTCCTCCTGGCTCAGGATTTCGCCCAGGAGCGGATTGACCCGGGTGATCGCTTCGATCTCGTCCCCGAAAAACTCGAAACGCAGCACGCAGTCCTCTTCATAGGCGGGAAAGACCTCGACCACATCCCCGCGCACGCGAAAAGACCCGCGCCGAAAATCCATGTTGTTGCGCGCGTATTGCATCTGGGTCAATTGACGCAGCAGGTCATCCCGCTCGATTTCCTGGCCCTTGGTCACGGTGACCGCCATGCGCGAATAGTTCGAGGGGGAACCGAGGCCATAGATGCAGCTGACCGAGGCCACCAGAATCACATCCCGGCGATCGAGCAACGAGCGGGTCGCGCTGTTCCGCAGGCGCTCGATATTCTCATTGCGGCTGGCGTCCTTTTCGATGAACGTGTCCGTGGACGGCACATAGGCCTCGGGCTGGTAGTAGTCGTAGTAGCTGACAAAGTACTCCACCGCGTTGTCTGGGAAGAGTTCCTTGAACTCGGCGAACAGCTGGGCCGCCAGGGTCTTGTTCGGGGACAGGATCAAGGCCGGCCGATTGATGCGCTCAATCACCTTGGCCATGGTGAAGGTCTTGCCAGAGCCGGTGATCCCAAGCAGGGTCTGGTGCTCCTGGCCGCCCTCAATGCTCTGCACCAGGGCCTCAATAGCCGCAGGTTGGTGACCTGTGGCCTCGAAGGGCGTGACCAGTCGAAAAGGGCGCTCTAACATGCGATCAGAGGGTACGGATTCGGTGCCGTACCCGGCAAACTCGTTTCCCCGACACACGCCGGAATTGGTGCAGGCGCCTCCGAACCCGTACCCTATTGCACATGATTATCCAATGTCCATCATGCAAGACCCAGGCCCAGCTCCCCGACAGCAAGGAAGGGGCCAAGGTCCGCTGCGGCTCATGCGGCAAAGTCTACGTGGCGCGCCCCAAGGGCAGCCGGGCTGGATCCAAAGGCAAGGACAACTCCTCCACCATGATCATCGGCGGAGTCGTGGTGGTCGCGGCCCTGATCATCGGCCTCATGGCCCAGGGAGGCGGTAAAGGGCCTCCCCCGCCGCCCCCTGAAGAACCTACCGAGGTGGAACCTGAACCCGAAGGGGACATGGTCGGCTGGAACAGCGAGGGGGTTTTGGCCGCCCGCAAGCTGCACACCCTGCTGACCTCGGAAGACCCGATCCGGCTCTCCCAGTTATTGCACGGGCCCAAGACCTACGCGCGCGTGGGCGAAGACTTGATCGCGGCCGCCAGCGAGGAAAACCCTGCGGAGCCCCGTACCCCTTGGCTCGGGCTAGTGGGCACAGAACGCCTGGTATTTTTGGGAGACGTGGCTCGGGACATGATCGACGGCCAAGGCCGAGAGTTGTTCCACCAATGGAACCCCTACCACGGTTGGGTCGAAGCCGACGATGAGGGCGTGGGTGGCGGCCTGACCGTACGGCTCAAACTATCCCATAAGGACACGTCCCTGGGCGAATCGGACCGCCATGTGGAGTGGCACCTGTCCCGGGAAAACGGGGTGCTCAAGGCCTGGAATTGGCTGCGTTGGATTTCCCCCGAAGAAGCCGCCAAGCGGGGCCGCCGGGGCGCTGGCAAGATCGAGCGCAAAACGCTCTCCGATGGATCCCAGGTGATCGAGGGCAAAATTCGACCGATCGCCTATGACCTGGATGTGCCCCCGGAAATGCGCAAGCGCATCAATGACCTCATCGCGCGCCTGATCGACCCGGATGGCACCAAGACCTTTGCCATCCAAAACGAGCTGCGCGAGATCGGCAAGCCCGCCATCGCGCCCCTCATGACCCAGCTGGCCACGATCCCCCTGGACAGCAACGACAACGCGACGGCTCTCAATCTTGTACACCTCAGCCTGCAGGCGATCACCGGCTACCAGACCAGCTTCCAGGCTCATGCGGCCCTGGGAACCACCAAGGAGCGCCAGGATTCGGGTCTCAAGCAGTGGTTTGGCTGGTTTGACCGGCGCTACAAGGGGTTTAGGGGGCGCCCCAAGGTGGACGACGACGCCCTGCTCAATGACCCCGATTTCCAGCCCCGCAACGCCAGTGAGCGCCGGGAATTGGAACGAGCCCGCAACAAGCTCAAGCAGGGCGGGTAGGATGCCCGTCCCCTCCGGGGCCATCGATTGGTCCCCTATCCCCACTTTCCCCAAGGGAATCGCCCCCAGCGTGCCCCTTCCCCACCGATCTGAACCATAGATATGGAATACCGTCAGGGCATCTGCGGCGACTGCAACGCCGAGTACCAACTTTCTCCCACCTTCTCAGCGGACAAGGCCAAGTGCAAAAAGTGCGGCGGTTCCGTGGCCGTCGGGCCGGTCCAAGAACGACCGGACCCCGTACCCACCAAATCCCACACGGGCAGTTCGGCCGGTGCCAGCTCGGCACCCAAGCCCAAGCCGGTTCCCACCAAGAGCCCCAAGCCCACAAGCAGCCCTCAAGCGGCTCCCCCCAAGAAGGTCGTCGAGGTTCCCGAAGAGGCACCGCGCAAGCGCCGGGAAGGGCCGACCATGAAGGAGAAACTCCTCGCCCGCCGCAATGCTGATTCGGAAGCGGAAGAGTCCACGGAAGCCCCCGCACCCAAGACGCGCAAGGCCCAGGCCGCGCGTCCCTCCGCAGGCAGCACCCACCCGAAAGGCGGCAAGAAAACCGCCGGCAGTCGGGCCGGCTCCATATCCAGTACCGGTGGTAGCAGCACCCGTCGCTCCAGCACGAGCAAGAGCAGCACCCGCTCGGGCACAAGATCCAAGTCCAGCCGCAGGGGCGAGGAAGACGACGACGAGGGCAGCGCCCGTCCCGGTCGCCGCACGAGCCGCAAGCAGAAGAGCATGTCCCCGGGCATGATGATCGGCAGCCTGGTGGTCTTGGTCGTCCTAGTGATCGCCATGTTCTTTGTCATGGGTGACGACAAAACGGTGCCCGAAGAGAACGACACCCAAGTGGTGGCTACCGGCGAAGACACCTTGGTTGCGGGCAGCGGCGGTGCTACGTCAGGCTCCAACACGGCAGACGCCCCCGACGAAGACACCCCCGTAGAGGTTGTTCCAGATCAACCTGCTGCGCCCAAAGAGCCCAAGAAGCCCGAGGGCCCGGCCACAGAGACCTCTCAAATTCCGCGTAACGGTGTCACCGGCCGATTCAATGTTTGGATGCTGAGCAAGTCGCCCAAGGGCGCAACCAAGTACCCCGACGAGCTCTATGTCCCGAATGATCCAGCCGAGCCCAAACTCGACACCTTCGAGCCCTTCGGTGTGCCCCCGGGCGTGG
>JAPKBR010000101.1 GCA_028823345.1 Planctomycetota bacterium
ACCGTGCTCACCGTGCTCACCGTGCTCACCGTGCTCACCGTGCTCACCGTGCTCATGCTCGGAAGCGTGATGCCTCCCCTCTTCCCCAGCCTTCCGAAGTGCTCGGTCCAACTGGATGTGTGCATCCTCTAGGGCATGCTCCGCAGACACGAGGGCTACGTGCAGCTTGTGTTGTTTTTGCTCGCGCTCCAATTCAATGCGCTCCTCTTGACGGCGAAGGCCTTCAAGGGCTTGCTCTGCCCGGATTCGGGTTTCCTCAAGGGCCAGTTCCTTCGCGGGGAACTCATGTTCAAGCAGCATTTCGAGACGCGCTGCGCTCAAGGCCTGACCCCGTTCCGCAAAAACCACGCTCATGCGGTGACGACGAATGATCTCGTCCCGGGAACGGGCCTCCTCCTCTTGCTCGTAGATGTCCAGAATCCCTTGCAGATCTTGCTGGGCACCGATCAGCCGCTCGGCTGCACGATCGAGGGCCATGCGCGCCACCTCTTCTTCCTCGGCCCGCTGCAATTCCCTGAAGCGCGCGACCTTTTCCGTGGCCTGGGCGAGGGCGACTTCCGCGGCGCGCAGAGCCTCATTCCGATTTTCCTGGGCCAACCGCTCCCCAATCGCTGCAAGATCCAAGCTCATGTGAGCGTTGTGCACCGAGCCCTCGGCGGCCTCGGCCTTGTGATGCAGCCCGCGCAACTTGTCGGCCTTGGCGTGCTCTTTGGCGGAGCCGCCGTCCTGATTGCCCCCACCATCGTGGGCCTTGGAGTCTCGACTATCGTAGGTCTCAATCGAGGCCACACAGGAGGCTAAGCCGCCCAGCAACAGACAGGGGACGAGGCGGGAGGCAAGAGATCGCAGGTTTTGAGTGGGTTTTTTCATCAGGCGGTGGAGGGCAGGGGCTCCCTCTTGGGTGGTCAAGCCGCAGGTTTCGAATCGCAACCAACGGGACCTTCCCCGGAGGACTCCCACATGGGCGTCCGAAGGGCCCACATCATGGGGCGCGGCGGTCCTCTTGAAAAGGCCCAAGTACACTTCTGGACTCAGGGTGCCCCCCCGTGGACAATCATGCCCCCTATTTTGCCGTCCACCCCCTCCGGACGGCAGACCAAGCCCCCTGCCTCGAACCACAGCAACCATCAACATGACACACGGCACATACCAAACCCCCGATCCCGTCAACGAACCGGTGCGGGGATATGCCCCAGGCAGCCCCGAACGGAAGAGTTTGCAAGCCGAGCTCAAGCGCATGCGCAGCAATCCCATTGAGGTGCCCCTGCTCGTGGGCGGCGAAAAGGTGGAGACCGGCAACACAGCGAAAATGCGCTCGCCCCACAACCACGGAATGGACCTGGGTACCTACCATCAAGCCCGTCCCGAGGACGTGACCCGCGCAATCAACGCAGCCACCGACGCCCGCGCGGATTGGCAAGCCCTGCCCTGGGAAGAACGCGCCACGGTTTTCCTGCGAGCCGCCGACTTGCTCGCCGGCCCCTGGCGCGACCGGGTGAACGCCTCAACCATGCTCGGTCAAAGCAAGACCTGTCACCAGGCCGAAATTGATGCGGCCTGCGAGCTGATCGATTTCTGGCGCTTCAACGCCTACTACGCCCAGCGC
>JAPKBR010000038.1 GCA_028823345.1 Planctomycetota bacterium
TGAACGGAAAACCCCTCGGTCCGGAAGGCTTGGTCCAAGAAAGGTTGGCGTAGCGAGGGAGCCGTTTGGCTTCCTCGCTCCCACTTCGTTTGTGACGCCAGAGATTGGCACGACCCCTCTAGGGTGTGCGCGTGTCCAAGATTCCCGTCCAGGTCTTTGGCGAGATCAGGGTGGTGGGGGCGTCGAAAAGGCTCGTGAACTGACCTAGGGTGAGCTCCCAAGATAATGGGCGTCGATCAACTAAGCGCCCCAATTGGCGAATCGCAGTGGCTCGGGCCGATTTGCTGCGACTTCTGTCGGTGGCCGCGGCCAAGAGGGTGTCGAAATTATTCCGGTCTCGAGTGCTTGCAAGCGCCGCGCAGGAACCAGCGGTTGTCATTGGGCAGTCGCAACTCGCGTGGATCACCCCTAGATCTTTTGATACTTGGGGATCCTTGAGGAGCGCTCGCGCGCGGCCCGTGGACTCCAATAGGTCTGGGAGGTGCTCTGCGCCGGAGCCCAACTTGGCAATGGTCGGTAGCCGCGAGGTGTCCCCTGACATTCCTAAGGCCAGCACAAAGTGCGCTTGGCTGTGAGGATCCTTGATTGACTTCAAACCCTCCTCGATGCGCGATCCCGAACGTGGGTCATGCAGCAGCCCCAAGCCTAAGGCGATGGTCGCGGCGCGCATGGGTTGGCGGAAACGGCGTAGGGGTTTCTCGAGGGCCATACGCATTCGCTCGGGAACCGCCTGTTGGTGCTGGGTCATGCCATGGCCCGCCATCCCCAGAGCGATAGCATGGAAGGGAAGGTCGCGCCCCTTTGCCTTGTCGAACGCACGCAACATTCCCGAGATCGTCCCGTGCATCCCGTGAAACCCATCGTCGGTCTCGTCAGGCCGGCGGAGGGAACGGCCCAGGGCCAAGCAGGCGTAGTGGCGCGCCACCAAGTCCCCGTGTTGGGTGTGCCATTCGAGGTGCTTGCGGGCTTCGGTGTCTAGGCGGCCTCCACCTGCGGTGGACAATTCTCCGAGGGCAAGAACTGCGCACCGTTCCACCTCGTTGGGGACTTCCGCATGCATACCCGTAAGCTTCAAGATGGCATCCATGCTCCGTTCCCGCAGACGGGGTTGCCGGTTGGCAATGCGAGCGAGGGCCGTGGCACAATAGCCCCGCGCCGAACGGTGGAGACCCTCATCCCCCATGCGCTTTTCCAGGAAGCCTAGGAGCGCCACGTTGCTGGAGCTGGGAGCTAGATTGGCGAGTTCCAATTGCCCTTCGGGGTCCTCACTGGGGGGCATGTCTGGAAGGGGAATGACCGACAGGGCCAGGACACAGGCGCAGGCCAGGTCGTTCGATCGTTGGGCGCGGGTGTGGAGTACCTCTACGAGGGTCTGGGCCCCAAAGGTGCGCATGGCCTGGGGCATATCGTTTGTGCACGCGATTCCAATTCCATAGGCGGCAAAGGTCCGCAGGCGAAGGGGGACACTAGTGCTGCCAACAAGGGCCTTGCCCTTGCGCGTTTCAAGTAGCAGGTCCCGCAGGAGAAGCAGGCTCTTCGAGGTGCCCTGCGCTGCAATTGACGTAACTGCTGCTTGGGATATCTGGGACTTTGCGTTCGAAAGAAATTTCGATGCGATGAGCACCCCGCCAGCATCTGGTGCGACCTTCCCGCAACGCCCCAAGGCAATCAGGGCTTCGTGGGTGACCTCGGGACCGATGTTTGCCGTGCCGAGCAGATCGATCATAGTCTTCGCCACTTCATCCCTCCGATCTAGGGCGTTGATCTGACCGGGGGCTTGACCTGTGCTGGGGGTGAGACTGATTTGCTCTTGGACTGCTGGCCGAGCGAAGAGGTCCTTGTGCAGGGACCAAAAGGTCATCCATTCATCAGAGTCCAAGCCAAGGGCTCCGGGTGTGATGGGTGCGGCGGGTGCGGCGGCTGGGTTGGCAGGGCCTGCGGGACCAGGGGTTACAGCTGGGCCTGTGGCGGGTGCGCCCGGTCGTGGCCCAGGAGCGCCGGGCGCTGCCGGGCCATCACCCGGCCCACCCCAATCGATGGGGGGCGGGTCAGCACTTCCTCCGCCATAACCCGATGTTGCGTTGCCCCCTCCCATGCCGGTGCATTCAAGGGCCACCATCGCGAGGGTTGGCGCGAGCAGTAGAAAGCTAACGAACAGGAGGCGTGAGGTGGTTTGATGGGTCATTGGCTGGTCGTTAGGCGAGGTGGCTAGAGGCGTAATGTGGCGTATTTTCGTTGAATTTGGGTCTCTTTTTGGGGGGGGCGTTTTTCGGGTGTCTCAGGGGGATGCACCCCCCCCGGGGGGCCTCTGTGCCCTGTGTGCCAAGGTGAGATAGACCCACTACCCCATTGCGTCACCAACTTACTGCACTCTGCTCCTTGCACATCTAGCGTACCGGGGCATGATTGAAGTGCCCCGTGCTGTAGCACTTATTAAAACCGCCTCACTCTCACTATGTTGATCCCAAACGTTATTCGGCTTGTAACAACAACTACCGCCCTGCTGTTCGCCGCGCAGATTTCCTTCGCACAGGACAATGTCCTAATCATCATCGCTGACGATGTGGGTGTTGACATGGTGGGCTGTTATCAGGAGGGACCGGATCCTGCCCCTACCCCGGTGATCGACGCCCTTGCGAGCCGCGGTGTGCTTTTCCGCAACGCCTGGGCTAACCCCGCTTGCTCACCCACGCGAGCCCATGTGCAGACCGGCCGTTATGGTTTCCGTACGGGCCTGGGGATGGTTGTTTCCCCGTACGGTTGGGCTCTTCAACCGCAGGAGAACACCGTCGCGGATATTATCTCCGCGCAACCGGACTTGGGTATCACCACTGGATTTATCGGCAAGTGGCACCTCTCGAACATTATGACGGGCTCCTACATGGCCCCGCTGCTGCAGGGTTACGACCATTTTGTCGGGACCATGGGCAACATCCCCAACTGGCATTCGTTTTATTACTACGAGCGCGTTGACAATGGTACGGCAGCGATAAGCACCACCTACGCGACCACTCAGCAGGTCGATGACGCGCTGGACTTCATGCAGAATGCGCCGGAGCCGTGGGTTTGCTACCTAGCTTTCAACACCCCCCATGCGGCCTATCACGCGCCGCCCGCAAATCTGTTCACTACCGTGATTCCGAATTCTGACCCAAGGCTTGAGCCGCGGCCTTTCTATAAGGCAATGCTCGAATCTATGGACACCGAGATGGGCCGCCTGTTGGACACCATGGGAACGAACATGTTGCGCCGCACTAACGTGGTGTTCCTCGGGGACAACGGCACGCCCGGCGAGGTCAGCATGTCGCCTTTCGAATCCAACCACGCCAAGTTGACCCCCTATGAGGGCGGCGTCAATGTTCCCTTGATCATTTGTGGCCCGGTGGTGGATTCCCCCGGCCGGGAAGTGGCCGAGCTGGTGAGCGGTGGCACCGATCTGTTCCAGACCGTGATCGATCTAATGGACGCAAGCGGTATCCAGGCATCCGCTGGCACCCCAACCGATTCGGTAAGCATGCTGCCCTACCTGCTCGATCCCCAACAGGGTCCCCTGCGGGAGACGGTCTTTGCGGAGTATTTTGGTCCCAACAGCCCGACGGGCTTTGGCTCGACTTTCACCGCCCGTACCATGCGGAATAGTCGTTATAAGTTGATTGAGTTCTTTCACGCAACCGGGCACCGCTTCGAATTTTATGACTTGCAGTCCGACCCGTTTGAGCGAGTCGACATGGTTTCTCGGCGCCTCTGGAGTCAGGAATCCCGGGCGGCCTATGTGGAGCTGCGAGACCAATTGAAGAATCTCGTTCCCTGAGATTGATCTAGGTGCCAACCCTAGAAACTTAAATGACAACGGCGCGCCGTCCCGGGAAGGGAGGGCGCGCCGTTGCCGTTTGGAGTGGGGTTCAGCTCGGTTTCCGTCCACGAGGCAGGTTGGCCTTGGGAAGCTTGACTCCCTGGGATTCAAGATACTGGCCCAGGGCGCGGCGTCCGTCCGCCACCGCGTGGCGCAGGTGATTGTTGCTCTCTTCAGCGGCCTCATTCAAGCAGCGATCCATGGCTTTAACCAGAGAGACCGCGTGCTTCATAGCAGGGCTTGACTTGAGTTCCTTGACCGCGGCACGGGCCTTTACCTCGCGGATTTTATTTTCAAGGTCTAAGATAAGTTCATCAGGTGAGCGGCGCTTTCTACGGGTAGTTGCTTTTCTTGCCATGGTATTTGTTCTCTTTGACGTATTGGGAAATGTCGATTAGGGGGAGGATTGTCCATAGATCGGGTCCTATTGCAAGGGCTTGGATCGCGGGGGGTGGGCTGAGCTCTACTTCCGCGGAGAGTAGGGCCTGTTGAGAGCCTTTAAACCGAGCCCCAATCCAGATTTGACACAACTGAAGCAAGCCTTCAGGGGTTCCTTAGGCAGGACCCCTAGGTTCGCCGATGAAGTAGGTGATGAACTCTGTGCGAATTTGGACTGTATTGGCTGTGCTCCTTGGAGCGGGTCCCGTGTGTGCAAGTGCATCCCTGGGGATGGTTCCCGACGGGGTGTCTCTGGGTGTGCCAAGTGAGGTGATCCTCGTGGTTTCCCAGGGGGCGAACCGGTTGGCCTTGATTGAGCCTGGGGCCCATACACCCCAGCAGGTTGTGCGCGTGCAGGATGATCCTTCTGTCCTTGTTTTTAGGAATGGAGGGGATACGGCGGCCATTCTTCACAAGGGAGACTCAAGGGCGGGTCAGGCGGTAACTCTCTTCAGCCTGCGGCTCGGCCGCGTGCTGAGGGTGATTGATTTGGCCAACGGGGCGAATCCTGAAGCCTCACTCTTTGGCCCTTGTGCGGCAGCATTCGAGCCGGATGGGGCGCACCTCTTGCTGTGCGTCGAAAGCAGCCCTCACCTCTATCGCGTATCAACGGGTGATGGGAAGTACGTGCCCCTGCTAAACCTGGGAACCGCAGGTGCTTCCGATATAGTGAGCAGCGCGGATGGCCGATTCGCTTGGGTTTCCTACGCGGAGTCCGGGACTCTGGTGGTTTGCGACCTGCTGCGTGGCCGCGTCTTGCGGCGGATTTCCCTAGGGGGAGGCACCTCTAGCATTGCCCTTCACCCCGATGGGCACGAGCTATGGGCCGCCAATGCTCTGACTAATTCGATCAGCGTCGTGGACTTGGATACGAATCGTGAGGTCTTGGAATTCCCGGTTGGATCCCAGCCGTGGAGTTTGGACTTCACTCCTGATGGCGATTCAGTCCTGGTGATTCACCGGCACGGTGGCTCTGCGACCCTGTTTGACTCCAAGCGACGTGCAGTCATAGCAGAGATCAAGTTGGGGCCGCCCCGAAAGGGGGAACTAGGGGAAGGCCTGGGCTTCGAGGACGTCCTCGGGGGACCGGGAGTCCTCCCCTCGGCCGTTTCGGTTGCCCCCGACGGGCGTAAGGCCCATGTGACCTGCGAGGGAACCGATGAGCTGCTGACCCTGAGTCTCGCGCCTCTCGCTATAGAACGACGCCGGCCCATGGGCCGCCGCCCGACGGCAGTTTGCCACGCGGTACTCGGACTTCCGTCAGGATCCTGATTCCGGGACCGGTGCTGCCGGAATCTCGGGGCTTGGGCCATCTGGGCCCTCACTTGGAGGGGGTGCCCCCTCGGAAGGAGGCCCCTCCAACTGGAATAGGCTCGCCGTGACCAAGACGCCACCAATTCCTGCCATGGCGGTCCAGAGGGCGATCTCGCCGGGGCCCTTTTCAAGCACATAGGCACCGATTGCAAACAGGATTCCATAGATCGCAGCGAGGCCTCCGCCGATGCCCCGCATGATCGGTTTTGCATCACGTGCGGGAGTCAAGTCTGCACAGAGGACCCGTACCGGGCCCCAGGCTCCAACCGGGCGAACGCGCCGATAGAAACGGATGAGGCTCTCTGGGTGGGGCCTGGGCATGAGGATTGTGGTAAGCACGGAGCAACTAGTCGAGACCGACACCACGATCAACAGACGGCCTGCCACGGTCAGATCATCTCCGTCTGCAAGCGGGCCGAGTTGCGCCCAACTAATGTTGGACCAAGGCGCAAGCCAGCTCATCCCAGCAAACTCGCCTGACAGGTAGCCGGCTATGCGCGGGCCAAAGGTTAATGCCGATGCGGTTAGAGCTGAGGTCACCATGGCCACTATTTCAGTGGTGGCCCGCACGCGCCACCAAAGCCAGCGCATCACATAGACCGGTCCGACCCCAGATAAGAATGCCAGGAAAAATGTGTAGAGGTCCGAGATACGATCATTGGCCCAGGCCAGGGTGGCTCCCAGGATGAGCGCTGCAATCGAAGCGAGGCGAGCCACAAGCACATAGTGCCGGTCCGGGGCGCCACGGGTTAGGAATCGTCGGTAGATGTCATTGACGAAGAACGAAGATGCGAGGTTTGTGTGAGTGTCCACTGTGCTCATAAACGCCGCCAGTAACGAGGCCACCAACAAACCTAGCAACCAGGGATTGGTTAGGTAGCGGCGGGCCATGACGACATAAGCCGCTTCGGGGTCCGTACGCGAAAGGGGTTGACCTTGCACCACATGATCGCCTTCTTTGACCATTGCTTGGCCCGGCTTCCAGTCATCGGTGGACCCCACAACATCGAGCAATTCCACGTCAATGGGCTGATATTCGGGTCCTGGCTGGATTTGCGCTCGCCCCACATCCATGTCGATGGCCACCACGGTGCCGGTGATCGGTGCCACCGAATGGAGGGTTGGCAGGACAACGAGGGAGCCCACAGCCACCAAAATCCAAGGCCAGGGGCGCAAGGCATAGTGCGCGATGTTGTACCACAGGCTGCCGAGCAAGCCGTCCCGTTCCGTGCGAGCGGCGCTGATACGTTGCACCACATGTCCACCCCCATCCACTTGATCGGTAGCCCACCATTGGACCCCGAGGAAGACGCAGACTGTGACCAGTGGGATTGTCCAGAAAGAAGCGTCTCCAGAGTGCCCAGGACCAGGCGGTGGGAAGAAACTGAGTTGCTCTGGTCGGATTAGTCCGTTGGCGACCGCTTCATTGACCGCCTCCATCCCCCCGACTCCGTTCCAAACAGCGATGGCTAGGGCCACCGATCCAATCATAGCCATCACGAACTGGACGAGATCCGTGATCACCACTGCCCAAAAACCCGCCAAGGTGGAATAGCCCAAGGCCAATACGCAAGCCACCGTCACCGCCAGGACCTTGTCGACTTCGAACAGAACACCCAGGATCTTTGCTGCCGCAAGCAGCACCCAACAAAGGATGATTGTGTTCGTCAGGCCCGCTTGGAAGATACCTTGGACGAGCCGTAGCAAGCTTGCCTCTTGCCCGCCATAGCGCAACTCGGCTAACTCTGCGGTGGTCATCACTTCGGCCCGGCGCCAATAGCGTGCGAACAAGAATGTGGTCAACATGCCGCCCGCCGCCAGGCACCACCACTGCCAGTTTTGCCAGATACCGTCTTCGCGCACCCAGCCCGTGATCACCAAGGGCGTGTCGCTGGCGAATGTGGTTGCCACCATCGAGGTACCCACAGCCCACCAGGGCAGATTGCGCCCAGAGAGAAAGTACTCATTTACGCTGGACCCGGCGCGCCTGGCCATTACAACTCCCACGCCTAGGGCCAAAGCCACATAAGCGCCCACAACAATCCAGACTTCAGTAGGGACTCCCATCCCCTGCACGGTAGCGATCGGGGACCGCTGAGACCAGCGCGCATGGCTAAGTGGCCCGGAACACCTTCCGGCGATCGCTATGAGTAGGTCCCTGGGCGGAGATCTCAAGCACGTGGGTGGAGGCCTCGTCTCCGAGTGCGCATACGCCGCGATGCACACGCTGATCACCGTGACCGACACGCCAGGATTCCTGGATCGTGGTGGACCTTGGTCTACGACTTGGTTTTGGCGGCGATGGGGAAGGCTGGACCGTTCTGGTGGAAATTGGCCCTAGTCTCGGGCGCATGATGGCGCGCTGAATTAGTTCGTTTCTACCCCAAGGTATTACGGGCAAAGAATCTGAATTTTGATTCCCATGAAGCGGTCTGGTTTGGGGATGCTAAGGGCATGATTCTGTTGCTCATAGCGGCCCTTGTGGCCCCGAATATGACTCCCGATGGGGAGCCTTATACCACTCAGTGTTTGGAATCGACTTTCGTTGGCGAAGGTGCTTCGGGATTCGATGTGGATGGGGATGGAGTTATGGATGTGGTGGCTGGATCCTGGTGGTGGGCGGGCCCCAAGTTCGAACAGCGCTTTCGATTTCGGCGTGGCGAATCATTTGACCTCGAAGGGTATTCCGATCACTTCTTCACATGGGGCGAGGATGTGGATGTTGATGGGGACTTGGATATCGTGATGGTGGGGTTTCCAGGGGCAGCGGCCTTTTGGTATGAAAACCCAGGGGATGCACGCGAGACCGAGTCCTGGCCACGGCACATGATTCATGGGATGGTGGACAACGAGTCGCCTGCCTTTGCGGACATAGACGGGGATGGGCGCCGGGATTTGGTTTTCCACTCCCAGGGTACGGTTGGCTGGTGCTCGATTCCCGCCGCGGATCCTACGCAGATTTGGGACTTTCACTTGGTTGCCGAAGGCACCGGCCTACATCGCTTCACTCATGGTCTTGGCGTGGGGGACCTAAGTGGCGATGGGCTGTCGGACTTCGTGCTGAACCACGGATGGTGGGAGCAGCCGAGTGATTCCCATGGGAAGTGGGTATTCCACGCCCAGGTATTATCCCAGGGGCAGGGTGGTGCGCAGATTTTGATTCACGACTGGGATGGGGATGGGGACGCGGATGTGTTCACCTCACTCAATGCTCATGGGTACGGACTCTCATGGTTCGAGAACCGGGGCCGACGTGATGATGGGACCTTGGATTTGAAGGAGCGTCCGATCATGGGTGCCGAGGGGAGCCAGTTGGCGGGGGGCTTGGCGATCAGCGAACTACACGCTCTGACGACCACCGATCTTGATGGGGATGGCCTGCTGGATGTGGTCACGGGCAAACGCTTTATGAGTCACAGTTTCCGCGAGGCGGGATCGCGGGGTCCCGCTTGGATTATTGGTCTACGGCAGGACCCGAGCCAGCCAGATGGGTTTTCCCTTTGGCCGATTCACGCGGATTCCGGCGTTGGAACCCAGGTTTGCGCCACCGACATGAACGGGGACGGGCACGCGGACTTTGTGACTGCATCCAAGAGGGGGGTCTTCGTGCACCAGCGCAGGCCCGAGGTTTCGCTGCAAGGGCTCCCAGAGCAAACCACGACGCCGGGCCCCGATCCGTTTCCGGAAGGAGGCCAGCGTGCCGAAAAACCGGGCGGTGGATTTGTCAACCTAGATTTTGAACTGGGCGATCTGAGCGACTGGACCTTGGAGGGCGAAGCATTTGAGGGTCAACCGATTCGGGGGGACACGGTAGTCCTCCGTCGCAGCGAGACGCTGAGCGCCCATGCGGGGTCTTATTGGGTCGGTGGATACGAGTTGCATCAAGACACTCCGACCGGGCGCATGACATCGATTCCTTTCAGCCCTCCGGGACGCTTCATGGCATTTCTGATTGCCGGTGGTAGTTCTCACAAGACGCGGCTTGAAGTGCTCGATGCTGACTCGGGCGAAGTCTTGTTCGAAGCCATGGGTCGCGACGCCGAAGAGCTGCGCCCGGGTGTGATCGACCTTGGGGCAGAGGCCTCGCGCTCTATCCAGATTGCATTGGTGGACGAAGAGACCGGGGGCTGGGGACACTTGAACGTGGATCACATTCGCTTTTATAAGCAGCGGCCCGAGTTCCCCGAGGGTCAAGAGGTGCAGATCTCCAGTGACCGGGTGGTGCACGAGGGACTGAGTCCAAAGGAGGCTGCAGCAGCCATGAGCGTCCCCCCTGGATTTCATGTGGACCTGATTGCGGGGGAACCAGACCTACACCAGCCGATAGCCCTTTGGGTTGACGACGGGGGCCGGCTATGGGTGGCGGAAGCTCACAGTTATCCCAAGAAACGCCCTGCTGGCGAGGGCCTTGACCGGATCGTCATTTTTGAAGACTCCGATCAGGATGGAACCTTTGAAACCAAAAAGGTTTTTTGTGAGGGCTTGAATCTGGTCTCTGGAATGGCGGTGGGTTTTGGAGGGGTCTTTGTCGGGCAGGCGCCGGAGCTCTTGTTCATCCCCGATCGCAACGGCGACGATGTCCCCGATGGTCCCCCAGTGGTTCTGCTGGATGGTTGGGGCTATGAGGACACCCACGAGACGCTCAACGCCTTCACTTTTGGCCCGGATGGCTGGCTCTATGGTTGTCACGGGGTGTTCACCCACTCACGGGTGGGTGCGCCGGGGACGCCCGATGAAGATCGTGTGCCGATCAACGCAGGAGTTTGGCGCTTTCATCCCACAGCTCATCAGTTTGAGGTTTTTGCGGAAGGAACCAGCAACCCATGGGGCGTGGATTTCAATGCCCAAGGCGAAGCCTTCGTGAGTGCATGTGTGATTCCACACTTCTATCACCTGGTTCCTGGGGCTCGTTACCTCCGGCAAGCGGGTCAGCACTTCAATCCCTTTGTCTTTGAAGACTTGCCAACGATAGCGGACCACCGGCACTACATCGGAGACAATCCCCATGGGGGCAACGGGCGATCGGATCTCGCGGGGGGAGGGCACGCCCACTGCGGCCTGTTGATCTACCAAGGCCAGCAATTCCCCGAGGAATACCAGGGGGGCGCACTGTTCTTCAACGTGCATGGCAATCGCATGAATCATGATCTCTTGACCCCGGACGGTGCCACTTGGATCGCGGGTCATGGTGATGATTTGGTGCGCGCCAACGATACTTGGTTCCGCGGGATTGCCGCGCGTACGGGTCCTGCGGGCGAGGTGTTTTTTATCGATTGGTACGATCCTCAGGCCTGTCACCACAATGACACGGAAATATGGAACCGCACCAACGGGCGGCTGTTTCGGTTGCGATACGGGGACCAGGGCACGAGCTTTTTGGACCTGCGAAAGTCCTCCCCCCAAGACTTGCTCGAACTGGCGCTGACCGGCACAACCTACGCCGTTCGGCGCGCCCGACGGCGTTGTCAGGAGCGCGGTTTGACTTTCACGGAGGGCACCTCTGTAGAGGCGCGGTTGATTGGCGATACAGACCCTGCCGTGCGCCTAAAGGCCCTTTGGTTGCTTCAGAGTTGCGGAGCCTTGAGAGAGCAAGCCGCGGTCCAGGCCCTAAAACAGGATTCCGATCCAACCGTGCGTGCATGGGCGGCGCGCTCCTTAGGCGAGCGAATCAACCTCGAGCTATCCACGGGAGAGCTACTGGTCCAACGCGCAGAGAACGAACGGGACCCCGTGGTCTTGCGCGAACTGGCCAGCGCAGCCCAACGTGTGCCCAATCACTTGCGTTGGAATTTGGTCACGGCCCTCGCCAACAATCCCGCGGCCATGGCTGAAAACTCGGTGTTGCTCTTGACCTGGTATGGACTTGAGCCCCTTGTGCCTACAGATCCCGCCCGGGCCTTGGCCTTGGCGCGCAACGCTTCCTCGGAACGGATCGCTCGATTCGTCGTGCGGCGCTGCGCGGCGGTGGATACGGCCATGCCCGCCCTGGTGAGTCACTTGCTTACGGTTACCGACGACGCGACACGATTGGAAGCCCTCGACGCCTTGCTTCAAGCATTGGGTGAGCGACGCGGCGTGGAGGCCCCGCCGGGCTGGAGCGCTGCCTTTGGTCAACTCAAGCAGGGTAGCGATGGGGTCGCCGAACGAGCCGCGCTGGTGGCCGCGCGCTTCGGTGACGAGCGCGCCTTTGGAACCCTCCGCTCGTGGTTGGCCAGCGGTGAAGATGATCAACGCACCCGGTTAGCTTTCGAGGTGCTCACGGAAGCGGCGGACCCGGCGACGCATGAGGTACTGTTGGCCTTGATTCAAAATCCCGCATGGCAGCAAGATGTCTTACGCAACCTGGGCCGATGGCCAGGCGAACGGACTACGGGTGCGGTCTTGGCCCACTGGACAGGGTACTCCCCTGCTGCCCAGCGGGAAGCTGTGGCGATTTTGACCAGCAACGCCAGTGGGGCACGGGCAGTCTTGGAAGGAATCAAGAGCGGTTCACTTGGTGGTCGCGAAATACTGGCTCCCACGGATGCCCGGCGCATTGTGGAATTGGGTCCCGAACTAAGCGGGCTGTTGGCCGAGGTTTGGGGCACCTTGCGACCCCTTGGCCTGGACCGCGTGCAGCAGATCGCCGATTGGAAGCAAGTTTTGACGGCCAAGCGATTGGCCGAAGCGGACTTGAATCATGGCCGTGCGGTCTATGCCAAGACCTGCCAGCGCTGTCATGTGCTGTATGGCATTGGCGAAACCGTGGGGCCAGAGTTGACAGGTTCCAATCGCGCGGACTTAGATTACCTGTTGCGCAATTTGATCGACCCCAGCGCCGAAATCCCTGCGGAATATCGCGCGACGATTGTGGCCACCCACGAGGGCCGCATTGTGAATGGTGTGTTGTTGCGGGAGACCGATGAGATTTTGGTCCTGGCCTCGGAAACCGGCACAATTGAGTTGGCCCAAAGCGAAGTGGAAGCCCGGCGTACGGATCCTAATTCGTTGATGCCGGAGGGACAGCTCGATGCTCTCGAAGAGGCTGAGGTCGTGGATCTCGTGGCCTATCTTGGCTCCGGCGGGCAAGTGCCCCGGCGATTGCTTGCTGGAGAGGGGAGCGAATTATTCGATGGCCAAACATTAGCCGGTTGGTCCGGTGCCGAAGGGCTTTGGACCGTGGAACAGGGCGAAATCGTTGGGCGTGCAAAAGGTCTTGAGCACAATGAGTACTTGATTAGCGATCACGACCTGCGTGACTTTCGCTTGGTGTTAGAAATCCAACTCACCCCGGACTCTGGCAACAGTGGTATTCAGGTTCGTTCGCAGCCTTTTAAGGAGCACTCGATGCAGGGTTTCCAAGTGGACGCGGGCCAGATTCATTGGGGCACGTTGTATGAAGTTCACGGCCGTAATGCTCTGGTCACCGACGTCCCTAGCGCCCATCGTGCCGGAGAGTGGAACACCTATGAAATCCTCTACACGGGATCGCGTATCCAAGTCGCGCTCAATGGAGTTCAGACCATTGATTTAGATGATGACCAGGGGGCAGTCCATGGGCGCTTGGGGTTTCAGCTACACCAGGGCCAGTCCATGACCGTGCGCTTCCGCAATCTGAAGTTGGAGCTCGATCCCACTGAACCCGGGCTTAAGACTATTTCCTAGGAGAGTGCCCAAAGAGCAAAGCGCGATTGCCGCAGACTGGGCTAAGCTAGCCTCATGCTACGTCTCTCTCTCTTCATCCTGCTTCTCACTCCCTTTAGTTCAGCTGCCCCCCAGGAGCTGCGCTTGTCCAGCATGTTTGCGGACCATATGGTTCTTCAGCGTGAAACGAGTGCACCCGTTTGGGGCTGGGCCTCACCTGGCACCGAGGTCCGTGTGCTTGGCTCATGGAGTGATAACGTCGCCACTTGTAAGGCGGATGGCAAAGGTGCGTGGCGCGTGGATCTCGCGACTCCCATTGCGGGAGGACCTCATACTCTGACGGTCACCGCAGACAAGTCCATCACCTTGCAAGATGTGATGGTCGGGGAAGTTTGGATTTGTTCAGGGCAGTCCAACATGGAATGGCATCTTTCTTGGTTTGCTGACGGCGCTGTCACGGCCAATACGGTGGACGAGCCCCAACTGCGTCTGTGCACCGTGGATAAATCGTTCTCCGACGTGGCCGAAAGCGAGAGCAATATCTCTTGGTCCCTCTGCACGCCGAAAGCCGCTGCAGATTTTAGCGCGACTGGCTTCTACTTTGGTCGCGAGCTTGCCGATGCTCTACCCGGCGTTCCTATTGGATTAGTGCTGACCGCTTGGGGAGGCACAGTGATCGAGGCTTGGACCAGCGAAGCTGCTTTGCGGCTTGGCGGCGAATTTGACGGTACCCTCGATCGGGTTGCTGTGCGTCGGGCGGGCCACGCGGTAGGTGACGCCGGCGGAGGCCCTGAAGCCATTTGGTGGAGTGACCTGTTCAAGAAAGATCCTGGCCTTGAAGCTGGTTGGAATCGCGCGGGCGGTAACGCCGAGGGTTGGAACTCGGTTGAGGTGCCGATTCAATTCAGCAACATGGGCTTGGGCGGCTTCGACGGTTGTGTCTGGTTCCAACGCGGATTTGAGATTCCCCCCTCGTGGGCGGACAAGGACTTGGTGCTCTCCCCAGGCGCTATGGATGACATGGATGTGACCTGGGTCAATGGGGTAGAAGTCGGCGCTACCCGCGAGGGCGGCAAGGCCGCAACGGCCAGGGAGTATTCGATTCCCGCAGGTACCATGATCCCTGGGATTAATGTGGTCTCGATCATGGTTGTGGATACCGGTGGCGCTGGAACCATCGGCTGGGGATCTGGCGGCCCCGGGACCATCCAACTTGGTTGCCCTGATCTTCGTCAGCACATCTCCCTAGACGGGACCTGGTTCTCCCGAACAGGGGCCAAGGCCTCGGACCTGGGAGCCTTTCCCACGAACAGTTGGTTCAATCACAACACCCCCTCCGCCCTTTACAACGGAATGATCGAACCGCTGATCCCCTTCGCCATTCGCGGGGCGATCTGGTATCAGGGTGAATCCAATGTGGGCCGCGCGGCCCAGTACCAGCGACTCTTTCCGGGGATGATGGAAGATTGGCGTAGGCGTTGGGGACGCGGCGATTTCCCTTTCTATTGGGTACAAATCGCGCCCTTTGGATACGGCGGGGATGTGGGCCAGGCAGCACGCTTGCGCGAAGCCCAGAGCATGAGCCTGTCCGTGGCAAACACCGGCCAAGCCGTAATCATGGATCTCGGTGACCCCAAGAATATTCACCCGGGGCACAAGGACCAGGTTGGCCGTCGATTGGCGCTCTTAGCCTTGGCCAAGGACTACGGCAAGGATTTGGTCTGGTCGGGTCCAACCATGAAGTCTTCGGTATTTGAAGGGGGACAGGCCACCTTGAGTTTTCACCACGCAGAGGGCTTGGAGCTACGCTCCGAAACTCAGGGGCGCTTCACCGTCGCTGGTGCGGACCACAAGTTCTATCCCGGCGAGGCAAAAGTTGTGGGCGAAACCGTGGTGGTGATGTGCGCAGCGGTGTCTGAACCCGTTGCTGTTCGTTTCGCCTGGGGCGCAGCGGATGCGTCGAACCTGTTCAATGGAGCAGGTTTGAGCGCGTCGAGTTTCCGCACCGATCAGTGGACCGACTAGGTTGCTCTGCTCGGCCCGAGAGCGCCCCTAGGGTCCGACCCGTAGGTCGTCCTTGTAGGTGCCAGATTGGAGTTCGTCCCGCTCACCATCGGGAGCATAAAAAACCCATTCTCCTTCGGGTTGGCCAGCGACGTACTGCCCCTCGGAGAGTAACCGGCCATTCTCATGCCAGGAACGAAAGGCCCCGTGGGCCTCACGGTCGCGCCCATCCAACCGGTAGGTGGTCTCGGTCTTGGTGTAGCCGTTTGGCCAATGCTCTACCACTATTTGGCCTTCGGGTCGCAACATCCAGGTGGCGATGATCATGAATAGGATCAGGCCGACGGCGATAAGCGTAACTCGCAGAGCTTGCTGAGCGCGCTCTTCGGGGGTGCGCAGGATCGTCTCGTCATCCGTTAGACCTTCGAGGTCATCCCGGTCGGTGATGCGCTCATTGCTTAGATCAGGGATGTTCATTTGGATGCGGCCGGTTCAGTGCGTGGGCCCGGGAGATCCCGTCCACCCTGATGCAAGGTCAGGTCCGTGATTCTGCCCGTTTCATCCTGCGCGAAGGTGATCTCGGCGTCAATGTTGCGGTAGTGATAGGTTAAGCCCGCATCGTCGTCGGGATAGATCCGGATGCGCGGTTGGAAGGTGAGCTGCGCGTAGACCCGCCCGTCTTCGGTGGTGATGGAGAATGTCGCCATGGGGCCAATTTTGTAGGACCCAACGAGCTTTTCGACCTGTTCAACACTGGGGTGTCCACTGCGTCTGATGGTCATGGGGGGCATCGCTTCCCTTCCGCACATGAGTTGAAAGCAGCCATTGGCCAATAGCTCGCAGGATCCATCCGATGAATTGGAGAGCACGCAGACCACCAAGCCGCTTTCGGGCGCGACGGCCAGAAATGAGTGATAGCCCCCGGTTTGGCCGTTGTGCCAAAGGACCCCCGTGTCCACATTCACATGCCAACCAAGAGCCATGTTGACCCCTGGATTTTCCGGTTCGAAGCGCACCACCTGGGCCTGGGCGTGAATCGGATTTGGATCGGTCTGACTCAGTCCAAATGTCAGCATGTCAGTCATAGTGGAGCGGATCGCGCCGGCTCCTGCGAACACATCCAGCGTCCAATTAGGTACTGGCGTCATGCCTCCGTCGTGCCCTTGAGCAACCCTCAGTTGCTGGTCGGCCGTTAGCTGGATCGTGGTGTCCCGGAGACCGAGTGGTTGAGCCAATCGCTGTTGTAGAAGGTCTCCGTAGCTCTCAGAGTTCGCGACTCGCACCAGCACCTCGCCGAGGATACCGACAGCGAAATTGCTGTATACGTAGTTCGTCATGGGCGGACTCTTCACCCGTGTGGTCATCAGCCAGTCAAAGGTCTGGTTAGGTGGGAAGCCAGCATAGGGGTCGGCGGGGTCCTTTGATTTGAAGCGGACGGGCATGCGTGGTAGTCCCGAGGCGTGCATGGCAAGGTGCATCAAGCGGATCGGTTGCCCAGCTTCGGGAACTGTGAAACCAGCCGGCACATGCTGGGCAAGAGGGTCATCGAGTTGTACCTCGCCCTGAGCTTCGGCTTCCAGTAACAGCAGCGCGGTGAAGACTTTGCTGATTGAACCGATTTCAAAAAGGGTGGTGCTATCGGGAAGTCTTGGGTCATCAAAGGCCCGTTGTCCGAAACCTTGGATCCAGTGGCCATCTCGCGTTGCGATGCCAAGCACGAATCCGGGGGTCGTCTCCTCTTCCAGGAGAACCGCTGCAAATTCCTCCACCTGGGCGAGGACATCTTTGGGGATCAGTAAGGGTCTGGATCCGGTCGACTTACAGCCAGAGGCGAGGCTCAGACAGATGGTCAATCCGATGGCGAATACTCTCATGATTGGTGGCGCTTACTGCGACGCACGATGTGATCGGCGCTGTGGTTGAAGAGATGCTCGGTGAGTGTGTTACGGCCACCCCAGATTGGCAATCGGCGGCCAACGAGGGTCATCCCATCGTAGAGCAAGAACTGGGCGGGTAAGTTTCGGGCTCCGTGACCGGTCCAGGTAATTTGGGCGGGATAGGCTAAATTACCGAGAACCGGCAGAACTCCGACCCCCAGGGCGACCCAAGGTGGATTGCCACCCCTGGAGATTTCCTGAATGGTGCGCAAGCCGGTGTAGAGGCTGCGCGAGAGAGATCCGCCGGCAAGGATAACCAGCGCGACGGTGGCTTCGTCCACGGTGCCGAACATCAAGAGAATGGGAAAGACGATCCATTCGGTCGCCTTGACCAGAGGCTTCATGCTCAGGTGCACCGCAAAATCCGAGAGCCATGCAGAGGAGTCTTCAGCATGGACCGCGTCCCTGATTTCGGACGCATGGGCGGGGGATAGACTGCCGCGTGAAGTCCACTGATCAATGCGTATGAGAATCGCGGCGCGGGCCACTTGCTCTCGGCGCTGTTGCGAGAACATGAAGCTCCAGGCTTGGGCGGGGATCACGTGCCAGGGAACTTGTCCCATTTGGTCGGTGAGGGTCTTGCAAAGGTGCAGGGTGCGCGTGGCGAGTCCCCGGATGCCCCGCAGGGTTTCTCTTAACCACCAACGGGTTGGGGAACGTCGATAGTGCGTGGCTTCAGTTGAACTTAGTCGACCTTTGGCTGCTTGGCTGGCAATCGACCTGTCAAGGCGTGACTGTTGCCAAAACTGTTGGCCAGAAACCTCTAGGGCAGCGCAATCGGACAGGAGGCGTTCGGTCGTGCCCGCACCTCTTCCCGCGTCCAACCTCGCCTGGTTGCGAGTCAACCAAGCAGTTAGGCGGGTGGTGTCTGTGTGGTCAAAAAGCGGCGCCCGGTGCTTGACGGAGAGCGGTAAGTAAACGCGCAGCAAAGCCCCGGGTTGTGCGGGGAAGAGCGCGGGAACCCCCGACTCTAGATCGATCCAATACCACTGTTTGCCTCCCTGGACATCCTCGCGAAGAATGAAGTTAGCGAAAGCCACGGGATTGCCGAGTCCTGCTTGCCAGAGCATTCCATCGAAGCCCGTTTCTCGCAGCAGTTCTTGCAGCTTGGGGAGTAGCTGCAGCCGGAGTTCGTCCGTGTCCTTGCTGCCTTCTTGGTGGAGTGGGTGGTGGAGGGCCGGATACGAACCATCGATGTACTCGGTGTCGAGGGTCATGGCCGCGCGCTTTTCGTCCCAGCCATGCCCGAGGGCCCGGGCCACCTGCATGCTGTCATTGAATGCAAGGGGCACAAGCTCTGCCAGAATGCGCCGACGCAAAAAAGCTCCGCGAATCGCGTGCTCGCTCCAGGCATAGGGATTCGCTGCACCCAAGAACGCGTACTGCACCAGGCGCGTGAGGGTCCCCGAGTCAAAAACCTTACGCGCGATTTTGGGACCCTTCGGTGGCTCGAGCAAATAGACAACACCGGAGCGGCCCCGACCGATGCAGGGGGCTTGCCCGCTGAGGGTGGCCGCGGGGAGAGCCATAGGGGCTGCTTGGTTGGGCCTCACTCGCGTTTCCACTTCAGGAGCCAAGGGTCGTTGGTCTTTTCCTGGGCCGTGGTACCAAACAAAGACAATGCGCAGCAGGGAAGGGCTTGCATGGGCCCTAACCTACTCGATTATCGCCATGGGCAGCCCTAGAAGTCTTCGCCGAAGGACACTTCCCCAGCGACCGCCACCTGGTAGGCGGATACCTTGCGCTCGAAGAAGTTCGAGAGTTCCTGCACATCCTGCAGCTCCATGAAATCGAAGGGGTTTTTCGACCCATACCGCTCTTCGAGACCGAGGTTCTTGAGGCGCTGGTCGGCAACGAACTCTAGATAGGAGCGCATATCCTTGAGGGAAAGCCCCGGGACTCCGTTGGCCAAGAGGTCTTCGGCAAACAGCATCTCGCACTCCACTGCCTCCTCGAGCATGGCGACGATTTTGGTTTCCATCTCGTCATTCCAAAGGTCCGGGTATTCTCGGCGGGTCTGCTCAACGACCTCGAAGGCAAAGGACATGTGGCAACTTTCGTCACGGAAGACCCAGTTGGTTCCGGCGGCGAGGCCGTTCAAGAGGCCCTTGGATCGCAGGAAGTAGACGTAGGCGAATGCGGCAAAGAAGAACAATCCCTCGATGCAGCATGCGAAGCACACCAGGTTCAGCATGAACTGCTGGCGCTTCTCTGGGGTGTCCGTGGCATCTAGTTCTGCCACTGAATCGATCCACTTGAAGCAGAAGTCAGCCTTAGATTTGATCGATGGGATCTTGTTGATCGCATCGAATGCCTCTTCCCGTTCCTTGTGGTCGGGAATGTAAGTGTCGAGCAGGGTTAGGTAAAACTGGACATGCAGGGCTTCTTCGTAAAGCTGCCGGGACAGGTACATGCGCGCTTCCGGGGAGTTGATGTGCTTGTAAAGGGACAGCACCAAGTTGTTGGAAACGATCGAATCCCCTGTGGCAAAAAATGCCACCAGGCGGTGAATCAGGTGACGTTCGGCCGGCAAGAGGCGCTTGTCCAGGTCCACCACATCCGTAGAAAAGTCCACCTCTTCAACGGTCCAAGTGTTCTTGATCGCATCCCGATACATGTCATAGAAGATCGGGTACTTCATGGGACGCAAAGTGAGAGCGAAGCCTGGATCTAGGATCTTGCTGGTCATGGATTCAATTGGGTGCGGTGTTGGACGGGACGAAACAGATCTACTGGCAAGAATCGCAGCTCTCGGGGTTCTCCAGGGAGCATGCCACCGCGTCGCTATCACTGCCGGCGCCATTAGTCTTGGCGCCTGAAAGTTCCTCGGTGGTAGTTTGACGGATGCGCGTGGCCGGTCGTGAGCGCATGTAGTAGGTGGTCTTGAGCCCCTTGCGCCAAGCGTAGGCATACATGGAAGACAACTTACCGATGGTTGGGGACGCCATGAACAAGTTCAGGGACTGGCTCTGGTCGATGTACGGGCCACGGGCTGCGGCCAAGTCGATCAAGGCCTTTTGGGGCAATTCCCAGGCCGTGCGATAGAGGGCACGTAACTCTTCGGGCAACTCGTCGAACTCGGCGATCGAGCCTTCGGCCTGCTTGATTCGCGCGCGCATGGACTCGTTCCACAGGCCGCCCTTCTTCAGGTCATCCACCAAGTAGTTATTGACCTGGACGAAGTCACCGGAAAGCGTCTCACGTTTGAAGAGGTTCGAGACCTGGGGCTCGATGCACTCATAGCATCCGGCAATGGATGCAATCGTCGCTGTGGGTGCAATTGCGACGATCAGAGAGTTACGCAAGCCGTGCTCGGCCACTTCTTTCCTGACGACTTCCCACTCCTCCTTAAGGGTCGGTTCGATGCCCCACAGGTCGAACTGCAAGTCGCCTTTGGACACACGGGTATCTGCATAGGCCTTGTGGGGTCCCGCTTTCTTGGCCAACTCGCAGGATGTGCGCACGGCGACCAGGTAGATGCGCTCTTGAATCAGGGTGGAGAGGGTTAGGGCCTCCTCCGAATCAAAGGGCAGGCGCATTTGGAAGAAAACATCCTGCAAGCCCATGCAGCCGAGCCCCACCGGACGCCAACGGTCGTTGGAAGTAGAGGCTTCCGGGGTGGGATAGAAGTTGATGTCGATCACCCGGTCGAGGTACTGCACGGCGGTGCGTACGATCTTGTCCAGGCCATCAAAGTCGAAGCTGGGTTTGCCGTCCCGATTCAATACCAGCTTGCTCAAGTTGACTGACCCGAGGTTGCAGACCGCGGTCTCCTCTTGCTTGGTGACCTCAATGATCTCCGTGCACAAGTTGGAAAGGTGCACCACGTTGCTGTTGTTCCCGGTTTGGTTGCACTTCAGGTTGCTCGCATCCTTGAACGTCATCCAGCCGTTGCCGGTCTGGGCTAAGGTGCGCATCATGCGTCCGTACAGATTGCGGGCCTTGACTGTGCGTTTGGCCAAGCCGTCCTTTTCCGCTTGCTCGTAGATTTTGCGGAAATCCTCTCCGAAGGTGTCGGTTAGCTCTGGAAGATCTTTTGGATCGAAGAGGGACCATTCCTCGTCAGCTTCGACCCGTTCCATAAAGATGTCGGGCACCCAGTTGGCCAGGTTCAAGTGGTGGGTGCGCCGGGCCTCGTCCCCCGTGTTGTCACGCAGCTCGAGGAACTCCTCGATGTCTGCGTGCCACGTCTCAAGGTAAACACAGGCAGCGCCTTTGCGTCGGCCACCCTGATTGACCGCGGCAACCGATGAATCCAGGGTCTTCAGCCAGGGAACAATTCCGTTGGATTCGCCGTTTGTGCCGCGGATGAGTGAGCCGCGGCTGCGCACCCGTGACCAGGAAACTCCGATTCCGCCCGCGTACTTCGACAACTGGGCGATGTCCTGGTAGCGATCGTAGATAGCATCCAAGTCGTCTGCCGGGGAATCGAGCAGGTAGCAGGAACTGAGTTGGGAGTGGCGCGTGCCCGAGTTAAACAGGGTCGGGGAAGAAGGCAGGTAGCTGAGAGACGAAATCAAGGCGTAGAAATCCCGAACATCGCCGGGAGTCTCGGCCAAGCCGCAAGCCACGCGCATGAAGAAGTACTGGGGAGTCTCCAGTACCGTGCGGGCCTTGGGGTCCTTGAGTAGATAACGGTCGTACACCGTGCGCAGGCCGAAGTACCCGAACAGTTGATCCCGTTCTGGCTGAACGATGCTGTTCAACTTGCGTGCGTTGGTCATCACGAAATCAAACGTCTTGTCTTGGATCAGGCCCGCCTCGTGAGCCTTTTCGATGGACTGACTGAAAGAGAAGATGTTCTGGTTCTGGACTTCCTTCTCGATGTAGGTCCCCAGAAGCCGCGCGGCGAGAAACCGGTATTGAGGCTCTTCGGCGATCAGCGCCGCTGCCGTGTGGATCGAGAGACGATCAAGTTCTTCTGTGGAGGCTTGGTCATAGAGCCCACTGATGGTCCGCGTGGCGATGCGCATGGGGTCCACGGCACTGAGTCCATCCGAGCAACGTTCGAGGGCGCGAACGATCTTGTTCAGATCTACGGGCTCGAAGGTGCCATTTCGTTTGCGAACTCGCATGCCGGTGCCGGTCTCGGCGGTGGGCTGTGAGGTTACGGTCGCGGTGGCGGTGCTAGTGGCGGGGCTCGTCATGGGGATTAGGGGCTCCTGGGAGGCAGGGGATTGAAAAGCGGGGGGACGCATGGCGATGGCCAAGGGATCGCGTCCTGAAGGGGCTACTATATGGGGTGGAGTTGCTGGGTCAAGCCACTACATCTAGTGGTTTCAAAACGGATTCTGAGGCCCCTCCTGAGATCAAATCCAACCCTGTCTGACAAGGGCGGAAAAGGGTAAGCAGATAGGTCGTTGGTGTCCCCGGCCCTCAAATAGGCACGGAATTCAGTCCCAACCGGGCATGGAAACGAGCCCCAGTTGCTTGCGAATTCTTGCCAGCTGACCCAGGTGCCAACCCATGTGACCTACGTGCCCGGCCAGGAGATCCCGGCGATTGGGTCCCCCCGCCCCCAGATCTCCTTCCAGATCTGCCGCCGGGTTTCCATCCAACTCCTCCTCAGACAACTCTCCGAGGGCCTTATCCAGACCCAGGCAGCGGTCCTCGAGGGCCTGAACTTGATCTAGCCAGGGCAGGGTTTCGAGGGGCGCCGTGTCTTCCACGGGCCGACTACCGCACACCAGGGATTGGACCTCTGACAAGCAATCAAAGAGGTGCTGGGTGATCCAAGTTGCCGAGGGGTTCGGGGCTGAAAGCGCCTGATGATCATCGAGGCCAGCTAGGGCACCGATCAACAACTCACCGTGGCTGCGAAGCAAGTTGCGGAAGGCGGTCAGACTGTCCATAGGTTTCGGCGCTAATGGTCTTGCTTCAAAAAGATGCGAGGCGGCACACGGTCCGGGAAGGACAGTTGCATGGGTAGCCCGCTCTTTGGTGACCCGAACCGGAGTTGGAGGGAATGGGCCGGGACCACCACTGTGCGCGAAGTTCCCGGTTGAAGGGTCGCGCGCATCCAAACTGCTCCCGCGCTAGTGAGCTCGCAATCCAAGGGTGCAACCGTTGGATTGTGGACCTGGGTGGTTTGTCCCTGACCCATGCGAACCGTGGCCGGGGGTGCTGACTCTTGACCAAGGTCCATCACGAGCGTTCCCGCCCGCCCCGTGGCGTCGAGGACCGCGAGGGCATGGCGGCCTTGGGCCAGGCCATCCAAGCTGAAGAACGCGCCGGTGATCACCAAGCGTTCGGGTGCCTTGTCTGGACTGTGCAACAAAACCTGGTGAGATCCCTTGGACAACTCGTTGCCCGGTGTCAGGAGGACTCCGTGCAATTGGGCGCCCCGCTGCACTCGGAGCTTCATCGGTTGGAGGGAGGTTGGACAGGGGGTCAGGGGCGACGAACCGTGGCTCCCCGACGCCGGAGTTTGGATGTAGAGTTTCTGCCCTGTGGGGGCTTCGAAGGAAAAGCCTCCATTCGAGTCGCTGGTGCGCTGGGCGAGGATTCTGCCGCCTTCTTCAGTCAAGCACACCGTGGCCTCGGCAACCGTCGCGCCCTGGTCATCCGTCACCTGCCCAGCGATCGCCCGCGCGGGGAGTGCTTGCAGGTCGAGCCGCACTTCCTGGGCATCCTTCGACACTTCAAACCAGCGGGTCATGGCCGCCCAGCCATGTCCGGGTTCGGGGCAGATCCACCAGGCTGCGTAGGGAATTCTTTCTATATGGAACGATCCGTCCGCGGCGCTGATCAAGCGCCGCAGGGGGCGCGTTTCGGGGGCCAAATACACCGTTCCCTTGCGCGTGGCGGGCACCAGCCAAAGGGGAGTGTGGGCAAGGGCAGCCCCCGCGGAATCTCTCAAGACCCCACTAAGCCCCGCGGATCCCCCCAGGGGCACAAGGTCGAGGGCGATCGGGGTGTGCTCATCAAGCTCAATCTGCTCGGGAGCATCGGGCATCACCGGATTCCAAATCAAGTCCATGTTCACGCCCGTGGGCAGCCCATCTGCCTGAATCCAGCCGTTCTGGTCTGCGGTCCAGTGCCACTCGATGGGGATCTGGGGGACGTTGCCACCGAGAGCGCAGAGGGGCGCGCGTATGGTCAGTTCGCTGCCAGCAGTCGTTTGAATGCGAAGCCGTCCTCCAGGTCGCAAGTTTACCTGGGAGGGGTGGTTTCGCAAGCTGTGCCCCGGGCGCATCATCATGGCTTGGGGAGCCATACCATGCGCGCCGATCAACAGCACTTGGGATGCGGTGATGTCCAGGATGGAGGCAAAGACATCTCCATCAATGGGGCTAAGAAACTGTGGGTTGGCCACGTTGATCTTGTCCCCAAGCCTTTCCAGATTGAAGGATAGAATCCACGGGTCCCTGTACGGTTCTTGTGCCGGAGGGCTCCCCAGTTTGACGTACCAGGGTTGTGGAGGACTGTGGTGACCTAAGAGTTGTAGCTGGCGCTTGGATCCGGCGCGTAGGTTGAGCACTTCCTCGGAGTGCAGTACACGTCCGGAATTGGCAGAGATGACCGTCACTCGCGCACGATCCATCGGCGGCAGGATCAACATACAGCGCCCCTCTTGATCTGTACGGGGTGCCAATACGAGGCTCCCTCGGTTAGCACTCACCAACTGTTGAGCTTGCTTTGGGCCTTCGCTTTCGAAGGGCGAGCAGGCCACGTGGGCACCAACGAGGGGCGCGCCCCTTGCGTCCAAAACCTCTACCTCAAGGGTCGTCTGGGTTGGGTCGGCGGTGAACCGCTCCGCCTTCTTGAAGCTGGGTGGGTTCTTAACCGGTTGTGAGGGTTGTGCTGAGACAACAGCTGAATTCTCGATCAGCTGCTCCTCAGGTCCCACCAACTCGACCCCCCAATGGGGTTCCTCTGCGGCCGACAGGGCAGCATAGGTTGTCTGGACTGGCGCACTAAGACGCACGATCGACAGCACAAGCGCGATGGGCACCAAAGTTGCGCAGAGAATTTTCCAAGGTGAAGCCCCCATATAAGGGGTGAGAATAGCGACCGCGGCCGGCGATCCGAAGAGCGAGCCCACGGGATCCGGGCCCCTCTGGAGCCAAGCAACTAGGGTTGCTCTTCATGAATCTCCACATTCCTTGCGGAGAGCCGCTGGAATGGGGATAATGGGCGGTGGTCACCCTTCCCCCTGGAGCCGGGGGCCGATGAATTCCATGCGTACCTCAGCCTTTTTCCTGTGTCTCGTGCTTTGCGCGTCCGCTTGTATCAGCGGTAAGGCGGAGGACCAGATGGACCTCCGTGATTTGATCGATCAAGCGGACCTGCGTTTCCGTGGGCGGGACTCACAAGGAGCACTAGAGTCCTATCGCTTGGCGGCCATGATCGCCAATCAAGAGGGGGATGAGCCGGCGCTCGTGGTTGCCGCGTCAGGAGTAGCTATGGTGCTGTCCCTTGACGGGGAATCCACGGAGGCTGGGACTTGGCACACACAGGCCAAGCAATATGCCCGACCCGAAGACGGCGAAGCCTGGATCAGATTCCTGCTATCCGGGGGTGTGCTCTTGATTGCGGAAGGTTTACCCGCAGAAGGGATCAACGAGTTGAACAAGGCCTGGGCTGCGGCCCTCGCCGGGGGGCGACTTGACCTTGCCATGCAAGCTGCCCAGTTGGCGGCGGGCAGCTCGGAAGGATCCTCCAAGATAGCCTTTGGACAAAAAGTTCTGGATGCGGCTCTCTTGTCCGGGAACCCTACTTGGATCGCCGCAGCGCACGAGGGCATGGGGTGGATTTACCAAGCTCTCGATCAACCGGAATACGCCATTGGCTCGTTCCGCGCTGCAAAGGAAATGGCCGCTGGGCAACCCTTTCAACAACGGGTCCGGTTGGAATGGGCTCTTGGTCGAGCCTTGCGCCTTGGAGGCCATGTGCCTGAGGCAACTCTTGTGATTTACAACGCCGAGGCCTCTTACAAGAAACTCGGGGGTCTCCTGCAATCCATGGGGGATGCGGAATGGACCGGGCGTTTGGCCGAAGAACAAGGCGAGTTGGCGATCCTGCGGGGAGACTTGAGCAGCGCCCTGCGCCAGTTGCGTCGGGCCCAGAGAAAGTACAGGGCCAGTGAGGCGGACACCCATGCGCCTGAACTCATGGACTCAATCGAGGTGCGCATCGCGGAGTTGCGCATGATGATCGACATCGCCCGTTCGTCTGGGTCCTGAAGTCCGCGCGCTTCCCTAGTGCTGCCGAATCCAGGAGGGCAGGGGTTGTTGGATCAACTCAAGGGTCCAGAATTGTTCACGGTTGGGTGCTGGAGCACTTTCAAAGCGCCGCACCCGGGACTTCAAACCTGGCCGCTGCAATTCCACATAGGCTTGCAGCGAGTAATCCGCCGCGAGGGCAACCCCGCGCAATTCTGATCCATCCGAGTGGGGTTGCACGAATGGAATCCACGGATTCAAGCGAGCGCTGGATCCTTCCTGGGCGCCTTCGAGCAAGCGATCCACTTGCGCCAGGCTTTGGGTGAGCATTTTGCTCCCGTCGATCAGATTCGAGTAACGCTGGGTGAGTGGACCGCTGGCCAGGAAGGAAATGCCAAGGCACACCGCAAGGATCCCCGGAATAAGCCCGGTTGGTTTCCTCTCTTCACGGAACTTGCTCCAAGCATCGTCGATGACTGCGCCCAGCAGAATCGCAAACGGCGGCACGAACAAGAGGGCATACCAATCATGCACGCGTCCAGCCAGGCCGCTGACCGCCAGTAAGGCGAAGAGCCATGCAAGCAAGAACCCTGCGTCGCCACCCTTAGATTTCCAGGCTTTAAAAACAAGTGCAGCAAACACTCCCCAGATAATCAGCATGCCACCGCTGCCCCATCCCAACCAGGGCTGGGAGTACAGCAAGCGCCAAAGGTATTCAGACGCGGGCAAGGACAGTCCCGCTAACAAACTAGAGTCCGAGTGCCCTGCCAAGCCGCCCAAGACCAGTTGTCGAGCGAGCACCCCCAGGCCGACCCCCAAGAGGGTTGGCCACACCCGGCGAAGGGAACTTCTTATTTTTTCCGCGAGTGTCCCCTGTGCTTCGATCACCAGCATGGTGGGCGCCAGGAGGGCAACCACCGCTCCGGTTTCCTTGGCTGCAAAGGCGCACCAGGCGAGCACGCCACAGGCCAGGCCTCGCCACCAGCTCAAGCTTGTGGAGGGCCTGACCTGCAGGGCAAGGACTGCCAAGATCAAGCAAAGGGCCAGGTTGTCCGCGCGCCGGGCTGCAAAGGGAACGACCTCGGCCTGCAGGGGATGGGCCACAAAAATGAGTCCCGCCAAACAGGCGCTCCAGATCCCAATGCCGGTGATGCGTCGGGCCAACCCGAAGATCAGCACGCCGCTTGTGGCACAGGCAATTAGGTTGGTCAGGTGATAGCCCTTTGGCTCTAGTCCATGCAATGTGCGATCAAGAGCAAAGGAAAGCTGCACCAAGGGGCGGTGAAAGTGTCCGTCGGGGTAGCGACCATCCATCAACTCCATGGATAGGATCCGCCAGATGTCCCCCAGGCCTTCCACTCGGGAAGATGCAATCAAAGGGTAGGCGTCATAACCCAAGAGCGGTAAATCACTGATCCAGCAAAGTCCCAGGAGCGCAGTCAAGGCGATCAACGCGCAGGCACCAAGGGCCTCGACCCGTTTTCCCGGGGGGGCGGTGATCGTTGGTTGGCTTCGGTCCGTACTCATTGGTCCTCTTCGCCCTGTGTTTTTGGATCCCCTTCGCCCTGTACCTCCTGGTCGCCTTCACTTCCTGCATACCCCATGGACTCCAATGCGCGCATGAGGTCTTGCATTTCCTGGTTGCTACGGGAGCTGCCTCCGTCCACTTGGGATCGGCTGCGCAGGGTTGGGTCCTGTTCCATGGGGATCACCTTGGGCGGGCGCGGGTTGTGCAGAATTTCGCCGTGATGGGAGCCACTGAATTCACGGTAAAGCGGTTGGTCCAAGAGGTGCAGAATCGTCGGCCCTAGATCGGTGACGGACCAACTGGCCCGCTGGGTTTCACCCGCGATCGAAGGGCCGGCCATGATCGCGATTCCGTTCAACCCGTGGTCGGGGAATCCGGCCGGCAAGCGCGCGTGCAAAATGTCTCCGGAGCCCAACACGACCCGTAGGTCCGGGACGGTTTCGAATACCAGATCCGGCAAGGCGAGGCGCTTGGGACCGGGCATCAACTCCGTGGCGCGCCAAACTTGGGTGACCACTTTTTTGCCGTCGATTTCCAAGTTGCGCAGGTCCTGCTCTAGTTTTCCAAGCAGCTCGGGTACTTGGCTCGGTTCCACACAGCCTTGGGAATTGCGCCCGATCACATTGAGCCGCAGGGACCCGAAATTGCCCTCGCATTCCATGGCCAAGGCGCGGGATGCATCGAGGTCCAGGCCGGTCATCCGGGCCCGGTGAGCCGAAGGTCGCGCCAGGGCCAATGGCCCCGCTTGGCGTCGTTCAGGAGCCGTGCCAGGGTTGCGCTGGGTCCAATTGTTCTGGATCAGGAACGCTTCTAAGTCAAGCGTCCGTGGGTAACGGCGAAAGCCATGGTCGCTGACCACCAGCACATCGGTGTTGGGCCCGGCGGCTTGGATCAGACTTCCAAGGATCCGGTCCAGGTCCACCAGCAATTTGGCAACCGGCCCGTCCAAGTTCGCCGAATAGCGCTGGTGAGAAATCACATCGAGGCTTTTGAAAACCGCCACCGCACAGCGCCAGTTGTCTTGCCCCAAGAGCTCGACCAGGGCCTTCTCTTTGATCGCCAGCTGCTCTTGAACCCGCTTTGCGTCGGGCAGGGAATTGCTGCGCCAGACGCCCAAGTCCGGCACAAAACCCATTTGCAACAGCCGCTGTTCATAGGCCTCGGGCAGGGCAAACCCGCCTTCATGGGGAGCCAGCATTCCCGCGACCATGACCCCTTGCACCGGTTCTGCGGGCCAGGTGACCGGCACGCCAAACACATGGACTCCTACGCCTCGGGAACTGAGAATGCGCCAGATCGGTGGGGCATGATTGGAGCGACTGGAGATCAGCTGCACATCGCTGCTGTCTTCGAGGGGTTCGAAGAAACCGAAGACTCCCGTGTGCCCCGGGCCGACTCCGCTGAAGGCGCTGGTCCAGGCCGCGGAACTGATTGGGATGCGGGTGCTCTCCAATTGCGCCGTTCGTCCCTCCGACACCAATCGCGCTAGGTTCGGCAAGCGCCCCGAGGCCAAGAGGGGGTCGATCAACTCGAACCCCGCTCCATCCCAACCGATCACAAGAACCTTGTTATTGGAGTGGTCGGTGGCTTCTTCTGCGCAGGCCCCCAATAGGGGTAACAGCACAAGAAACCGCCAACCGGAGCGTTGAAGAAAGGTGGGAGGCAGAGGCACGGTTGATCTACGCACGGGATCCCGGTGCGTGAGCCTAGGGTAGATTCCCAAGGCCTGTGGTCTCAGAAGGAAATCGATTCCATGGGTCCAGCGAGTTCGACCAGCACTCCAAATCGTTCCCCGATGGCACTAGAAAGGGCGGTTCGGGGCTCATCTTCCCCGTGATTCGGCAGGATTCGAGCTCCAGAGGTCGCGAAACCCTCCAAGCCACCGAGGGCGCCCCCCCAGGGCGTGGATTGCCCAGGATCACCCTGAGCCCCCAAGCGCTGGAAGCACCCATAAAAAAACGGCCCCTTCCGTTAGGAATGGAGCCGCATGGGTTTGTTAGGTGGGGTTTGGATCAGACGTCGGTGGCCCCATCGGGGTCGACGCCAACCAGCATTTTCCCAAGGAGAGCGTTGAGTTGCTTGCGCTCGCTCTTCTTGAGGTTGCTGACGATGTCCGAAGCTGCTTCCAAACGGGGTCGAACGGCTTTTTGAGCCAACTTCTTGCCTTTGGCAGTCAACTGGGCCATCACCAAACGTCCGTCTTCCTTGGAGGTGACGCGCTTCACTAAGCCACGCTCGCCCAGCTTGTCCAAGCGGTGGGTGATCGAGGCGCTGGAACGACCGGTTTCCCGGGCGATAACACCAGCACTGGCTTGATGGGGGGCGCCACGTCGCAGGAGCATGGCAAGAACTTCCCACTCGTAAGTTACGAGGTCGAAGTTAGCCAGGGAGTTCTGGGAGGCTTGGAAAAAATGTTCGGTAAGAAGTCGGCAGCGGGTGGCAACACCTACAGATTCCGTGTCTCCACGGGGAACCAACTTCTTCCAGTCCTTTTCTATTCTTGATACGCGGTCAGTCATGGGGCAGAGACCATACCGAGGAGTTGCTTTAAAATCGAGAGGTATTCCTTCGAAGTTTGAGGAAATGTAGCGCTGGTTCGGGAGGACTTGTTCCCTGATCGATTCGCGCGGAACGCGTACTGTGGGTCACTTGCCGGCAAATTGTCGCAGGGGCAATACGGACGCCTCACAAAATCTGAACACAATTTCTATTTGGAACCTTGCAGGGTGACAAGGGGATTTCCAGAACGAGAAAAGCCAGGTCTCCTCGCGGAGCCCTGGCTTTAGGTTGCATCGGTCAGGCGCATCCATTCGGTGCGCCAAGCAGATCAGTCACAGTGAGCGTCATAGCTGCTCTTCAATTCCGTGGCCAACATATCCGGCGTGTTGCCTTCGATATCCTGGCGCTGGATCATCTTGATCAGCTGCCCGTCCTTCATGAGGGCGATTTGGGGAGAGCTGGGACGATAGGGCTTGAAGTACTCCCGGGCCCTTGCGGTGGCCTCGGTTTCCATGCCCGCGAAGACCGAAACGATCCGCGTGGGTTTCTTTTCGGACATCAGGGAGATGCGCAGGCCCGGGCGGGCGCTTCCGGCAGCGCAGCCGCAGACCGAGTTGACGAAGACTAGGGTCGTGCCTGAGGCCCGAAGGGCCGTGTCTACGGCGTCGGCGGTCAGGAGTTCGGTAACGCCCAGGGTGGTGAGTTCGTCACGCATGGGCTGGACGAGTTGAGAGTCGTACATGGCTTTGATTCGGGGAGTGTTGGGTCGTTAGACCGGGATAAGTCTGCCGCTGACGGTAGGCTTGGGGGGTGCTTTTAGAAAATGCACGACCATCATCCCAGAAGAGAGGGCAGAGAGGGGCAGGAACTCGCAGAAAGATGGTGAGGGAGGCCCGGGGCTCTTGGTTGGCGACCCCTAGGGCCAAAGCTTATCCCGTTCCTCGCGCATTTCCCGCAGGACCTCCAGCAGGATCCCGCCCTCACCGAGGGCCGTGATGCCCTCCAGGTTGAGCTGGCACACGGCGCATACCGGGCGCAGGCTGCGATAGGTCAGGATGTCGGCCTCTTCGAGGGTCACGTCTTCCAGCCCGAAAGTCGCCGCCTCGGTGGCTTGGCCGTCCTCATCGAAGCCGAAGAACTGTTTGACCTCGGCGGGGGCGCGGCGACAGAGGTAGCAGCGGTCCTCGCCGCCACTCCGGTCGAGGGCCTCGAACCAGCGGCGGAATTCGTCGGTGATGTCACTCATAGAAGTTCTCCTTGTGGACCCGTTCCACTTCGAGGGGGTCTGGGTCGGTGCTGTTTGTGAGCTCGAGGCCGATGACGCCGGAATTGCGCCCGGCCATGGATGCCCTCCCAGTCGACCTGGAATTGGGAGCGGATGTGCTCCTGGATCCGAATTGAGTTTACCGGATTCAAGCTTTTGGGGCTGGAGAGCGCCAGAGGGCTAGAGCGCTTACAAGGAATGAGAGCCACCAGACATAGTAGGCGGGGAAGAGGGCAACCGCCGTCTTCATGATGTCATCGGGGTCGAGGTTCCAGATGAAGCGGGAATTGTTGAGGAAACCCAAGAAGAGCATGGCGCCTAGCACGCGAGACTTGAAGCCCATGAACAGCAGGAGGGGGCTCAAGATCATGAGGAGGTTTGAGATATTGACGGCGAGCGCATTCAGAGATTCGTGATCTAGGGAGATATCCAATCCGTTCTCGAAGTAGACCCAGAAGCCGTCAATGCCCCACATATCCTTCACCAGAGGGAGGCCGAAGGAAATTACATACATCGCCCAGCCACAGAGGAGTGCTTTTCGAGTACGTCCATTCAGCTCGGGGAGGAAGCGGTGTGATTCGGGCATTTTATTCGGCGGGTGGAGGTGACTCTAGGGCAGCGGAACTAAGTAATGGGATGTGAAGTCGTCAAGTTCAAGGTCGCGAGGTATATGCGCGCCATCCCTGCCCCGTAGCAGCGACCGATTTCGTGGCTGTTTAGACCGCAGCGTCCGCGGCCGCAGCCGCAGCGACTGCCCTGGCAACCGCCGGGGCGGTTTCTTTTTCTAGAGCGCTGGGCAGGATGCGATCGGCGGTCGGGGTCTGAACGCAGTCCGCTAGGGCATGGGCGGCGCGCAGCATCATGTGCGAGGTGATGCGCGGAGCACGCGCATCCAGGGCACCACGGAAAATTCCCGGGAAGGCCAGCACGTTGTTGACCTGGTTGGGGAAGTCGCTGCGCCCCGTGCCCACCACCACCGCGCCCGCATCAAGCGCCACCTGGGGCGTGATCTCAGGTGTGGGGTTGGCCATGGGGAAGAGGATCGGATTGGGCGCCATGCGGCGTACGTCGTCGCCGTTGAGCACGTTGCCGACACTCACGCCGATAAAGACGTCGGCGCCTTCGAGCATTTCGTGCACATCGCCGTCGCGGCCTTGCCGGTTGGTGTAGCTCAGTAGCTCGAGCTTGGCGGGAGTGAGGTTCTCGCGCGCGGGGCCGATGGCCCCGCGGCTGTCACAGACCACCACGTCGGCAACCGGGCTGCATGCCTTCTCGTCGTAGCCTACGCAGCGCAGGAGCTTGGCGATGGCCGTACCTGCAGCACCGGCGCCGTTGACCACGACCTTGAGGGATTCGGGATCGCGTCCCGTGACTTTGGCGG
>JAPKBR010000074.1 GCA_028823345.1 Planctomycetota bacterium
TCCCCGTACCATTCTTGGGCGCCACCAAGAGTGCTGCGAAAGGTGATCACCTCGTCTGCCACGAGCAAGGCACCGTTGGCCAGGGTCCACTTGCGCATGGCGGCCACAAAGTCCTTGTTCGCTGGCCGCAGTCCCACCCGATGGGGCAGGAGGTCGAGCAACACGCAGGCGATCTCGGTCTTGTGGCGTTCGAGCAGAGCGATCGCGCCTTCGGGATCGTTGAAGGGCAGGATGATGACTTCGGCGAGGGCCGAGGCGGGTGTGCCCTGGGCCACGGGCACGCTGGCGGGAGCTGCTGCGTCGCCCCAGTTGGCGGGCCCTGCGGTTTGGCTGACTTCCGCGTAGTCGTATTGGCCGTGGTATGCACCCTCGACCTTGGCAATCTTGGGGCGTCCAGTAAACGCGCGGGCGGCTTTCAAGCAACCCATCACCGCCTCGGTCCCGGAATTCACAAAGCGCACCTTTTCAAAAGCCGGGTTGCGGCTGCAGAGGTGCTCGGCGAATTCCACTTCGACCTCAGTGGCCATGGTGAAAGCGGAGCCCCGTTGGAGCTGTTCTGTCACCGCGTCGACCACAGGAGCAAAACAATGGCCGTGGATCAGCGACGCCATGTTGTTGGAAAAGTCGATGCGCTCGACTCCATCCATGTCGGTTACGCGGCAGCCAGAGGCGCTCACCGCATAGGGCGGGTGGGGATCCCGAAGAATCGTGTTGCGGCTGACGCCCCCGGGCATCACCTTCTTGGCTCGCTGGTAGAGGTCGGCGCTTTTGGAGGGAGTGGACATGGCTCTTGATTAGCAATCGGTGGCCGCGGGCAACAATTCCGTGCCCGTGCGCTCTTGAACATAGGCGAAGTCCACACCAGGACTCAACTCCACGACCCGCAATCCTTCAGGGGTCACGTCAATCACCGCCAGGTCCGTGTAGATGCGGCTGACCACGCCAACTCCGGTCAAGGGAAACGTGCAGGCGTCCACCAGCTTCGGTTCGCCCTTCTTGGTGCAGTGCTGGGTGACCACAAAAATCTGTTTGACTCCCGCAACGAGGTCCATGGCTCCGCCCACTGCGGGAATCGCATCGGGTCCGCCCGTGGACCAGTTAGCCAGGTCTCCGTTTTTAGCCACTTGCAGAGCACCCAGTACACAAAGGTCCAGGTGTCCGCCGCGGATCATGGAAAAGCTGTCCGCATGGTGGAAGTAGGCCGCACCGGGCAGGGCCGTGACTTGGCGCTTGCCCGCGTTGATGAGTTCCGGTTCGCCCTGGCCTTCTTCAGGGGAAGGACCCATGCCGAGCAAGCCGTTTTCCGTGTGGTAGATGAACTCGCGTCCCTCGGGCACATACTTGGCGACCAGCTCGGGAATCCCGATGCCCAAGTTCACATAGCTACCGTCGGGAATGTCGAGGGCCACCCGTTGGGCCATTTGCTCGCGGTCGAGGCCGATGGGGGAGGTCATGGGTAAGTCACCCCGTCGCGGACCAATTGTGATTCATGGGCGGGGTTGGGCACTCGCACCACTTGTTGCACAAAGATACCAGGCGTGATCACGTGTTCCGGATCAATGCCCCCGGCATGGACGATCTCTGCCACTTGCACAATGGTGGTGGAGCCTGCCATCGCCATCAGGGGTGAAAAATTGCGGGCGGTCTTGTTGTAGATCAGGTTGCCATAGCGATCCCCGCACTTGGCCTTGAGCAGGGCGAAGTCCGCCCGTAGGCCATGCTCGAGCACAAAGTCTTTGCCTTCAAAGGAGCGCAATTCCTTGCCCTCAGCCAAGGGCGTACCCACGGAAGCGGGAGTGTAGAAGCCGGGGATGCCCGCGCCTCCCGCCCGGATGCGCTCGGCAAGGGTGCCCTGGGGGACCAGTTCCAATTCGATCTTGTTCGACCGGTAGAGATCGGGAAAGACGGTGGAGTTTCGCGAGCGCGGATAGGAGCAGATCATCTTCTTCACCCGGCCGGCGTTGATCAAGGCGGCCAAGCCTACTTCTCCGCTGCCCGTATTGTTGTTGATCACAGTCAAGTCGCTGGCCCCCTGATCGATCAAGGCGTGAATCAATTCAACCGGACTGCCGGCTTCTCCGAATCCTCCGACCATAACGGTGGCTCCGTCATGGATCTCCTGCACGGCATCCGCCACGCTCGGCACGGTTTTGTCGATCATTGGATTCCCTAGGTATCTAGTGAGCTTGGCTGGATTCCGTCGCCGCTGTGGCGTGGGATACCTTGCGGGTATATCCGAACAGGCCCGCCTCATCCATGATCACGCGATCCTCATAGCCGTCGAACCAGACCGCATCTGGGTTGCGCCCGACGATGCAGACCTTGCCACGTTCGTGGGCGTCGGCCGCGCTGCGCAGGAGCTTGAAGATCAGGACGCCATTTTCTGTACCAGGTACACCCGGAATGGGTTTGTCGGTCACCGCTATCACTTCGGTCTTGCCCTTGTAGTGGGTGATCGAAAGGCGAGCGTGGGCCTCGACCCCTGAGAGTCCTTTCTGGGATTCATTCAGAAGCGCCCAGGCCTGTTCGATGGGGATGTTGAAGGCCTTATGGGCCACGATGTCCCGACCGCAGAAGAAGTAGTGGTTCTCAGCGCCGATCTGCTTCATGGCTCGCTGCATGATGCGCAGGGCTTCGGCGTCGTCATTGACATCCTTGATCAGGGGCGACTGATTTTCCACCCGCACCCAACCGCGGGACACAAGTCCCAGCATGGCGCGCTTGGCGTCCGGGTGCCATTGGAGGACACCTGACGCTTCTGGAATGTAGTCGCCGTTTGCGTCCTTGGTCAGGAACTCGTCAGGATGATTGAAGTGAATCATCATGCGCAGGCTCACATCAGGGTAGGTGCGGTGGAACGAGTCCAACATAGCGAGGAAGGTCTCGTCAAAGCGATCGGGGTAGAAGGCCATTTCCTTGGTGCCGATGCGGATGGCCTCGACACCAGCTTCCGCGAGGGAACCCAACCATGCTGCGATCTTCGCGTTGGAGAGCACCATGGGGTCGCCGCCTGAAAGCAAGACCTCGCGCAGTTTCTCCCGCCCGGAATCCGGGTGACGCCCGCCGTTGTTCGTCACCGCTGTATTGTGCTTGTGGATGTACTCGCTGATTTCGCCGATTTGAGCCATGCCCTTCTTGGCCACCGTACCGTCAAGGCGTGCGACTTCCTTGCGACTGATGAGTTCCTCGCGGTAACAGAAGCGGCAGTGGGCGGAGCAAGTGGACACCACGTACATCAAGCCCATCTCGTACTTGTGCAAGAGCCCTTCCACCGGGCTGTAGTCCATCTGGTGCCCGGGGTCCTCGGTGCCCCCCATGTCGACGGTTTCCTCGGGTGTTGCCTTGACGAGCTTTTTGATCGGTTCGCTCTGGCGGGCCAAGTTGAAGTAGTGGCGGGTCATCTTGACCGGCATGCGATCTTCCACGTCACGATCCGTGCCCTTCAGTTTGCGGAGGGCATCCAGTTCGTCGGGGCTGTAGAAGCCCTGCATGTCCTCGGCCACGCGGCCCTCGAAGAAGGGCTTGAGACCGTTCATGTTCTCGCGCTCATAGCGAGGACTCTCCACCGTATCGAGGAATGCCTGCTCGCGCTGGGAGGGAATGTACTTTTTGCTGTTGCTCATGTGAGAGTCGCCAAATTTTGGGGGCCCAACTGGGTGGGCCGATTCGGGGGGCGGGGCACGGGTATTTCCCGTTGGAGTTGCCCGAGAAGCTGGGGGCATTGTATCGGGGTGCCTGCAAAAGTCTATTCCCAGTGACCCTCCTGAGGGCAATAGGGGCCGTCAATGGACACCAAGCGACCCAATTCCCCCTAGAACAGGAACCCGAGTCTCAAAAAAGGTCCACTGAGGGTGAGATCCATGCCGGAGGGGCCAGGGCTTCCCTCCCGTCGTTTTCGCAAGTAGTTCCAGCTTTGCATCCCAGCAGAGATTGTCAGGGTTTGGTTGATCTTCCAGCGGCCTCCAAGCTGGGTTTGAAAAATCGTCGCTTCGCCTCGCCTGGCGAGGGGCATCCCACCCAAGCGATAGTAGACCTCGGTGGACGAGCCGAATCGGTAGCTGGCGTCTCCGCTCAAATGCAGGGCGGTGCTCTCAAGGTCCGCCGAATCGGTCAAGCCTCCCAAGCGTCCCCGAGCATGGAGGTTGGAGTGCGCGAGGCCCACGACCCCTTGGAGCTTCCACGGGCCCATGGTCTTGTCCATGTAGAAACCAAGGGTGGCGGACCGGTAGTTGAAATCCAGGTCCAATTCCCCGGGCCCTGTAAGGACCACATCATCGAGCTGCACAGTCCGATCGGTGGGAATGTTCTGGGTGATGTTGCCACCCATCCCTTCCAGATCAAGGCGGATTCCATAGGTGTTTTCTTCTACGGTGGACTTGCTGAGTTGGTGGGAAAAACTCAATGCGCCCAGGAACCCCGAGTCGTCCCCCGTGATGGTGGAGTGGGACCTCGGGATGGGCGCGCAGGCAGCGAGAGAGAGCAGACCGCAGAGAAGGGTTTTGGGCATGGGCTCGACCTTACCACGCGGTCAATGTGACGTGACCGCGAAAGTTTGGGAGGGCGATTAGCTGACGCTCCAGATGTCAGGGGTCGTACAGAACTGAGCGATGATCAGGCGCGTGTGTGCACACCCAACCCTGAGCCCATCCTGCAACCCCCTAACGGGTTAGGCGGGATGCGGGACGCCCGTCACCGTGGACGGCCCCGCCATGACCTCGAAGTCTGTAGCGGTAATGTTGATCAGAGCGGGGTTGGCTCCGATGGCGCTGAAGAGCTCGGACTCTTTGTAGTCCACCATGGCCTGGCGATTCTCCCAAAGGTAAACGCCCCCGTAGGTGTTCGCCTCTTCATTGGCGAGCCAATGCTTGGAGACCAAGCCCGGGACGGCAGCGAAGGTCTCGGCGAGACTGTCGCAGACCTCTTCGTATTGGGCGCGGCTCAAGTCGTTCAAATTAAAGTTGATGATCAGAATGTGCATTGAGGAATCGTAGGTATCTCCGGAATCACTTCAACGGAAAAAAAGATTCAAGACCGGTATTGGCGGACAAATCTCAGCCCTCACCGGGCTCTAGGGATTTGCCCACAGGTCCCGGGCACGAGATCTCTTATGGGGGGCACTCGACCGCTCAGGCTAAAGAGAGTGGTCCATGGGGCCTTGCTCTTTATTCAGGGATCCCTAAACAGGCTGATCGGAGTTCACGACGCTGGTCCAGGCCTGGGCCATGAGGGCGGCTCCGGCGGGGGAGGGGTGCACTCCGTCACCCGCCCAATGCTCGGGCGGGGCGTATTTGATTGCCTCATCAAACATGGTCTGGAAGGGAACCCAGGCGGTCTTGTGGGTATCGCACACGCGGCGTGCGGCCGCTCGATAGTGGTCGAACTCCGGGAACCAGGAATCGTTGATGGCGCCGCAGCGCAAGACGAAGGGTTCGCAGATGACGATCTTGAGGTCAGGTAGGGCTGTTCGTGTGCGCTCCACTAGGGCGTGAAAGTCGCGTTCATAGACCTCAACCGTGCCGTCGTAGTTGCCACCACGGGAGTGCCAGATATCGTTGACACCAATCAAGATGCTGAGGAGGTCAGGCTTCATATCTAAGCAGTCCTTATCCCAACGGTCCGCGAGCTGGAACACCTTGTGTCCGCTGATGCCGCGATTGAAGATCTGGAGCTCGTCAGAGGCGCGACCGGTGAGGAGCGCAGAGGCTGCCATCCACGCGTAGCCCTTGCCCATTGCCGGCTGGGTGTTCGGTTCCTGCGCATGCTCACGGCTGCGCCCAGCGTCCGTGATCGAGTCGCCCTGGAAGAGGACCGTGTCGCCCTTGCTCAACATCCCGGAGCTGCCGGGGGCCTTGGCTGATGAGCTTGGTGTTGTTGCACAGCCTGAGAGGCCTATGCCACCAAGGACCGCAGCGGCGGTCCCGAAAAACTGCCGGCGGGGGAGCCCGGCTAACTCTGAATTTTGCTGCTCCATCGATCTCTCCTGAGTCATGCTTGTGTTATTGCGGGCTGAGCTTCACCTCGAAGCCCTAGCCGTTGTACCTATCTGCCCGCATACTGTACCCCACAGGGGACCATCCCATCCGTGCTTTCACCTCAACACCCAAGATGCTCCCCCTCGCCCTTATTCTCTCCCTGGCAATAGGGCTCACCCCAAGTGTTGAGATCATCCAAGACCAAGCAGCGAAGAGCGCACCCATGATGGACGTGAACCCAGATTCAAAAGAGCTGCGCAAGGAACTGCTGCTCCTCATGCGCGCAGGGATCCAAGTCGAGACTCCGAATCACGGCATCTTTCAGGGCGAGGAGGGCGGGAGCCTCTTCAGCGGATCTTATGACTGGCACTCGTGTGTGATCGCGCACTGGTGTCTGCTCGTCGCTGCTCGCACGGACAAAGACAAGGAGTTAGAGAGCTGGCTGATCGAAAGGTTAGACATGGAGAGCCTGAAGAGAGAGGTCGGGCTCATCGAGGGGAGAGATCTCAAAAAATCTGCAACCTTCCCCTACGACGAGGCGTGGTTCCTGATGATGCTCGTCGAACTCATGGAGCGCTCGAATGCTCCCGATGAGCTGAGCCGTTGGCGAGTGCTGATCGAAGAGCGACTCCTCAACTGGCTGGAAAAGAGCCCATTCCCTAAATCCTCCAAGCGAGGATTCATTGGATCCTATGGCTCATGGTTGAACACCTACCTCTTGGTGCTGTGGTCGCAACCAGAGCGGGAAGAGACGCTCCTTCGCTTGCGAGCTTTGCACACAGAGAAGATTCGTCCACGCAGGGAAGAGCTCGGACAACTCAAGACGGGGAGCGGGTATGACTTCCTCTGGATTCCGGCCATCAACGGGCTGCTGCAGCGCAGCCTCGATGAAGTGCACAGCCCTTATGACCCGGGACCTCCCCAAGCGCTCCCCGCAGAGGTCATCGTCGCGACGGTACACCCCCTGGGCGTTGCAATCAGTCGGACCTGGCCAGATGCCTTCGACGCTGGTCTTGGCGATGAGCGCGCTCGCGCCCGCTACCACCAACACCTTTCACACTTCATCGCTCGCAAGGACCTTTGGGCTGGAGACTTCGACGCCTGCACTCACTGGCTGCCTCAATACCTCTGGATCGGACTGTGGCTCTCAGACGGTCGCCCTTAGTGACAGGGGAGAGATCAACGGACTGGTGGAAAAACCCCTGGCCCCTAGGAAACCCGAGGCATCCACCTGGTGGGGGAGTTGCGCCTCCGGGGCGGCGTGCGGGCAGCGCGGGGTAGCAGAGCGCAGAAGGAGGACTTGGGGATCGCGGCTACTGAAACGTGACCGCAAGAGCCTGGGAGAAGCCGGAGGGGTTGCCTGGGTTGCGGTGCCAGTATTGGAAGTTCCAGGTTTGGCCGAGGGGCGCGCAGATGTTTCCCATGAGAGGGTTAGGCAGGGTTCCGCCGCCCCCGGAGGTGTTTGCATTCAGGATGTCGGTGGACATGGTCCCGGCGCCGTT
>JAPKBR010000102.1 GCA_028823345.1 Planctomycetota bacterium
GTGGAGCACCATCGCGAGGCCATCGAACTCGCCCAGAAAGCCGAATCCCTGGGCTTTGACTCGTTCCATATCGGCGAACACCACGGCTGCGACTACATTACGTCGGCGCCCCCGGTGATTCTGGGTGCCATCGCGATGAAGACCGAGCGAATTGGGTTGAGCACGGCCACGGCTTTGCTGCCCTTGCATGATCCGGTGCTCTTTGCCGAGAACTACGCCACGGTGGACGTGCTTTCCAATGGGCGGGCCGAGGCGATCGTTTCTCGTGGGATCATTGCGCGCTCGTATGGGGATCTGGGCTTTGATTACGCGGATTCCCGATCCCTCTTCAAGGAAAATATTGAGCTGGTTCTCCGGCTTTGGCGCGAGGAGAATGTCCACTGGAAGGGGCAACACCGAAATCCCTTGGACGGTTTTACCCTCCAGCCCCGCCCTGTACAGCAGCCAGGCCCGCCCTTGTGGGTGGGCGGAGGCTTTGGCGAAGAGTCCGTCCTGTTGGCAGCGGAAATGGGCCTTCCCTTGATGCTCCCCACTGTGGTCCAGCCGCCAACGGCCTTCGCCCCCATGGTGGAGAAATATCGCGAGTCCTTTCAGGATCGCGGTTTCGGGCCGCCTCGGGTGGGTGCGCTCTCGCATACCCACGTGGCCCCAGATCTCAAGACCGCCTGCGCACGCTACGCCCCGCGCCATTGCGATTACTTGGACTGGGTGGCCCAGCAGTTGCTTCCGTGGGGGCTCGAACCGGTCCTGCCCCCGGGCACGCCGGCGCCCCAACTCCCGTTGGCGGATTTTGATCGATTGCGGACCGAGGGCCCTCTGGTGGTCGGGGATTCCCAAGAGGTTCTCGACCGCTTGGCCGGATTCAAAGAGTCCTGCGGGCTCGACCGGTATCTCTTTCACGTCGACAGTGGAGCGTTACCCCAGGAAGCGCTTTTTGATTGCCTCGAGAGGCTCGCCTCAGAGGTCCTGCCCAGTCTTCGAGATGTCTGATTAGGCTGGAAAAAGGGAAAGGGGGATCGACCATGCAGATTGCCTACGTGAATGTTCATGTCAGCGACCTCGGGCGCGCCGTTGCTTTCTACCGAGATGTTCTGGGGCTGAGCCTGGGCTTTGCCGATGAGGATCACGGGTACGCGTCGTTTGTCGCGGGTTCGATTTCCCTGGGGTTGGCGGTGGTCGGCCAAGATCAATCCGAACTCCTTGGCGTGCATACGGGAGTGGGATTCAGCGTGGAAGATCTTGAGGCTGAACACGAGCGGCTTGTGGGCCTCGGCGTGGATTTCCCGCAAAAGCCCACACGGCAACCGTGGGGAGGCTTCATGGCGCTGATGGCCGACCCGGACGGAAACGTTTTTTATCTCGACGAAGTCTCCGCCGCCCACGCCTAGATTTTGGACGATCATTTGTTTTCAGCGTTTGGCCGACGGGCCAAAGGGGTCGCCCACGCCTGAGGGATCGTGCGCGTCTACGCTACCTGTGCCTGTACCGGTGCCTGTGCCGTTGACGTTGCCGGTGCCGGCCGGACTGCCTAGGGTTTTCCAAGGCTAGGGTTG
>JAPKBR010000039.1 GCA_028823345.1 Planctomycetota bacterium
GATCTGTGCGCCGGCGCCGATGAGCCCAGGCGTGGACTCTTGGTCATAGCCCGGAGTTCATGGTTTGCCCCTTCTAGCCTCCCCATTCACTCCGAGGCCTCAATGGACTCGCTCTTCAAGACGATCATCAGCAGCTTCAGCATGTGCAAGCCCATGAATGTGCACAAGGCAATCGGTGGCCCGAGGGATCCGCAAGGCACACACAGTGGACAAGTGATGAAGCTGTCCAGAGGGTGCGAGAGGGTGCAGGGCACAGCGCCACCGCGGCGCCGCCCTCAATCGTCCTCTTCATCCCGCAGCACGCCAGCACCAAGAGCCTCAAGTCGCTCTTCCATGGCCTCGTAGCCGCGGTCCAGATGATACATACGGTGCACTTCGGTGGTTCCATCCGCCACCAGGCCGGCCATCACCAGGGCCGCGGAAGCGCGCAAATCGGAGGCGGTGACGGGGGCTCCGGAGAGACCCTTGACCCCGCGCACCACAGAGGCAGTGGTTTGACGACGAATGTCTGCCCCGAGCCGTTGCAACTCAGGGATGTGCGTCCAGCGGTCGTGGTAAATGCGCTCGGTGATGATGCTGATGCCATCCCCAAGGGTCATCAAGGCCATCCACTGGGCTTGTAGGTCGGTGGGGAAACCGGGATAGACGTTGGTGGAAATATCTGTGGAAAGGGGGCGCACATCTTTGGGGTCGCAGGGCTTGGTCTCGACCCAATCGGGGCCTACCTCAAAGGAAAGCCCAGCGCTCTTCATCATGTTCAGGAGCACCAGCATATGGTCGGGACGACAACCCGTGACGCGCACCGCGCCGCCGGTCATGGCCCCCAGCAAGATGTAGGTGCCCGCTTCGATGCGATCGGGGATCACGTCGATCTCTGCGTCGCCCAGCTCGTCCACTCCTTCGATCTCGATGATCGGCGAGCCGTGGCCCGTGACCCGGGCGCCCATGGCGTTCATGGTGTCCGCGAGGGCCACGATCTCGGGCTCACAGGCCGCCCCTTGGATCACGGTGGTGCCCTCGGCCAAGCTGGCAGCCATCATCACGTTGGCCGTGCCCAGCACCGACGAACCAAAGGCCGATCCCAGGTACATGGATGCCCCACGCAAACCACCCGCGGGGGTCTCGGCCACGATGTAGCCGCTCTCCAAACGAATCTTGGCCCCCAGGGCCTCGAATCCCTTGAGGTGCACATCAATCGGCCGCACTCCAAAAACACAGCCCCCGGGCATGCTGACCCTGGCCCTGCCAAGCCGCGCGAGCATGGGTCCCATCACGCAAAGGGAACCCCGCATGCGGCGAACGAGATCCCAAGAGGCCTCGCCCTTGATGTCCCCCGAGGCGTTGATCTCCATGTCGCCGTTTTGGGCCTGCTCCGCTTGGGCTCCCAGATCCCGCAGGACCCGGGTCATGAAACGCACATCCACGAGCCTCGGGGCTCCGCGCAATTTCAATGTGCCATGGCTCAAAAGCCCCGCGGCCATCATGGGCAATACGGCGTTTTTGGCCCCGGCGGTCCGGATCGTGCCCGCCAGAGGGCGGCCCCCTTCAATGATCAGTTTTTTCAATTCGTGTTTCCCCTCGGTTGTGCGCAAGCAACCGTAGCAACAGCGAAGCGGCGATCCCAGCATGCTGAAAGGAAAGGCTTGCTGGGAGGCATTTGGCCAAGGGGAGGTGGCTTGAACGAACCCCCTTCTAGACCGAGGCCCCACCAGCCGGGCCTGCACATGGAACACGGGGCCAGCCAAGCCAAGAGCCCTATCCCCTGCTCAGAAGCCAGCCCCGCCGCCCAATCCCTGGGTTGGCCGGCATCCGGGGTCCCGGCCCCCAAGAGGAAACCGGCAGCTGCTATTCTGCTCTGCATGGGGACTCGCCAGAGCCGGGACCGCCTGCTTGAGATGGGCCCGAGGCCCCCCTTTGGTCCCCAGGCGGACCGTTCGTCCCGGCCGGCCCCAAGATGTCTGGCCAGAGCTCTGATCCGAGATTTGACGCGCACCGCCTTCGGCCGTATGATCCGGGGCTTCCCCACCGGCTTCAAAATCCTTTTTGACGCCCCCCACCAGCCCCCATTAGCACCACCCCCATGGCACCCTTCGACATCGCTGCGGACCCTATTCAGAGCTTCGGCGCCCTTCTCCAGGAGCGCGCAAGTATCTACGAACGCAAGGAGGATTTTGAGTCCTTTCGGCGCACGGTCAATCGCCTCGAAGACGAGGGCGAAATGGGCCGTCGCAAGGGGCTCGGCTTTTGGATGGTCGCTCAGTTCGACCAAGCTGAAAAAGCCTTGCAGGGTTTTGTCGATGACGACGTGGCCTCCTTCACCCGCGCCAGCTCGTTGATGTCCCTGGGACGTTTCAGCGAAGCGCGCGAGATCTTTCAACGCTTGACCGACAAGTACCCCGACGAGCCGCGCCCCCGTGGTGGCTGGCTCGATTCCCTCGTGGAAGAGCACTTGGCCAAGGGCAACAACGACTCCGGTGCAACCGAAGCCGCAGCGGAAGCTTTGCAGCAAGCCCTCGAAGCATCCCCCGCCCCTTTCCATCCTTCCGCCGAAGGCCGCTACCTTGCGGGCCGTTTGAACGAGCTCAAGGGCGACGCGGATGCGGCTGTTGAAAGCTACACCCTTGCCCGCGAAGTGGATCCCACCCACCGGCGCAATCTTTACCGCATGGCTTGGATCGCCGAGCGCAACGGTTTGGACGAGGTGGCACTTGATGCCTACGAAACCCTCTCACGCCTTTTGCCCGTGGACGCCAGCGTGATGAACAACCTGGGCATCCTTTACGAGGACATGGGCCGGGACGAAGACGCGGTGATTTGTTACGAATCAGTCTGCGACAGCCACCCCACCGATGAGCGCGCGCGCCTCTACCTGCGCGACGCAGTGGCCGCCACCACCATGTACTACGACGAGGATTTGGAGCGCAAAGAAGATCGTCTCAACCAGATCTTGCGCACTCCGATCACCGACTTTGAACTCAGCGTCCGTGCGCGAAACTGCCTGGCCAAGATGGATATCATCACCCTGGGCGATTTGGTGCGCAAGACCGAGAACGAGCTCCTGACCTACAAGAACTTCGGAGAAACCAGCCTCCAAGAGATCAAAGAGATCTTGGTGTCCAAGGGCCTGCGCCTGGGCATGCAGCGCGAAGAAGCCGTTCACGCGGTGGACCGCGGTGGCGCCAGCCCGGTGGCCGGAGATCCCAACGATCCCCGCAACCGTCCGATCAGTGAACTCAAGCTCTCGATCCGCGCCCGGCGCACGGTGGAGAACCTGGGCTGCATGAGTCTGGGCGAAGTGATCGCCCACTCGGAAGACGAGCTCTTGGGCATGCCGAACTTCGGCGTCACCAGCCTGCTTGAGCTGAAAGGCAAGCTCACTGAGATCGGCCTGCACCTGAAAGGCGGCGAATAGGTTCATCGACGGATCACACCGTGTACGAATTCCTAGAGGGCCAAGTCGTTAGCCGCGGGGCCACCCAAATGGTCCTAGCTGTCGGCGGTGTGGGATACTCCATCGCGACACCCCTTGGATCCCGTCTGCCCGAGGTCGGCACGAGCGCGCGCATTCACGTGCACCTGGTGGTGCGCGATGACGCGCACATCCTGTTCGGCTTCGGCTCTCGAGAAGACCGCGAGTTGTTCCGACTGCTGCTCAAGGTGCGCGGCATCGGACCCTCCATGGGCTTGGCCCTGCTGTCCGCCATGGACCGCACAGAAATTGTGCAAGCCCTTTTGGCGCACGACGCCAAGGCGTTCACCCGAGCCAAGGGCGTTGGACGCAAAACCGCTGAACAAATCGTGCTGGACCTGGCCGACCGTGCTGAGGATTTCGCAGCCGGCTGCGAATTGGAACCCGGCGTACTCAAGCCCACCACCGGCACGCCGGCGAATCGCAGCGTGCTCGATGCCACAGCGGCCCTGGTCTCCATCGGCTACGCGGAAAAAGACGCCCGCAAGCGCGTGGAAGCTGTGGCCCACGAAAACGATTTCAACGATCTAGAGGCGCTCGTGCGCGCCGCCATTCGCAGCTAACTCCCAATTGCAGCCCCTGACAGAACCGTTTCATGACCCCACGCAATCCCGCTAGTGTTCGCATCCTTGTGGCCGATGAGCTGCACCCCGACGGCCTTGAACTCTTGCGCTCCAAGGGTTTTGAACCGGATGTGGCCGTGGGCCTTTCCGAAGACGAGCTGATCCAAAAACTCCCAGGCATCGAAGCGCTCTTGGTGCGCTCTGCCACAAAGGTCACTGCAAAGGTATTGGCCGCTGCCCCAGATCTCGTGCTGGTGGGCCGAGCGGGAGTGGGCGTGGACAACGTGGATTTGAGCGTGGCCTCGACCCAAGGGGTGGTGGTCATGAACACGCCCACCGGCAATACGGTCACCACCGGCGAGCTGGCCATCAGCTTGATGTGTGCAGTAGCTCGCAACATCACCCGAGCGGATCGCCGGGTGCGGGCTGGGACTTGGAACAAAAAAGGCCTCTTGGGCACCGAACTCACGGGGAAAACCCTGGGCATCGTGGGACTCGGCCGCATCGGCCGGGTGGTGGCAGACCGCGCCCTCGGCCTTTCCATGAAGGTGGTGGCCCATGATCCGTTCTTGACCACCGGCGCCTCCCCCGTGGATGGGGTCGAGTTGCTGGAACTCGACCAGCTACTGAGTCGCAGCGACTTCGTCACCCTGCACATGCCCTTGACCGACGACACGCGCAATTTGATTTCCCGCGATCGTCTGGCCCTAATGAAACCCGGCGCGCGCTTGATCAACGCGGCCCGCGGTGGCCTTGTGGATGATGCGGCCTTGGCGGATGCTTTGGAATCAGGACACCTAGCGGGAGCCGCCCTGGATGTGCTGACAGAGGAACCCCCGTCCAAGGACCATCCCCTACTCCTGCGGGACGATGTGATTTTGACCCCGCACCTGGGTGCCTCTTCCCACGAGGCCCAACGGGCGGTGAGCGTAGGCATAGCCGAACAAACCATAGCCTTCTTCATGGAGGGAGTCTCCCACAACGCGGTCAACGCCCCGGTGCTTTCCGCCGCCAGCATGCGCATCTTGGGCCCCTATGGACTTTTGGCCGGACGCATGGGCGCGCTGTTGGCCCAGCTTGCAGATTCACCCATCGCCCAGATCGAACTCTCCTGCGCGGGAGAGGTCGCCGATTTGAATGAGACTGAATTCCTCGAGTACTCTCTACTTGCCGCAGCCCTCGGCCAATCCCTGGACCTGGGAGTCAACCTTGTCAACGCGCCGATCCTGGCAGCAGAGCGTGGCATCAGGTGCTTGACCGGGAAGGAGAGTGATTCGTTGGGCTATCGCAGTTTGTTACGCGCCCGGGTATCCAATGCCGAAGGCACCGAGTCCCACACTATTTGCGGCACGGTGTTTGGTGGTGATCCGCGCATTGTGGAGGCCGAAGGGGCGCGGGTGGATTTCGCACCCCGGGGACATCTTGTGGTCACCAGGCACCGGGACCAGCCCGGAGTCATCGGCTTGATCGGTTCCCTCTTGGGCAAAGCCGAAGCGAACATCCGTCGGGTGGAATTGGCTCCGCCCCACGGAAAGGAAGAGCTTGCCGCAGCTTTCCTGGCGCTCTACGAAGAGCCGGCCCCAGAGCTCGTGGCGGTCATTAGAGAATTGGAAATGGTGGAGTCAGTGCATCATCTCAGCCTTTGACCCCTTGTACGTCAAAACATGACCTCTTCACGCACGATCGCTGCACCCCCCTACCGCACCATCGTCTTTGATTGCGACTCGACCCTTTCAAGGATCGAGGGCATTGAAGAGCTCGCCCGGGAACTGCCCCAGGAAAGGAGCAACGAAATCCAAGAGCTCACCCGGGCGGCCATGGCCGGTGAGATCCCCTTGCAGGATGTCTATGCCCGGCGCCTTGAGTTCATACGCCCCAGCGCCGCAGCCATGGCCCACGTGGCGGGAATCTACTGGGACCAGCGCCTGCCCCATGGGGAACACCTGATTGCCGCCCTGGCTTTTCTGGGCAAGGACCTGCGGGTGGTGTCCGGCGGACTCTTGCCCTGCGTGCAGCCCTTTGCGGAGCGCCTAGGTTTCGCGGCGGATCAGATTCATGCGGTTCCCACCCGCAGCGACGAACAAGGCGCATGGCTGGGCTTCGATGAACAAAGTCCTCTGGCCCGGGCCGGTGGCAAGCTCGAATTGCTCGGCGATTGGCACGGGGAAGGAGACGCTCCCTTAGCCCTCGTGGGCGACGGAAGCACAGACCTGGAAGCCGCTCCCGTGTGCGCGCGCTTTGTAGCTTTCATGGGAGTCGCCCTGCGCGAGTCCGTGGCCCAAGCCGCTGACGTGGTTTGCCATGAGCAAGACATGGCCGCGCTCTTGCCCCTGCTGGTTTCTCCTGAAGAACTCCAGATCCTCGAACACCAGCCCGAACACGCGCCCCTTGTGGCCCGTGCCCAAGCGATTCTTTCCAAGCCCTGACCCCCCACACCTTCCCATGACCCTCTGGATTCCCGGCCCCACGGAAGTGCGCCCTTCTATTTTGGCAGAACTTGCGCGCCCGCCCATCGGCCACCGCTCGGCCGGAATGAAAGACCTGCACCATCGAATCGATGGGCCCCTCGCCCTGGCCTTCGGTCTCGCGCCGGATTCCCCCTCCACAGTCGCAGTGCACTCCGCCAGCGGCACGGCGATTATGGAAGCCGCCTTGCATGGGGTAGGCGAGCGGGTGCTGTCCCTGATCAACGGCGCTTTCTCCAAGCGTTTTGCCGCGGTGGCCGAGGCCTTGGGCAAAGAGGTCACGCGCATCGAGGTCCCCATGGGCCAAGTGGTGGATCCAATGAAAGTGGCCCAAGCCCTGGACACAAAGGGTCCATTCGACGCCATGACCGTTGTGTCCAGCGAAACATCCACGGGCACCGCCACGCCCCTCGCGCCCCTGGCTAAGGTGCTCGAAAACCATCCCAATGTGCGCTTCCTAGTGGACGTGGTTTCCATGATCGCCGCAGGCCCCATCGACTTCGACACCCACCGAGTCGACTTTGCCCTGGCGGGGGTTCAAAAAGCTCTGGCCTTACCCCCGGGCATTGCGGTCATGTGCTGTTCGGAGAGGTATCTGGCGGAAGCCCAGAAACGCAATCGCCCTAGCTGGTATCTGGATCCCGTGCGCATCATCGAAGGTCACGCGGCCCAAAAGACCCCGGCGACTCCCGCGGTGCCCCACTATTACGCCCTGGCCCAGCAACTAGAGGACATCAGTGCTGGAGTCACCCTGCCCAAGGGGCATGCTCCGGTGGAAGGCCCCGCCGCCTGGCAAGCACGCTACGAAGTGCACTCTGCCATGCGCGCACGCACCGCAGAATGGGCCGAGGGCCACGGCTTAAGTCTCTTGCCCGCCCCGGAATTCGCCGCCCCGGCGGTGTCTTGCATCCAAGCGGGCAAGCTGAACGTAGCGGCCCTTGTGGCTGGCCTGGCCGAAGAGGATTATTCCATATCGAATGGATACGGAGACCTCAAGGGCAAGACCTTTCGCATCGGTCACATGGGCGACCACAGCCTGCAGGGGCTGGAAGAACTGCTCACCGCGGCGGACAAGGTGATCGCGCGGCTTTAGTGCCGCACCAGCCCCTCTTCTTCGGCCAACAGCAAACAGACGGCCGCAAGCTCTTGGGGAGCAAGCAGGTGCAGTTGATGCAACAGGCTGCGACTCGGATCCAGTCCACGAGGATTGCGTTTCAGCTCCAACAGGATTTTCTTCAGGAGCCACTCATAGCCCTCCGCGTGGGGATGGGCAGTCGGTCCCCGGGTCCGCTCCCTGGCTTCCACCATGCGCAGGATCTGCGCCAGGCCCAGGCGCGGATCCTGAGCCACTGCCATGGCGGTGAGCTGTGCCCGGGCCTCCAAATGAGCCCAGATTCCGCGAACACTGAAACCCCCCTGCCAGAACAGGCTCAAGACCTGGAAGAGAGCCTCGCTGGGTGGCAGCCATTCCTCATAGTCCGCCATGTGCCCTTCCTCATGGCGCATGGTCAGATCGAGCAGGTCCTCCAGGCTGGGAACGACAAGCTGCTGCGCACTTTCCTCACCCAGGGAAACCATCACCGCCAGGGCCAAGCGCTCGGCTTCTCCCAACCCAGGCCGGGTGTCACAGGTCCGCACTCCGCTTGCGGGCAGAAGACCGGTTTGGGCTAGGGCCGCTTGCACGGCCTCGGGTCGCCCCTTAAAGCGCGCCGCAAGGCTTCGCCAATTGTTCTGTCCGCGCACAATTTCTGGCAGCAGGACCCAGTACTGATCCGGCAGGGCCGCGCCCGAAATCTTCCAGTCCGGGTACTTGCTTTGAACATCCCCGAGCAGGATCCGGGTCCCCTGCCAGGGCCGGCCAAGCAGTTCCCCTTGGGCTGCTTCCTGCAACACAAGACGCGCCAGTCGTGTCTGCGTGTTCTGTCCGGTAGGCGCCACGATCTGCACGTAGAAACCCAGGTCGCGGGCCAGGGCTCCCAGCCCCGGCTGGGTGATTCCGACCCCGTCCGCCCCGGCGATCCCAGTCAGGATGGGCCAGAGATCTATTCTGGTGCTCTGCTTGAGACCATACCCCTGGCGAGGCTCACGCCCATCCCCCGACGCCGCCCGAGAATAGGGTCCAAGCCGTGCATCCATGGCCGAGAGGATCTGGTCCATGTCGCCGCTGCTCTTTTTGACGCGGAAAGAACCAAGCTCTCTCCGCCCTCCCTTCTTGGGTGCCGCGTCCGGCCCAAGGACTCGCTCCAGCCGTCCCCTGCCAAGATCATCGAGGGCATTTCGGAGGGCGGTCTGCCGGCTCTCCAGCAAGCGCGCCCGCACAAGAAGCTGCTCGGCGTTCTTTTTGCACCAGGCCCTTTTGGCGGGGTCCATGATGGGAGTGAAGTCCTTGCGTGCTCCCGCATGGTGCAGAGCATCCGCAACCCGCTCGGCCCAATCGGGACGGCCCGCGCCCAACAGGGTCTCGCCCAGGGCACGCAGTTGCTCGACGCCACGTCTGAGCTGCAGTTCCCCCAGGGCCTCGTCCACCGCGAGCAGGCGCTCATCCCTCGGTCGGCCCTCTGAATCGGTGGCCTGGGGCGGCAGATCCTTGCGCCACAGAACCCTTGCCCGTTCCACATCATCGCCATCGCTAAAGTCCAGCGCGAAGGAAATCGAGAGGCCCTCATCAAGGGGTTGGCCCACCTGTGGCTTGCGGGCCAGGAGTGTTCTCGCGTAGGAATCCTTCACAAGCAAGGCAGCCACTTTTTTGCGCAGGGCAGAACTAAGCCGCGCGTCCCCCTGCAGGCTCGACGCCAGACTGCGCTGCCAGGCCGCCCGGTCCCCGCGCACGTTCAGGTTCAGGAGCTGTCCAGACAGATCAACCCAGGCCCATTGGTCGGACTCCAAGGTCTGCCAGACTTTCAGCATGCGGTCGAAGGCCAGCGCCGGACCTTCTTCTGTGTCCTGGATATAGAGGCCAGCGGCGAGGCGCGCCAGAAAGAACACGCGCTCGGAACTGCTGCGGGCTTGTTGCACGGCGAGCCCTGCCTCCACAAGGCTCTCTGTCAGGCGCCCCTCTCTTGAAAGCGTCACCGCCAGCCCGTGGCGCAACCAGGCGTCCTCGGGTTCCGAGTGCAGGGCGAGCAGGTAGGCACTGACATTGTCGCTGGCCAGACGCGCAAGCAGGTAGGCACTGCCCGGAGTGCCGCGGGCGCTGGCCAGCTGAGCCTGTTCCAGGACCGTGGGCCCCCTTCCGTCTGCCAGGTCCAGCAACTGCAGGCTGCGGCGGGGCAGAAGCCAGCTGGGATCGAGTTCCGACGCGGCCTGCCAGAGTTCCCGGACCCGATCCTGGTCCCCCATGTGCTCCTGGGTGCGAGCCTCCTCCGCCAGAGCCAAGGCCGAAGCGGGCACCGGGCGTGGAGTCCCCAGCGGCGTGCTGGCGCAACTGGCCAGCAGGCAACCAATCAGAAGGGTCCAGTGGCTCGACCTGAAGAAGGCAGGGCCCCTCATCAGGTACCCGGCGGCAAGGTCACAAAGGAATCAACGCGCGAGGTATCCCCCACCTCCAAGTCCCGTCGCTCCTCCAGGCGCACGGTGACCAGGGCATCGGCTAGGGTCGCGCCCTCTCCGCCCAGCACGTCCCCGGTGTAGATGCAGACCTGATCCACCAAGCCCGCCTCCAACATGGCGGAGGTCAATTGCGGTCCTGCCTCCAAAAGAAGACGCTCGATGCCGCGCTCGTGCATACGCAGAAGGACGTCCTGCAGGTCCAGGCGGGTGCGATCCATGGAGCGCACCTCTTGCACTTCGGCTCCCGCAGCAGCCAAGGCCCGGGCGCGTCCCACGTCCGCGCCAAAGCGGCAGAAAATCACCACCTGGCCCCCGGCCTCGTCGGTTTCATCCCCGGCATCCAATTGGGCGAACAAACGCGCATCCGGCGGCGTGCGCAGGTCGCTGTCCAGGATGAATCGCTGGGGAGGGTTCTTGCGCTGCCCGGGAGACCGCACGGTGAAACGCGGATCGTCGGCGCGCACCGTGCCAAAACCGGTCAGGATGCCCTCCACCCGACCACGCATGACCTGCACCTCGGCCAGGGCCTCGGGGCCGCTGATCCAACGCCCGCCTCCCACATCCTTGGGTGGTAAAAGTTGCCCCGATCTGGTCTGGGCCCATTTGGCGATGGTCCAAGGCCTGGGAATTCGCAGGCGTTCAGGGGAAAGCCAGCGCAAAAAATGCGGGGAGTGATCGCGCAAACTGACCGTGCCGTCAAGGTTAATGACTTCGATGCCGGCGTTCTTGAGCGCCTCGAGTCCACTCCCTCGGTGGCGTGGGTCAGGGTCCAAGCAGCCCACCACGACCCGCGAGATCCCCGCAGCGATGATGGCCTCCGTACAGGGCGGCGTCTTGCCGAAACTCGAGCATGGCTCGAGAGTTACCAGCAATGCCTCCCAGGATCCCCGGGGCACACCCGAAGCAGCCGCTGCCTTAAGGGCAACGACCTCCGCATGGGGGCCGCCCCAATGCCCATGCATCCCACGCACAATCAATTTTCCTCCGGCCAAGATTCCGGCTCCCACGCAGGGATTGGGGGCCACATCAAAACGCATCTCCCGTGCCTCACGCGCCAAATCGCGCAGGTGAGCCTGAAGGGTCGGGGTGTCGATGTCGAGGGGCATTGCGGGGGCGGCGGTCGATGGGTTCTATCCACGCCGGTCCCCTAGGCTACGGTCTCGGGACGCTCGGCACCATTGCCCCCGGCTCATTCCATCCCCATAGGCGGGATAGGATTCAGAGCCATTCCCCCCCAGACCTCTCCCCAGGGACTTTCTCCAAAACCCGGTCCCACATCCCTGTTAGGATTCGCCACCTTGCCCCTTGCAGCGCCTCCTTTGGGAGGCAAACTGTTGGCCAGAAACAGCGGTCTCCCCGACGGAGGCCCGACCCAAACCATCCCCAAACCACCTCCCTGTTCCATGACCAAGGCCCCCATTCGCGTAACCATCACCGGCGCTGCCGGCCAAATCGGCTATGCCCTCTTGCCTCGAATCGCCAGCGGCCAAATGTTCGGCCCGGATCAACCGGTGATCCTGCAAATGCTCGAGATCCCGATGGAAAAGGCCATGGCTGCCCTCAATGGCGTGGCCATGGAACTGGAAGACTGTGCCTTTCCCCTGCTGCAAGACATGGTTCTTACCAGCGAGCCCGACGTGGCCTTCAAGGACGCCAACTGGTGCCTGCTAGTGGGCTCCAAGCCCCGCGGCCCCGGAATGGAGCGCGGCGATCTGATCCGTGAAAACGGTCCGATCTTCACGGGCCAAGGTCGTTCGATCAACAACAACGCCGCCAGCGATGTGCGCGTGGCTGTGGTCGGCAACCCCTGCAACACCAACTGCTTGATCGCCATGCACTCGGCCCCCGATGTGCCCGACGATCGCTTCAGCGCCATGACCCGCCTGGACCAAAACCGCGCCCAGGCCCAACTCGCAGCCAAAGCCGGAGTGCACACCAGCGCCGTCAAAAACGCACTCATCTGGGGCAACCACTCCGCCACTCAAGTGCCGGACTTTGTGCACACCACAATCAACGGGGTCAGTGCCGCCGAAGTCATCGGTGACAACGACTGGCTCACCACGACGTTCTTTGAGACCGTCCAAAAGCGCGGCGCAGCAATCATCGCCGCCCGCGGTCTCTCCAGTGCTGCATCCGCAGCCAACGGTTTGGTCGACCACGTGCGTGACCTCCGCAATGCCACCCCGGACGGCGAGTGGCGCTCGGTCTGCGTCAAGTCCGATGGCTCCTACGGTGTTCCCGAAGGCCTGATCTCATCCTTCCCCGTGCGCGCCGACGGCAAAGGCGGCTGGGAAATCGTCCAGGGCCTAGAGCTGACCCCCTTCTTGGCCGAAAAAATCGCCCTCTCCGCCAAAGAGCTTTCGAGCGAACGGGAAACCGTAAGCGGCCTGTTGAGCTGAACCCGGCCTGCTCTTCACTCACCCGCCTCAGCGGCATAGCGTGCGGCGGCCTCGGTGTCCCCCATGCGGCGGCAGAGTTGGGCTAGGCGGTGGAGAAGTTCGGGGTGTTGGTGAAGGACTGCGGCTTGTTCGAGCAGGTCGCGGGCCTGGGACAAGTCGTTGGATGCGAGCGAAATATCCGAGAGGGCTGCCAGTGTGCGCGACCGGGCTTGGGGCTGGGTGAAGCGGCCAAGGGCGTTTTCCAGGTTGGCTTTGGCTTTTGGAAAGTGACCGGCTTCGATGTCGAGCAGGCCTAGGCGGAAAAGGGCTTCGCCGTCGCCGGAGAGATCGTGGTCGAGTTGGTAGGCAAGGCGGGCGGCAGGAATGCGGCCGGTTTCTTCCAGGGCGCGGGCCAAGCGGAAGGGGGCGATGGGTTTTTCGGGATAGGCAGCGCCGGGGGTCAGGGCCAGGGTCAGGGCGTCCAGGGTTCTTTGCCAGAGTTGCGCACGGGATTCAAGAATGCCCAGGAGGTAGTGCGCTTCGGCAGACCACTCGCCTACGAGTTCGGGGAGGATCAGGGCGCGAGCTCGTTCGGGGCGGCCCGCTTGAAGGTGGATGCGTGCGGCGGTGAGGGGCGCGCGGCTGGACGGAGGGAAAGGTGCGTGGTTGATGAGTTCCGCGCGGGCCGTGGCGATCAGGGCGATGATCGGATCCGGAGGTGCGGGCTTGGACCCGTCTCCCTGGGCGAAGTAGAAACAGAGTCCCGCTAGGAAGGTCAAGAGCAACAGGACGAAGCGGGCGAGCCTCATTGGCCGGAACCTCGCACGAGGACAAAGTTCATGCCGGGCATGATGTTGGGGAATTTCTCAGAGGTGCCGTCGGGCCAGGTCACTTCAATGTGAAAGGGGCCGCGGGAGGGTCCGGTGCCAAATTGGGCGTGTTGGGCATTCGCGGATTGATAGGTACCCGAAGAAGTAATCCAGCGGTGTTGGGGTTCGGGCCCACCGAGCAGGGCGATGCGCGAACCGATGCCGGAGGGGTTTTTGGAATTGGGCTGGGAGAGCTTGATCAAGACGCTGCGGCCGGGAAGGGCATCGTTACGAAGGACGCGTAGGGAACCGGAAAGGGAGCGGCAGATGAGGTCCAAGTCTCCATCCCCATCAAGATCCCCACGAACCGCACCCCGGTCCACGCCCTGGGTGAGAACCCACTGACCGGCTTCCGTGGCGCGGATTTGGGCAAAGCGATTGCCCTCTTGCCCAAATAGCAGGGGCGCTTGACGGTGCTTCCAGCCCTGTTCGCGACAGATCAAATCTCCGTAGACGTGACCGTTGAAAACCAACAGCTCTTCGGTGCCATCACAGTCCAAATCTAAAAACGTGGTGGCCCAGCCGAGGTAGGGCACCGATAGTTGGCCGAGGCCCCAGCGCCGAGTGGCGTCATCGAACAGGAGATCACCCAGATTCAGATGCAGGGTGTTGCGGTCCCCCATGAAATTCGTAGTGAACAAATCGGGAAGGCCGTCACGATTCACGTCCCCCAGAGTGATGCCCATGGTTGCTTGACCCAGGCCGTTTTGGTCAAAGGCAAGGCCAGACGTCAGACCGCAGTCCGTGAAGAACAGGGCAGCCTGTTCGTCTGCGGAGTGAACTTCAGTCCCGGTCGAACCCCCTGCGCTGGTTTCCTGAGAAGGAGAGGCAGAGTCCCCTTGAGAGGGAGCCGCTCCCTTGCGCTGGAAAAAGAAGTTGGGGCCCGAATCGTTGCCCACGAAAACCTCCTGGGTCCCGTTGGCGTCAAAATCGGCGATCACGACTCCCAAACCATAGGCCGGCTTGGGGGAGGCAAAATGAGCTGTGGCCGGGATGAACGTTCCATCGCCCTGGTTGAAATAGATCTCGTCGGGCTCGGCGACAAGGCCCATGGGACCGCCAAAAACTTCTGCGCCGCGGAACAGCATGGGCTTGGGCAAGGAGTCGAAATCGAATTTCACATAGTTGGCCACATAAAGGTCCAAGTCCCCATCCCCATCGAGATCGCCGAAGGACGCGGCGCTGCTCCAGGCAGATGTTGCGGCCAGGCCCGCGGAATCGCTGGCGTCCATGAAGCCTCCCTCTGGCTTTTGCAGGAACAACATGTTGGGGCCATGGGCACAAACAAAAAGATCATCCAGCCCATCTCCATTTACATCCCCCACCGCAGATCCAAAACTCCAGTGGGAAAAACTCAAACCACTCGTGGCCGTGGCATCGCGAAACTGGAGACCACCGAGGTTTTCCAAGTAGCGTCCGCCGCTTGCCTGGGAAAGATCGCTGGTGCTGCCACCACAGCGGGGCAGGAACAGATCCAAGTCCCCATCCCCATCCCCGTCGATCAGGGCCAAGCCACCACCCTTGACCTCGATCAGGGCTTGGGGCTCCAAGTCTGCCCGCAGGGGCAAAATCCCAAGACCCGAGGAATCGGTCACGTCGGTCATTCCAAACCGATACTCAGGAGTATCGCTCCCGCAGGATGCGCAAAGCACCAGCCCTAGAACTGTCCCAAGGGAAGGCTCGACCCTCACTTGGATTTAGTTTCCAGGGGTAGGCGGCCAGAGAAGCCATAGGCGGTGCATTCGTCCAGGATCACGGGCACGGTGCATCCGATCAGGTCCTTGGTGCCCGCAACCGACACGGACAAGCCATGTACAGAGCGGCCCTGAATAATCTTGGGGTCCCGGGGAGAAACCGCTTCGAAGAAAACCCGCTCGGTCTGGCCACACCGTTGTTCAAAGCGAGCCCGTTGCACCCGCTCGGATGTTGCCATCAACAGTTGGTGGCGTTCCTTCTTGATGGCCATGGGCACGTCGTCGGGGAGACCCGAGGCCTTGGTACCCGGACGCTCGTCGTACTTGAAGATGTAATTGACAATGAACTGTTGCTCTTCCAGAAAGCGCTGGGAACCTTCAAAGTCCTCGTCGGTCTCGCCGGAAAACCCAACGATCCAATCGCTGCCCAACTCCAGATCCGGCAGCACGTCACGCAGGGTGTCGGCGCGTTTCCGGTAGAGGTCCAAGTTGTAGCCGCGCTTCATGCGCTTCAAAACCGAATCACTCCCCGCCTGGGCCGGCAGAGGCAAAAAATGATCGACCTTGTCGCAGTCGCGCATGGCTTCCGCCAGGGCGCGGGTTGCATAGGATGGGTGCAGGGTGATCATGCGAATACGCTCGATGCCTGGCACCTCTTGAAGGGCGCGCAAAAGGTTTCCAAGGCCCTCGCGGCCCTGACGGCCACTGCCCCGGACTTCACCATCAAGGGGAACGGGGAAATCCTCGCCGTAACTGTTCACGGTCTGTCCCAAGAGGGTCAACACCTTGACCCCCTGGTCCGCATGCCAGCGAGCTTCTTGCACCAGCTCGGCAATCGAACGACTTTGCACCCCGCCGCGGGTCAAGGGCACAACGCAATAGGTACAGGACAAAGCACAGCCACGCATGACCGCTAAAAAGGCCTGTATGCCACCGGTCCAAATTTCACCCGTGCGGTCCACGGGAACTTCAGCAGCCATATCGGTGAACGCAACCCGCTCATCTTTGCGGCTCAAGCTGGCATCCGCACGTCGGACCCGAACCTCTTCCACCATACGGGGTAGATGTTGAAACTGACGGGTGCCCGCCACCAGGTCAATGTGCGCGGCCCGCTTAAAAGCTTCCTTTTCCACCCGCTGGGCCATACAGCCCATCAAGCCGATCACCATTTCCGGTCGGCGTTGCTTGAGTTCCTTGAGCTCTCCCACCCAACTCCAGGTGCGCTCTTCCGCATGATCGCGCACGCTGCAAGTGTTGAAAATGACCACATCTGCCTCTTCCATATCCGAAGTGGTGTCATAGCCCTGCTTGCGAAAGCGGCCCTCCACCAGGGATGAATCGTATTTGTTCATCTGGCAGCCAAAGGTAACCACGCAGAGCCGAGGGGAATCGGCGCCACTGGGGGAGGTTTCAGGCTCAGAGGTGTGACGGGTGATGGTCATAGCAGCGCACCATCATGCCAGAGGAGGGCCACCCTTGCGGGATGAAAGCGTGTTTGAAACAGAAGGGGACACGACCCTGCGCGGCCAAAGCCAACTCCCAGCAATGGTTCCCAGTGTCGCTGCAAGGAAACCAAAGGCCCCGGGCAGAAGCCCCCCGAGCACAGGGGTCATGGCCGCAGGAGCCGGGCCCTCGGCCAGTCCCAAGCACACCCAGAGGGCCAGATTCCCGAGGGCCATCCCAGCCAGGGCTCCACCCGCGCTGCAGCGTTGCCAACGCAGGCCCAAGAGCAGCAGGGGAAAGAGAGTCACATAACCGGAAAATGCGACCGCTGCAGAAGAGAAAATCGAACCCGGCACGTAGCGCCAAACCACGAAGACCATCCCCGCCACCACCAAGCCAAACAAACGCCCCCGGCGTACCTCCACCCGGTTGTCCGAGGCCGGCCGCATCACATCCCGGCTCAACATGGAGCCCAGGGTCAAGAGTTGCGCGTCCAAGGTGCTCATCACCGCCGCCAACACCGCCACCAAACCCAAGGCTCCCAGGGTCGGCGGCAAGACCTCGCCCGAGATCATGGCAAAGATCTGGTCCGACTCGCGGCCCACCAACCCGGGAAACAAATCCCGACCCAGCAAACCGAGTAACACCGCCGGCAGCCAAAGGGCCACCAAAGCAAAGGGATAGAGCAACGCCACCCGCCGAATGGACGGAGCATTCTTGGCGGCGATGAGACGCACCAACATGTGAGGGAAACTGATCACCGTCAGACTGATCACCAGGCTCCAGGAGAGCAACGCGCCACCCCCATACAACCCATGGTCCGGTCGGGCTAAGAGGCGTCCCCCATCGACCTCACCCAAGCGCTCGAACACGGCGCTCCAGCCACCCACGGCCCGGGCCCCCACCCAGGCTGCGGCGACCATGAAACCCATGAACAAGGCTCCTTGCAAAACGTTGGTCCAAGCAGTGGCGCGCATGCCCCCAAGGGAGGTGTAAAGCAACGCCAACCCCAAGATCAGGGACCCACCCCAAGCCATCGGCAAGCCTCCCTCACTGGCGAAAAACAAACTGCGCGCGCCGCCCTCTACCGCGGTCGCCATGTAGGGCAAGGTGTACAGGAAAAACACCGCAAATAGAGCCCAACCCACACCTCGGTGATCCAAGAGGCGCGCATACAACTCCGCCGGCGTCAAAGCGCCTAAGCGTCGCGCCTCCCGCCGAGCGGGTAAACCGATCGCCCAAAAACTCAAAGGGATCCCAAGGGCAACGATGGGCACGTTCAGTCCAAACACCGCCAAACCGTCGTGATAGGCCAAACCGGGGACCCCCACCAAGACAAAGGGCGTGCAGTTGGTGCCAAAGAGCGCCATGAACAACACGACAGATCCGAGGCCCGAACCCGCTAGAAAATAATCCTCTGGTGAGCGACCCGCCCGGCGCGCGGCAAGCACACCGATGGCCAGCAGCGCGACTACATACAGGCTGAGGAAAACAAAGGGTAGGGTCATGACTCGCCGCCCCCCGCGTCTTCCGATGGCTCTTCACGACGCCACACCAAAGCCGAAAAGAAGAACAACCAAACCGTTGCCAGGGCGACCCAAAGCAATCGGAAAGCGAGCTCCCCCGGCAGGAACCAGAACACAGCCTGGGGTCCGGGGGCCACGAAGAAGTGCGACGCCAACAGACCTATGGCGGATGCAATCAAAACGAAGAGGACCAGAGGACGTGGGACAAGCACGGATCCATGGTGGGATTTTGGGGTCTAAGAAACCAGAGCTCCCTGATAGGCGGCTGGTTTCCCCCTGGGCTCCAGCGAGAGCGCAGGTGTCCCCGGCAGAGTCCACACTCCCCCGCGCCGGACCGCCAAGCCCCTCCCGTGGGGTTGGCACGCAACTTGATCCTCTTCACCCGGACACCGCCGGTGACGAATACCTTTCACCAACGGCCCCTGGTGCGCTGCCGGCGGTGTCTCTTCCACCCAACCGCACCCCTTACCTGGAATCAACCATGAAGCCACTCCACAACATCTTCCTGCTCGCTGGCCTGATCACATCTTGCGGCCCGATGGTTCATGTGGGAGACCCCGGCTCTGGCTCCCACTCCGGTCCCTTGCACGAGGTCGAGCTCAACGATCTACCCTGGGATACCCTGGTCTTCGATCCACTTGAGGTCGGCCAGATCCTTGACCTAGTGGGCGTGGTAGATGCGGCTCCGGGCTTTGACCTGACCGATCACTTGGGTTTTATAGCCGCCGGCCCGATGGAGGTTTTCGTGACCTTAGAAGGGGATTTCGAGGCCCTAGACCTGGATTTAGCGGTTTGGGATCCCACCACCAGCAGCTACGCCGCCAGCTGGGAGACCTCGGGATTCGTAGAAACCGCAGTATTCGCGGTGGACTCCGCGGGTCCTTTTCAGCTGGCGGTTTATTCTCCCTTCACCTCCGGTAACTGGTTCCTTCGCGTGGAAGGGCACCCCCTGCCGGGATACAGCCCGGGAGCCGGTGAGAACCCGAGGGCAAGGATTCAATGGACACAGGCTGAGCGGGCCGGGAACTCTCCAGCCCCTGACAGAATCGCCCCCTGAAGGATGATCGCCCTGGTCCTGGCCAAAAAAACACTCCCCAGGCCCAGGGAACTGAAGGGGGGAAGCCGCTAGACTCCTTGTTGTGCGCCCCGCACCCCCACAATGCGTCACCTCCTCCCCACCCTCACCCTTGCCCTCTTGGGGGCCTGTGGCTCTGAGCAACTGTCTCTCAATTCTGGCCCCGGGGAGGTGCGCCATCTGGACCTGCTGGTCCCAGATGGCGGCATCCCCTCACGTCAGCCAGTCCTCATCGCACGCCACGGTGCGCCCTCCAATCCCGATGACTGGAGCGCAAAGGTCGCGGGCGATGTGGGTCCCAGGTTCGCGAAGAAGCGCCTGATGTTGCCCACTGCAAAGGGAGGAAGCTTGACCATTCCCGGGCCCCTTAAGCCCGGCTTCAATCGCATCGTGGTGGAGGGCATTTTCCAAGGTACTCACCAAAGGGTCGACCTCAGCTTGATCTCTTCCTCCGGTCGCGAGTTGCCCCTGAAAGCGCAGGTAGCCCTCCCCCTGGGTATCAGCCAATCTTTGATCTTCGACGCGCCTCAACTGCCCGTCACCCACCCCTTCCTGGAGTTGCGCGTCAAGATCAGCGGAGGCCCCTGTGCGATCCAACACGTGGACTTTTGGCAACGGCCTATGAGTTCCCACTACCCGGCCCTGGACGGCGCCGCAGACACGATCGCCATCGGCGAGGAGGCACGCATGGGCTGGGGCCTGCCACAGGATTTCCCCATAGCTTGCGCCTTGGGCCCGATCCAAACGGGGTCTCGCCTGATCGCTTCGGCGGGCATCCTCCCGGAAACCAAAATGCGGGGCAAGAAACAAAGAGTGGTGGTCACGGTTTATGGGGACGGCTTCTCGGATGATATCGCCATCCTGGATCTCTCACTATGGAAAAGGCCGTTCCAAGACATGGACATGGACCTTTCGGAATACGCCGGGAGGGACGCCAAGGTTTCCTTCCTGTTTCAGCAGGAAGGCGCTACCTTCGGCGCCTGCGCCTTGACCAACGTGGCGGTGTTGAACGCGGGAGTCGCGCCGCCCCTAGCGCTCTTGATCACCAGCGACACCCACCGGGGAGACCACATGGGCTGCGCCGAGATGGGAGTCGACGTGAGCACGCCAAACCTCGATGCCCTGGGCAGTCAGGGAGTGATTTTCGAGCGCGGCTATGCCTCCACCAACATCACGTCCCCATCCCATGCGGCCATTCTGACCGGCATTCACCCACGGGACGGCCGAGTGCTAAGCAACACCCAGCGCATGCTTGATGATGCTTGGACACTTGGCGAGGCTTATCGTGAACAGGGCTGGTGGACCATCGCCGTGGTCACCGTACGCCACCTTGGCCCGCGCGGCACCGACATCGCCCAGGGCTTTGACATGGTCTGGGCGCCTCTGAGCAAGCCGCCCCAGGCCGAGATCCCGGTGGCCCAAACCCGTGAATGGCTGAAAGAAGCAGCAGGGCGGCCGGTATTCATTTGGCTGCACCTGTTTGATGCCCATGATCCCTATGCCCCGCCGAAGGACTACGCGGATCGCTATTGGGATGCGGATATCGACCCCTTTGACCCGAGCTTGCCGAACCACAACTGGGAACCAGGGACGTACCCCCCCCGGCTGAAGGACCTGCGTCACACGGAATGGCCCGCCGCCCTTTATCGGGGAGAGGTCAGTTACCTCGACAAGGAACTAGGTCGCCTCCTGAGCGAGCCCCGGGTACAGACCGGGGTCGTGGCCTTCACCGCCGACCATGGGGAAGAGTTAAACGGCATTCTTTCCCGTTTCGATCATCGTAGCCTTACCCCCTCCACCCTGCATGTGCCCCTAATCCTGACCGGGGATCAAGTCCCGCCAGGGGCGCGTGTAGCGAAGCGAGTGAACCAACTGGACCTGGGCCGGACCATGCTGGATCTATCGGGGCTCTACGGCGTGGCATACCCCGGAACCAACCTGCTGCGACACCTCGATGCTGACGAGGATAGCAGCGATGAGCCGGTCTTCGCAATGTCGGCCCATGGGTTCAGCGCCTCGGTGACCGTGGGTCATTGGCATCTCCTGATGCAGTTGCGCAATCAGCGCGTACCCTCGCTAGGCCAAGTCACAGCACTCCACGTGTTCCTGCATGACATTTCCAAAGACCCTCTTTGCGGCGCCAACCGGCGAGATCAAGAACCCGCCCGCACCGAAGAAATGCTGGAACTCTTGGTGGCTTGGCTGCACGAGAAAGACCACGGCCCCCTCGTCAGCTTGCGCAACACAAGCGCAGCCGAGATTGCAGAGCTCTCCGCCCTGGGCTATTCAACCGGTGTGGAATCGGTAAAATCAGAAAAGCCCTGGTTGGCCGCACACTTGACCGCGAAAAAAATCCTGGAGCAGCAACCGTGAGCACCCAATACGCCCTCCTCCCTTCTGGCGCAATCATCATCACCGGGATCCTGCTGGGGCTCTCTGCCTGTGGCGGGGATTCATCGGGATTGCCCGCTGGCCCCGGCTATGTGGAACACCTGACTCTCGAATCCATCGATAACCCCACGAGCCAATCTGCGATCACGGTAGTCGAGTATATTCCCGCCAAAGGTGATCCCCGCTGGACTGCACAGGGCACCAGACGCGGAAGGTTCATCAAGATCGTAAGGGGACCCAATCCCGAAGACCAACTGGACATCAACCGTCAGCCCGCCATGGTTGCAGAAGGCTCCGAGCCCGTAACCGTGGCCTTGCGAGAGTCCATGGACCCGAGCAGTTTCAATTCCGTGGTGGTAGGTGTCGACACGTTTGGCGCCGTTCCCGAGAACCTTGCGGTATCGGTTTGGCAGGACGAGCGACTGATCACCCGCAGCGCTTGGGTCGAGTGTTCGTCCACGCACATAGGACCGGTGCACTTCCTCTTCCCACTCCCGGCCCTACGTGGTCAGCTCGAGCCCATCAATGTGATTCGCGTCGAGAGTAAGGGTTTGACTTCGATGATGGCGGTCACCTCGATTGCCACGATTCTCAGCCCCCTGGAGGACTTTACTCCCCAGATCCAGGATGGTCTGGCCATGCTGTCCGTGGACACGGAAGCTCGATCCGGCCGGTCCCTTGCCAACCACACCCCCCTACGCACATCCTTCACGGTTCCCAAGGACGCTCGTCTGCGCTTCAGCTTCGCCCTCATTCCAGCCCTGCGGCGACCCAACCAAGCTCCCGCAATCACCATGCACCTTCGCTGCGAGGGGAAAGATCCTCTCACTGAGCGCTATGCCCTGGAGAATCGCATGATGGCGCCCCTAACCTGGCACAACCAGTCTTTGGATTTGGCGCCCTATGAGGGGCATGAGGTCCAAGTGGAGTTCCGGTTGATACTGCACCCCGACTGCAAGGAGGAGGGCTGGGCCTTTGTGGCCGAACCCATGGTTTCGGTGCAAGGCAGGGATGCTCCTACCATCCTGTTAATTACCAGCGACACCCACCGGGCGGACCACATGGGCAGCGGGGCTCTGGTGCAAACACCCCATCTGGATGCCCTCGCCAAGCGCGGGATCTACTTCGAGGACGCCCTGACCTCGACGAACGTCACCAACCCTTCGCACGTTTCGTTGATGACCGGACTGACCCCCCGGGAAACACACATCCTGAACAACCACTCGCCCTTGCTCAGCCAGGCAGACACCCTTGCGGAGCGCTTTCATCAAGCCGGGTACCGTTGCTTCGCCGCTGCGAGTGCCTTTCATTTGCAGCACGAGGAAAGCGGTCTGGGCCAGGGCTTTGACCGCTTGGATGCACCGGGGCGCGGCCAGCGGGACGGAGGCATCGCTGCCGATCGCCTTGAGCATTGGCTGACGGAGGCCGAGGGCGAACCGGTCTTCCTATGGCTGCATGTGTTCGACGCCCACTCGCCCTACGAACCTCCCGAGCCCTTCAACACCAGGTACTGGCCCGAGGAAAACAACGCCTTTGATCCGGCCCTGCCCCTGGGTTACCCCGAGACTGTCACGCCCCCCCCCGCCCTAAGCGGATTACGCGATCCGGAATTTGTGCGCGCCCAATACCGAGGGGGCGTGGACTATGTGGACCAAACCGTGGGCCAGATCCTCGACTTGCCGCGGCTGCAAGATGCCCTCGTAGCATTCACGGCCGACCACGGGGAGTGTTTTGGCGAACACAACGTGTGGTTCGACCATGCGGAGCTTTATCCCCCCTCGGTGCACGTGCCTTTGATCCTGGCGGGTCCCGGAGTTCCCAAAGGCCAGATTGTCTCCGGAGCCTCGCGTCAGTACGACGTGGCCCATACCCTCTTGTCCGCCGCCGAAGTCAGTTCCTCGGGCTTCCCAGGCCGCGACCTGCGCACCTTGCTTGAGACCCCCGATAAGGGTCCGCGTATGCTGATCGCCGCCCACGGCATGAGCGCCGCCATGAGCATTGACCGTTGGTATTTCATTCTGCAACTCAAAGACCACAAGGAATGGTCCCTGGCTAATTGGCGCACGGCGCACACCTTTGAACTCTTTGACCGCGAGGTAGACCCCGATTGCCTGCAAGACTTGTCCGCCATCCAACCGGAGCGTGCGGCCCTCCTGCGGCGCAAGTTGGTGGAGTGGCTCACCAGCGGACCCGAGGTGGGGCTGGGTTCTTCCCAGGCAGTGACCCCGGAACAAGCGGCGGATTTGCAAGCCCTTGGGTATGCCACGGGCGGAGAGCCGGAAAGCACCACTTGGTTCGATCCTGATTGCGCATGCGAACATTGCGCACCCTTTGCCTCGCCGCGCTGAGGGCTCCCCCCCATACCCGGTCAAGCGAGGAAACACTTCGCTGGACAGGGCTAGGCAGGCTCGGTTTGCTGCAACCCGCGCTCAAGAACCGCCAACAGAAGGTCCACGTCCTCGGCTGAAAACACCAGGGGCGGCTTGATCTTAAGCACATCATGTCCGGGGCCGTCGATGGACAAAAGTACCCCAGCTTCCTTGGCGATCTCCACCACCCGGGCCAAACGCTCAGGATCTCCTTCGCGGGTTTCTCCGTCGCGCACAAAAGCCACGCCTAGGTACAAGCCCCGTCCGCGCACGTCTCCCATCACCGAAAACTCCTCGGCCAACTTGCCCAGGCCCCGGACAAGGTGGGCCCCTACGCGAGCCGCTTGATCGATCAAGCCCTCCTCTTCAATCACATCGAGCACTGCCATGCCCACGGCGCAAGAAACCGGATTGCCCCCAAAGGTGTTGAAGTATTCAGGACCATCACCGAAGGCATCCGCCACGGTTCGGGTCGCGATCACCGCCCCCATGGGATGACCGTTGCCCATGGGCTTGCCAAGGGTCACCAGATCCGGCACAAAGTCTTCCTGTTCAAAGGCCCACCAGTCGTTCCCCACCCGACCGAAGCCCACCTGCACCTCGTCCACGATGCACAGCCCCCCGTGCTTACGGACGATGGCCGCAGCGCGACTCAACCAACCTCTCGGGGGAACCACTTGGCCGCCGCAACCGATCAAGGGCTCGGCCAAAAGCGCCGCGACCCTTCCGCCACTGGCTTCCACATCAAGACAGGCCTGTTCAACCTCGTCCGCATAGGCCTCGGCGGATCCGGGGCCCCGGTGCAAACCTCCATAGGGATCTGGGCACGACAGTTCGTGCACCCAGTTCGGGCACCCGCCGCCCCCCGGGGCGTTGAACTTGTAGGGGCTGACTCCCATGGCACCTGCGCTGTTCCCGTGGTAGCCGCCCCCCAGCACCAAAAAATGCTCCGCGCCGCTCTTGGCACGCGCCATGCGCAGTGCCAACTCGGTGGCCTCTGATCCCGAGTTCACCAACTGAACCACTTCCAAAGGATCGGGAAAAAGACCCGCGAGGCGCTGGGCATAGGCCAAACGGCCCGGATGCAGGTATCGGCTGTTGGTGTTCAACTGGGCCGCTTGGGTGGCGAGGGCAGCCACAACCCTTGGGTGGCAATGACCCACGTGGCAGACGTTGTTCACGCAATCGAGATAGGGCCTTCCCCTGTCATCGAACAAATAACTTCCCGCACCTCTCAGAATCACTAAGGACTCGTCGTAGGAAAGGGAAAGCCCAGGATTGAGCACGGCTTTACGGGATACCAGTAGCGCGGCGAGGTCTTGAGGCTCGTGGCTTGGTCCCTTTGGCAACAAGCCCAGGCCCTCACCCAGGTACTGGCGGGCGTGCTCGGGGGAGATTGCTAATAGGGCTGCTAGGGTTTTGGGCCCATCCCCTGTGTGCTGACTGAGGTGCGCGTTGTCAGGGTCCGCTTCCCGCGCGGCCCGGCCATGGATCAAACTCATGGTCAAGCGCGCCGCGGCGCAGGGAATCACCAGGTTGAGCTCCTCTAGTTCCAGGGGAAAGACCCGGTGGTATCCACGCACAAGGGACAAGGCAACGGAGAGAGGATCCTCATCCGCCAACTGAGTTGCATAGGCCACGGCGATGCCGATCTCGGTCACACGGGCGGACACCGCCACGTCTCCCAAGTCAAACAAACCAGTCACCATTGCGCGGTCGGAAGCACCCGCGACTCCGGGCTCTACGCGACCGGTCAGGTTGAACTCGTTGGCATCATAGAAGAGCAGCTGTTGGGGCAAGTCGCCGATCACCTGACGTACGCATCCCCCATAGAGCAGCAGGGCATGCTCGAACAAACGCCGCATGCGGTGATCGGGTTCCAGATGCAAGACCTGGGCCAATGACTCGGTGGCTTCCATGCACCAGGTGTGCTGCCCCTCTCCAGGTTTGGTGGACAACTCTGCGAGGCAACGATCCACCCGGCCGAGCAATTCCCCCAAGCTGCACCAAGTGTCCATGCTGCGCCCGGGCAAATCTGCCAAGAGCGGTCCAGGCACCCAAGTCATCATGCGCGCGAGATGCACACGCCCATCCTGACCGGGTACTTCCACCCAATCTTTTCCGCTGGTCGTGGGCAGCAACTCCGGCGCAATACCTGGCAGCTTTTGGGCGAGGCGCCTCAGGACGCGGGCCTCAAGTCCCAGCCGCAGGGGGTCCCCGACGTTTTGCACGCGCAACACATGGCTGGGCTCCCCGGCCCCATCAAGCAGGGCGAAATTCCGGTCCTCATAGCTGGTCAGAGGCTTGAGGGAGCCGGTCTGACCCCAGTGGGCGCGCAGGATCTCCTCGGCCTGGGCTAGGCCAAAGTCGGTCAGGGGGGGCGGGGTGGCGTCCATGGGAGCCGCACGATACCCCCCACGCCCCTCCCGGTAGCCCTTTCTGTACCGATTTGGATCCGAATTGCCCCTCTCGCGGCCTGCCCTTCGGATACGGGGGTACGTTTTCCTGTGAACCTTACCACCCGATCCAGGGCGCCGCTTCTCGCGGCCGCCGCGCTCATGGGCGCCTGTATGGTGCAGCCCCCCGCAAGTCGGGTGCAGGCCGCGGAGGGAGTCGTACGCGCAGGGGACCTCCTGGAGGCCCACCACACCTCCCTTCTCCTCGACGCCCTCGGGCCGAAGGTTGAAGCCCTCGTCCCTTTCAGCAGCTTGCCCGATGACCTAGAGGTTTGGATCCAAGGACAGCCTCGGCTCTACGCATTTCCCGGCAGCCAAGTGGCTGACGCAGAAGGCCTTTGGAGCGAGCACCACCATCGGGTGCTGCTTGCACGCAACGCAGACAATTTGGAACGCACCCTGGCCCACGAGTTGGTCCATGCGGCCCTCGACGAACCATGGCAGCTCTTGCCGGGAACTCTAGAAGAGGGACTTTGCGATTTGGTCAGCGCCAAACTCTGCCCCGATGGGGCGGCTCGCCTGCGAGCGGGACGGCTTTGCTCGGCAGCTTTGGCTTGCGGCGGACTCAAACTTGAGTTGCGCCTATCTTGGCCGAATGACAAGCGCGAGTGGCTGGCACGGGTGACCCTTTCAGGAGAAGACCAGGGAGAAAAACCCCAGAGCCGAGTCTTTGACGTGCAAGCAGGTCTCTCCAGTACGGCCTTGACCAGCGGCACCAAGCGCGGATTTTACGGCCTGGCTTTCCTAGTGATAGAGCGCGCCGAAGCGGCGATTGGCTTGCAGGGCATTGCGGACCTTTGCCTCAAGGCGGACGCCCAAGGCCTGGACGAAGTGCCCCACACCTGGTTGTTGGATGCTGCGGGTTTGGTGGATGAAACCCTCGCCTGGCGTGAAGCGGCCGTAGAACAGATGGGGCCAGACGAGTTGCGCGAGTTGGTGCAGATGTACCCGAACTTCGCTGTGGACGCCCTACACTCTTGGCTCGCGGACGAAAACCTTGGGGCCGGCTGGCCCGAAGGTTTGGTGGCAGAGTTGGAACTTCTTGGGGGTCCGACGATATCCCTGGTGGGTATCGACTCCCTCTTGACCTCTTTGCAGGACAAGCAGTTGGATGACTCCCAGGACGAGGGTGTTGAAGCTGCCCTCCTCGCCAATGCCTCCAGCCCTAGTACTGGTCACTAGGACGCGTGGTAACGATAGACCCCGCGCTGGCCGGAAGTCTCTTGCACGCTAACCTTGAGACGCTGAACCTCCACCAGGGGGAAGCGCCCTTTGAGCTCTTCAAGCAAGCGCCGGCCCAACCATGTGGCCAGATTCTCGGACGACGTGTTGTTCACCGGCAAGACGATCAAATCCCCTTCGGGCATCAAGTAGCGACTCTCCCGATAGCGCACTTCCCGGTGCCCATCCACTGAATCCCCCACCACGAGTTCCGGATGTTCCCCCGGAGCAATAAAATGCTCGTCAAGGGAGTCGCATAGCTCGCGCACCACCGGCTTGACGCGTTTGAAATCCAAGACCAGTCCGTGCTCGTCGAGACCTCCATCGATCTCCACAAAAACCCGGTAGTTGTGCCCGTGCAAACGCTCTGCGCTGCCGTCGGGAAAAATTAGAAAGTGAGCCGCCGAGAACTTGAAGTTCTCTTTGGACAAATCGAGGCCCCAGTATTCCATAGGGCGGAATGGTACCCGGTTGGCTCCCTCTCCGGCTCCATGGAGGTCGTCTGCTCCGGCGTCCCCCCCCGCATAGCTCAAATAACAGGGCCATCAGGCACAACCGGGGGGATTTCCGCCGATAGAATGAGGGCCTGCCAAGAGGCGACCCATGACCAATCCCCCCCTCATCGACGCCCACTGTCACTGGTTCTCTAACCCCTTCTTCCAAGCCCTCGCAGAGGAGAGCCCCATGGCTGGCACGGTGCGCCAACGCATCTCTCTGGTGCAGGAATCCACCGGCCTGCAACTGCCCGACGAGGATGACTCAGTCCATCGGCTCAATTGGCTGGCGGAAATGGAAGAGTCCTCGGTGGACCGCTTGGTGATTTTTTCCAGCCATCCAAAAGAGTCCGGCACCGTTGCCGAAGCCGCGGCTGCGGCCCCCAAGCAGCTCACGGGAGTCGCAGTCATCAACCCCAACGTCGAAAACGCGGCGCAAAAAGCACGCACCTTGCTGGTGGAGCGGGGCATGCGCGGCCTGCTGCTGTTCCCCGCCCAACACGGATTCCGTATCGACAGTCCCCTGGTCGACCCCGTGCTGGAAGAAATCGCCGCTGTGCAAGGCGTGTGCTATGTGCATTGCGGGCTGTTCAAGGTCCCCCTGCGGGACCACTTCGGGCTCAAGCGCACCGCCAATCCCAGCCTAGCCAATCCCCTCTACCTGGTGCCCGCGGCGGACCGCCACCCCAACGTGAACTTCATCATCCCCCACTTCGGGGCGGGAATGTTCCGCGAGACCCTCATGGCGGGCATGCAGTGCCGCAACATCTCGACGGACACATCGTCATCCAACGGTTGGATCCGAACTCAGTCACAAAATCTGACCCTGAAGGACGTGTTTGAGCGAGCGCTCGATGCCTTTGGCACCAAGCGTGTGCTGTTTGGTACGGACTCGGGACCTTTCCCCGCGGGCTGGCGGGAAGACCGACTCAGCGAACAGTCCTCCATCGTCCGCAGCCTCGGAGGCAGCGCCGACGAACACGGTCAGATCTTTGGGGGCAACATCGCCCGCCTGCTCGACCTTAGTTGATCACCGGCGTATCCACCCGCGGCTCTTGGCCGCGCAGGATGGAGCTATCGCCAAAGAGTTCTCTTTGGTCCACTTCCAAAGAGCCTTCGAGGGCTTCCACGTCAATCTGCCCAGACTGGGCGTAGGCGTCGATGGCATTTTGCCAGGTGGTCAACCGCACGATCTCGGGGTCGATGCCCTTCTCCAACATCAGGGCCCCAGTGCGCGGTACCGCCAGCGGATCGGAAATACCCCAATCGGCGGATGAGTCCACAATGATGCGATCGGGCCCATACTGCTTAACGACCTCGCACATGCGTGCGCTGCCCATCTTCGTGTGGGGGTAAATCGTGAATGCTGCCCAGGCGCCTGAGTCCAGCACATCCTTGACGGTCTCTTCGTTGTTGTGATCGATGACCAGCTTATTCATGGGGATACCACAGTTGATAGCCACATCGATCGAGCGTTGGATACCGCGCTTTTTGTCCCTGTGGGGTGAGTGCACCATGACCACCATGTCGTTCTCGGCAGCGAAATTCAGTTGAGCTTCGTAGGCGCGCTCCTCGGCGGGAGTGATCTCGTCATAGCCAATCTCGCCAATGGCCACGACCCCTTCCTTGAGGGCGTAGCTCGGCAGGATTTCCAACACTTCCCGGGCAAGGCCCTCGTCGTTTGCCTCTTTCGAGTTCAAACCAATCGTGCAATAGTGGCTGATGCCGAACTGGGAGGCACGGAAACGCTCCCAACCCAAAATGCTAGAGAAATAATCGGTGAACGCGCCGAGGGTCGTACGCGGCTGACCCAACCAAAAAGCAGGCTCAATGACCGCGCGAATGCCCGCCTCGGCCATGGCCGCGAGGTCATCGGTGGTGCGACTGGAACAGTGAATGTGTGGATCGAAAAAACGCATCGTGATTACTGGTTGGGTGCTTCCCGGCCAGGGAGTCGGCTAAAAGCTGCCTGGGAGCAGTCGCCATCCTGGGCAGCCTGGGCCCAGGGACTAAGAAGAGGGTCTTGGGCACGGATCAGGGCCTCTAGCCTACCCTCTTGCAGGGCACGCCCGAGGGCCAGAATTCCGGCGCAGCGACCTTCTTCGGTGCCATGATCCACCTCGCGGGCGATCAAGGGCAGGGCCCGGGACTGTTCAAAGGGCCCCACGCAAAGCCAGAGGTCCGCAGGGATCGGACGGCCCGCGCTGCTGCGCTCCTCCACCAGGTCCAGGGCCATGCGCGCCAGTTCCTCGTCCAACCGCCCATCGAGACCGTGGACACGCCAGAGGGGCGAGCCCAAAAAGAGTGCCTTGATCGCCATCTGGCGCCAGCCCACGTCTTCAAAGTGCCGAGCGGGATAGGGATTGTCGCAGGCCACGGCCTCAAAAACCGTCACGATATTCGTGCGGCAACCTTCCTGCATGCGCCATTGAAAACGCAGACCATCGGGCAAGAGGGGCAGGATGCGATAGAGGGCACGGCACTCCCCCTCATCCGCATGGGCAAAGAGCGCCTCCACCGCTTCGACGCAACTAGCCTGATCTAGATCCTGACGGGCAAACCACAACCTGGCCCGCAGGGTTTCCAGCAGGCCCCAGCGCTCGGGGTTCCAACCTGGCACCAACTTGGCCGCCAGGGTTAGCTCCTCCTCGCTGGGATCGAGCAACACTCGGTCACGAGCATGTCTGCTGGCGAGAGCGAAGAGCATCCCCATGCGCTTGAGATCCACCCCCGCGATGATTTCTGCGGCTGCCTGATCTACATACTCCGCAGCGCTCGGGGAAAGCCGCCCATCGAGCAGGGCGCAGAAGAACTTTCCGATCTGCTCCACATCCACTTCCGCACAGGTGCTGGCCTTGCCGGGATCCGATTCGTCAAGGGTACCCATGATCAACGCAAGCCCGCCTCAAGGGTCAGGATCGCAAATGCTGTAGCCGAGGTGATCGCATACCCCGCATCCATGAAATCACTCATGCTGCCGTCCTTCCATTGGGTCTTGGTGATATGTGGCCGCAACTGGGCGTGCCACTCTTCCTGTTCGTCCTTTGGCAAGGTGTTGATCACCTTGGCAGCGTAGTAGTGGGCAAAGTAATAAAAGTAGCCCGCATTGGCGTGGAAGCCCTCATGGGGCACGGGCCGGGTACGGGCGTGATCGAGGAAACCATGATGCCTAAAGAGGGCGGCAAGCCCTTCGCGCACCGAGTCGGGGGTCACATGCCGATCCCCCGCCTGAATCCGAGCCCAGTTTCCCACTTGGGTGCGGCCAAGGCTGCCCTCCATGCGATTGATGTGCTCGATGCCTCCAATCCGCACGCGCGGATTCAAGTCGTATTCATAGGCTCCACCGGGCAGTTCGCAGCGAGCCACATAGCTAAGGGCGCGCTGGTTCACTTTTTTCTCCACCGCCCAGCCCCGCTGTTCCGCGCGCACCATGGAAGGCAACACGAGAGCCGTGCAAAAGGAGGTGGCCCAGGTGGGCATACGGTCATAGGGCGGATCGTCGTAGTAAGCCCAGCCCCCCATGTCGGATTGGTGGGCCAAGAGCGAATCCATGAACTTCTTCCCGCGACTTGTGAGAGCCTCCGCCGTCGGGCCCTCCTGAAAACGCTTGTCGTCCAGCAATTCCATGCAGGCCACAAACCCATAAAGCGTGCTCCAGACCCGGTCGTTGTCCCAGTCCGACCCGCGGGTCGAAGGGCGCGTGGTACAGAGCCAGTGGATCGCGCGGTCCAAGGCAATACGCCGCTCGGGCGTTTCGGGAATCGCGGCCAGGGCCATGGTTCCCAGGGCGTGGGCCCCTACTTGCCAGGAGTAATAGGTCTCCAAGGCAAAGCCCAACTCCAAGACACAGTCAGGCGCACCCGCCCCCCAACTCCCGTCGGGGTTTTGACGGCCCAAGAGCGAATCGATTGCGCGCTTGTGAGAGTCATGAATTTCTTCACCGGAAAGAGTCTTGGGCACTTCCCGGGAAACCACGGGCTGAGCTGCGGGCAAAACCCGCCCCACCGGGGCCGGTTCTTCCCCCTGGGGCAGGGCGCAAGCGGCCCAACAGAGCAGGGTCGGGAGCATGATCAGGAACCCTCGTGCTCGGAGAACTGCTCCTCGGAATGCTCATGCTCATGCTCTTCGTCGTCACCGTGCTCACCGTGCTCACCGTGCTCACCGTGCTCACCGTGCTCACCGTGCTCACCGTGCT
>JAPKBR010000008.1 GCA_028823345.1 Planctomycetota bacterium
CGCGTTCACCACCGGCGCGTTCACCACCGGCGCGTTCACCACCGGCGCGTTCACCACCGGCGCGTTCACCCCGTTGGCGTCGCTCGTCCTCTCGCTGCTCTCCACTGGGGAGCGGGCTCTCTCCCGGTGAGAGAGGGGCTTGGGCTTGCTCCGCGCTCCCTTCCGAACTGTCCTGGATCTGATCGCGTCGCTCCTGGCGCATGGTCATGGCTTTTTCGAAGTCGATCGAAGAGGGCAGCTCCGGCCGAATGGTCTCCCACGCCAGGCCGAAGCACCATGCAGCAGTCAGGGCCAGGGCTCCGTGGGCGACGATCTGCTTAGCCAGGGGCCAGCGAGGCGCCAACCCCATGAGGGGGACGATTCCCACCAAGGCCACCAAGGCCCACAGGCCCAAACGGATGGACTGGGATATCCAATAGGCCTCCCAGATAAACAGGTCCGGGTCGCGGGACGTTATGAACAGGCCCCGGAACTCCAAAGTGTTCGCGGTCGTAAACAAAATCACCGACACAAGGGCCAAAAGCACACGCCCTGACCCTGAGCGGAGTAACCGTTCGAAGCGCCCTGTATTTTGTTCCTTGATAGACATGGGAGACGATTGCGGGATTACTTTCCGATCTCCTTAAGCCAGCGAATGAGGCGGCGCTTGAGAGCAGGTGGGTTGAGTCCCAACTCTGCTTCGATCACCTGGGCCGAACCGAGTTTCTTGTGTCCGATTTCTTTGAAGATCCGCATGGCGACTCCCGGTTCGCAGCCTTCCAGCAGATAAGCCGCCAAGGCGTTGGAAACCAGCACATCGGCCCGGGTCAACTTGTTCACATCGCGTCCCAGGGTGAAGCTCAGCTTGGGGGAATTTTTGCCCTCCAATGTTGAGCGCGCCAGGCTCAACCAATCTGCTTTCGCTCGCTTCATGCGATCGAGGGGGTCTTTTCCTTGGCTGGCCGCGCTGCCATCCTTGGCGTCCTTGGTGTAGATTAGTCGCGTGCCGCACATCTGGTGGGTCACATAGATGCCGAGCCCCTCTGCAATCCAACCGTGCTTGCCAAAAGTACCGGTGGTCCATGCCAGATGGCGCGCGATGCTCATACGCAGGGCACCATCAAGTCGTTCGAGGGCATCCTTGCTGGACGAATTGCACGCGTTGTGGTCTAGGTAGGCGCAAAGCAGATCCTTGCACAGCTTGCGCCGGGCGGGTTCCAGATCGGGGTAGCGACTGATGAACTCCTTGGTGGCTTTCTGGCCTTCGAAGAGGTACACGGTGCCGACTGCGAGCTGTTGATTGCTGCGCAAGAGCGAGTCCATGTAGAGGTACGTGGCGTGGACCAGCTTCCCGATTTTTTGGGTTTCTTTCTCCGATAGGGCCGAGACGCAGCGCACTCGTCCGGTTTCCAGGACACTTGTAAAGGTCACGCCCAGGGCACCGTCCTTTTCCAGGGGGCTCTGGGTGCCTTCGGTCATATCCGGAGCGGCGGCTTCGAATCGGTCACGCAGTTTCTTGTTGGTCTTGAAAGCCTCAAGGGCGCGCATGGATTCAGCGAGCATCCAAACCGCGTCGGCTCCTTCACCGTGCAGTACTTCCCCCAGGCGCTTGTGCAATCCCACGTGGTCCGGGACCAGCGCCAAAAGGATTTCCTCCTGCCGGCGCAGGGCCGCCGGCGCGAGCTCTTGGCTATCGAGCAATGCCAGAACATCGTCGATGTAAGCGTTGAGCAGGGCCGCGCGTTTCTCGGCCAGGGGTGCAGCGACCTCAGCTTCCGCTGCCTTGGCCTTGCGCGCTCGCTTGGGCGGGGCCCACTCGCCTGTCTTGCGGTCCTTCTTGTGTCCTAGGGTTTTCCGGGCCATGGCATGCTCGGGAGCAAAAGCCAGCAGTGCCTCATAGGTCTGGTTGCGTTCGACGAAAGCCTTGGCGCTTTGGCATTCGTTGGCGAGGCTTTCTAGCTCCCAAACCACACGGCGGTTGAGCTCGACCATGCGTCCGTCCTCTTGGCGCACAAGGGCGGGAGCGGCTGGGGGGAGAGGGATCGTGCCAACCGGGGCCAGCAGAAAGAAGGTAATCAGCATGGGGAGAAATGGGGTGGGTTCCTGTGCAGAGTAGTGAAACGGACTGAGTTAGGAGTGCTTGATCTCGCGCAACCACTGGCGAAAGGCGTCTTCAATCTGGGGAAACGGCCGCTTGAGCACTTCCTCCAGCAGAGTCACGGGGTTTTCACGTTGGCCCGCGCGGCGCAAGATTGCATGCACGATCTCTGGATCGTGCCCCTCCAGCAGCCATGCGGAGAAGCCATAGGTGACATACAGCTCGCGGGTGGTCAGCGTGCCCACATTGCGTCCAAGGGCCAGGGCCAAGTTCGTGGGCTTGCGCTTGCGGGTCATGGCCGCTCGGGCGTGAACGATCCAATCGTCCTCGCCCTCTTGGATCTTGGTGGTGGGGTCGTCGTTGCTGCTCGCATACCCCGAGTCTCGCAACTGGACCGAGAGCTTGGTCTCGTTCATTTTCCAACACAGATAAATACCCAAGCCCTGGTCCATCCAAGCGGGCAAGCCGTTCTTGACCCAACCCCCGTCTATGCGGCCATAGGTGTCCAAAAGGGCATAGCTGATCACGAGCCGAATCGTCTGGTCCATGCGGCTCTTGCCGTGGGAATTCCAAACCCCAACCCGGTCTGCGCGGCCCAGCCAGGCACCGTTGGAGCCCTTGAGGTCTTCGCGGATGGCGTCGGTTAGGTCTGGGAATTCACTGATGAAGCCGGCGCCTTCTTCTTGCGAGATCAGATAGACATGCACCATGCCGTCCGGTTCGTTGGTCCCCAGCAATGGGTGCATCCAAAGGGTTAGGGCTTCCAGCTTGCGGGCGAGGGCTGCGGTCTCGGACTTGATGACGCTGGAAAGCACGCGGTAGGTCGAGCCTTCGGAGCAGGCCTTAAAATTGACTCCAAGCGCCTCTTCCTTGGCGAGGATCTCGGCATCTTCGACTTCATCCACTTGCTTAAGGGCTTTTTTCCAAGCAGCATGCTGTGCCTTGCGTTGTTCCAGGGCCCGCACGGTTGAGGCTTGCACCCAGTGGCTCTCTCCGTTCTTCTCCAATTGCACTTGACCCAGATAAGTGCGAACACGCTCGCTGTTGGGCAGGGCGGCAAGCAATGCCTGGGTCTCGACGTCGATCTCGTCCGAGGATAAATCCGCTTGATGGGCGTCGAGCAACTGGAGTACTGCTACCGCATGGTCTTCCAGGAACCCTTCGCGCTCGTCGGTTAAAGCCGCCACCAATTTTCCGTCCCGATCCTTGGGTGCCTTGTACTTATTGCGGCTCCACTCGCCGGTCTTGCGATCCTTCTTGTACTTGAGGGTCTTTCGCGCGGCCTTGTGTTCAGGGTCCGCCATGAGGAGCATCTCGTAGCAGAGATCTCGCTGTAGGTAAGCGCGGGCTTTTGTGCAGCGGCCAGCGAGTTCTACGAGGGAGGTCGCGAGGTTCTTGTTGAGGGTGGCGCGGGCCGTGGGGAAATCTTGGACCTCTTGATTTGCCTTGAAGGGCGTGCTGGAGCCAGCAGGCACAGGGATGGTCGAACCGGTGGCACCCAGGGTCAGGACCAGGGGGAGGATCAGGGTGAGGGGCTTCATGGGGGACTGCAGGGTGGGGAGGGATGGACTCTCGCTCGCGACCCCATCCTAATCGTTCCTTACCGGGGTGCCCAGCGAGGCCTGCCCTACCTCCGCGGGAACCCGAAGAACCGCTCACGGGGCACGTCATCGTTCATGGCAGCGCGGATCAAAGGCCCGAGGGGTTCGAGGGAACCCTTTTCCCAAACCGACAGGGACGCATCCAGAGCGGCTTTGATGTCCCCTTCAGCCTTGACCGCGTGGCTTTCGAGCATTTGCTTGAGGACTTCCTCCCTGGATAGCCCCGCTGCGAGGGCTGCGGCTTCAGCCATGTCCGGTTCATCCCCTTCCAATAACTCGCTCAGCAGTTCCGTGCGTTGTTCCGAGGGCGCGAGCCAGCCGAGAGCCAGGATCGCTTGGGTTTGTACAGCGGGGCTCTTGTCCTTCTCAGCGAGCTTAAGGATCTTGGACGCGACTTTCGTGTCGGAGGGAGCGCAACTCGCGAGGGCTCGCAGCCAATTCCCTTCGAGGCGCTCGTCTTTTTCCTTGCGCAAGCCGGACTGGATCATCTTGACGGACTCAGGGGCTTGCAGTTGTTCCAGGGCCGCGATGCATTCGCTGCGTAGGTCTTCGTCCTTGGAGAAGGCAAATTCTTCAATGAGCACCCACCAGCTGGAGGGGGATAGGCGAGCGATGGTGCGGATGATTTTTTCTTGTTGGGCCCAGGGGCCGGTGCCCGCTTCGTTGCGACCGGTTCCGCCGCCGCCGCCGCCACCTCCGCCGCCGCCGCGACCACCGCGACCACCACCTCCACCGCCTCGACCACCGCCCGGTGCTCGGAGCTCTTGCGAGATGAACTTCCGCGCTTCCTCTTCGTCCGCGGTCATGATTCGCCGCAGGGCTGCTTCGCGATCTTTCACGCGGCCCTTGCGCACTTGTTCCATTAACTCGAGCACCTCTTCGAGGGTGGCCGGCGATGCGTTGTCGCCGCCGACGATGGCGGTCATTCCGCCATCCACGAGTCGCTTAGGTGCTCTGGCCTTAGAGCTGGCTTGGATTTTGGATTCCGGATCTACCCGCCGAATCGCCTCCACCAAACACCATTCCAATTCCGCCGCGTTGATCTCATAGGGAACCGAAAGGAGCACATCTCCGCTAGGGCCTAGGAACACGTGCTGAGGCGCCACCACAAAGCCGCCCTCGTCCTTGGGCAGAAGCTCTTCCCGCACGCGAATGTCGATGGACTGGTGCTGGGAGCATTCCACCGTGCCAAAACGCTTGCAGGTGCGGCTGGAGTGTTCGTGAGCGCTGGCGATGACGGGGACCGTGAATCCCGCAAGTTCAACGATGCGCTTGTCGTGGTAGACCTTCGTCGCGAGCCGGTCATTGGCACGCTCCCCGTCCATGTTGACCGCAAGGAACAGCACCTTCGTTTCGCTGGCACTACGTGCCTTCGCTGCGGCCCAGTCCCCTTCCCAGGTGATGTCTCCAGCGGTAAGTGTGCGCGCGCTGGAAGTGCCGATGGCGACGAGAGCAAGGAGCGCGGCGAAGGAGAGTCGTGAGTGGGGGAGTCTTTGCATTGGGTCGAGGGCGTGTTGGTCCTATACGCGCTTATAGAAGAGTTAAACCTCATCATCGCCTCTTGGGTACGTGCTTTTCGTAAGAGGTACGTTCCCTGTTGGGAACTAGAGGCGAAGGGTGTGCGAGAGAGGCGTGGGGGCGCCTGTTGGGTATTAGAGACTGTTCTTCCATACGTGGTTGAGGTGGGGTTTATTCCACATTTTGTGAGCATGGTCCGGGCTTTATTGCTCCTCAACCAAACTCTACAACCCCGCCCGGAAGCAGATACACAATCAGCATCTCACCCCCGGCCACGGTCGGCACGTGAGTCGACCCCGGCGGCAGCACCACCCAGCCTGGACCATGACCATCAAAGGTCGGCTCTCCGGTAAGCGCCACGCAGAAATTAATCTCTCCCCGTCCATGTGTATGTTTTGGCCCCGCACCATTCATATGCACCACGTCGATGGAAAAGTCTCCAGTCTCGGGGCTGGCCTTCGAAACCCGCCCCCAGCGCACCGGGAGTTCGCCACGGGTGGCAATTTTTTCGGCAGCAAGGAGCGCTTGGAGGGCTTGGGTCACGGCTTGGCCATCAGGCCCCTTGGGGTCGAGGCGGCGGGTGAGTTCGGCCTGGGCGGCAGGGGGGTCGGTCAGTTCGAGGTCGGTGGCGGCTTGGATTAGGGGTTGGAAGGTATTCAGCATTGGATGGAGGGGAGAGAGTTCCTGGAAGAGCTCCTAGGGTAGCGGCTGTCGGACGGCTACCGTAGGGCCATGGGTCCCCGTCTCAACAAACCCTTTTGGGTGGCGCTGTTCCTCGGCCTAGTGGCTTGGGCTTATGCGCCGATTTTGTCGGCCGGTCCATTTGGGGCGGACCTGGAATTGTTGGCGGGCCTGTCGGGGCGCGGTTCGGCTGCGCTTTACACCGTGCCCCATACGGATGGCCGACCCCTCGCGGCGCTCTCGTTGTTTTTGTCCAGGGTGGTTTGGAGCGCGAACAAAGTTTGGCCGGCGCACCTGGCCACTTGGCTGAGACTAGAAAATCTGCTCGTGCTGGCCTTGGCGGCCCAGGGGTTGCGGATCGCACTGCGGCGCTTGTTCACCCCGTGGTTTGGGGAAGAGACAGCCCGGGCTGCGGCATTGACGGCGGGACTATTGCTCTTGGTCCATCCATTGCCCGTGGCTGCCGTGGCCATGGTGCACCTGCGCGGAGAGTTGCTGGCCCTTGCCTTCGGGGCGTTTGGTTTGGCGGCATTTTTGGAGGCGCGCCAGGAACACAGCAAACGTCTCTTGGGCCGCGCGTTCCTGTTTGCGTTCTTGGCGGGGATGTGTGGGCGCTGGGCGCTCTTTCTACCTTTCTTATACGGCGTGCTGGAGGTTCTTTCGAGTCACCGGCACCGGCCGACCCGAGCCCGTTGGAGCTCGGCGTTTCTGACCTTTGCGGCTTGCGGTGTATGCGTGGCAGCTGAGTACATGCTGCGTCGCCAGTTGGCACCAGAGGGGGCGCGTACTTTTCAGTACCTGTCCGTGCACCTTGAGGCCATTCCCTACAGCGTTGAAAAACTGGGGGTGCTCTTCATGCCAGCACCCGTGGGTTCTGCAGGTGTACTTGCGATTCCGGTGGCATTGGCCACTTTGATCCTCGCGACTCATCCTGGGTTCGTTGCGGCCCGGGGAGCTCCCCGCCTTTGGGGTCGAATCGTCGCTGTTTGGGGGATTTCCTTGGTGCTTTCCTTGATCTTAGATGCGGATCAAAGGGTCGTGAGTTTGGATTTGGTGGGGGCTCAGTTGCTGCTTGGGGCGACCCTGATCTTGTGCACTGGTTGGGGGCTTGCGGCCACCGCAATCAGTGACCTGCGTAGAATTCTGATACCTGCGTTCTTGATCCTCCTGTTTGCTTGGTTGGCACATGGGGCCGCCGTTCCGATTCGTGAGGCCAGCCGGACGATTGATGCGTTGCGCACGGACTTGGAGCAAGCTGCGGGCCGGCGTATTTTCCAGGGGAGCTATGTGTTGCTGGAGCCCACCGAGCGCGTGGCAGGGCACGAGATCTTGCCTAGGGATCCATCCGTATTGCTTTCGCGCCGTCTTGCGGAGGGTGCTTGGGGCAAGGTTCCTGAGGGCGGGCCGTTTGTGCGTGTAATGGATCGTGCGGCCTTGGGTAGTTGGTGGGGCAGCGCTGATTTTGTAGATCGAGCTGCGGGGGGCTTGTGCTTCTTGGTGCCGCCGCATTTTCTTGGGCTAGCGGCCGGGCCCCTTGTGACCCTGGACGCCAGGGCGGTGGGGCACTTGGCTGGTGTTCTGGAACTCGGCCCAGGGGACTTGGCTCCGACTACGAATGGGTCGCTTGCGGGCGGCCGTTTGAATTCCGCCTGGTACACCCAATTGAGCGTTCACGTTTCTCGTGGATTGATGGGGAGCGACGCGCCCCAATTGGAATGGGAGGCCGCTGGCGGGATCACCGGGTCCGCCGAGGGGGTCTGGGTGCTGGGGGCGAACAAGGACTTGGCCGAGGCCCGATTTGATTTGCGCGGCGAGCCGGCCTGGGTGCTTGCGGAACGGCTAACCCGATTGCGTGCGGTGGGGCCCCTAGCTGGGAAGCCCCTGGTTTTCAGAAGCGAGCCCGAACCCTAGTCGGAGGGTCTTGAGCCACGCTGGAGTCGTGAGGGTTGGGTGGTGGAAATCGGCGATTATGGGGTGCCGCTGCTGCGAGATGATGGTCAGGGCCACGAGGTTTCTTGGGTCTTGTGGCGTATGGAGCGTGGAGGGCCGGATCGATCGAGTGGTGGTCGCGGCGGGCGGAGACTAGCGCCTATGGGAGACACCCGCTAACCTGCGTGCCATGTCCACCCAGCCCAGCACATCTCTCGAGACCTTTCCAAATCCGAACCCGGAGCGTTCCTACGAGATTCGTTTCGAGTGCCCGGAATTCACCTGCGTTTGCCCGAAGACTGGGCAACCGGATTTTGCCACCATTCGAATTCGGTACACGCCAGGGGATTTGTGTGTGGAGTTGAAGAGCCTGAAACTTTATCTGTGGTCCTATCGCGACCAAGGTGCATTCCATGAGGCGGTGACGAATCAGATTCTGGACGATTTGGTTGCGGCGATTGCGCCCAGAGAAATGGTGGTGGAAGGGGATTTCATGGTGCGCGGGGGAATTCATACGGTGGTAGAGGTTCGGTACCCGTGAGAGTTTGAGAGGAATGCGAGGTCCGGATCTCGCTCCCCCCTCCAACGCTCAGCGTTCCGTGCCTCCTTCCTTCGCTAGCCCTGCCCAGGCATCCTGGGCGCGCCGCTGTTGAGCGGCCATTTCGTTCAAGCTCCGCTACCCCAAGCTCTCAACCACTCGCTTGGTCAAGTCTAGGAGTTCTGCGTCGGTTCCAAAGTGCCCGCCGTCAAACTCCGTGTGCTCGAAGGAAACACCAATGTCCTTGAGTCGTTCACAGAAGCGGCGCAGGGCGAACTGTAGGTGGAATTCGTCTTTGGTTCCGGCGGTGAGGGCCAGGAGTTTGAGGCTACTGAAACCTGATACGTCCTGCTCGATTCGTACGAGGGGATCGTTCTCAAGCCAGCGGCCCCAGCCGGGTTCGAGGCGTTCGCCCGTATGCGGATTCATCGGCATATCAAAACCCATGGGGCGGGATCCGTTGGGCGCGTAGCAGGCGCTCATGGCCAGGACGTTGATCACCGCGTGTCCGTCTCCTGATAGATCGGGTTTTCGTTTGAAGGCTTCGAGGAATCTAGACGCATCGCCTTCCCAAGGAATCAGGCCGCGGGCGGCGCTCAGGAGTTCGCTTCCGTAGGCCAAATCGAAGCCCATGTCTCCTGCTAGGGATCCTACGGCTTGGAAGTGATTGGGGCGGTCTAGGGCGAGCCGCAGGGCGCCGAATCCGCCGGAACTCTTGCCGACTACGGCGCGCTTACCAGGAGCGCAATCCCAGTGTTTCTCGATGAAAGGCACGAGCTCGTCGAGCACGTGGCTTTGGTAGTTGCCGACTGCAGCGGAATCCAGGTATTGGCTGCCACCTAGGATGGTGAAGCAGTCGGGGAAGGCCACGCGGCAGGGGGGGAAGTCTCCGGTGGCGTGGGCTTGGTCCAAGCGCAGGGCAAGGCCGGGATGCCAGGGGTGGGTGTCCAAGTGCTTTTGGCCGCGGCCGGTGAATCCCGCGAGGACCAGCACCAAGGGTAGAGGTCCAGATTCTCCGGCTGGACTCCAAACGGGCACGTCCCGTTGGTTGGGATCCCCGAGGGGATTGCCGCGCAGCAGCTCGGAATCTAAACTGCGCACCAGCAACTCGCCGCGGAAGGCGTGGGGTTCCACCCGGCGTGCTGCGAGTTCCACTAGGAGTCCTTGTCCCCGTGGGACAGGGGGTGACCGGATTCAATGCCGAGTTTTTCGAGCTCCGCGCGTGCGGCCGCATAACCGGGCTCAATGCGCTCGTGCAGAATGCGCCGGCGCTCCCAGTAATCATGGAAGGCCGAGTTGATGCCGTTGACCGCGAGTCGCTCTAGCTCTGCAAGGTTGAGGCCATATTCCCGGTGGGCAATGGCGTACTCCTTCGTCATGGTGGTGTTGCTCATCAAGCGGTTGTCCGTGTTGATCGTGACCCGGAAACCCTCGCGCAAGAAGTGGGGGAAGGGATGGCTGGCGAGGTTCGGTACGGCTCCGGTTTGCACGTTGGAGGAAAGGCACATTTCCAGGGGCACCCGGTGATCGAGCACGAATTTCGCCAGGCTCCCGAGGCGAATTACCTTGCCCTCCCAAATTGCCATGTCTTCCATCAGGCGCGTGCCGTGGCCAATGCGGTGGGCGCCGCAGTACTGCAGGGCTTGCCAGATACTCTCGGGGCCAAAACCCTCGCCTGCGTGAATCGTGATGGAACCGTTGGCCCGTTCGATCGTGTTGAAGGCTTCGAGATGGTCCTTGGGCGGATGGCCTGCTTCTTCGCCTGCCAAGTCAAAGCCCGCCACACCCCGGTCGAACCAGGAGGTGGCCAGGTCCGCGAGACGGCTTGAAATCTCTGCGGATTGGTTGCGGAGGGCGCAGACGATGATGCGCGACTCGATGCCAAAGTCCGCCTTGCCGCGCTTCAATCCGCGCATCACCGCGTCGAGTACCGCGTCGAGGCCAAGGCCTTCGTTCGTGTGAAAGAGCGGGGCGAAGCGCACCTCCGCGTAGACCACTCCGTCTGCGGCCAGGTCCTCCGCGTATTCATGGGCGATTCGCTCGAGGGCCTCTGGGGTTTGCATCAGAGCGATGGTGTGGGCAAACCCTTCCAGGTAGAGGGCCAAGCTGCCCCGGTCGGCGCCGCGGCTGAACCAAGTGGCGAGCTCGTCCGCATCGGCGGTGGGCAGAGCCTGGTAGCCAGAGGCTGCGGCGAGTTCGATCAGGGTCTGGGGACGCACGCTACCGTCCAAGTGGTCGTGGAGCGAAACCTTGGGCAGGCGGCGAAGGAAGTCGAGGTCGAGAGGTCCTGTGGGCATGCGGCAATGATACGCCGTCAGAGACCGGGGCCGCATCTTGGATTCGGTGAGAAAGGTGGGGGCCCCCGTGCACTTCCTGGGAAGCTGCGCCCGACCCTAGGGTTATGCTCTTGGCCCAACCCTCCCCTGTCACCCCTTTGATCATGCGCGTCCGTATCGCCCCCAGTCCCACCGGTTCCGTTCACCTTGGCCTCTGTCGCACCGCCCTTTTTAACTGGGCCCATGCGCGCCATGGCAAGGGGACCTTTGTCCTGCGCATTGAGGACACGGATGTGGAGCGCAACACCAAGGATAGTCTGGCTGCGATTCTGGAGGGTTTGCGTTGGTTGGACTTGGATTGGGATGAGGGTCCGGACGTGGGCGGCGAGCATGGGCCATACTTCCAAACCGAGCGCCTCGATACCTATCGCGCGCAAGTGGAGCGCTTGCAGGATGGAGGACATATCTACCGGGATTTTTCGACTCCCGAGGAGCAGGATGCTTGGCACGCAGAGCAGGAAAAACGCAAGCAGCGCGTGGCCTATCGCGGGGCGGATCGCGACTTGAGTGCCGCTGCCAGCAAAGAGCGCGCGGATGCGGGGGAGTCCTTTGCCATGCGCTTCCGAATCCCCGAGGGAGAAACTCAGTTCACGGATCTCGTGCGTGGGCAAGTCACCTTGCCCCATACGGAAATTGACGACTGGGTCCTCATGCGCCGGGGCGGTGGTATGCCTACCTACAATTTCACTGTGGTCTGCGATGACATGGCCATGGGCATCACCAGTGTTCTGCGCGGTGAGGAACACTTGGTCAACACACCCAAGCAGTTGCTGATTTATCAGGCACTTGGGGCGGAACCTCCGGAGTTCGGGCACCTGCCACTCCTGTTAGGCAAGGACCGTCGCAAGTTGAGCAAGCGCAGCGGGGACACGAGCCTGGGGGATTATCGCGCCAAGGGTTACCCCAAGGGCGCGATCCTGAACTTTTTGGCCCTCCAGGGTTGGGCTTTGGATGGGGAGACCGAGGTGTTTTCCATGGAGACGTTTGTTGAGAACTTTGATGCGGCGCAGGTCTCAAAGGGCGGATCGATTTTTGACCCAGACAAGTTCCTTTGGCTGGCCGGGGAATACCTGCGCGGAGAAACACCCGCGGAATTAGCAGAGCATTGCTTGCCCTTCGTGGTGGCCGAGGGGCAAAGCAGCGAAGCCGATCTGCGCGAGCGCTGGGATTGGTTTGTGCAACTGATTGGCGCTGTTCAAGAGCGCCTGTCCCTCTATAGCCATGCGCCGAGTTGGCTCGCGCCCTACTTTGTCAGCGCCGAGGAATTGATCTATGAGCCCAAGGCAGAAAAGGGAGCGCGTAAGCACGAGGGCACCGGGGAATTACTCGGGGCTTTTGGTGAGTGGCTGGGCGCAAGGCCCACGGACGAGGACTCCGAGGCCACGAGCACAGCCGCCAAGGAGTGGCTCGGGGAGCGTGGGGTCAAAATTGGGGCTCTCTTCCAGCCCCTACGCTGTGCACTCTCTGGTCAGCCCGGGGGGCCAGATCTGTTCCTGATGATCGGGCTTCTGGGACGTCAAGAGGCCCTTCTACGCATCCAGAAGCTGATCGAACGACTTGCCCAATAGAGGCCCAGGCCTCGCTTTCGTTGAATCGAAAGGACCTGGGTGTCCCCCCGATCCAATCACTTGCGAAACAGCGCGGGTAGGGGCTCCTATGATGGGGTCATGGGGGTAGACCGAATCTTCCGCCAGAGTCCATGACATCGAACCTTCGACAAGCCCCACGGCGTTATTCCCGTTTGCGCCTGTGCGTGTTTTGGCTGGCGGAGCGCTTGGCCCGGGCTTCGGGCGGCCGTTGGTTCTACGCGCGCCTCTTCTTGAGTCCGCCCCTGTTGCGTCATGAGGTGATTCGGCGCGAGGGTCTGCCCGCCTCCCTCGACGGCCTGCGCATCGCGCACCTTTCGGATCTGCATGCGGGCGTGCTTTTGGGGGCAACATCCATGGCTGGGGTGATCGAGGCCACCCTGGCCGAGAATCCGGACCTGGTGGTTTTCACCGGGGATTTCATCGCGGGTGAGGTGGGGCCGGGTGTCGATTTGGCAGGGGTCATGGCCCCCTTGGCGCAGGTGCCCCTGGGGGCCTTCGCGGTGTTCGGCAATCATGATTACCGGGGCCGACAGGAGGGGAAGATCGAGCGTGCTTTCACACAGAAGGGGTGGGGTTTTCTGCGCAACCGTGGCCAACGCCTTGGGGATCTGCCCCTGGTGCTGACGGGGGTGGAGGACCCGGAGGAGGGTCGCGAGGTGGACATCCAAGCAGCGCGGGCGGGCATGGGGCCAGGGGACTTGGAGCTCTGTCTATGCCATAACCCAAGCTCGGGGTCCTATCTAGCCCGTCAAGAATGCTTGGCTATCCTCAGCGGGCACACCCACGGTCGTCAAATCGACCTGCCATTTTTGCGGACACTGGGTCCCGCGCACCCTGGCTTGAGGGTCGAGCTGGGACCGACGGCCTTGGTGATCAGTCGCGGATTGGGGGTGGCGGGCGTGCCCCTGCGCGTGGGGGCACCGGCGGAAATCGTGCTGCTTGAATTGCGCAAAGGTTGAGCGTTTGCCCTCAAGGGAAAGCTCGTTGCTCAACATGCTTGAGATTTGTTCCGTTGCTCGTTTCCAGCCCCCCCCCCGGCGCGCCCCTAGACTTCGCAGCATGAGTGGCGCTCTAACACAAAAGGGCGGTGTTCTCTTTGTCGGATCCCACGCGCGAACCGCGCGCCTTCGGACCCACGACTTGGACGGACGCCGACTAGCTGGTGGCTTCACGTTCCGTGATTCGGAACGGGAACGTTCTAGCGTCGAAGGAATTGCGGTGGACGAGGATCGCCGCCTTTGGGTGGCGGATGGCCAAGGCTTGAGTTTGCGTACGTTCTCGCTGTTTGGCCGGGAAATCGCGAATGTGCCCGCAGGGAAGGAAGACCTTGCCGGACAGATTGGTCGTCCCACGGGAGTCAGTGTGACCGGTACAGACGACGAGTTTCTGGTGGGCGTGACCAGCGCGGGTTTGCGTCGTCACGGGGCTCAGATCCTTTCGCCGAACAGTGGCCGTATGGTTTCCTTGCGTCCCCTGGGCAATCCGGAGGGTTTCTTTCGGGATGCCCAAGGGATCGTGCTGCAGGATGAGGAGGCCTGGGTCTTGGAGGCCCGGACCCCGCGGCTGCAGGTTTTCAAGCAAGGTGCATTTCATTACGCCCTGCCCCTGCCAGAAATCGACGGGGCTTGGCCCCAGGCCTTTGCCCTCGCCCCCGGCGGTCGCTCGGTGGTGGCTTGGGGTGGCGAAAGCGGTGCCGTGCTCCTACTCGGCCCGGATGGTCGCGTGAACGGTTGCCTCGCTGCGGCGGGAGAAGAGGTTGGTGGTGTTTCCCATCCCACCGGGATCCTAGTGGTGCCCGGCGAAGACGACCGCCACACCCGCGTGGTGTTGCTTGATCACGGCGGCAGCCGGGTGCAGGTGTTCAACTTGGAAGGTACCTGCTACGGGGCCTTTGTGGGAAGTCGTTTGGGCGGCGGCGAAGTCGAGAGCGGCTGAACGGGCTCCCCGGCGAGGGACGCACCCATGAGCCCAGTTGCCATGAGCCTAGTGGGTGACCAGAGGCTTGTTTGCCCTTAGGATAGATCCCATGCTGCGCGCGATCCAAGTCCTGGGCCTTTTGATGGTTCTCATTGCGGTTGGAGTTGGAATTGTGCTTTGGCCTCCTGCGCCCCAGGTAGAGCTCGTGCCCCTCGCGCCGGACGCGGGCACGGTGGCTTCGAACCCACGGAACTTGATCGCTTCGGGGGACTCCTCCGAAGGAGCCGGGTCCTCCCAAGGGGAGCACATCGGGGTGGCCACCGCGGACGGTATTGGGCTGGGCACCACACGCAGCTCGGAAGGCGCAAGCTGGCGCTGGATCAAGGGGGCTGTGCGTTCGAAGAGCACCCAGTTGTCCATACCGGGGGCCACGGTGACAATCAGCGATGGAGAGGGAAGGACCGCGCAAGGCGAGAGCGGTGAGGACGGTTCCTTCGAGATCGAATGGCTTGGGGCGGACCAGTTAGCTCTTGCATTGACTGCTGAGGGATTTGAAGAGCGCAAGCATCCGGGGATTGGATGGGAAGGGGATCCCTTTGAGCTAGAAATGGTCCCCATGGGGGTGGTGATCGGCACCTTTGAGCACCTAACGGAGTTGTACGAACCTCCCTATGGGGAGGTTCGCTTTTATCGAGGCTCCCTCGACCGGTCCAACCGCAAGCCGGATTCTGTGGTGCCTTTGGATAGGGAACCGCAGTTTCGAGCATTGCTGCCCGCGGGGACTTGGAGCTTGAGCCTGCACCGTCCGGCGCAAAGCACCTCCTTTGAAAGTGGTTTCGAGGTGCGCATGGGGGAAGAAACCCTGTTGCAGCTACCGTTATCCAGGGCCCTTGTCTATCGCGGTCAGGTCGTGTTCAAGCGCGGAAACGTCGGCGTGCCTGGGATTACTCTGGAGCTGCGCCAGCAGGTGTCGGGAATGTCGCGTGGCCTGAGCAGGTCCCTTCGGATGGCTTGCATCACCGATGCGGACGGGAAATTCTCCTTCGAGGGCCTTGCTGCCTGCGAGTTGATTGTCGAGGGGCGGACTCCCTGGGGGCAGCCCGTGGGTGGCTCCTTCACTTTGACGCATCAGAACAGTGGGCGCGAGCAGCGGCTGGTGGTGGCTCCGTCCGGAAGTATCTCTGGGTTTGTGCGAGATTTCTCTGGGCAGCCCCTCGCCGATGTCACGGTGGCATTGGTGGCCAAGGCACTTCTCAAGCGCAGCGGGCTGGGCGAAGTGTCAGAGGATGAGGTTCGCGCCAAAAGTGAGACCGCTGGGTTGATCCTGAAGGCGACTACCAATGAAATTGGCCGCTTTCTATTCGAGCAGGCTCCGTCGAACCGGCCGGTTCTTCTCCAAGTGCGAACCGGCCCTGACCTTGTGGCGGAAGCGAGTGTCCAAGTGGCCGAGGGCCAAGTTCTTGAAGGGGTGCTCATCACCCTCGCCTCAACCAGTTCTTTTGGCGTGTGCGTGCGCGATCCGGAGGGGCAGTTCGTGGCTGGAGTGCGGGTCACTCTTGGGGGACCCGATGGGTTCGGGGGATTGCCCAGCGGTTTTCGTCCGAGGGTCGTCACCGACGATCAAGGCTTGGCTCACTTTCCTTTCGCGGCGAGTGATATGTCTCGGGCGATGGTAAGCGGAGAAGGCTGGCTGCGGGGAGAAGTCATGCTTGTGCCCGGAGGAGTAGCGCAGATCACATTGGAGTCCGCTTCGGTGGTGCGCGGATACGTGCGGGATCTAGATGGTTGGGAGGTCCCGCGCCTTTTGGTGACCGCCAAGGAACAGGGGGGTGTTCTTGGAAGCGGGCGCAGCCGTCGGACTTTTGCCGAGTCCGACGGGTCCTTTGAAATCGCAGACTTCGAAGGAGGCCAGGTGACCCTCATGGCTTCAGGCAGAGGCTGGGAGCAGGTGGAGCCCCTCAATGTCCTGTTGATGCCCGGTCGGCCCCAGGAGGTGATTTTGACCGTTCAGCGCACATTGCGCCAGGACCCCGGCAGCCTTCGGGTAGAGGCTGTGGCCCGGGGTAGTGGTGCGCCTGTGGAAGGCTTGGTCGTTCTTGGGACGGGTCCTTGCATCAGCTCCCTGGTTGGGCCCGAATTGATTCTCACAGGTATTCGCCCTGGCCGTTACACACCGACCTTGCGTGCCCCCGGCTTTGAACAGTTGCGCCTATCCCCGGTGGATGTGTTCGGTGGTGAGGTCCTCAACCTAGGGCGCTTTGAGCTGCGCCGAGCGAGCGATGTGAAAGTGATCGTCGTAGACACCAAGGGCAAGCCCATTTCCCGTGCGCGGGTTGTGCTGAGTGAGAGATCAGAAGATCCCGATCAGAAAAAGAAACTTCTTCGCTGGAAAGGGCGCACCGACGAGGAAGGTCGCCTGACCCTGAAGCGCGTGCCCCGCGAAAACCTGCGCTTGACTGTCAGCCATAGTTCCTTCAAGAAGTTCAGCGAGGTGCAGCGCATCAAGGGTTCCAAGGATCCGCTTCGGGTGCGCCTCAAGCCGCGCAATCGCTAAATTGGGGTTCCTTGTCATTCGATTCACTAGGATCAGAACTATGTCAGACCCTCAGAAATCTTGTCACCTGGTGCGCCCCTGTTGGACAACGAGGGACTGGTCCACGCGCTTACAGCAGGTGCGCCAGTTGTTGTGCCTGACTCCCCGGGGCCGGCTCACATGAACAACGCTCCTTCTTCAAGCGCTTCCTCGAATTCCAAGCGCGCCGCGGTGATCGACGTGGGCAGTAACTCCTTTTTACTCGTGGTGGGGCAGGCGTGCGATGGGGGTCCACCTCAGATTTTGAGCCAGGACATCCGCATGCCTAGATTGGCCCAGGGCATGCAGGCGGGTGGGTTGATCCAAGAGGACGCGCTGGAACGTGGTGTGCAGTGCATGGGCGAACTCTTGGGCGGTGCAGCGGAGTTTGGCCTCGGGGCCAGTCAAGTGCGGGTGGTTGCCACCGCTGCCCTGCGCCGGGCCAAGAACGGTCGGGAGGTCGCCGCTCAATTGGAGCAAGCCTGCGGTTGCTCTGTGGAAATCCTCAGTGGGGAAGAGGAGGCGCGATTGAGTCACTTGGCCGTGGCCATGGGGGATTCCCAAACCCTTGCGGTGGATGTGGGGGGCGGGAGCACGGAGGTGGTTTGGGCTGCGGGCACCGAGCGCAAGTCCCTGGACCTGGGGGCCTTGACCTTGACGGAACGCTTTGACGGGAAAGGACTGAGCCGCCCGGATTCCTTCGCCGCCGCCCGGGCCTGGGCGAGAGCCCAATTCAGCGAACTGCCGGAGAATCTTGGGGGGGATCATCCTTTGGCATTGATCGGTGGCAGCGCGGTGAATCTGGGCTGCCTGGTCTTGGCCCTGGATCGCTTTGACCACACCCAAGCGGACCGGGTCTGGGCGAGCACTTCCGGGATCCTCTCCCTAGCTGAGGATCTTTGGCTGGAAGATCTCGCCTCGCGCCGGAGCAGGCCCATCGAGGCAGACCGGGCTTCGTTCTTGCCCGCCGGCTTGCTGTGCTTGGGAAGCGCCCTCGATGCACTGGGGGTTCCTGGGGGCTGGACGCGCACGGTGGGTTTGGCCCATGGACTGCTTGGTGAGTTGCTCGACTGATTTGCTTGCTGGGGTAGGCCCTCGACCAATCTCCCAGGTGACCCGGAAAAACCCCATTCCAAGATCAGATTCCCCTACCCTTTTCCCATGCAAATCCCCGGCTTCCACCCCTCTGCTCTGACCCAAGACCTGCCCTGGCGTTCCACAACAACTCCCGGGGTGGATTGGTACTTGCTTGCCAGCGAAGGGGAAGAGGGCCGGGCGGAAGAGGGCGCAACGGTCCTCATCCGCATGGCGCCCGGCTCGGGGTATCCGCCGCATCGGCACTTGGGCATCGAAGAGGTACTGGTTTTGGCCGGAGGTTATCGTGACGAGCTGGGGGAGCACCTGGCGGGGAGTTACCTGCGCTACCCGCAAGGCAGTGAGCACACTCCGGTGGCTCTGGGGGATGCGGCCCAGCCCACGGGACCGGAGAATCCCGCCTGCGTGCTTTTTGCCTGCGCCCGGGGTGGGACCGAGCAGCTGGCCTGACTTGGGGGGCGTGAGGCCCCTGGCTGGGACGCCTGGGAATCCCGGCTTCCATTTTGAGTCCCCTCTTTCCGTGCCCTCGACGCTTGGGCCGAGTATCCTGTGTGCCCATGAGCCAACGCCCCATCGATGAATTGTGCGCCGCCCTGCAGGCCGAGTTTGACCGCGACTCCAGGGGGAAGGGCATTTCCTCTCTGCTGAGCGCCTATCAGGCCGAGCACCGGGACTGGGATGACTGGGCCCTGTGGTCCGATGAGCGCTACACCCGGAACCTCGTGTCCCGGGGGAATTCCTTCGAGTTGTTGCTCCTTTGCTGGAACCCCGGTCAAGAGAGTCCGATTCACGACCACGCGGGCCAGAATTGTTGGATGGCGGTTCTGGAGGGTCAGCTGGAGGAGATCCACTACGGCGAACCAGAGAATGGGGCCAGCGAAAGGCTAGTGCCCCTGGAGAAGGGCCGGGCCAAGTCCTTTGGCGAGGGTGGAGTCGCCTTCATCGATGACTCGATTGCCTACCACCTGATTCGGCCCGCCGGGGGCGTCCGGGCCGTGTCCTTGCACCTCTACGCCAAGCCCATCGACACCTGCAAAATCTTTTGCCCAGACACGGGCCAGGCCGAGGATGTAGCCCTTGGCTATCACTCAGTCCGGGGCGAACTCGTGGGCAGCGACTCTCCAGAGGCCATTCGCGGCCGTTTCTTCCCCGGGCCTTGACCCCGCCCTCGCCGCGCCGTAACCTTCCCGGCTGCCAATCTAGCGGGGTAGCTCAGTTGGTTAGAGCACAGGATTCATAACCCTGAGGTCACGGGTTCAAATCCCGTCCCCGCTACCACTTACCGGGCCCAAAACGGAGCCGCCGGAAGACCTCTCGCATCGGTCAGATTGCAGTCGGGCACGGGCGCCCATGCGTAGCGCACTTCCACCGGGTTCAAGCTGGAAGGAAAGAGCAGCAATACCGTCGCCCCTTCCATTCGCGCTTGGACCGCATGGACTGTTCCGTCGCTCTCAATGATCTCGAATCCCCGCGGTGGGGCTTGATCCCTTGTGGCGAGCTGATGGGCGGTGTTCGCGAACCATATCCGGAGGCCCTCTTTCGTTTTGGCGAAGCGCTCGATGGTGGGGCCCGTGGGAGCAGTCCCCTCTGGCTTGGTCAGATGCAGGGCGAGGCGCGCAAGCCGAAGGCCCACCGGGCGTTTTTGGCGGGGATGCACATCTGTTGGATGGCCCACATCGATGGTCACCGCCATTGCCACGTGGGGCAACTGCTGGGAAAAGATGCGCTGCTGTTCCCGGAAGAGCGGCCAGTGGGGCCGCCCCATGGCGGGGAGCTGGACGAACAGGAAAGGCATGTCCGGTTGGCGGAAGTTGTCCCTCATGTCCTGGATCAAGAGAGGGAAGAGGTCTGCATGCTGTGCGACGCGCGCAGAAGACTCAGCATTCGATTCCCCTTGGTACCAAAGGACCCCGCGGACCGAGGTTCTTGCGAGGGGCTTGAGGGCGGTGAGCGCCATGAAGCCTGGCTTGAAGGGGTGGTTTGGCCCGCGGGCGTCACCGGGGAGTTCGATTTCTTTGGCTTGGCTTTGTCCGAGATTTTGTCCGGCCCGAGTCTGGCACCACACCTCTAGTTCTGGATTCCTGAGCCAGTTTCCTTCTTCTACCAAGCTGCGTGTCTTTGGGTTTCCGGCTAGGGCGCTGCGGGAAATCCAGGCTTCGGTGGGGGTGCCACCGGCAGCGAGGTCCATCAATCCAATCGGGACCCCGAGTTCCCCGTGCAGAGCGTGCCCAAAATAGTAGCCCACTGCGGAGAAACGGGCCATGGCCTCGGGGGTGCAGCGGGTCCATTCCCCTTGCAGAAAAGACTCGGGCTGGAGTTGTGCGAGAGTGGCTGCGTCCCAGTTCCTTCCCGCACCTGATCCCGCGTAGCGCGTATGGAAGAGGCGCAGGTTGTCCCCTGGGGTTTCGGATAGGGCCTTGTCCCGGTCCTGGTCCCTGGAGAGGGGGAAATCCATGTTGGATTGACCCGCACAGATCCAGACATCACCCATGAGCAGATCCTGCAGTTCCAGAGTTTGCACCCCGGATTGGATCGTGATCGAAAAAGGTTTCCCGGTTGCTGGCTGGGGGGGAAGTTCCGCGCTCCAAGAGCCCCCTGGGTCTGCCTCCGTGGAAACCAGTGTTTCCCCCATGCGAATCACCAGCCGTGCGCTGGGCGGGGCCTCACCCCAGAGTGCGATGGGTTGATCCCTTTGGATCACCATATGATCGCCTAGGAATCGGGAAAGCGTGACCTGGGAATTCGCAAGGGACGTCAGGGAGAGGAACAGGGCCAGGATGATCTTGAGAGCTCTCACTTGTCACTCTGCCCCGGCTCCTCCCGGAGAACAAGTAAAGCGAGTGCGGTGGCAGCATGGCTGATGTAGTGCATGCGGTCTCGCCGGGGAGACGCACTGAACCAAGCGCCGCTCACGCGCTGCTGGCTGCGCAACCAATCGAGGCCCTTGACCATGGAAGAGTCGTTTCGCTTGGCACCGGTTTGCAAGAGCACGAAGAGGGCAAAGGCTGTTGGATAGGATTCGCTGGTGGCGCTGGGAGGAATCCCATCATCGTGCTTCCAACTGGGCGCTCCCATGGACGCCATGCTCCAACCGCCTTCCTTGCCTTGAGTTTTTTTCAGATCTCGTGTCCACTGACGGCGTAGCTTTGAGCTGTTCAACTTCGGCCAGGAAAGACCCGCCCAGAGCCGCATGCCCTTGTCGTGCAGGCTGAGGGGTGGGTGCGACTGCAACCAACCCATGAGACGCGTTGCTCCAGCTTCATCTTCGGCACGCAGGGCAATCGAGGGACTGGAATCTTTGAGCTCACCGAGGGCGATCAGCATGAGAGTCGGGGCAAAGGCGGTGTCCGCCTCAAACGGGGGCCAATTGCACTGCAGCCAATCCTCCCAGGTTCCGCTTTCATCGAGATTCCGCCATGCGTAGTCGAGGCCCTTGCGAGTGATCGGCTGCAGGCCCGATTTCGTTCGCGCGTCACTGAGGGCGAGAAAGGCCGTGGTCGCAACCATTCCCGTCAAGCTGCCGTGTTGCCCTTTCGGCACTCTGCTGGCGTTCAGATACTCTTTTAAGTATTCCGATGCAAAGGCTCGGGTTTTGTGGACTTCTTGCGGGCTCGTGGAAACGAGGGGCTGTGCAAGCAGTGCCATCCCAGTGGTGTGGCAGGTGACGCACTTGCGTTTCTCGCTCCACTCGGTGGCCTTGGCGTCGAGGAAGCGGACTCCTGCCTCGTAGGAGAAGCTCGGTATCAGAGCTTCATCGGCGTGTCTGGGATCCTGGCCTCCCTTAAGAGTGGCAGAGCCACAAAGGGCAGCGGTGAAGAGCAGAAAGATCGGAAGCCGGCAGGCGAGCTGACTCTGTTGCTTCACGCTTGGGCCACAGCACCCATGAGCCGCTCAATCACATCTGCGGCCTTGTAGGAGGTCGCGCCCGGGGCGAGGAAACGAGCCACGGTAGCCACGTCATCGCCCGAGGTGAAGATCGCGGGTTCAGTGACGCCGTCCTTGCGTACTTGGGGCAGGCTGATGTTCGAGAGCAGGCCGTTGCAGATGCATTTGCGGCCTACGGTGTCTTCCTCTTTGCCGCCCTTGCGGATGTAGTCGTCCACAGGCTCGCTGGGGCAGCGCCAGCCAATGGTGCCGTCCTCGAGTCGGTAGCCGTGGCGGAGGTAGTTCAAATCGCAAACCCGGCGGCGCTTGTTGTTGGTATCCGGGTGGGAGAGGGTTCCTTCGAGTTGAATCACCTTGAAGGGGAAGCCAGTGGGGGAGGCGATCGGGTCGGTGAAGACCCGGGCTTCTCCCTTCTTGCTCATTTGGATGATCTTGGCTTTCCACTCGGGATTCATGCCGGACTCTTCGCTGAAGGCGAAGGCGGTGCCCACCTGGATGCCGGCGGCCCCGTGTTGGAGAGCATCTTGGAGTTGATCGGGTGTTGCGCGGGATCCCGCCAACCAGAAAGGCAGGCCGAAGTTGCGGAACTCTTCGAACTTGGGCAGGTCACGGGGGCCGTAGACCGGCTCGCCCTCTTCGCTCAAGGGGCCCTTGCCCCGCGGCGGCGCATTGTGTCCGCCGGCGGTGGCTGCCTCGATGACGAAACCGTCGACCTTGCCAGAAGCTTTCTTGATCATCACGTTGGCCACAATGCCAGTGGAGACGATCGCCAGGAATTTGGGCCGCGTGAGAATAGGTGCCGGGCCTCCAACAAAATCGGCTGGGTCAAAGTGCGTGACAAAGGTCTCGCCCGGTAGGGCTCCGCTGATGTCCAAGCGCAATTCGACCTTCTTGCCTTCCGCTAGACGGTCCAGGATGCCGGGAATCGCCAGGGGAATTCCAGCGCCCATGCAAACCGTTCCTACCCCAGCGAGCATGGCGCCGAAAATCGACGGCAATGTGGGCAGTTGGATTTTCTCCAGGTAGTTGACACCCACCAGGCCCGTGTGACCTTCCTTGGCCAGGAACACTTCAACGAAGTTGGCGGTCACGGTCAGTTCGTTCAGGGCGCGACTGGGGGTCGCGCTGGGAGAGGGCTTGCTCTTGAAGGCCTTGTCCACAGCCTTGCCCCCTTCGACGAAGTAGCGGTCCAAGACGCGCTTGGCGATCTCCGGAAACGGAAAAGCGGCAAGAGCTCGACGGGTGTGTCCCTCAGGATCGCCCATTTGGAGCCTGCGGGCCAAGATGACGTCGAGAGCGGTTCCAGCCACGACGCCGAGTTGTCCACAGCGGGCAACGGCATTGGCCAGGCGCCACTCGGACACTCCGGCACCCATGCCTCCCTGAATTATTTTGGGCAGTGATTCCACCCAGTCATAATAGGGCTGGGGAGTGGGTTTTGCCTCTCCTTTATGGGCAGCACCCCCTGGGGCCCCACAAATCGCACCCGGGGCGAGGGTCTGATGCACCAGGCCTTCAGGATTCACGGAAAGATGGCCCATCACAAATGCCCAGAGCTGGTGGCGCAGGACGAGGAGGACGCCCAGGAAATCCTGGTCTACACCCTCCGGCGGCATGGATTTGAAGTCTTCGTCACGAGCGACGGTGCTGGCGGCCGGCCGCTGATCCTCAGCACGACTCCCGGCCATACCCTGTCGAGACCGCGCTGAGGCGCTCTAGGGGGGGGCATACCCGGATTTTTCGGAGAAGGGGGGCGCTGGGACTTGGGCGTGCTAGGCTCTGAGCATTGGTGGCGGATGGGCCGTTACCCAGAGACAATCATGATTGCACAAATTTTCCTGGCGTCGGCCGCAGCTCTTGCGATGACCGTCAGCGCACCCCTCGACAAGGTCGGCGACAAGCTGTCCACAGTGGTCCTTGAGGGGCTCAGCCAAACAGAAGCCACTTCGTATGACGAATACACCGGACGCCTGGTGTTGCTTGAGTTCTTTGCCCACTGGTGAGGCCCTTGCGGAAGTTCCGTGCCCCACTTGAACGAGCTCGAAGAGCAGTTCGGTGGCAAGGGACTTTCAATCATTGGCGTGACCAGTGAAGGAGCAGGACCGACCGAAAAATGGGTTGCCAAGAAGAAGGCGGCCTATGCCTATGGCTATGACAAGGGCGGAGCGCTGAAGCGCGAGCTTGGCGTGACCGGCATTCCCGCCGCATTCCTGGTGGACCCCTCCGGCAAAATTGTCTGGCAGGGTCATCCCTCAAGTCTCAGCTCGAACCTCATCGAGGAGCACATCAAGGGGGCGATCCAAAAGCCCCTTTACGAATGGTCGGGCAAGGCAGCCAAGATCAAGAAGGCTTTCTTGGGTGGGGACTTTGGTAAGGCACTGGAAGCAGCGGAGAAGCTCGCCAAGAAAGACCCCTTCGGGGTCGAGGCGGGTGCCTTGCTGCAAAGCATATTGACCTCACGGGTGGCAAGTTTGCAAACGGCCCTCGAAGTGGGAGACATTCTTGCTGCCTACGATGGCGCCCAGGAAATGCTGAAGGGCCTCAAAGGATTGCCCGAAGCGGACACCCTCAAGGCCATGACCAAGACCATCTCTAAGAACAGTGAGATGAAGGCCACCATGAAGATGCAGAAGCGTTTGGCCAAGGCTCTCGAAGGCGAGTTGCGCCGGCGCAAGGATTGTGATGAGCGCGTGGTAGCCCTTGAGAAATTGCTCAGGGGACATGAGGACACCTACTTTGGCCGTCAAGTGGCTGCTGCCATCCTTGCCACCGGCGAGGCGCGCACGAAGATGAAGTACTAGGGGCAAGCGCCCACGGTTTTCTATCTGCCCGAGGGGTCCGCAATTGCGGACCCCTCGTTCATTTTGGGTTCTTCCCGCGCCCGGATCAGAGGTTCGGTTGGGCTGATCCGGTGGCTTTCTTGCCATCGGGTCGCTCGATTTCAATCCACCACTTCACGTCCCGAGGCAGGGGGTCTGGCGCTGTGGCATGTATGTCATAGTCGTCATGGGAGGGGGCGTAATCGCCCTTGCCCACGAAGGAGGCATTGCGGTCGGCGCTGCCGATCCAAGCGCGCACGATCGTGGCCCCGTCGTCCTTGAAGGGCAGTACCACCACTAGGTGGCCTTCCTCTCCGGCGGTCACGGCGCCATGGCCCTGGGCAAGTTTTACGGTCCACTCGCCGACCGTGGTGCTGCCAATCGAGACCTCTTCGTGCTCATGGTCGTGCTCGTCGGCTTGCTCCTCGACGTGGGTATCACCGGGGTCATCACCTTTATCGTCGTCAGCGGGGTGTTCGTGCCCATGATCCCCATCATGATCGTGATCATGGGGGGCTTCGTCACTACAGGACAAGAGGCCAGCGGCCAAAAGGGAACTCAGAAGGAGGGTCAATAAGCTTTGCATTGGAATCAGGGTCAGGGGTCAATGGTTCTGTGTTGCACTCTCTGGTTGCCAGCTTGCATGCAAGGCGGCGTAACCGGCGGGAACTAACACGAGATTCAAGAAAGTGGACGTGAGCAGGCCTCCCAATATGACAGCGGAGAGGGGGGCCAGGATTTCGTTGCCCGCGGAGTTGCCCTCAAGCACGATGGGCACGAGGGCTAGGGCTGCTGTCAAGGCGGTCATCAGGATCGGGACCAGGCGTTCTAGGGAACCCTGGATGATCGCGCGGTGCAGGGAGCAGCCCTCGTTCTCGCGCAGATAGGCATAGTGGTTCACAAGCAAGATGCCGTTGCGGATGGCGATGCCGAAGAGGGTGATGAAGCCCACCATGGAAGCGATTGAAAGTACTGGTGGGATGTAGCCGCCAACACCAAAGAGCCCGAGCAGATTGCTAAGTGGAGCAGTGGACTCGGTCCAAAACACCGCGATGATGCCGCCGATCATGGCCAGGGGGAGGTTGATGAGCACCAACAGGGACACGGGCAAAGAGCCGATGGCCAAGTGCAGCAAGACAAGCACGATCAAGAGCACCACTCCGCTGAACAGGAGGATTGCCCGGCTGGCGGATTGTTGCGCTTCGAATTGGCCCCCGTACTTCACCCGATAGCCGTGGCGCGCCACGATGGGATCCACCTTGGTCTGTACCTTGGCCACCAGGTGACCCAGGTTCGCCCCTTCGGCCACGTTGAGGGAAATCACCGCCCTGCGCTGGGAGTTTTCCCGGGCGATCAGGTTGCTGGTGAGTTCTCGACCGATGTGTGCGACCTCTTCCAGGCGCACCAAGGCGCCTCCATCCCCGCGCAGGATCAAGCGCTTCAGATCCTCGATGCTGTCCCGGTCGCCGTCGCGCAAGCGCACCGCAAGCCCATAGCGACGTACCCCATCGTTGACCTGGGCGACGGTGGCCCCAAAAACCGCATCGCGCACCTGGCGTGCGGCGGAGGCGGGGGTCAGACCATAGGCCGCCAGGAGCGCCGGGCGATAATCCACCGGTACGGACTGGACCATGACCTCGCGGTTGGCGGCCACATCCCGGGTACCGGGTATGGATTTGAGGGCCGTTTCGATTTCCTTGGCGATGGAGCGCAGCACGCTGAGCTCTTCCCCATAAACGCTGATAGCGATGGCCGCTGGAGTCCCCGAGAGGATGTGGCTCAAGCGATGTTCGATGGGTTGGCCAATGTTGGACGTGATGCCTGGGATTTCCTTCAGCACACCAGAAATCTTTTTGCGCACTGCTTCCTTTTCATGACCGGGCAGAATGGTCACATCAATCTCAGAGTTGCTGACCGGTTCCACATGTTCGTCGCGCTCGGAACGGCCCGTGCGGCGGCTCACGCTGGCGACCCCTTCCAGTTGCAGGAGTTGCCTTTCAACCGAAGACGCCAAGCGATCGCTGGCCGAGAGGGAAGTGCCCGGTGGAGCAAACAGGGCCACCGTAAATGTTCCTTCGTTGAATTCCGGAAGGAACGCGCTGCCAAAGGTCGAGCCAACCCAAAGGGTTATGGCCGTTGCTGTTGCGGCCGCCCCCATGAGGGGGAATCGCCAACGCAAGGCGAGTTGCAACATGGGTTCGTAGATTCCCTTGAGCTTGCGCACGAGGAGTCCATCACCTGACTCTGCTTCATCGCCTTTTGGATTGAGCAGTAGGGTGCAGAGGGCCGGGGTTACGGTTAAGGCGACCAACAGGGACGCTAGAAGGGAAACCACAAAGGCGATGCCCAGGGGCCGGAAGAAACGGCCCTCGATGCCTTCCAAGAACATCAGTGGCGCGAACACGAGCACGATGATCAAGGTGGCAAAAACCATTGCGGGCCGGATCTCATTGCTGGCGGAGAAAATCGTGTTCCGTCTTGTTTGCTGTTTATCGATGGGCAGCTGCGCATTCTGCTTCAACCGTCGAAACACGTTCTCCACATCGATCACCGCATCGTCCACCAGGCTGCCGACAGCGATGGCGAGGCCTCCCAAGGTCATCACGTTGATCGTCTCCCCCAGGTATTCCAACACCAGGATGCCTGCAGCCAGGGAAAGGGGCAGGGCGGTCAAGGTCACCAGGGTTGTACGCAGGCTGAGCAGAAACAATGCCAGGATCAAGGCGACGATGATCGCTGCATCTCGAAGGGCGTCGACCACGTTGTTCACAGAGAGGTCAATGAAGTCCGCTTGCCGGAAGATGTTCCGGTTGATGTGAATGCCCGGGGGCAGCGAGGTGCCCAGGTCGTCGAGTAGAGCATCCACACCGGCCGTGATGGTCAGGGTGTTGGTGCCGGGGGCCTTCTTGATGGTCATGACAACCGCCGGGCGTCCTCCGTCGGAACCCGTGCCCCGCTTGAGGGCTGGGCCCAAGCGCACGCTAGCCACCTGGCCAATGGTCACCGGGGATCCATCCTGCACGCGGATCATCGTGCCCGCGATGTCCTCCACCGAACGCACTCGACCGCTCTGGCGAATCGGAAGTTCGAGGTGGTCTACATTGGGCAAGTAGCCAGCACTGAGGGTGCTGTGGGAGGATCCGGCGGCCTTGATCACATCCTGCAAGGTCAGGCCATAGAGCCGCAGTTGCTCCTGTTCCACCAGCACCTGGTATTCGGGTAGCTCGCCACCGATGACCGAGATTTGCGCCACGCCGGGCACAGCCAGCAGCCGATTGCGCAGGTCGAACTCCGCATAGGCCCGAAGATCTAGGTCGTCTACTGAGGAATCCGGTGAGGAAACCGCTAAGAGCATGATTTCGCCGGTGACCGAAGTGATCGGAGTCATCTCCGCATGGGTTCCCGGAGGCAGTTCCTCTCGCACCGTGTCCAAGCGTTCCGAAACCATTTGCCGCGCGAGGTAAATGTCCATGCCCCAGTCGAATTCCACAAAGGCAATCGACAGGCCAATGGCGCTCGTGGTGCGCACCCGGCGCAGGCCCGGTATTCCATTGACCGCTGCTTCGATGGGGAAGGTCACATATTGTTCCACTTCATCCGCAGCCAGTCCCTGGGCCTCGGCCATGATGACCACGGTGGGGGCGTTGAGCTCCGGGAACACATCCACCGGCGTGCGCGGCAAGCGATAAGCTGCCGTGCCCAAGAGCACCCCTGCCAGGACCAACACCAGGGCGGCGTGGTCGATAGAAAAGCGGATCAGATTCTTAAGCATCAGTGCTCATCCTGGTGGAAGGTGCCGTCTGCGTGCATGTGCCCGCCAACGACGGGGGTCGAACCCTGTTGGGTCGCGAGCTTCAGTTCATAGGAGCCGGCCGAGACCACTTCGTCGCTCCGCATCAGGCCGCTTTGGATCACCACCCAACGCCCATCGCTGATGCCCAGATCTGCTTCCACGCGAATGGCCACACCAGGGTCCTTGGGGTCACGGCGGAAGAAGACATGGGTCAAGCCATCGCGCACAACTGCTGACGTGGGTACGGCCAAGCAGGGGCCCTCGCTGGAAGCCACCACGATCTCCAAGAACGCGGAAACCCCAGCTCGTATCCAGGAGGGTCGCTCCGGCGAGCTTTCAGGAATCGCCAAGAGGGTGATGGTGCGGTCGATCGGATGGGCTTCTAGGCCAATGGTCATGATCGCCGCCACCCCTTCGTCCGGGGTTCTGCCTGTGGAAAGGGGAGGCACGATGCGCACCTCGCTGTTGGTTCCGATGCGCGGCAAGTCCGCTTGCAAGGCTAGGGCGCGGAAGCGCACCCGAGCCGTGTCCACGGTAGAAAGCACCAGACTGGGAGCCTGGGCGTATGCGCCATCCGTCAGGGCTAACAGATCTACGATGCCCGCGTGCTCCGCCCGTACCTCGATCCAGTCAAAGGTCTCATAGGCTGGCACCATGCGCCCGTCCAGCTGCACCTCTTTGATCAGGTCTTGCTCCGTCAAATTCACCGCAGCCGCAGCTCGGTGCAGGGCATGCTCGCGTGTGCGGTCCGCGTTGGCCAACTCGGTTAGGGTCAGGTTGAGTCCCGCTTGCAAGCGGGGAAGGCTGGCCTCGATTTCCAACGCGTTGGCCTCTAGGTCGGCCCGTTTGAAGTTAGCCTTGGCCAGGGAAGCCAAGCGTTCCTGGGCCAATTCCAGCTTCGTCACCGCTTCGCTCAAATACGTGCGAGCCACTTCGATTTTTCCCTTGGCGGTGAGGATGGCCTGTTCGCCTGTCACGATTTCATGTAGAAGTTCCGGCCAAGCGGGGGATTGGTAGCGGTAGAGAACCTGGCCTGGTTGGACCGGTTGGTTTTGGTCCACCCGCAAATCCACCCGGCCGGGTAGGGCCAAGCGGTATTCATGCCGGGCGAGGGGGAGGAGCTCAAAGGAGCCGGGAACGCGGAGGGTCTGGGCGACCCGCCGCACCTGGACTTGGGTGAACTCGATCCCCAGATTGCGTTGGACGGTGATAGGGATCTCGATGCGCGAAGGGTTCCCTTGCGCCTCGTGATCGTCCGCGGTCGGGGGGGCTGTGTCTGCCTCACCCGAGCAACTCAACAACCACATCAGAGCCATCGCGGCGGGGGCAAATCCCATGTCCTTGGTGAAATTCATCATTTGTTTTCTCCTTCTCCGGGTGTCGGAGTGATTCTGGATTGGGGCCCGCGCAGTTGCACGAATTCTCCTTCCGCGGCGCTGACCGCCAGGGTGGTGTCGATCCATTCGAGCTTGATCTCGTGAGCCTTGACTAAGGCGTCTTGCAAGATCTGACTGCTCGCTTCTCCCAGTTGCATCAAGTTCAGAGCGTCCTTGAGTTGTTGATCGATCAAGGGAAGCAGCTCGTACTCCATGTGGCCCCGTTGGCGCTTAAGAGCCTCGATCTTGTCTTCGGTCTTGCTCCAGCGTCCGGCGAGGACTTCGAGGGTGGTTTCGTAGCGTGCTCTGGCGAGGACGCGTTCGGCGCGGGCGGTGGCGATTGCTCCCCCGTTGGTGTGGAACAGGGGCAGAGAAATGCCACCCACGAATCCGATTCGCGGCTGTCCTCCATCCGCTTCATAAGCCGGACCCAGGGTCAGGTCGCTGATCTGTTTGGCGATCTCCAGGGCGACTGCATTTTCAGCTACCTCGTACTGCTGGCGTAACTCTGCCAGTTCTAGATTGTTGTCAGCTCTCTCGACGGTGAAATCCGATCGCTGGGTCAGGGGGATCAAATCTGCTTCCGTACGGCCCTCTTGAAGGTGACTGAGGTAAGGCACCAGGTGCAGTTCCGCAGCGGGGGTCATGCCCATCAGGGCGCGCAGGGTGTGTTCTTTTTCTTCTACGATTCCGCGCAAGCCGATGAGGGCGGCGACTTGTTGATTTTGTTCCAGGTTCAGTCGGTTGGCCTCGGTGGGTGCGACCTCTCCAGCTTCGCTGAGGGTCACCATGCGTTCGGTCAATTCCTCTAGGGAGGCGATGAGTTTTTCGGTTTCTGCGGCCCGCTGCAAAGCCGCCGACCAATCTTGCCAGGTGCTCCAAACCTGTCCCCAAACCTGCCACTCCGCCCGTTGGATCGCGGCTACAGCCGCCGCAGATTGGGCTGTTGCGTGCCCTGATTCCGCGCCCGAACGGCCGGAAATGGGCAGGGTGAAGGACAGATCCGGAGTCACCACCCAGGGGTCGGGGATATTGTCTGTGGCGCGTAGGGCGCTGATGGAAAACTCGGGGTCGCTCCAGCGGCCCGCATATTGGGCCTTGGCTGCGGCGACACCGGCGCTCAGGCGGGCCAGGCGTAGATCCGGATTGAAGGCCATGGCCACCAGGCGGGCTTCGTGCAGATTGAGTCCATCATCCAAATTGAATGGGCTCTTCGGTCCGGGCAGGGGCGCCTGACGTTGCTCAAGAAACGCCTCTAGGCTGCCGTCATTGAGAGTCCTCGCCTGCCAAGCTGCTTGGTGTGCGCCGGGATCGAGAGGGATCGGGGCGTAGCTTTGGCACGCGCCGAGAAAGACCAGCAGACTCCAGCCTAGGCTGGTTCGGCGGGGCTCATTCTCTCTATGGAATCTCTTGGGTTGGTTGTTGTTCATCGCTCGGGTCACGGTTCCTTCTTGCCTGAAATATCCCTAGTGCTGGATGCGCAAGGGGTGGTCTGCCGCAGGTTACAAAACCAGCGATCAAACTTAACTTCAGAAAGGAAGGGGCGGTGCCCGGGGACGAGTTCTCCCTGGGGGAGGCGGTCCTGGCGGATGATTGCCCAGGGGCCCGGCAGAAAAGCCGCTGGGCCCAGTGAAAGTCAGGTGGGATTGGCGGTCTGAAACCAGAGCCAAAATCAGCAGTGGACCGCTGTTTGAGGAGTCGCTGGCGATCAGCGATCCCTCATGGTCCCCAAAGGAATGGGGCAGGTGTTGCTCGCAGGAATGGGGATCGTGGCCTTGGCCTTGGTCTTGGTCCCCGCAATTCTGTTCGTGGGAGCACTCGCTCGCACCGTGAACCTCGTGGGCATGCCCTCCCGAATCCAAGTGTGCGTGCTCGCCTTGATGGACCGCCTGAGCCGGTGATCCGGTGGCCAAGCAAACACAAGCCACCAGACCCGCGAGCTGCTTCAAGACGAGACACATGCAGACGGCGAAGCCGATGGCGGCTTGCCTTGCATGGAATCCTTGGGAGCTCGGAGGGGTGATCATGGGGAGGTTTCTTGTGGGCGCAGGATGGGAGAACAGGGGGCTCTAGGTCAAGGTTAGGCCATTGTTGCGCCTTTTGGAGCCCTGGGTGCTAGGCCTCGATTCACAAGAATATCCCTTCATCGGCCACCGGGAGGGCCGTGCCCCGGCTGAGTGCGGATTTTTCTGCCCATTCTTTACCTTCTGGCCTAGCTGGAAAGGCTTCTCATGGGGCTTAGAACGCGGCGGGGGCGCCCCGCTTATCCCTGGAAAGTCGCACATAGGCCTCCATGGTGATCTGGGCGCAAACTGCTCCGCTCCGGTCCACTGCTTGCACATCAAGAGACTGTCGAAACCTCCCGTTCGTTTCCAGTTCGGTCGTGGCCCAAGCTACCTGTTCATCGCTCAGGCGGAATTCGAGGATCAGTTCCGTGGCGGCTGGTTTCTCGTAGCGGATTTTTCCCGCTTGCAGCCAGCTCTCCACTTGCAGGCCACGCTGGGCAAAAATCTGCCAATAGAGCATGGGTAGGGGCGAGTCCGCGGCGGAATAAATCGTGCCCCCGAAGGTGGTGCCGTGCAGGTTGCGGGTCCAAATGCTGCGCCTGACCCGTACCCGGCAGTATTGGAAGTCCGCGCTGAACTCCAGGATCTTGATGCGCTGGAAAAGGAGAGGCGGAAAGAGGTTCAGCATCCACTTCATGGCCCATGGGCTGAGCTTGCGGCTTTGGAGTCGGGGCATGGGAGATTGAGGTTTAGCCTACGCAGCCGTCCAAGTCCGTCACCAAGAGTGCACCGCGATGATAAATCGCGGGCAGCCAGATGGGCACGGGCCCTTGTGGAACGGGTTGCTTGCGGGCTCTTCTATGGTTGGGCGGGGAGGTGTCGGCCGAGCCAGTCAGCGAGGTCCTGCAGGACATTGTCCCGTTCCAACTCGTTGAAGATTTCATGGTAGAGACCGGGGTATTCGATGCACTCTTTGTCTTTAGATTGAGCGGCCTCAAAGAAGTCACGAGAGGCTTTCGTCCGGGCGATTGCGTCTGCACCCGCCAGCATGCAAAGCAGGGGGATCTTGACCCCCGGTGCATCTTCGAGCAACCGTGGTTGGACATCGAGGCATTCCGTGTACCAGCGAGCGGTGGCATTCACATGGGCATGGGGGTCGTTGGCTAAATCTTTAGCTACCTGGGGATCATGGGACAATAGATCCCGGTTCAAGCCCGAGGGGAGTGCCAGAGCAGGCCAAAACTTCGAGAAGATCCGGCCTGCAATAGCCTTCCAAAGGGGGACTTTCACGGCGAAACCAAAGGCTGGGCTGGATAGGATCAAGCCGCTCAAAGGTGGCTGATGCTGCTGCACGAAGCGGGTGGCGATCTGGCCACCCATAGAGTGTCCGAGCAAAAAGACCGGTTCCCCCTTGGCTTCCCGCACCACGGATTCGAGGGCACAGCTCAGGTCGTCCAGGTAGTCTCCGAAGCGGCTAATAAAAATAGGTGGGCCTCCGGATTCCCCGTGACCGCGTAAATCAAAAGCACTTACGTCGAGGCCCAGATCATTCAGTCTCTGGGCCACGTGACTGTAGCGACCGCTGTGTTCCGCAAAACCGTGCACCAAGAGAATGCGACCCCTCGGATTCTCCACGGCCCAGCGCCGTTGGAACTGGTCCGGCGCGCCTTCACGGGATTGGGTGCGGGTGGTGGCTTGCATGGGCTCGTCCATTGGTTCGGAACCCGTTCCCGGGGCCTTAGTTGGAGGGCGCGATTCGGTGCACCCTCTCATTCGCTGGCTATTGGTCGAACGATTCGAGCAGATCAGCGTAGGTCTCATTGCCCGGATCCAAGTCCAGGGCCAGCCCGAGGCAGTTCTTGGCCTCTTCCGAGCTGTCGTCTGAGTGCTCCATGTTGATGACGTAGATGAAGGGGCTGAAACCCAAGAGCAGGAGGCCCTTATCCCGTCGGTAGGAAGCGTTCATCGGGGCCAGCTCGATGGCCTTATCGATGTCCTCAAGGGCGAGCTCCATGCGCTCGTTGCGGGTCATGCCGTCCTCGGGCTCTCCGGGTAATTCGCCATCGGTGGAGAACCTACCCACGGTGGACAGGGCTCGGGCCCGGGAGGCATAGGCCCGCGCATCGGCCAGTCCGGCGTCGACCGCAGCGGTCAAGTCGGGCAGGGCCTCTTTCATTTTCATGCTGCGCACGGCGCGCAATCCGCGCTTCAGCCGCGCTTCAGGGGCGTTGATTTCGATTCCTCCGATGTAGGCGTGCCAGTCTTTCTCTAGTTGCTCTACGTCTTTGACCCCGATCTTCTTCAGGAGGAAGGATTTGATCACTTCGGGCTCGACCCTGAAACCCGTGCCCGCCTGTCCGTAGCTGGGGACCGATGTGTATTCCACGCCCTTGCGCGTGTACAGATCCCGGAAAAAGCGTGCGAATTTCTTGGCGTACAGGCCCTCTTCGAAGTTATTCAGGAAGTAGACAAAGGACCAGGCGTGGGCGTATTGAAACGCTTGGAAATCGACCTTCTCGATGGTGAAGAGTTCCTCGAGGGTCATCACCTTCTCGTCCTTGAGGGCCTGCTGCACGGTCAAGACCCGGTCGGTTTGAATCTTGCCCGGAGTGATGGAGATCTTGCCTCGCTTGTCGAGCTCGATGTCCGAGCTACCGAAGTAATCCGCCACCGCCTCGTTGATCCAAATCTGGGGCCGGAACTGGGGATCGATTAAGAAGGTCAAGAGGTGCGTGCACTCGTGCAGGGAAACCCAGTTGCTAATTCCCGGATCCTCGTAGTCGTGGTAGAAGTTCAGCTCATGTTCCAGGGGCGAAAAATACCCGGCGACTCCCGCTGGCGTTTTCTTGATCTTGGCGAATTCCTTGCGGCTCTTGAAGATGTTGACCTTCATCTTGGTGCGGCGCAGGGTGGGGGTGGGTTTGATGCCGATGCGCTTGTCCATCAGCTTGTAGTAAGACTCGAGCAGGTCGCTGTAGTACTGGAGCAAGTCAGGCGAGGTGTTCGACTTGACGATGAAGTGCTTGCTCTCGACGGAGGGGGCCGTGGTCCACTTGGAGAAGGCCGCCATCTCTGTGGTGCGTTCCGCGCTGGCTTCCCCGGCCTTACGTAGTAGGTTCTTGTAGGCGCTCTTGGAGATCCACTTGCCCTCGTGGCGCACGAAACCCTGTTCGAGTTTCTCCCGCTCGTTGTCGTCCTTGGGCTCGTACTCATCCGGATCCCAGGCCATCTCGACCGCTTTGAACTCGATGTGCGCGGGCACCACGATCGTGCCGTGGGGGAACTCTAAAATGTAGCCGCCCTCGGGGTTCTCGCGGATGCGATCCACTTCGATCACCCGGCCGTCCATGGTCACTACCCGATCCGCAATTGCGAGGGGGGAGCTGAGGGCAAGGAGGGACAAGATGGAGCAGCATTTGCTGGCCAGGGAACGGCTGGATTGGTGTGTGCGCATGGGGTAGCTCGTGGGTTGAGCCTATGGTGGCAGGTGGAGGGCCGCCTGTCTACCGGGGGGCCCTGGGATGGCCGGGCGAGGTGCTTGCCGGGACCTGGAGGGTTCCCTAGGAGTTCTTGGCGCGCACGAGTTGGGCCAGTCCGGCGGCATATACCTGGTCCCCGTTGGGGCAGGGCACGCTCACAAATTTCTCGCCGCCCGCCGCGAGGAAGTCTGCTTTGAGTTCCTGGCCGATCTCCTCCAGGGTTTCGAGGCAATCACAGGGGAAGCCGGGGGTCAAGACCGCTATGTGCCTGGTCCCTTCCCGGGCCAATTCTGGAACCCGGTCCGAGGTGCTGGGGGTCAACCAGGGCTCGCTGCCGAAACGGGATTGAAAGGTCATCTCCCATTGGTTCGGTTGCAAGCCGAGGGCTGCGGCTAACCCCAGGGCGGTTTGTTGACAGTGGTTGAGATAGGGATCTCCCGCGCGTACATAGCTTTCCGGCAGGCCGTGGAAGCTGAAGACAAAGAGGTCCGGTTCCTGGCCTTGGGTCGCGGCCCGGGCCATTTCCCCCATGCGCGCAAGCAGGGCGGGGTCGGCAGGATAGGCTGGGATCATGCGCAGTGCGGGTCCATCCCGGCGCCCGTTCAACACCCGACTGACCGCCGCCTGCACGGTGCCACTTGTGGTGTCTGACCACTGGGGAAAGAGGGGCAGTACGGTGAGTTCCTCAATTCCGTCTCCGGCCAGCAACTCGATGCCCCGCTGGATCGATGGCCGGCCATAACGCATGGCGGTAACGACCCTCCATTCAGGACCGAGGGCCTTGGCTACCTCTTGGCTAAGGCTCTCTGTGTGAACTAGCAGCGGGGATCCATTTGACATCCAAACACTTGCGTAGGCCCGGGCCACGCGCCTGACGCGCCAGGGCAAAACAAAGAGGTTCAGAATTGGAATCCAAAGCAGGCGCGGTAGGCGCACAACTTTCTTGTCGCTGAGGAACTCCCGGAGGTAACGTCTGACCGCTGCGGGCTCCGGTGCGTTGGGGGTGCCTAGGTTGACGATCAACAGAGCTTTGCCCTGTGTCTTTCCCCGTGCCTTGGCAGGCTCACCCTTGGGATCCGTGTCGACCGGTGGGGGCAGGAGTCCCCAGTAGGCCAGGGAACTCGCCAGCAGGGCCGCCCCAATACCCACATAAAGAGCGCCCACCGAATGGTAGGACAGGTACCCGTTGCTTGCTAAGGCGCGCAGCCCAAAGCCGAAGCCCATCATCAGTGCGATTAGGGGCCAGAAGCTAGGCGCGAAAACCAAATACAAACGCGGCGAATCCAGATCCCGAATGCGGCGACGGTTGCGCAGGGCGGCGTTCCAAAGCACATAGCGCCCCTTGGCTGCGCCCAAAACCAATCCGCCCGTAAGCCAGGCCACGGTAGCCGAGGGATGTTCGGCCATCAGGGGCTTGAGCATCAGCCATCCCCGTACCACCAACATGCTGCCAACCGAAACCCAGATCAGGGCGGCGATACGGTTGAGGAAATGGAGGCTGACCGACATGGTGGGGAGCATAGCCGAGGGCCTGCTCGGAAGGGGGGTGGGGGCGGAGATTTTCTAGCCTCAGCCGTCAGTGGGCGGAGTGTCGGCTTCCACTAGCTGGCTGTCTAGGTAGGCTCCCGTGCGCTTCTCGTCCACGGACCCATCGTTGTTCCAATAATGCCACGGGCCCGTGCGGCGACCCGCTTCAAAGTGGCCTTCGCTCTTCTTGCGCCCCGAGCCCTCGTGCCAAAAAGACCAAATACCCTCGCGCAGGCTGACGCTGGTTCCGGTTACGGGAACCCGTTCGCCCAGGGCCTCGCGCTGGCCGTTGCGGTACCAAGTTTCCCAGCTACCGACCTTGAGGCCTAGGGAGTAACGCCCTCGGGACCGTATTTGTCCATCGAAGTACCAAGTGGTCCAAAGACCCTCCTCTGCACCGGGCGCGCCCTCGCCTTGGTAGCGCCGGACCCCGTCCTTGAATTGGCTGGGGCGTGGCTGGTCTCCGCAGGCGGCGAGGCAAAGCATGCCCAGTAGCGCAGCGAAGGCCAGTGGCAGGGTCGAGCCCCGGTGCTTCTGTGCAGGACCGCTCAAGGTTATCTGGGGGGCAGTTCTCTCAGCGGATGAACAACATCTCGCGGTACTTAGGCAGGGGCCAGAGACTGTCGTCCACGAGGCGCTCCAGGAAGTCCGCAGACTCTCGCACCTTGTCCATGGCGGGCAGGACCTCGTTGCGGTAACCCGCTGCCTGGGCGGCAAGGTCATCCTCAGCAAGTTCCCAGCGTTCTTGGATTTGGAGCAGGCTGTCCACGGAACTCTTCAAGCTTCCGATGGCCTTGGTCACCAGGGCCAGGATTTCCTTTTGAGATGTGGTGCCTTCGCTGCCCACGACACTTTCCAAAGCATTGATCGAATCGGCCAAACGCTTTTGGTGCTCCATGGCTGCGGGCAGCAGCATGGTCATGGCTAGATCGCGGGTTGCCATGGCTTCCACGTTGATCTTGTTGACGTAGATCTCGGTCTGTACGTACCAACGAGACTCTAATTCCTCTGCGGTGAAGACGCCCATCTTGCTGAAGAGCGCTTCGTTCTTCGGGTCGCGCAGGGGCGCGAGGGCTTCAGGCGTGCCCTTGAGTTCCAGTAGGCCGCGCCTGGCTGCTTCTTCGCGCCACTCTTGGGAGTAGTTGTCTCCCGAGAAGAAGATGCGCCGGTGTTGGGTCAGGGTCTCGCGCACGATTTTTTGGATGTTCTCTGTGCTCGGGCCTCCGGCTTTCTCGATGGCATCGGAAAGGTAATCGAGGGAGTCCGCCAGAATCGTGTTCAAGAAGGTCGCCGGATAGGCGGGGGACTGGTTGGAGCCAACAGCCCGGAACTCGAAGCGGTTGCCGGTGAATGCCAGAGGCGATGTCCGGTTGCGGTCGGAAATGTCTCGGGGCAGATCCGGTAGGTTCGTGACCCCAAGGCGCAGGGGTTCGGTGCTGCCCTCGTCCGGTGTGCTGCCGGCGATGATCGAGTCGACGATCCCTTCGAGGTGCTTGCCCAGGAAAACCGAGATGATCGCCGGGGGGGCTTCGTTGGCACCCAGACGGTGATCGTTTGAGGCGCTGGCAATGGAGCTGCGCAGGAGATCCTGGTGCAGGTCCACTCCGCGGGCGATGGCGGTCAAGAAGATGATGAACTTGAGGTTCTCGTGGGGCGTTTTGCCCGGATCGAACAGGTTGTTATTTAGGTTGTCCGCCACCGACCAGTTGAGGTGTTTGCCGGAGCCATTCAGGCCCGCAAAGGGCTTCTCGTGCATCAAACAGGCGAATCCATGGCGTTCCGCGATGTCCTTCAGCAGAGCCATGGTCAGCATGTTTTGATCGGTAGAGATCGAAATCGGCTGGTAGACCGGAGCCAACTCATACTGGCTGGGGGCCACTTCGTTGTGACGCGTCTTGACGGGAATGCCCAGGAGCCAGAGCTCGTGTTCCAGGTCGTGCATGAAGCGCAGGACCCGCGTGGGAATGTTGCCAAAGTAGTGATCGTCGAATTCCTGGCCCTTGTAGGGACGCGCACCGAAAAGGGTGCGCCCGCAAGCCAAGAGGTCCGGCCGCAGATTGAAAAAATCCGCGTCGATCAAAAAGTACTCTTGCTCGATGCCGCCGCTGGAAGAGGCACGGGTGACTTGGCTTTCGCCGATCAGCTGCAAGATGCGTGCGGCGGCTTTTGAAAGTGCCTGGTTCGAACGCAGCATGGGCGTTTTCTTGTCCAACGCTGCGCCGGTCCAGGAGCAAAAGGCGGTGGGGATCGTAAGTGTCGAGCCTTCGGGGGTGCACCGCAGGAAGGCGGGAGATGTCGGGTCCCAGGCGGTGTAGCCACGGGCCTCAAAGGTTGCGCGTAGGCCTCCTGATGGGAATGAGCTCGCATCGGGCTCGCCCTGGAACAATTGCGCACCGGAAAGCTCCAACACGGCTCCGCCGCCTTTGGTGGGATTCATAAACGAATCGTGCTTCTCGGCGGTAGAGCCGGTCATGGGTTGGAACCAGTGGGTGTAGTGGGTGGCACCGTTTTCGATGGCCCAATCTTTCATGGCACTGGCCACTGAGTCTGCGATCTCGTGGGTCAGGGGTGCACCGGTTTCGATCACCTGGCGCAGGGCCTTGTAGACCGGCCCTGGCAGCCTTTCCTGCTGAGTCTTGTCGTTGAAGACAAACTTCCCGAAGTACTCCGGGATGCGGGCGTTGTTGGGTTCTTCGTTCATGGTCTCCGGTTCGATCACTGCCTCATGGGCAAGGCCGCGAACCGCCTCGTGACGGGTGCTTGCAGTCATAATTGAATAGTCCCAGTAGGTGGGGTGACGTCGTTGCAGAAGGGCTCTTACGAGGGGCCCATCACAGGGGGGGGGGACCCATTCGTAACGGATGTCGATTCTAGCGGGGAAAATGCGCGGAACCAGAGGAAGAGGGGGGATCTTTCTTGGCCGGGCCAGGAGTCCGTGCCCTTGATGCTTGCGCTGGGTGATCGTCCCGGTGATTATTGCCCCTGACCCCCATGCGAATTTCCCCCAGCCCCCTCATCCCATCTTTCCTGGTCGGCCTCATGGCCGCCTGCGCTGCTCCGATCCCGGCACCCCAGCCCTGGCCCCTGCGGCCAGACCCTGTGGGTCAGATCGGTGGGGAGCGCTTAGCGGACTTGCTGCACCTGTCCCTGGACCTGGAGCTGGATCATGAGGCGCGGGAGGTGCGTGGCGTGGCCTCAAGCTGGTTCCGGGCCCTGCGGGACGACACCTCCGAGCTTCTTTTGCACGGGGTAGGCCTCGAAATCCTGGAGGTCCACGATGCGGCTGGAGAAGCCCTGGTTTTTGAGGTCCAAGAGCCCCAGATCCGGATCACCCTGGCCCGCCCCCTGGCCAAGGGCGAGGAAGAGGTGCTGCACGTGCGATACCGGGCACAACCGGAGCGCGGCTTGTATTTCCGAGATGAGACCCGCTTTAGCGAGAACTTTGCCCCTTCGCTCTTCACCCAGGGCCAAAAGCACAACCACCGCCATTGGGTGCCTCTGTGGGACGAGCCCAACGACCGTGCGACCCTGGAGGTGCGCGCCCGGGTGGGGCTTTCCATGGAGTTGATTTCCAATGGCCAGTTGGTCGAGGTCGAGCGGCACTCGGCCGAGTCACGCACCTTTCACTGGCGTATGGAGCAGCGCGTCCCGACCTATCTGTTGGCCCTGATCGCCGGGCGCTTCGACCGCTATCGCGCGCCCCATCCTTCGGTGGAGTTGGAGTTCATCGTGGCTGAGGAAGCCGGGGAGCAGCGCGCTCGAGAAACTTTTGGCGAGACCGCTTCGATGATGAACTTTTTCGAGAAGAAGCTCGGCACGAAATTTCCCTACCCGCGCTACGCCCAGGGCGCCATGGCGGACTTTGTGACCGGAGGCATGGAGAATGCCACCCTGACCCTGGTGGGGGAGAGCATGCTGGGCACGCACGAAGAGAACCAAGATCTGGAGGGCCGCCCGCGTCGGATCATCGCCCACGAGCTGGCCCACCAATGGTTTGGGGATCAGGTGACTTGCTGGGGTTGGAGTCACCTTTGGTTGAACGAGGCCTTTGCCTCTTGGATGGAACTCGCTTGGGTTGGCGAAGTCGAAGGGGAAGACGCCCGCAGACTGCGCTTGGAACAATACCGCGAGCGGTTCTTGGGGCGCGCGGACCGGGTTGCCTTGCCCATGGCTCTGGACTGGCACACCCAGGGGTGCAGTCCGAACCGGGCGCATCATGTTTACACCAAGGGGCCCTGGGTGATCGAGATGATGAGCCGCTTCGTGGGTCCCAAAGATTTCGACGCGGCCTTGGCTCTGTACCTAGAGCGGCACAAGGATAGCCTGGTCACCGCCGATGACTTTGTGCGCGCGGTATTCGACGCCACCGGCCGCAACCTGATGCCCATGGTGCAGCAGTGGGTCTGGTCGGGGGGCTTGCCCGAGCTGGTGGTGCAACACGAGATCGCGGGTCAAGAGGTGAATCTGCAACTGGAACAGAGTCAAGTGCCCTCGCATACGGTGCCCCTCTTTGATTGTCCCTTGAGTGTGGATCTGGTCACCAGTATCGGTCGGGTACGGCATGAGTTGCGTTTTTCCGAGCGCTCCCACGCCTGGCGCTTGCCCTTTGAAGGGGAACTCTTGAATGTCTTGATCGACCCCGATGGAGCCCTCTTGTCTTCCCTGCGCCAGACCAAGTCCGAGGCCTTTTGGATGCACCAGGCCGCTGATTTCGAAGAGCCCCTCGCGGTTTGGCGTGCCCTGCCCGCCCTGCGCCAAATCGCCGCCTCTTCCCCCGCAGCCCGAGCCTTGCTCTTGCGCATCCTGCGCGAACATCCCGAGCCTCTCCTGCGCCAACGGGCCGCTCGTCAAACCACTTGGATCAGCGAAGCCTCCCGGGCCGCCCTGGTGCGCGCCACTTGCGAAGACCCGGCGCCCAGCGTGCGCTCCCAAGCTGCACGCGGCCTTTCCAGTCACGCCCCGGGTCGCCCCTTCAACGGTCGGGACCCCTTGGCCCAAAGACTGGTCGCTGCCCAGGAAACCGAAACGAGCGCGCGCACACGGGAGGCCATCACGGCGCTGCTGTTGATAGGGGACGCCCCGTGAAACCAGTTACCCCGACGACTGCCCAGTTGCGCGCCCTGGCTCGGCGCGACCCTGTCCTCGGGCGAGCAATCAAACGGATGGACCCCTTCCCCGGTTTTCCTATCCCGGGGGAATACAGGAGCCACTACGAGGCTTTGGCCCGGGCCATTGTTTATCAGCAACTGGCGGGTGCTGCGGCCAAGACTATTTGGGGGCGGGTTTGCGCCTTGACCCCGGGCAAGAGTTTTCCCCGGGCTCCGGAATTGCTCGGCCTGAAAGAAAAAGTCCTGCGCGGGGCAGGACTTTCTGGGAACAAGTACCTCAGCCTGCGCGACCTGGCCACCCGATTGGATCAGGGAACCTTGCCCCTGAGCCGCATGTCCCGCTGGGACGACGAGCGCATCATCGAGGGTTTGGTGGAGGTCCGTGGCATCGGCCCCTGGACGGCTCAAATGTTCCTGCTCTTTCGCCTCGGCCGCTTGAACGTGATGGCCCCCGCGGACTTGGGTTTGCAAGAGGGCTTGCGCATTCTCGATGGTCTCGACGAACGTCCAAGCCCCAAGGAACTGGCCGCCCGCGCCGAAGACTGGGCGCCCCTTTGCAGCATCGCCTGCTGGACTCTTTGGCGACTGGCGGACGAAGCGAAGGCCTGACTACCGGGTGAGCCTGACTACCGGGTGAGGTAGTGCGCGATGGTCCGGCGCGTGGCCTCGGCCATGGATACGGATTCGCGGAAGCCCAGGTCTTTCTGCGCCCGGGCCATGTCATAGGAATGACTGGTGGAAAGTTGGGCGGCGACAAAGGGGGTCAGGGGAGGTTCCCCCGGGAGCGGCAGGGTCTTCCAAAGGGTTTCGAGGAGGGCGCCGAGGATTCGGGCGCTGGTGGCCGAAATCCTGCGCTTGGGGGTGGGCAGATCGAGGGCTTGGAGCAGCTCCGCGATCCACTGCCAAAGATCCACCGGCTCGCTGTTGGCGATGAAGTAGGCGCGTCCGTGGGCGGGGGATTGGGCCCCTTGCTCCAAGAGGGTTTGGGCCGCGGCGAGGTGCGCGTCCACCGCATTGTCGATGTACGTCAGGCTGACTTCCATCGGTGCTTGCCGGGGCCGAATGGGAATCAGTTTGCGGCGGCGCGCTTTTTCAATCAGGCGCGGAATCAGGTGCGGGTCGCCGGGGCCGAACATTAGGTGCGGCCGCAGGATCGTCATGGGCAATTCGTCGCACAATCCACGCTGCAACAGTTTCTCCGCCCGGGCTTTTGAGGCGGGATAGGCGCTCATAAAGTGAGTGGCTAGGGGCAGGTCATCGGCGCGGCGGTGGTCCCGGCCATCGAAGCAGGCGCTCGGGGATGAGGTGTGCACAAAGGCGCGCACCTTGGCTTGTCGGGCCGCGGAGTAAACCGCTTGGGTGCCGTCCACGTTGGGGGCTAGGTAGGATTCTTCCGGGCCAAAGACCCCGGCGCGGGCGGCGCAGTGGAAGACCACATCCACCGATTCTAAAAGGGGGACCAAGGCCTGTTCCCCGCAGGATAGGTCCATTGCATGGTGCTCGATTCCCTGGGCCGCGAGCTCTGGATAGCTTCCGCGGCTGACGGAGAGCACCACGTCCCCGCGCTCCACCAAACGCCGGCAAATTCCCCGACCCAAGAAACCCGCTCCACCTGTGACCAAGGCTTTCATTGGGACGTGCTCGGGAGAGGTTGACCGGCGGCCCAGACTTTGAGTTCGCCCCGGTGGATCTTGGAATTGTGCCGCGGGTCCACGGGCAGGGAAGAGTGGAAAAGGAACACCTCTATGTCTGCACTTGCTTGTGAACTTCTGGCCAGGGCCTTGAGTTCATCCCGGAGGGTTTCTTGTGCTTGCGGACTCTTTGGAAACTGACCGGCCTTGGGTTCCACAATCAGCACCGGCTGTTCTGCTCCCGTTGGTCCCCGGCCCACCAGGGCGCAGCGGGCCACGGACCCGTGGGCCAGGAATACGTTCTCGACACCCACCGGAGGGCGCAAGCCGTCGGATGTGGTGAGGCAATGACTCTTGCGCCCTAAAAACCAAAGGATTCCTTCCCCATCTAAGTGACCCATGTCGCCCATGCGGTGCCAATCTGGTTTCCCACGGGGATCGGCGAGTTTGGCGGCGGCTTGGGCATCGGGGGCTGCGTCGTAGGTTTGGGTGACCACTGGCCCACGCACGAGGACCTCGCCCAAGCGCCCTTGGCCCATGGCCCGCTCGGGGTCCATCACCGACAAATGGGTGGCGTCGGAATCGAGGATGCAGATTTCGATTCCCGGGGCCGCGCGACCCACGGGGGTGCCTTCCCCTGCGGCGATGCGATTTGCGAGGGGCAAAAGTTCTTCGCCCGAAATCACCGCCACGGGCAGGGCTTCGGTGGCTCCGTAGGGAGTGAACACGTCTCCATCTGCCGGCAGCAAAGCGCGCAGGTCGCGCACCACATCAATGCCCAGGGGTGCGCCAGCGGAAACCGCTCGGGTCAGGTTGGGCAGGCCGATGCCACGCCGGGTGCAATAGGGAACCAGGATGCGCCAAAGGGCCGGGGACAAAAATCCCGTGCTCGTGCTCTCTTCTTGGATCACTGCCAACAGGGCAGTTGGGTCCACGCTGGCGGGTTTGGCCGGATCGATGGGGGGGAACACCGACGTGATCCCGAGAGCACAATCAAAGAGGGCGAAGGCCGGCAGTCCGCACAAGTCCCGTTCCCCGGGGGTAAAGCCAAGGGTCTCGCGCAGGCCCTGGACTTCGGCGGCCAACTGACCGTGGGTGATGGGAACACCCTTGGGCGGTCCGGTGGAACCAGAAGTGAACAGGATTGCGGCGGTGTCGTTGACTTGGGCTGGATGCAGCACGGGATCGGCTGGGCTCGAGCCTTCGAGTTTGGCGAGTGATCGCCCCAGCCCGGGCAACCTACGTCCCACCCCAAAAACCTTTTTCACGGAACGGAAAGCCTTGGGGAAAAGGCACTTGGCCAGGAGCGCTCGGCCCACGCCGATCATCACCGTGGGGGCCGTGCGCTCGAGTGCCGCCAACAGGCGCTTGCGTCCCATGCCCGGATCGGCCAGAACGGGAATGGCTCCCAGGCGAAAAAGGCCCCAGGTGATGGCGACAAAATCGATGCCCGGGGGCACAAACAGCGCGACCCGATCGCCTGCGCCAACGCCTTCCGCCGCGAGGCCATTGGCAATGCGGGCGGTACGCAATTCCAATTCTCCAAAAGTGATCGAGCGACGATTTGCGTCCTTGCGCTCCACAATCCCTTCACCCGTGGGGTTCGCACGGGTCTGCTGCAAGAACAGCTCAGCGATGTTCTTTCCTGCGGTCAGGCTCGCGGGGGATGGGGCCAAAGAAGCGCTCATGGGTGCGGGGCGGAGGTGCTCTTCAAGAAATCACTCACTGCTTCCAGGCATTCTTGGGGCGCATCCTCCAGGGGTAGATGTCCCGCGTCCGGAAGGGTCGTGACCCGTGATTGGGGTAGCCGTTCCCGGAACCCCCGCAGGATCTCCGGAGTGAACACCCAGTCGTGCATGCCCCATAGGATTTGGCAAGGCTTGTTTCGCAGGGAGGCCAGTCCCGCGTCCACCGCTGTCAGGGCCTCGTAGCTGCGGTCCGATGGCCCACGGGGAATGTCGCGCACGAAAGCGGCGATACCGCGGCGCCTTTCCGCATCGAGATAAGGCGCGAGGAAGCCAGCTTCCACATCCTCGGGCAAGCCGCCGGTGGTGCAAAGGGAGGACAGGCCCCGGGTCATCAGGCCCAGGGTGCCCGTGAGGAATGGCCCGATCCCGGGCAGGTGGGCCAGTCCCAGGATCGGCGGCAACTTAGCGTCGGGCCAGACGCAGGTGTTGGTCACCACTAAGCGTTCTATGCGCTCGGGGCAGTTGGCCGCTGCACCGAGGCCGATCGCTCCGCCCCAGTCGTGCACGCAAAGGGTGATGCGCGAGAGGTCGAGGTGATCGATCAGCATCTCGAGGGCGGTGCGGTGACCCGCCAGGGTTTGGTTCCAGTCGTGGGGGCGCTCGGAAAGGCCCATGCCCATGTGGTCGAGGGCGATGACCCGGTACTCGCCGGAAAAGGCCTCGATGAATTTGCGCCACATGAAAGCCCATGTGGGATTGCCGTGAACGCAAAGCAGCACGGGTGCATCCCGTGGGCCCTCGTCCACATAGTGCAGCAGGGCATCATCGATTTCGAAAAAGTGCGGGCTGTAGGGCCAGAGGGTCTTGATGGGCGCAACCAGGTTGCGGGTCACCATGAGGGCGTCCTCTTCAAGGGTGCTGAGGCGCAGGCGGCGCACTTCGCTGCCGGGTTTTCCAATGGTCTCGATAGGCATAGGGGGATCTCGCGCAGCAGGATAACGGGGAGGGAGCGCATGGGCGGGCAGAAACTCGCCTCTTCCAGGGACCGGCTGCTGCAGGGGCAGGCTCCTGCCCATGGCCTGGGGCCATTCAGTAGGCTGGGGCCATGCTGCGTTCTTTCCTTATGCTCAGCCTGTTGTTGTCTACACAGGCCCTCGCCCAAAACTCTGACGTTCCCAAGGCTCGGCACGTGGTGCTCTTCTTAGTGGATGACCTGGGTTGGCAGGACACCTCGGTGCCCCATCACACCGAAAAGACCCCTTTGAATGAGCGCTACCGGACGCCCCATGCGGAGCGCTTGGCCGAGGAAGGTTTGGTGTTGCGCCATGGCTATGCTTCTTCTCCCGTGTGCACGCCCACCCGCACGGCTATTCACTCGGGCCAATCCCCCGCTCGTTCGCACATTACCTATTGGACCCTGTATGCGGATCAGGACCAGACCACTCCTTGGGCGCGCAAAGACGCTTCGAGTTTGGTGGCACCTGCTTGGGATGTGAACGGCTTGGATCAAAGCGACCCGACCCTGGCGCGACTTTTTTCCGACGCTGGGTTTCGCACGGTCCACGCGGGCAAGGCGCACTTGGGAGCGATCGGCTCATCGGGGGCGGACCCGTTGAATTTGGGTTTTGATGTGAACATTGCCGGGCACGGTCCTGGGGGACCCGGGTCCTACTACGGTCAGCACGACTTTCGCGCCAACGGCCGCCGGGGTAAACCGGGCAAGAGCGTTTGGGATGTGCCGGGGCTTGAGGCCTATCACCAAAAGGATGTTTATCTGACCGAGGCGATCGTTGAGGAAACCTGTGGGGCTGTGCGGCAGGCCGCGAAGGACGATAAGCGCCTGTTTCTGTCCTTTGCGCCCTATGCGGTGCACGCGCCGATCATGCCCAATAAAAAGTATCTCGAACACTATCCCGACCTGGATCCGAAGGAGGCAGCCTACGCCACCATGGTGGAGACTGTGGACCATGCCCTAGGGGCGTTGCTTTCGACCCTTGAGGACGAGGGCATGCTGAAGGACACCTTGTTCGTTTACACCTCGGACAATGGGGGCCTCTCGGCTCACGGTCGTGGAGGCGAGCGACATGTGCACAACGCCCCGTTGCGTTCCGGCAAGGGCTCGGCCTATGAAGGTGGAGTGCGTGTGCCCTGGATCGTGCGTTGGCCAGGAGTGGTAGCTAAGGGAACCACAAGCGATGTGCCCGTGATTAGCCATGACTTGTACCCAAGTTTATTGGCCGCTGCAGGTGTTTCCGTGCCAAAGGATCATGTTCTGGATGGAGTCAACCTTACGCCCTTCTGGCAAGGCGGGGAATTGGATCGGGAGCACCCACTGGTCTGGCACATGCCCCATTTCTGGGGAGTGCACGGCCCGGGGGTCCAGCCCTACAGCGCCCTTCGCCAGGGCAGTCTCAAGCTGCTCTTCTTCCAGGGTGACGGACGCATCGAGCTCTACGACGTGGCCCAGGACCCGGGCGAGACCCAGGATCTAGCCTCAGAGCGCCCCGCTGACGCCCGTCGCTTGGCCCAACTCCTCGCTGCCGAACTCTTGCGCCGCAAGGCCCAAGCCCCTCGGATCAAGGGGGGCGGTCAACCCCTGGGGGTGATGGCGGCCTTGAATGAGATGCAGCGTTGAAACCGGGAGTACCGGTTTCCCAGATTCAGCGGCTATACTCCGGGCATGAACGAAGAACAACAAATGGCGTCCCACAAGTGGCATGCGATTGAGTGCAACAACTTGGCTTGGGGTTTGAGCGGCAAGAGTTCCCGGACCGCGAATGACAATGCGCAGATGTTGGCGGCGGCCCATGCGTCGGTCTTTCACTGGTCAAAAGCTGGGACGGGGGTGCATGTGGCCCGGGCGCAGATGATTGTGGCCCATGTGAATGCTCTGCTGGGCTATGGGCAGGTGGCCCTGGCGGCGGCCCATGAGTGCCGGGAAACGCTCGCGGCGGAAGACGTGCCGGACTGGGAGGCTGCGTTCATTGAGGCGATCCATGCCCATGCGCACCACGCGGCGGGAGAGATGGATCACTTTGTCGAGACCCATGCCAAGGCGGTGGAGCTCGGCGCGGCGATTGTTGGGGATGAGGACCGGAAGGTCTTTGACGCGACCTTTGCCGGGATTCCGAAGCCGTGAGCCCAACGCCCTCGATGCTTGTGACTGGATCTCTGCTCCTGGCCCTGATGGGCGCAGGGGTTGGGTTTGCCGAGGGCTCATCATCCAGCGCAGACCAGCCTGACCAGCCCAACATCGTGATCGTCTTCATGGACGACATGGGCTGGGGGGATCTGTCCTGCCAGGGGGAAACCCGCTGGGAGACCCCGAACATCGATCGGTTGGCCCGGGAAGGGGTGCGTTTCACCCGCTTCTATGTGAGCCAGCCGGTTTGCTCCGCCTCGCGCTCTTCGCTCTTGACCGGTTGCTATGCCAACCGACTGTCGTTCTATGGGGCCCTCGGGCCCAGCGTTCGTTGGGGGATTGCGCCGGAGGAAACAACCCTTGGGGAGATGCTGCAGGGAGAGGGCTATGCCACCGCCCTCTTCGGCAAGTGGCACCTGGGGCACCTGCCTGAATACCTGCCCACGCGCCATGGATTTGACGAGTTCTATGGTTTGCCCTATTCCAACGACATGTGGCCCTTCCATCCGGAATCCCCGGGTGCTTGGCCGCCGCTCCCTCTCTTTCGAGGGGAAGAGCTCGTGGATTTGAATCCGGATCAAACCACCTTGACCCGCGCCCTGACCCTGCGCTCGGTGGACTTCATCGAACGTCAGGCGGCGGAGAAAAAGCCCTTCTTCTTGTACCTGGCTCAGCCCATGCCCCATGTGCCGATCTTCGCCTCGCTGCCTTTTACCGGGCGCACGCCGACTCCCTATGGGGATACGGTGAGCGAGTTGGATTGGAGCGTGGGTGAAGTGCTCGCCGCCTTGGACCGTACGGGAACCGCGAGCAACACCTTGGTGCTGGTGACTTCGGACAACGGGCCATGGCTCAGTTACGGGGATCACGCGGGCACCACCCAGGGCCTGCGCGAGGGCAAGGGCACCACCTTCGAAGGGGGCGTGCGCGTGCCCGCCTTGGCTCGTTTCCCTGGGCGCATTCCAGCGGGACGCGTGGTGGAGGAACCTCTGATGACCATCGATGTGTTGCCCACATTGGCGGAGGTCGTGGGGGCGGAGTTACCCGAGTTGTCGATCGATGGGCGCAGCGCATGGGACCTGTTCCAGGCCAAGCCGAATGCATCGTCACCTCAGGAATACTATGGCCTCTGGTATAACCGGAACGATCTGCAGGCGGTGATCAGCGGCCGTTGGAAATTGCACCTACCCCACAAGTACCGGTCGTTAGAGGGCCGGCCAGGTGGCACCGGAGGGATTCCCACTAAGTACAACTACGGCCTTGCCACGCCCCTTGCCCTGTTTGACTTGGTGCTGGATCCCGGGGAACAAACCGATGTGTCCCAGGCGAACCCAAAGGTCCTTGCACGCATGCTGCGCCATGCTGATGAGCTACGAGAGCGCCTCGGGGACAACTTGACTAAGACCAAGGGCGCCGAAAACCGGCCCCATGGAAAGATCGTGCCCAAGTCCCAGTAGGGCACTCGGGGAGGCTTACTTCTTCTTGGCTTGCGGATCGATCCCCGGCAAGGGGAAGATCGTCGATGGACTGCGCGATGAGTTCAAGAGCCCCACCATGCGGGCCAAGACTTCTGGCTCTTGGTCGGCCAGATCTTTGGACTCTTTTGGGTCGGCTTCTAGGTCGTAGAGTTCCGTGACCAAATTGTCCTTGCGTAGTTTTCGGCGCACGGCTTTCCAACGGCCAGCTCGCAGGGCCTGTTGACCGCCGTATTCAAAGTAGAGGGATTCGTGCTTTGCTTGCTCGCCAGCCCCTTCGAGGGTCGGCAAGAGCGAGATTCCATCCAAGCCTGTGGGGCTTGGAACCTGGGCGATTTCCAAGAGGGTCGGCATCCAATCTTGGAAGGCGCTGGGCAAATCCGATGAGCTGCCCGCCGTCACGTGCTCGGGCCAGCGCACCAGGGTGGGGACCTTCAGGCCTCCCTCATACACCGAGCACTTCAAACCGCGCATGCCCGCCGCGCTGTTGAAAAAGGTTGAGTCCGTGCCCCCGTTGAAGGTCGGGCCATTGTCACTGGTGAAGACCACGATGGTGTTGTCCCGCAGGCCGAGCTCATCCAGCGTTGCAAGCACGCTGCCCACTTCCCGATCTAGATGCGCCACCATGGCGGCATAAGCGGCCCGGGGCCTTGGGTGGGGCAGGTAACCCTTGTTCCCCAAGTAGTGCTCTTGGTCCCACTCCCGGGGAAAGGCGTCTAAGTCCTCGGGCGGAGCTTGCAAGGAAGCATGGGGGATGGGCGAGGCGTAATACAAAAAGAAGGGCTCGTCCTTGTGCTCGCGCACAAAGGAGACCGCATCCGCGAGCATCACATCGTGTGCATAGGTTGCGCCGTTGTAGCGCTCCCAGTATTCGTCTTCCGTGTCGAGGGGCTCTTTTAGTTTTTGGTGGGAGTCAACCCACTCGTTGCCCTCTAGTTCCACCCGTTCCCCATCACGCCAAAGGTGGGTGGGGTAGTGGTTGTGGGCGATGCGCTGGCAAAGGTAGCCGGAGAAGTGATCAAAGCCCTGGTTCTCCGGTGCACCGGTGGTGCCCGGTCCGCCGAGGCCCCACTTGCCCACGCCGCCGGTGGCGTATCCCTTAGCTTGCAGCACACGAGCAAGGGTCTGGGTGTTGGGTGCAAGGGGCCACTGGCCCTCCGACTGATCCTGACCCCAGCCGCCGTTTTCCCAGTTGTTGCGCACCTCGGAATGCCCCGTGTGCAAACCAGTCAGCAGAACACAGCGACTGGGAGCACAAACCGGACTGCCCGAATAGTGGTTCGTGAAAAGCATGCCATCCCGGGCGAGGGAGTCGATGTTTGGTGTGGGGATCAGTTCTTGCCCATAGGCGCCCACTTCTCCATAGCCCAAATCATCCGCCATGAAGAAGACGATGTTCGGAGGACGCTGGGCGTCTTCTTTAGGGCTTGCATCGGAAGCACCGCAGCTTGCAAGGGCGCACAGAAAAGTTCCAAGGGCCAGGGCCCTCCATTGGTTGGGTTGAATCATGGGGTTGGGTTGCGTCGCTGCGTGGATTGCGTCACTGCGTGGATTGCTCGCTCCAGGGATCAAAGGCAAGATCCGCGTCGTTCCAATGGTACAGGACTGTTGGCGCATCCATGGTTACAGCAAAGAGACTCTTGCCCTTGCGCCTTTGAACCACCCGCCAGTCCTTGCCATCCAGGCACAGGGCTAGCTCGGACCCATCCCTGTCCTGGATCTTGCAGCGCGAAAGTCCCCCGATGCCGATGCCCGTGGCCTTGAGCACCGACTCCTTGGCGCACCAAGCCCGGGTGAAAGCCAGGGCCTCGTCGTTTCCAGCCAAGAGATCCTGCTCGTCCTTATCCAGCACCCGTTCCACCAAGCTTCGACGGCGAAGGGTGAGTTGTTCGGTGTCGATGCCCACCGGCACCCGGGCCACGATCGCCCCCACAAAGTGGGCATCATGGGTCACCGACCAATGCCATCCAGCATTGGGCAGAGGCCGCCCGCCTTCCTCTTCTTGCTCCCAATCAGCCGATGGTGCTCCGGCCGCTTCAGCCGCAGCAGCGAGGGCTTGGCGGGAAGCGAATCTCTGAATAATTACCCTTTCGCGCCCCTTAGGGGGCGCAGCTGGAGACGGCAGAATACAAATGTGCGCCATGGTTGGATTTTCCGGGGACATGATCTAGAGAGTAGCGAACTCCTTCCCGGTAGCCGGCTGTGAATCCCTCTTCGGGCTCTATGGCTTGCTCCAAACCCCTTATAATGACCCTATGAACATGGAACAAATAACCCTTGAGGTTCTCAAGGGCTACGCTCTGCACCACGACGGCACCCATGGAATTTCCCACTGGCGACGGGTACGAGAGAACGGTTTATTCCTGGCCGAGAGCACCGGAGCCGACACGGAGGTGGTCGAGTTGTTCTCGGTCTTTCACGATTGTCGTCGCCGCAACGAAGGCAGGGATCCGGGGCACGGAGCCCGCGGAGCCCAGCTGGCAGTGGAGATGCGAGGGGAATGGTTCCAGATGGATGACGAACCCTTCGAGCACCTGTTAATGGCCTGCCGCGCCCACACGGCTGGTTTGACCGAGGCCCATCCCACGGTGCAGACCTGCTGGGATGCGGACCGATTGGACCTCGGCCGGGTTGGGGTTATACCCCGAGCCGATCGGCTCTGTACCAGACCGGCCAAGGATCCGGATACCATCAAGTGGGCCCTTGCTCGGAGCCAAGAAGGCTGGGACCGGCACTAGGCCTTTCTCCTGGTAGATTCAATTTCCCATGCGTGTACTTCATTTCTTAACCCAGCGCCCGGGTTGGACCGGCAGCGGAACCACCTTGCATGCACTGGTGGACTGGGCCCGCTGCAAGGGCATCGACCAGCGCGTGCTGTGCCTTCTACCCGTTGGTGAAGAAGTTCCGGAAGTGGGCGGGCTTGGGCGCGAGCAGATTGACGTGGTGGATTGTGGCGAGGGCGGCACCCTTCCCTTTGCGATTCCCGGCATGAGCGATGTGATGCCCTATGCCAGCACGGTTTTTGGGGAGATGAACCCCGAAGAACTCAGACTCTATTGTCAAGTACTGCGCTCTGCCTTGCAGCGCGCCATCGATGACTTTCAACCAGATGTGATCCACGCGCACCACGCTTGGATCGGCGCTGGCATCGCCTGTGAGTTAGCCGGTTCCACTCCGGTGGTTTTGCATGGTCATGGCACGGGTCTGCGCCAAATGGGGCTGCTCCCGCACCTGGAAGACCGGGTGCGGGAGGGCCTCCAAAACATCGCTGGGATTTGTGTGTTGCACGAACAACACGCCCAGGATTACGCCCGCGTCCTGCGCATTGGGTCCGACCGGGTGCACCAGGTCGGGGCTGGGTTTGACCGAAACCTGTTCCGAGCCCCAGTGGAACCCGCCTCCCCGGGTACTTTGCTGTTCGCTGGGAAGTTCGCTGATGCAAAGGGACTTGGGCCCTTGCTCGAAGCTTTTAGCGCCCTGCGCGTGGAACGACCCCACCTTGAATTGGCCATCGCAGGGGCGGGGAGCGGGGAGCAGGGTAAGCGGCTCGTGCGGAGCATGGAGGCCACCGAGGGAGTGCGTATCCTCGGCCGCTTGACCCCCGGGAAGTTGGCCATAGCCATGGGGAAGGCAGAGGTGTTTGTTCTGCCGTCACTTTTCGAGGGCCTGCCCTTGGTCCTGGTGGAAGCCGCCGCTTGTGGATGTCGCTTGGTGTCGAATGATCTTCCAGGAGTTCGATCCGGTTTGGCCGCTGCCCTCGTGGATCGGATGCACCTTTGCCCGCTCCCTCAGCTCGTGGGCCCCGATCGCTTGGCTCCGGGGGCGGCTCCGGGTTTCACAGAGGACCTAGCGCGGGTGCTTGGGGAAGCCCTTGATGCGGGACCCGCCTCGCGCCCCACGGCAGAAACCTGCGCCGCCTTTGACTGGTCTGCGGTGGCTGAGAAAGTGGAGAGAGTTTGGATGCGCGTGACAGACCGTAGGGGCTAACTCGCGCTTTCCGCAGCTCGGGGCTTACCAACCGGATGGATCAGGTGTTGCCCACCCAGCCCGCGCTAGGGCTCGAAGGTGCGCTGGCCACCCTGGTCGATCCACAACAAAGCACGCGTGGGATCCACCCCTTGGGTGCTTGACCCTGCCGCCAGCACACGACCTGTTCCATCGATCAACAGGGAACCGCAGGACTCCGAAGCATTGTCTTCCAGGGTGCCATCTTCGATCATGAAACCGGTTCCATTCCAGCTGTGATCCAGGCGTCCTTGACTGTCTAATCGCCACCAGGCCAAGTCCGTATGGCCCTCAGCGTTCTCACGGGTGCCCACGGCCAGAATCGAACCATCGGGGCGCATGCAAAAGGCAGTGGCTCCTGAGGTGCGACCAAAGAGCACCGCGGGTTCGGCGGTGAAAACCGGGCCGAGGGCGACCAGCCCGCTGCCCGCATAAGGGCCGGAGCTGTTCCCGGTCCAAGTTAGGTCCGGTTGTCCGCTTGCATCACAGCGCCAGAAGGCGGGGGAGGGGTGAGCGGCGCCGGGAGCAGCCGCCAAGCGGCCCACCACTAGGGCTCGATCCTGAACGTCAATGGCCAAGGCCTCGGGCGTGCCCACCACATCGTTTTGGAAGCTGCCGAAATTACGCAAGACCCCTTGGGTCCCGAAACCCGTGTCTAGGGTGCCGTCGCTGTTCCATTGGACGAGCAGCATATCCGTGGCTGCGGCCATGGGATTGTGGGCCGTGCCGCTCACTAAGATGCGGCCGTCATCCCTCACGGCTAAGGCCTTCGGGGTGATGTCGGTGGAGACGCTCCAGGAGGCTATCCCCCCCGTACCAAAGGATCCATCCAAATCAAATGGAGTCTCTAAGATGCGCCAGATTGCAAGGTCCCCTGCGGCGCGGGTTGCCAGCAATACCAGCCCACCACCAGGGTGAGTCGCCAGGTCCACAACTTCCCGGGGAGCATCGGGGCCCGGGGCCGGGATCCAACTCACATCCGTGCTGCCGTCGGCATTGAGGCGCAGTATCTGTACGGAGGGATTGGGGTCCGTGGCTTCCGTGCGCAGGGTCACCGCGAGGTGGCTCTTGCCGGTCAAGGGGTCGAAGAGTAAAGCGCCCGGGGTGATGTGGTCGGGGGAGCCCAGGGTGGACCATTCGAGGCGACCTGCAACACCAAAAGATGAGTCAGGCAGGAGCTCTTGGTCCCGGGCCTCCATGTACATGGTGCGCTGGTTCCCGCTGCCGTCGTCCTTCCACCCCGTGACCATGCAGCCGTTGTCCACCCAGGGAGCCAGATGGGTCAGGGAGGAATCTGTGCTCACATCCTCGTGGGCGATGGACTCCATGAACCCGGCCCCTCCTGAAAAGTAGTCCGCCAGAAAGTCCAACTCCAATGAAGCGGAATCTCCATCACGACTGGCCGTGATGCGCAGGGTGTTGCTGCCCGAACCGTGCAGCTTGGGAGATACATAACCGACCAGATAGAAACTGTTGGCCAAGTCGCGCACATCTCCCGCCACGTCCGTGAAGCCCGGAGTCAGGTCCGGTAGGTCACCCGCTTGAACGAATCCGTCGGGGCCTAACAGTGTCAGGCTCTGGGTATCGATCTCGTTGCCAAGGCCGATGGTGTAGGCCGAGTAGTCCCCGGCGCTGAGGGCTGCAACCGCAGCGTCCCGGGTCACGAGCCCCGCCTGGTCCGTTCCATCAGTGAAGGTGATCAGGCTGAGGGAGAAAAACTCCAAGCCCATGGCGCTTGCATTGGCAGCGGCCGTGTCCAGCACCGCCAATCCATCGAGAACCGCTCCAAAGAGATTGGTGGAGTTGCTGGTGACGGTCACATCGTTGACGTTGTCGATGGCCGCGTGCAGTTGAGCGGCGTTGGAGGTGAACCCTAGGGGGCCAGAGGATCCTGGCAGATAACCGGGCACGCTGGCGGGTGCACCGAAGAACCAGGAGATCGCCACTTCTACCGAGGGCTCGGCGAGGGCCTCATCTACAAAGGCATGGGCAGCGGCGAGTTCCGCTGCAAGTCCGTCAGGGTCACCGGCGACGCTACCTGAGAGGTCGAGCAAGAGATGGGCATAGGCTCGGAAAACCCGCGGCTTGGGCAGCAGTCGCTGTTGGCTTTCACTGGTGCTGACCAAGGACCCATTTTCGCGCAGCACGAAGTCTGATGCGCTTAAGCCGGGTACTGGGCGTCCGTCGTCCGAGAGCACCTGCAAGAGCACCGAAAGGCGTCCGGGCAAGTCGATGCGGGGGTGGGGTCCGGGGCCGATGGTGATCAGGTCCCCGGGGGTCGGGGCGCTGACGGTTCCTGGGTCGTCGCTTGCTCCGCCGCCTCCGCCACAGGCTGTAAACAACAGCAGGAAGATGGGGAAAATGTGGGCGGTAAGATTTTTATTAGACAGGATCTTGTGCATGGATCTTGGCTGTCGCTTCCGCCCATGTGCCCGGCAAAAGTTCTAGCCCCCTCACCTCCCAGCCTAGGGGACCGGACCTGCTCGTTCTAGAGTTGGTACCGGTCACTTTTGTTGTAGAAATCCGCGAGGGCCCCTGGGGGCGTTCAGGGCGGGGGCTTCGGGGTCGACCTTCCCCCGTGGGGCCACCCCGGGATGGCTCGTGGAGATCAACAATGGGAGGCAGTACCCCGGTTGGGGGCTGTGCTCAATCCAATCGCTTGGGTTCACTCACCATCGAAGCGCGTAGCGCGTTCGAGGATCGAACGATCGAAGTAGTTCAAGCCCATGCCCGCGTCCACTTGCAGGCCCTGGCCGGCGATACCAGAGGAGCGGGGCGAGAGTAGGAAGAGGGCGGCTTGGGCCACTTCCTCGGTGGTCAAACCTACATGGCGAAGAGTTGCTTGTTCCGCAAAGAGGTAAGCATCCGCATAGCCAGGAATCCCCGCGGAGGAGCGCGTCTTGAGCAGGCCGGCGCGTACCGCGTTGACGCGCACATTCCGTGATGCGAGGGATTTGGCCAGGAACGCCACTGCGGAATCAAGTGCAGCCTTTGCGGGCGCCATGTAGCCGTAGCTCTCCGCAGCCATGGTGGTCGTGGAAATTGAAATCGTGACCACCGAAGCGCCCGCAGCCAATTGATCTTCGAGGGCTCCCGCGAGGGCAATCAGGGAAAAACATGAGACGTCAATCGCCTCCAAAAAGTGCTCCCGGGGAGTCTTGTGAAAGGGCTGCTCTCCGCCATCATAGCGGGCAAAAGCGATCGAGTGCACCAGCCCATCAATGGGGCCGAAGGGCTTGAGGTCCACCGCGAGCTGATCGATCTGATCTTGCTCGCGCACATCGCAGCAGAGCACTGGATCGTCGCCAGTTATTTTTGCGACCTCTTCGCGCCGCTCTTCTGTGCGCACCATCCAGATTGGATGGGCACCCACAGCGCGCAGTTCTTTGCCGATGAAGGCCGCCACGCTACGGCGGTTGGAGAGGCCCGTGACGAGCACGCGCTTACCTTTTAGTTGCAACCAGTCGTTCATGGGGTGCTTGTTTCCTCTTTGGTCTCTTCCGCGATGGCCAAGACGAATTTGAGCCGGGCCACGAGTTCGCCTTCGACTCGTACAACCGCACTGCACCAACGGGCATTGGCCAGGGCATCGGTGATTTTCACTTGGGTATGCAGGGTTTCTCCCGGCCGCACCATGCGCTTGAAGCGTGCGTCTTCGATGCGAACTAGGACAGGGGTGCCCGTCATGCTCTCGGTGGAATCAGATTTTTCTGTTGCGGCGCAGTAGATCGCGATCGCGGCGCTTTGGAAGCAGTGTTCCGAGATGTAAACCCCGGGCAAGATCGGGTTGCCGGGGAAGTGTCCGCGGAAGATGTCCAGATCCTCGGCAACATCCCATTCACAGGTGGCCCCGTCGGGTTGCAACTCCAGCACGCGGGTGACCAACAGGAATGGATCGGCGTGGGGCAGAATCGCGGCTGGATCCAGGGCAGGTGCTTGATCAGATTCCACCGGCCACCTCCAGGGTAGTGCCGTTGATGTAGGCAGCGTCGCTGGAGGCTAGGAATAGAAGGGCCGCAGCGACCTCCTCGGGCTTACCGAAGCGCCGTGCGGGGACGGACTTCTTGTATTCCCGGATCAAGTCCTCCGGCAGGTCATCGAGCAACTCGGTGGCGATAAAGCCCGGGCTGACGCAGTTGACTGTGATGCCCCTGGAGGCGACTTCTTTGCAAAGGCTGCGGGTCAAGCCGATCTGGCCAGCTTTTGACGCGCCGTAGTTGGTTTGTCCTTGGAATCCGACGCGGCCGGCGGGGGAGGTCACGAACAGGATGCGTCCGTATCGCTGGCCCAGCATGTTCTTCACCGCACCGCGGCTCATCAGGAAGCCCCCGGTCAGGTTCGTGTCGATCACCGACTGCCAATCAGCGATGCCCATTAAGGGCAAGAGGGCATCCCGGCGAATGCCCGCGTTGTTGATCAGAACGGACACAGGTTGGTCGCCGATTTCCTCCCAGAACGCGTTGACCTGGTCCTCCTGACTCACATCGCAGCGGGTGAGGGTTAGGCGTTCGGCGTTTTCTCCCGCCAAGGAGCGCAGTTCTTCCGCGGCTTCTTCGTTGCCTCGGTAGGTGGCTTGAACCCGGGCCCCTTCCCCGAGGAAAGCCAAGCTGGCCGCCCGTCCCAGGCCGCGGGTGCCACCGGTGATGATGACTTTTTGATCGGTGAATTTCATGGAATCGTTTGTCTCTTAAGAATGCCCTAGGGCGTTTGTTTTAGCATGGAATGAAGGCGACCGTCCACTTGGTTGGCAGTGATCGCACCATAATTGGCGGCGCCCAGCCAGCCGCTCATGATGATGCCCACGGAGCCTGCGTGGTAGAGACCCTCCACCTGCTCGGAGAGCTGCATCGAATAGGGAAGCCCTTCGAATTTTGTGCCAAAGGAGGCTCCGCGTAGGTGTTGTGTGTAGAACCCAAAGGTCTTGGGGGTGGCGGCTTCCGTGTGGGTGATGTGCTGGGTTAAGCCCGGTACTCGCTGTTCCAAGTCCGTGAGGGTCTCTTGTTCGAGGCGCGTCTTGGCGGCGGCGTAGCCCTCATCATCCAGCCGGTTCCAATCGTCCCAGTGGGCATTCATTGAGGCCACTATCGCAGTGCGTCCCGTACCCGAGCCCGCCTTGGGATAGTAAAAGCTGTAGGTGCGGCTTTCTCCGAACTGATCACATAAAGCGTGGGAATCGAAAGTCTCGCGCGTGGAGGTGAAATACAGGTCCGTAAACCAAGGCAGTTCGTAATTTTCCTCAAGGCCCATGTAGACCTGAGTGGAGGAACAGTTCGGACGGACCGCCATAGCACCGGTATAAAAGTCCTCGGTGAGGTGCTCGGGCCCAATCAGATTCTGGATGGTGGGGTGCAAGCCCGCATTGGAGATCACGACCTCTGCGCCGATTTCGCGGCCTTCCGCCAAGACTCCCCGGGTGCGTCCCCGGTCGATCAAGATTCGTTCCACCTGCACTCGGTTGAAGAGGTCGACTCCACTGGCCCTGAGGGATGCCTTGAGATCCCGGATCAACAAATCCGTGCCCCCCGTAAAGGTATACACCCCTTTGGACATGAAGTTCGAGAACACGATCCCAAAGGAAATCGCCGGATCATCGAGGTGCGCGCCGTTGGCATAGGAGATCGGTTCCAGCAACAAACGATGCACATCATTGCGGCCGGGGAAATACTGCTCGAGAACGTCACCCGTGGTGCGCGTGTCCTCGTCGTAGTAGTTCATCTGGGCCAGGTCCGCATAAAAGGCATCTACAGACTTGGGGTTGCACCCCATGACTTCCACCAACTTTTGGGTGAAGTCCTCTTTCGTGAAGGCCGTGTCGAAGCAGAATTGGGGATTGTCGAAGCGGATCCCGTCCAGCTGCACGATGCGCTGGGCCAACTCGGGGCTCCAGTAGCGGCGCACGGTCTTTTTCATGCCCCAGGGGAAACCATGCAAGGAGATATCGAACACGTGTCCTCCCCGGCGCTTGAACCAAGTGGCCATGCCCCCGAGGTTGTAGTGTTGCTCAAGAACACAGACTCGGTGTCCCGCCCGGGCCAAGATGTTTGCACTGGTCAGGCCCGCAAGCCCCGACCCAATAACGATCACGTCGTAGTGGCTTTGAGCCTTGGCCAAAGGGTCGCTCTTGGGGGGGCGTTTCCCGTCGCGGCTGCCCGTGTGGAAGTGGCTCATGGGGTTGCCTCCTGGCCCTGTGCACCCGCAGCCACAAAGGCCGCCACGCCTGCGCCGCCCACCATGGCTCCAACGATTCCCAGGAATCCGTTGTCCGTACCGATAATGTGCAGGCCTTGCACACCGCTAGCGGCGTCGTCCACCTTGTGGGGGATGCCATAGACCGCACCGGCTCGTTTCGAGGTGAAGTGCGTGATTGTGCGCGGGGTGAACACGTCCTTGGCGATCACGTGAGGTCGGGGATCAGGGGCGAATGTGCTCACTGCTGCCAAGGATGCTTGGTAGGCGGCTTCTTTTTGGGCCCCATAGGCTTCCCCGTCGAGGTCTTCCCAGACCGCTGCGTTGGACAGCACCGTGGTGCGCAGCACGCCCTCGGGCTCGGGGTCTTGGCCGCGGTAGTTTTCAGGAATGCACAGCACGCCGCTGCGGGCATCGAAAGGCGCAGGTGTGCTCGGCGCATAGATCCCGCGCTCCGAGTGATTCCAAAAGGTGATCGTCTTGTCAAAGCCGAGGGACGGTGCGCTCTGGCTCAGGTGTGAGCAGCTTTCCACAAAGGTCATGGTGCCTACGGGTTCCGTGGCGGCCCGTTCGGCAAAGGTTCCGCCGAGCATTCGGAGAGTCTCCACATAGCCTGCACTTGACAGTACCAGGGGCGCGCGTAGAACCGTTCCATCGTCGAGCAGGACACCTTCTGTGCGCCCATCATCGTGCAACACTCTTTGTACCCCGGACTTCAAACGCAAGGTGCCTCCCACCTCACGCAAACGCCCGGTGAGTAGCTTGAGCAGGGGGCGCACTCCTCCCCGTGGGCGGGCAAAACCCTCTTCATAGATGCTCTTCCACAGCACCACGAAAAGGGACCATGAAACATCGTGTGCAGTGGGGGATCCGTACCACAGCAGGGGGTGCATGAGCATATCCACCAGCAGCTCATCCCCAAGCCGCTGCAGCAATTCCGTGCGCGTGCTGGCGGGGCCCCCCTCGACCCCGTGGGGACTCAGGGCTAATTCTATGGCGAGTTTATCGAAGGCCTCCGCGCAGGCGGGGAACTTGGCTCGCACTTGGCTGGCCAGTTCGTCGAAGTCGTTGCTGAAATCGAGGGACACGCTGGGGAAAACCGTGCGCGATCCCAGTTGCTCTCCCAACTCCAAAGCCTCTAGGGGAATCCTCAACTGGCGCATGACCCGGGGCAGGGGCAGTTTGCGCGCACTCTTGGGAGCCGCGTTGGTCAGGGCGTGCAAGCCCACGTCGTAGTTCCGGCCACCGAGCTTATAGAACGAGTTCAGGCCGCCCCACAACCAGTGCCGTTCGAGCACAATCGTGGAAAGGCCTGCTTGAGCCAATCGGATCCCAGCCGCGAGCCCCGCAGGACCCGCACCGATCACGATGGCATCCGCGCGCTCGTCCATGGGTTTCACGGGAATGTTGCGCCTCAGTGGGCGACTAATTCCTTGTCCGCCAAGTGCGGCGCTAGGTAGTCCACGCAGCTCTGGAGGCTGGCCAATTCCTTGTAGTCTTCCTCGGGCACGTTGACGCCGTAGCGCTTGCGCAGTTCCATCACGATGTCGAGGAAGTCCATGGAGTCCAACTCGATTTGGTCCCGCAGGGAAACGTCGAGCTTGAGACCCGCGACCTCTTCGTCGGGGGCAATGGTGATGATGATGTCCTTGATGGCTTGGACGATGTCTTCGTTGGTCATGGTATTGGGGCCCCGGCGGGGCACATGGGGTCGGTGCGTCAGAAAGTGGGGCGGCCAATGATGACCGCTGAATTGATGCCGAGCATTCCGAACGAGAGGTTCAAAATGGTCTCGACCTTATCGTTCTTGTGAGGTTCTTGCAGGACTAGGCCGCGCATGGCGCAGTCGGGATCTAGGTTCTGCACGTTGATCGTGGGGTGCACAAAGCCGTCGGTGAAGGAGGGCAAATTCCCCGCCAGCTCAAGGGCGCCGGCGGCTCCCATGGTGTGGCCAATAAAGCTCTTGGTGTTGTTGATGCTGGTCTTGCTGCTGTCGCAGAAGACCTCGTTGACCGCGCGGCACTCTTGAATGTCTCCGAGAGGCGTGCTGGTGGAATGGGTGTTGACGATGTGGATGTCTTCGGGCGAGAGCCCTGCGCGCTGGATAGCACTTCGCATGCACTGATTTTGGCGCTCGGGGTTGGGCAACACAAAGTCGGTGGCGTCGGAGTTCACATGCCAGCCTAGGACCTCAGCCATGATCGGCGCGCCCCGTCGTTGGGCGTCTTCTAGGCGTTCAAGGGTGTACATGCAGCCCCCTTCGCTGACCACGATGCCATTGCGGTCCTTATCAAAAGGGCGCGAGACCTGGGTCGGATCCTCGTGATGGCCAAGGGCTCCTTCGGACTTGAAGGAAGCGAAAATACCAAAGGTATGGATGCTCTCCGAGACACCACCGGCGAGGGCCGCATCGACCTCGCCTAGTTGCAACATCTGAGCCCCTTGGATAATGCCCAGGTTGCCCCCTGCGCAAGCGCCGCCGATGGCGTAGTGGGGGCCGGTAACCGGCAAGGACAAGGTCACTTCGCCAGCTGGGTTATTGGCCACCGTGCGCGGGTTGTGGTGGTGAGACCAGAAGGAAAGGTCGAAGTCGTACTGGCTGACCTCGTGGATCTGCTCTTCGGTTTCCACGTTGCCGTGTTCGGTGATGCCCACATAGACGCCCACCCGGTCGCGGCCCAAGCGATCTAAATCCAGTTGGGAATTGGCGACCGCTTCGTGGGAGCAATAGATTGCGATGGATCCAGCCCGGGTGCCTCGGCGCAGGGCCTTGCGGGATTGATAGCGAGTGGCTTCAAAGTCGCACTGGCCAGCCACGGTCTTGCCAAAGTGGCGGATTTCCCAGGGGCTGACTCCGCTCTTGCCCGCCAGGAGGTTGGCACGGTACTCGTCCAGGGAGTTTCCGTTGGGGGAGGTCAGGCCGACCCCGGTGATCACAATACGCGGGAGATCAACCATGGGTCTGGTCTCCGGTTGATTGGTTGGCTGCTGGTGCAGTTGGCTTCAAGATGGCTCCTTCGAGGAAATCCTCTTGGGCAAGGTCGGCTTGCTCGCTCATTTCTGGCCCCTTCTGAATTCCAGGCAAGGCCACTCCGCCCACCTTGAGGGCTGTGCCGATTGCTTTGGACAAAAGGCTTTGGGGGTCGCCTAAAGCTCCGTGCACGGAACTGAACACCAAGCGCATGACCGCATCAGCGATGTCGCAGGTGGAGAGCACCGAGCGCAGGGTCATGACCCTTGGGTCCTTGTTGCCATGCCGCTTACGGATGACTTCGAGGGCGCGGTTGGCGCCCTCGCGGAAGTTCTGAAAAGCAACCTGTTCCCGGCGACGCAGGACCGTGGCCACAATAGAAAGGGTGTTCTCCACCGCCGCGTGAAGGTTGCAGCGACGGGATGAGTCAAAGGCCGAATGCACCGCGCCCCAATCGATGAGCTCCTTGAGAGTGGTGCTGATGGCTCCCGCACTGAGGGCGAGTTCCGCGGCGATCTCCTTGCTCGACATGGGCTTGCCCGCGAGCACCAGCAGACCCCAAATGCGGCCGTGGATTTGCTTGAAGCCAAAGGCCTTGAAGAAGGCCTCAAAGGCGGGCAGTTCTGCCGCCAGTTCGGTGGACAGGAACGGGACCAACTCGGTCTCGGCGGGCTCGGTGGGAGGCTTCACGGGGGCGGCTGTGGGGAAGGATGTCACGGAATTCACGAATCCCTGAACTCTGTGGAGGCAAGCGTTGTACGCCCTGGGAGGGGCCCGCGCAACCCTCGATGGACGATCTTTACAGGGGGCAATTGGGACTTCCAACCGGAAGTGGGCCCTACTCTGGGGTATTGCCTAGCACATCCCGCAGCCAGGCACCCAGGGCGGTGATCTCTTCCGTTACCACTTGGTGCTCCATGGGATACTCGTGCCACTGGACCTGATATCCCAGGGCCCCAAGGCGCTCTCTTGCGGCCATCCCCATGGGATGGGTCACCATGGGATCCTGCGTTCCGTGGGCCTGGAAAATGGGAATCTCGGAGTTCGCCGGGGCGCGCTCGTTTTCCAAATCGCAATCCGCTGCGATGTAGGTAGATAGCAGGACCAGACCCGCCAGCTTGTCCGGATGGCGCAGGGCCTGGTGCAGAGCGATAGCCCCGCCCTGGCTGAAGCCGGCCAGCACAACGCGCTCTGGGGGGATGCCGCGCTCTTGCTCCCGGCCGATCAAACGCGCCAGGTGTTCCGCCGAACCGCGCACTCCGGGCTCGTCCACCTTGCGATCAAAGTCCATGGCCAAGATGTCATACCAAGCGGGCATCACCATGCCTCCGTTGACAGTCACTGGGATTTTAGGCGCGTGGGGAAACACGAAACGAATGCCGTGGTCCCTGGGCAGCCCGAGCTCCGGCACGATGGGCGGAAAGTCAAAGCCGCTTGCGCCCAGTCCATGCAACCAAATCACCGCGGCGTCGGCGGGGCGAGTAGGTTCGAGGACGACACTTTCGAGAAGGAGGGGAGATGTCATGATGGGTCACAAGCTTGTGCAGATTACCACTGTAAGGCAGTCATGCGACAGTGCAAGCCGCTACCAATTCCCAAGAGGGCAACACGTTCGCCCTTTTGGATGAAGCCCGCTTCCATTGCCAGGTAGAGCGTCGCGGGAAGAGATGCGGACCCCATGTTTCCCAGGGTTTGCACGCTGGGGAAATCCTTGGCGGGGTCCAGGTCTAGGGTATCCAGCAGCAACTTACGATGGGCGGATCCAACCTGGTGGGTGATGATTCGGTCGATGCTGTCCCGGGTCCAATCCTGTTGTTTCAAAAACGCTTCAAAGGTGGTTGCCGCTAGGGCATTACCCGCCTGTAAGAGGGCTTCCGAATCTGTGACCATTACCAATCCGCCATCCGCGGCGCGATCGCCGGCGCAGAGTCCCACGGATTTTGTGTCTGCCCGTGAGGTAGACCCGAGCCACACCTGTGAGGTGCTGGCGAGTTCTTCCGACACTAACAGAACCGCCGCACCCCCTGATCCGATGGTCAATGAGGCATAGGCTTTCTTCAGGGCCCGGCGCGCTTCACGATCGTCTTCAATGGCCATCAAGGACTTGATGGTGGTTTCGATCAAGGGCCGGCCGTCTTCGCCGGTGGTGACTAGGGCAGCCTGAATCGAGCCGCTGCGAATCGCTTGGGCGGCAAAGGCCATCCCGTCGGCTACCCCCAAGCAAGCGTTGGACAGGTCGAAGGCGGCGCAGGTGTCGGGTAACTCCAGTCCCGCGTGCACCACGGATGCTGTGGCGGGTTCTAAGAAGTCGCGGCAGACCCCGGCATGGATCAAAAGGCTGATCTGTTTCGGGTCGAGGGTCGTGCGCCCCAGGGCGTCCTTGGCTGCGGCAATCGAGAGGCTGCTGGGCCGGGTGTCCGGGGGGCAGAGCCGGCGCTCGGCAATGCCGCTCATGAGCTCCAATCGCCCTACAGAGAGTCCCAAGCGCGCCAGCAGTGGTTCGAGACGCTGCTCTAGCTCCTCGGAGGTGACCCTCTCTGGGGGCAACTCAAGGCCGAGGGCTTCGAGATAGACCTTGGGTTGGGGCATAGGCGGAATCCTATCCCAAGCCCCCCCCTGTCAACGGCCAGGGGGCCTGTTTCCCGTCCGATCCAGCGCAGATGGAGCACCCCGGTTAGAATGTTGGGCCCCCCTTTCTGTGAGGAACTTCCCCCAACCCAGGAGTTTCTTGCGGATTCCCTGCCTCTGGCCATGTCTACCGAACCCGCGCCGTCGATTCTCCATGTGGATATGGACGCATTCTACGCGTCCGTAGAGGTCCGGGACAATCCGTCCCTGGCTGGGCTACCGGTGTGCGTGGGTGGCCCCGCGTCGGGCCGAGGAGTGATTTCAGCCGCGAGCTATGAGGCGCGCAAGTTCGGCGTGCATTCTGCTTTGCCATCGGCTGAGGCCCGCCGGCGCTGTCCGGACTTGGTGCTGCTACCGCCGGACTTCGACAAGTACACCAGCGTCAGTCGTCAGGTGATGGCCATTTTCCGGCGCTACACGCCCTTGGTTGAACCCCTCTCCCTAGACGAAGCATTCTTGGACATCACCGGCACCGAGCGATTGTTTGGGGACGGGGAAGAGGTGGGGCACATGATCCGCGCGGACATATTGCGCGAGACGGGGCTGGTGGCTTCGGTGGGAGTCGCGCCCACAAAATTCCTCGCCAAGATTGCGAGTGATCTCAACAAGCCAGATGGATTTTGCGTGATTCGTCCGGCGGAAATTCGTGATGTTCTCGATCCCCTGCCCGTGTCCAAGATCTTTGGGGTCGGGCCGCGCATGACCCAAAAGCTGAATGCCCTTGGGGTGCAAACCGTGGGGGACTTGGCGAGTCTTCAGCGCGAGGATGTGAGCAGCCGTTTCGGGGCCACGGGGATTTGGATCCACGACTTGGCCCACGGAATCGACAACCGCAGGGTCAACCCTAAGCGCGAGGAGAAATCCCACGGCATGGAGCGCACCTTTGCCGCGGACCTCTCCGACCAGGCTGAGTTGCGTCAGTTCCTCTTGTCGTTTTGCGAAGAAGTCGCGTTCACCTTGAGAGACAAGGGCCTGCGTGGCCGGACGGTGACATTGAAGGCCCGATTCGGAGATTTCCGCACGGTGACACGTTCCAAGACTTTGGACTATCCCACCAACTTGGGGCCCCGGATCTTTGCCATTGCTAAGGAATTGCTGCAGCGCGTGGACCAGCAGCCCTTACGCCTCTTGGGGGTTTCGGTTAGTCGCCTAGAAGACGTGCGTCGGCCCCAGCAGCAGTCCCTCTTCAACGGCAATCCTTCGGGCCGGGACCAGTGGATGGAGTCCAATTCGCGCCTGATCCGGGCCACCGAGAGCCTCGACCGCCTGCGCAAACGCCACGGGCGCGGGATCGTGATACCCGGCAGTCTGGTGGGGCGCGCCCAGCCCTCCAGGGGGGCAGAGCAGGTGCTCGAGCAGGCCCCTGAGGCCCAACCAGACCTGACGAATAGCCTCCTGGAGCGCCTGGAGCAGGAATCTGAGGGTGGAAATAAAACTCCGCCCTCGGAAGGTGAGTACGGGGCCTGATCGGTCGATGAATGAGGGCCCCTTGCCCCGTTTCTCTAGATGACCCCTGCCCCTCGTTATTGGACCCCTGTCCTGGTCCTGTGCATAGCCTTTGCCCTTGCGGCTTGGTCGGCGGATCTGCGAGGGGCCTTCGACAGTGGCGTCGGTTCCTTAAACGACGAACCCGCGCATTACGCCACCTCAATGATGGTGCGCGATTTCTTGGTGAGCGGAGATTGGTCTGCACCCATGGATTATGCGCGGGAGTGGTACGTGCACTATCCCAAGGTTGCATTGGGCCAGTGGCCGCCAATGCTCTATGCCGTGATGGGAACTTGGATGCTGCTGTTCGGCGTGAGCGGCACGGCGGCGATTCTATGCATGGTGTTCTTAACATCTTGCTGCGCATCGGCGCTCTATCGTTGGTTGCAACCAAGGATGGGTACTCTCGCCGCAAGCACCGGCGTGTTGATTTTCTTAGCCTTGCCCCTGGTCCAGGAATTCAGTGCAGCCCTGATGACCGAGATCCCCTTGACCCTGTTCTGCACTCTATCGGTCTTGGCCTTTGGGCGTTTTTTGGACCGCGGCAGCGCGCGCGATGCGCTTGCCTTTGGAGTGTTTGCGGTAGCGGCAATTATGACCAAGGGTAATGCTCTGGCCTTGGGTGCGGTGCCGCCCTTTGCCCTTCTCTTCACCAGGCGTTTCGATCTTCTACGTTCCAGACTATTTTGGATGCCCGCAATCTTGGTGATGGTGTTGTGCGCACCCTGGTACGGCATGACCGCCGAGATCCAGGCCCGCAGTTGGTCGGGTGGAACACGCCCCAATCTCGAGTACTCCCTGAAGGCTCTGCCCGCATATATTTCCGCTTCCGTGAGTGTGGGTGGCCTGGGACTCTTGTTGGCTGCGGGCTTTGGCTTGCTCAAGGGTTGCCGCCAAGGCCGCGGCTACAACGGGGCTTGGAACGCTTGCGCGGGATTCTTCTTGAGCCTCTTGATTCTCTTAGTGGTGTTGCCCAGCGATGTGGATGGCCGCCATCTAATTTTAGCTGCGCCCCTATTTGTGGGCTGTGCGGTGAGTGGGGTCGTGCGAGCGTGCAAAAATTTCGGCCTGGCACCTGCCTGGGGATTGGCGCTGATGGTCACTTTATTCAGCTTGGAAACTCTGCGCGTGGTGCCCAAGGACTTTGGCGGCTACCGGGAACCCATTCGAGCCCTATTGCAGGACCCCGCCTATGAAAAGGCAGTGGTCCTGGTGGCAGGGGATGCGATTGGCGAAGGTTTGGTGATCGCGGGGGGCGCAGCAGTCGACGTACCTCGACCTCGCCATCATATTCTACGTGCCAGCAAGGTGCTGATCACCGACGACTGGAACGGCCGCAATTATCAACTGCACTTTACGAGTCTCGACGCCATTCAAGCTCAGCTGGAAGCTTTCCCGGTGGCTCTCTTGGTGCTCGACTCCAGCACCAATCCGGAACAGTGGTTCGAACACCACAGCCTGCTCGAGAAGCTTGTTCAGGAACGCGGAGAGACTTGGGAGTTGCTAGGCTCGCACGATGTGCGCCGGGCTGGGGAGCTCTTCCCAAAAGCTCTGCGCATCTACCGCTTGAAGGACTGGGAGGCCCGAGCCCCAGCCGAGATTTATCTGCAGGCGCCTCGGGAGTGGGGACATCTGCTGGACAAGACCAAGCCGGTGCCCATAATTCAACCCCGCTCAGAGTGATGATGCACCTTGGGCCGCCAGAGCCTGGAGGACGGGCTTAGTACTCCCCCTTGGCGAAGATGCCTGCACCGCAGACCTCAATTCCAACGGGTGAGTTGGTTGCTTCCCGATCCAGCGAATAGGTCCACCAGGCCGCTGAGTTCGATTCTCGCTGGCCAGGCTTGGATTCTGCAGGGCCTTACGCCGCGATCAAGGCGAAACTTTTGCGTCGAACTTCATTGTCTTCACAGAACGGACCCAAAGACTGTGCGAAATGGCGGCCAGGCTACAAGCTTGCATCGAGGACCTGATCCACTTCGGGCCGCTCCAGCCGGCCTGATGAATACGAAGTCGATGAAGTAGGCTTGCCACGTTTGGCTCTTAGGGCTGCCTTGTCGGAGAGGGCCTGAAGGGTGATCCGGCTGTGGCCCGTGGGGCCTTGATCATGGCGTGGGGGAAGGGGCTCGCGGGTCTGTTCAATCCATGAGAGAGGAACCTCCGGGACGGGTTGTGCTGTGAGAGATCCTCTCAGCGGTTCCATCGGACGATCAAGTCTTTCGATATCGGATCTAACCTGACCCTTGCCTATGGAGTTTTGAATTGAGTCAAGCTGGAAAAAGGGGTTGAGGGGCTTCCTGGACCTAAAGAGTCATGTGCTGATCTAGGCGGATTCCTATATGGCGCCTATTCCGGGACTGGATATACTTCTACAATCACGGCCGGCGCCATCAATTCCTGAACGATCAGCCGCCTTGGGAGGTATACCGAATGAACCAGTCTTCCCATCATCTCCCAATTCGTAAGAACCCCTCGAGTCAAGCCTTACTCCGACGGCCATCAGGCGTAATCAAACCACCGCGTCTTTGGCTTGCTTTGCCGGACCGCTTCTAAGCTGCCCCATTGAAACCCCTCCCCGCAAAAAATGAAAACATCAGACTTGCTTGTGCAATGCCTCGAGAATGAGGGAGTCGAATACATCTTCGGAATTCCAGGAGAAGAGAACCTGGACTTTTTGGAGTCCTTGCGTAACTCCAAGATCAAATTGATCCTGACGCGGCACGAACAGGCCGCTGGGTTTATGGCCGCGACAGTCGGGCGCCTGACCGGGAAAGTCGGCGTTTGCCTTTCGACCTTAGGCCCAGGGGCAACCAACTTCGTGACGTCTGCGGCATACGCCTTGCTCGGAGGAATGCCCGTGCTGTTCATCACGGGGCAAAAGCCGATCCGAGCCAGTAAGCAGGGCCGCTTTCAGATCGTGGATATCGTTTCCATAATGGAGCCCGTCACGCAATTATCTCGCCAGATTGTCGACGGGAATAACGTTCCGCATCTGGTGCGTGAGTGCTTCCGTACGGCAATGGGTGAAAAGCCCGGCCCTGTACATCTGGAATTGCCCGAAGACATCGCTGCGGAAGCCGTCGACCGAGAACCGTTCACCGTGACTCAAGTCGTTCCTCCCGGCGCGAGCCAGCGAGCAATCCATAAAGCGGTGAGCATGATCCAAGAGGCCGAGCGGCCGTTGCTGTTGGTCGCCTCGTCCTGCAATCGCAACCTCAGTGGCCCAGCCCTGCTTGACTTCGTCGATCGCACCGGAATCCATTTTTTCTCCACTCAAATGGGAAAAGGAGCGATCGATGAACGTCATCCTAATTGTCTAGGCACGGCAGCTTTGTCCGATACGGATTATCTGCATTGCGCCATCGAACGCGCGGACTTGATCATCAATGTGGGCCATGATGTCAGCGAGAAACCACCGTTTCTGATGCACCGTGGTGGTCATAAAGTGATCCACATCTCTCACTTCCCTGCCGAAATGGACGACGTCTACTTTCCGCAGCATGAAGTGATCGGCTGTACTGCGACGAATATGCGCATGCTTGCCGATGCCATCACGCCCTCCGATAATTGGGACTTTGCATACTTCCAGCGCGTTCGCGACCAGATTGCTACCAACGTCTTCGCCGACAAGGCCGATGAGGATAGCTTCCCGAACGTTCCACAACGGATTGTCGCTGATCTACGCAAGGCAGTGCCTAGTGATGGGATCCTCTCATTGGACAACGGGATGTACAAGATCTGGTTCGCACGGAACTATCAGGCGCATCAGACGAACACGGTATTGCTCGATAATGCATTGGCCACGATGGGCGCAGGTCTGCCTGCAGCGATCGGCGCGAAGTTGGTGCACCCGGATCGAAAGGTCGTCGCCATCTGTGGCGATGGTGGTTTCATGATGAACTCGCAGGAGTTAGAGACCGCGGTGCGTCTAGACCTGGATCTGGTGGTCATCGTCCTGCGCGACAATGGCTACGGCATGATCAAGTGGAAACAGACCGGATGCGACTTCCCGGTCTTCGGCCTCGATTTCGGCAACCCAGACTTTGTCAAGTACGCCGAGAGTTATGGGGCCTACGGGACTCGCATCGAACGAACCGGGCAGCTGGTCGAGGAAATAAACAAGGCATACGAACAGGGAGGAGTGCACCTCATTGAGGTTCCGATTGACTACTCGGAAAACGAAGCCGTGTTCCTCGAAGGACTTCGGCAGAAGACCTGCATCCTGTAAATACCGTAACGAGGAATAGTTTTATGAGCGATCCACACAAGAATGGTTTCGAGGTCCTGAGTCCCTACGACAACTCCTTTATAGGGAGTATGCCTATTTCAACCAAGGCACAGGCTTTCTCCGCCTTGGAGGAGGCATATAAGAAGTACAGCGAGCGGGAGTCGTGGCTGACACCGGCGACTCGCATTTCAATCCTTAGGAAGTTCGTCGAGCTTGTGAAGGATGACCTGAACTCCCTCGCTAAGCAGGCCGCCCGGGAAGGTGGAAAGCCGTTGAAGGATTCCATTATCGAGGTGCAACGCGGCATCGAAGGGGTGGAGGTCGCGATCGAAGAGATCGGTCAACTCGGCGGGACCGAGATCCCAATGAGGCTGACGACTGCTTCGGCGCAACGCTTCGCACATACCTTTCGCGAACCACGTGGCGTGGTCTTGGCGATCAGCGCTTTCAATCATCCTTTTAACCTGATCATCCACCAGGCCATCACCGCAATCGCCGCCGGCTGCCCTGTCCTGGTGAAGCCGGCTTCGGCCACACCATTGTCCGCGCTCAGTATTGTCGGCCTGTTGGCCAAGGCAGGTTTGCCCGATGGCTGGTGCCAGTTGCTCACATGTAAAAAGGATGTGACGGAAGAGCTGGTCGGTGACACGCGCATCTCCTTCATGACCTTCATCGGATCCGGGAAAGTCGGCTGGTACTTGCGATCTAAGCTTGCTCCAGGCGCAGCTTGCGCACTCGAACATGGAGGCGCGGCGCCAGTCATTGTCGACGAGACGGCCGATCTCAGCGATAGCATCCCCCTGCTCACGCGCGGCGGTTTTTATCACGCTGGCCAAGTATGCGTCTCGGTCCAAAGACTCTTTGTCCATCATAGTATCCTCGATGACTTCGTCGCGGAATTCGTGAAGTCCGCGAGCAAGCTGAAAGTCGGCGATCCCCTGGACCTGTCCACCGATGTGGGTCCACTGATTTCCGAGCGCGAAGTGGAGCGCGTGGATGAATGGGTGCAAGCGGCCGTTCAAGCAGGTGCCCAACTGCTGTGCGGTGGTCACAAGTTGTCAACGACGATGTATGCCCCAACGGTTTTGCTGGACCCACCCGACGACGCCTTGGTCTCAACACGAGAAGTCTTCGGTCCAGTCGTGGCTGTTTACAGTTACAAGGACCTGGACGAAGCGATTACTCGTGCGAATGAACCGGACTTCTTTTTCCAGGCGTCCATTTTCACCAAGAATCTCGACACGGCACTCTCGGCCTCCCGCCGACTCCATGGGACAGCAGTTATGGTGAACGATCACTCGGCATTTCGAGTGGATTGGATGCCATTCGGAGGTCACCGTCAGTCTGGGCTTGGCATCGGCGGAATCGGGCATTCCATTCGGGACATGACCTTGGAGCGCATGGTCGTTTTCCGTTCGCCCGCTCTCTGATTCGCAATACAAACAAGGGGCTGGGACACCAACGTTTACCAGCCCCTTGGCGTGACCCGAAGAACGGGTCACTTCATTTGAGAGTTTGGGTGCCTAGGAGTTCGTAGTGCTATTCAGCGCTAGTGCTGCCCCCGAGCTGTGTTCCCGGTTGGAACCCGAACCCCGGCAGCAGCCAGGGAGACCGGCTCAGTGCTCGTCCGTCAAGTAGCTCATGAATGACATGCCGATTTCCTCAAACTGATGGGGGCGGGGCACGTCGATGGCGTCTTTGATGCAGACCTGTTCACAGAGTTTGCAGGAGACGCAGTTCTTGTCGATGACGATCGCGATGCGTGAGGTCTGTGGCAGGCTGTAATCGCCGGGGTCCACTAGGTCATGCATTTCGAGTGCTTCGAAGGGGCACACGTCCACGCAGAACTCGCAGCCGGTGCAAAGGGCCTCGTCCACGCGGGCCTTGGGCACCTGCTTGGGTTTGATTTTTTGGACCACCACCTCCAAGCTGTCGTCGATGGCGTCAAAGGGGCAATAGACCCCGCAGACGCCGCAGTTGATGCACAGGTCAGGTTCGATGAAGTAGCGTTCACCGGCGCTGATCGCGTTGGTGGGGCAGACGCGCTCGCAGATCGAGCAGGAGGTGCATTGATCGGTGATGAAGTGCGCTTGCCATTGGTGGGCTTCCATGGCGGCCTTGTCGGTGAAGGCCAGGATGGTCACTAGCCCGTGGGCGTCGTGGCGTGAACGCAAGCCAACGATATTGGCTCCCTCCAGATCCCACTCGGTGGTGAACCGGCCGGGGAAGGAGTTGGAAGTGTGGGTCAGGGCTAAGATCTTGGCCTTGAGCACCTTGACGTCGGCCTTGTCGCTGGGGGAGATGGGCTTCACCCAGGCGGTGAGAGAGACCTTGTTCCCATCCCGGTAGATGTGGGTCTTGTACTCGGGCATGATTTCCGGCGCGCCCAAGCGGAAACGGTCGCGCACCGCGGGAACCCGGGTGGGCATGTGCAGAGTGATCTCAAAACCGTGGGCGGTTTCCTCCACAACATAGTCCCGGCCGTAGCGGCGGTCGCGCTCGGTGCGGTCTTCGGGCAGGTTCTTCCAGTGGGAGTATTCCGCTTGCCAGCCGGGCACATCGTCGAGCTCCACGGTCAGGACAGCGGGGGGCAGCTCGCCGGAGAATAAGATGGCTGCGGTGGGACAAACGTCCACCACCGTGCGGGCGTTGTACTTGTCGGCCTCTTGCTCTTCGAGCACGTGGGCCTTCTCGTCCCCGCCCATGTAGAAGATCTCGGGGAAGTCCTGACAGCAGGCATCGCAGGCGATGCAGAGCACCGGGTCCACATCGAAAAGGCCTGCTAGGGCGGTCTTTTCCAGTTCGGTTTGGGCCATGGGATCGTTCTGGTGGGTGGTCCGGGGGAGAGGGTTTGGGGCTCCTTGGGGACCAGAGAATGAGCTTTAGTGTACATCGGACCGGTGCGAGGGCCAAGGCGTGGTGCCCCAAGATTTGTGGGAAAAGTGTCTGTATCTGATGCACCCTGGGGTGCGCTCTTGGTCCCCGGGAGCGCTTCCTCCGTGGATTTTCGCCCCGGGCTTTTTTGATTAAAAGTCCACTTGCAGATAGGCCGAGGAGGGGAGAGGCCTGTGCTTTGCCGCGTAACCGGGGTTCTTGCGGCGAATGGTCGCAGGCTGCTGCGATCCAAGAAGGCGGCCGAATGATTTCGGATGCCCTCGTTGCAGTCTTGTAACGCAGCGACGCTTCAGGACACACCTCCATCCCAAGGCCCCATGTTCTTTGCCGAGGCCCGCGTCCCGAACGCGCCTGGCTTGGGCCGCATACGCTGAACAAGGTGTGCAACTCAAGCTCCTTCGTCCTGGAATGACAACCCCAGAATGGAGGGGCTCATTTCAAAGCCGCAGGGCTTTCTCCGTCAGGAAGGTGATCGTGCCGATGCCCGTGCGCCGACCCATTGAAGGGTTGCTTTGAGGGGTGTCCATCAGGGGTATTCTTCGCCACGCCCAGTTTGCGAGGCAGGCCGGAGGAGCGATCGTGGGTGCCCTGTGATTGGTTTCAAGCGGTGGTATTGGAAAAGCCGTGCTCGTCACGTGCCCGGGTCGTGGCAGAGCCTGCTCCGGCCGATTCCAAGCAGGCGCTGTGTGCGGGATCCGCTAGAATGTGAGTCTTCCCCTTGGAAAAATCCTGACCATGTTGACGACCCTAGTTCTTGTGACCCTCTGCGGGGATATCCCGGTTGATTTCAGCCGGGAGGTCCAGCCGATTCTCTCGTCCCACTGTTTTGTTTGCCATGGGCCTGATGAGGGCACACGGAAGAAGGGATTGCGTCTGGACTTGGGCAGCGTTGTCGGTGTTGAGCGCGGGATCCTGGTGCCCCATGATCCCGACACGAGCGAGCTGATCCGGCGCATCACCCACAGCGATCCCGAGCAGCGCATGCCGGCCATGGAGACCGGGGATGAACTCACCGCCGACGAGATCGATATTCTCACCCGTTGGGTTTCAGAGGGTGCGGTTTACCAACAGCACTGGGCATTCCGGTCGCTTGCTTCAGGCGCGGACGATGGGGAATCCGATTGGGGGCACAGCCCCATCGACGGTTTCGTCGGTGGGGAACTCAAGCGTCATGGGATGAATCCATCGCCCGAAGCCGACCGGTCCACGTTGATCCGGCGCCTGTCCTTTGATCTTTGCGGCATGCCGCCGACCCCGGCCGAGGTCGCGGCCTTTGTGGCGGACACGAATCCCGATGCCTACGGGGATCTGGTGGATCGTTTGCTTGCCAGACCCGCTTACGGCGAGCGCATGACCCTCTCCTGGATGGATGCGGCGCGTTATGGGGACACCTCGGTGCACCATGCGGACGGTCCTCGTGACATGTGGCCTTGGCGTGACTGGGTGATTGAGGCCTACAACCAAAACATGCCCTTCGATCAGTTCACCATTGAGCAACTTGCGGGGGATTTGTTGCCGGAGCCGACCCTCGAGCAACTGGTGGCCTCTGGTTTTCATCGCAACACACCCACATCTGACGAGGGCGGCGCCATCGACGAAGAGCTGCGCGTCAAGTACATGGTCGATCGGGTCAAGACCACCGGCAATGTCTGGTTGGGCCTCAGCGTCGAGTGCGCCCAGTGCCACGATCACAAATATGACCCCTTCACCATGAAGGATTATTACTCGTTCTATGCTTACTTCAATCAGAGCGTGGAAAGAGGATTTCAGACCAGGAATGGTAATGAGAGGCCCTTGGTTTCGATTCCGAACAAGGAGCAAAGGGTCTTATTGGAGTCCTTCGCTGAGTCCCTGCGATTGGCGGATGCATTCTTGGCAGAGGCCCAGCCCCCCGCTGAAGGTCTGGATGCGTGGATCGTTAGCGAGCGCGAGGTGCTGCTTCAAAGTCAGCGCCCGATCCTTGGGAGTTGGTACTCCCTGGGCCCCTTTGGCGGCAAGGGACCGACCTGCGTCGTGGCAAGAAGCAAGCCTTTTGCCTACAACACAGATCATGGACCCGAACGGGCGGGGTTGGATGTGACCCAAGAAGTGGCCGGGCTTCCTTGGAAGGAGCGTGCGGCGGACGAAGACGCGAAGGTGCACCTCCTGAATTTGCCCAACAACTCGGCCCAATACCTCTTGCGTACGGTGGAAAGCAAAATCGACCAGTCGGTGATGCTGGCCCTTGGCAGCGACGACAGCATCAAGGTGTTCTTGAACGGGGTAGAGGTCTTTGCCAACGACACGGCCCGGGGGACTTCCCTCAATTCAGATCAAGTTAGCCTTTCCTTGCCAGCGGGCAAGAGCCAGTTGATGCTCAAGATTGTCAATGGAGGCGGAGCCAGCGGTTATGCATTCGAAATGTTGGGCAGCGGTTTGCCCGATGCGGTGCAAGCGGCCCTGCGCGTGGAGGCGGGCGCCCGGGAAGCGGCCGGCCTAGCGGCTCTCAAGAGTCACTATCTGCGAGCGGTATGGGAGCCAGGCCGGGAACAGGTTGCGGCCCGTGCGGCCTTGGCCAGCCAAAGGGACATGGTCAATGCCGGGGTCTCCACCGTGATGGTCATGGGTGACTTGCCGGGTGGCCGGCAGACTTATGTGTTGGAGCGTGGTATGTATGACGCGCCACGCAAGGACGAGGCCGTGCAGCCCATGGTTCCCGAGCACATCTTCCCCCTCCCCGAGGGTGCTCCGGCGAATCGGTTGGGCCTTGCTCGGTGGCTAACAGACCCGGCGCATCCCTTGACCGCGCGGGTGACCGTCAACCGTTACTGGACCATGCTCTTCGGAAGGGGTTTGGTATCCAGCGTGATGGACTTTGGTTCCCAAGGAGAGCGCCCCAGTCACCCGCAACTCTTGGATTGGCTGGCGCAGGATTTCATTCAAAGCGGTTGGAATGTGAAGCGTTCTTTGAAGCAAATGGTGATGAGTGCGACCTATCGCCAGGTTTCTCGTGCCAGCCAGGATGGCCTGCAGAGGGATCCCGAGAACCAATTCTTGGCTCGTGCCAGTCGCTATCGCTTGAACGGTGAGTTCATCCGTGACCAGGCCCTCAGTGTCAGTGGCCTGTTGGTGGACAAGGTAGGGGGACCTGGGGTCAAGCCCTACCAACCCCCGGGCCTCTGGAATGAGGTCTCCCTCAACGGCAACTTGCGATTCGTGCGCGACATGGGTCAAAACCTTTATCGCAAGTCCATGTACACCTATTGGAAGCGGTCTGCACCGCACCCGGGCATGACCATCTTTGACACTCCCGCTCGGGATGTGTGTGTGGTTCAGCGCCAGCGCACCAACACCCCCCTGCAAGCCTTGGCCAGTTTGAACGACGTGCAATACGTGGAGGCCGCGCGCAACCTCGCGCAACGGGTGCTGCTGGCCGAGTCGGACTTTGCTGCCCGCCTAGACTTAGCCTTCATGCTTTGCACCGCCCATCCCGCGGATGATTTGCGCCGGGAAGTAATGGGGGAGGCATTGAAAGCACAGCTCCAGGTATTCGAAGCAGACCCCGCGGCAGCTCTTGCCCTGCTCGGCCCAGGGGACAGCATGCGAGACGAGTCCCTCGACCCGAGTCAACTTGCAGCCTGGACCGTGTTGGCATCCATGATTCAAAACCTCGATGAGACTCTGACCCGCGAGTGATGCTGGCCTTGAGGGGCATGTGAGTCGTGACCAGAACCCACGGCTCCCTCAGCCTCTCCGCTCGCCGCTCCATTTACCACGCAACTCAAGCACCCTGACCTCTTCTTGACACCATCCATTCCATGCCTTCCAATCAAACAGTGACACACCTGCCAATCGCCCCCCCGGGGTTCACTTCGGAGTGCAAATGACGAACCCTCTTGAGGAGAACCAGCGCCTAACCACCCGGCGAAATCTGCTCGGCCGCAGCACAACTGGCCTTGGAGCCCTAGCGGTTTCTTCGCTCTTGGGGCGCGAGGCCATGGGGGCGAGTTTGCTTCAAGGTGGCGATTCCTCCGTACCCCACTTCGCCCCGCGGGCCAAGCGTGTGATCTACATGTTCATGAGCGGCGGTCCCTCGCACATCGACCTGTTCGATTACAAGCCCGCCATGAGAGAGCTCCATGGCCAAGAACTCCCCGAATCGATTCGGCGGGGCCAGCGCTTGACCACTATGACCAGCGGTCAGACCAGCTTTCCATGCGTGGCGCCCATGTTCGACTTCAAGCGTCATGGCCAGCACCAAACATGGGTCAGCGAACTTTTGCCCCACACGGCGAAAATCGTCGACGACATTTGTTTGATCAAGTCCATGAAGACTGAGGCGATCAATCACGATCCAGCCATCACCTACATCAACACGGGCAGCCAACAACCGGGCAAGGCCAGCATGGGTTCTTGGCTTAGTTACGGTTTGGGCAGCATGAATCGGAACCTGCCGGACTATGTGGTCATGATTTCACGGGGCAAGGGCAACTTGCAAGCTCTCTACGCGCGCCTATGGGGTTCGGGTTTCTTGCCCTCCCAGCACCAGGGAGTCAAGTTCCGCAGTGGCGCCGATCCCGTCTTGTACCTGAAGAACCCCGAGGGGATTGACCGCGCCACCCGGCGTCGCATGCTCGACGGTATCGAGCGCATCAACCGGGCCAAGCTGGCTGAGACCGCCGACCCCGAAATCGAAGCGCGCATCAGTCAGTACGAAATGGCTTATCGCATGCAGACCTCTGTGCCGGATCTGATGGACCTTTCGGACGAACCTGACTCGACCTTTGAGCTCTACGGGGAAGATGCCCGCAAGCCTGGAACCTATGCGGCGAACTGCGTTTTGGCCCGTCGCATGGCCGAGCGCGACGTGCGCTTCATTCAATTGTTCCACCGGGGCTGGGACGGTCACAATAACTTGCCGGGAGAAATCCGAGGCCAATGTAAGGACACGGACCAAGCATCAGCAGGCCTGCTGACCGACCTCAAGCGCCGGGGCTTGCTCGACGACACCCTGGTGATTTGGGGCGGCGAATTTGGCCGCACGATTTACTCCCAAGGGAACCTAACCAAGACCAACCACGGCCGCGATCACCATGGACGCTGTTTCACCACTTGGATCGCAGGTGCGGGGATCAAGCCGGGCATAGAGCATGGCGCCACCGATGATTTCTCCTACAACATCACCCGCGACCCGGTGCACATCAACGATCTCAACGCCACGATCCTGCAGCAGTTGGGCATTGACCACCGGCACTTCACCTATCCCTATCAGGGACTTGAGCAGCGACTCTCCGGAGTGGAAGGGGCCCGCGTGGTCAACGGTATCTTGGCCTAGACCGAAACTATTCTTCGTTCGTGGACGACTGAGTCCAGCGGCTTGCGTGAATTGAGGTGGCTCTAGCCCGCTGATGGGGCGTCAAGGGCATGTGCTAGAGGATCTCGAGGACTTCGAAGGTGACGTGCCCTTCTTCCCAGCCAGAGGCTTGGGCTTTCAGGCGCACGGCTCCGGGCTTGGGGATATCACCCGTGAGTTCAAAAGTGAGCTCGGTGCCCTTGGCCTTCAGGCTCGGCACTTTTTCGCCGCAGTCTTCACAGTCTTCGGTGCCGACGGTGCCCTCGACTACGACCGTGTATTTCTTGACCTTATACCCGGCACTGTCTGCCGTGTCTGCGATCTCGGTCCAGTCCAGGGCAATTGGCTCCACGAAGGAAAACGTGGCGTAGCCCTTGGTTGCATCGATGTCAAAATGAGAGGCGCCAACCTGGCGCCGCATGGCCTTCTCGAGTCCGAAGGCCTTATCGTTTCATATTCACGAATCGAATAGCAGCGTGACCTCTGCGAAGGCCTCGCCGGGGGCGAGGGGATCTTCGTTGGCATAGGGGGCTTGGCAGGCAATGGCGCAAAGGCCCAGGAAGAGAGCTCCGATGGCCCTGATGGTTGTGAATTGCATATTTGGTTTCTTAGAAGCGGAGACCCACGGCCAAAAAGGAGCGCAGGTCGAGTCCGAGTTGTTGCCCATCGAGGTCTTGGTGCAAAGGCACATCGATGGAAAAGGTAATGTCGATTTGCGGGACCGGGTGCCAGCCAAAGCCAAGTCGACCCAGCAACTCTTCGCCGCCGGAGTTTGCGATGCTGGTTCCTCCCTGGTTGTCGGAACCCACGTGATTCCATTGCAGGCCAAGCTTGGCGGAGGCGGATGGGCCGGGGTATTTTTCGTGGATGAAGCGATAGGCGGCGCTGACCCCTAGGGCCAGGAATTCGCCAGGGTCATAGTCTTGGGCCCCCTTGAGGTTGACCTTGTAAAAAGTCCGCGCGTCATAGCGCGCTCGGCCCACGCTGTAGGTCCCGCCTAGGGATAGGAACGGGTTGACTGCACCCGCGCCGGGCTGCAGAGAGGGCGCGAGTCGCATCCCCCCGTCCTGTTCGTTGGTGGAACCCGTGGGCAATTCCATGCCCCCCGCGAGGGCGACGTTGAAGGCGCCCTGGGGGAACTCATCCCGGTGGACCCGGTACTTGGCCAAGAGCGCAATGTCGCCCAGTCCCGTGCTGCCCAGGTGAGTTCCAGAATTTCTAAGGTTGCGATCGACCACTGGGATCAGGGCGGAGAGGGTCAGGTCCCGGTCGATTCCGTAGTCGAGGCCCATCACCAGTCGCTCTTCAGTCCAGCGTTGGTTGGCCGGGTCGCTGATTTTGCTGGACCCTTCGCGCAGGGTGCCCTTGCGCTTGTGGATGTGGCTGAGGGAAATGCGCGTGCCCTGTTCGAAGAGGGTTTCTCCGGCGAAGACCTCGATGCCTCCCTGTTGAGCGAGAGACGGGGCGCTGAGGGGGAGAGCTAGGAGCAAAGTCCCGAAGGCGGAGCGGATTGGAGTCGGCATGGGGGGGGAGTGGACCTGCCGATTCTACCCTCCTGGTTCTGGTGAAGGACTCCATTTCCATACGCGGGGCTGCGCTTTGGGTAAGAACTTGTGGGCTGGTGGGGTTTCTCTTCGGCAGCTCGGGGTCCTTGGCCATTGTGGTTGGGCTCCCTTGCTTGGCCGAGTACCCAACCCTGGATCCGGGCTACTCGGGGACGATCGCTGGCTGGGGCACGCTGCCCACGGCCTGCAACAGGAGGCATTGGGTGGGGTTGAGCCTGCCTAGGGCCTCACTCAGAGCCTGCTCGGCCAGGGCTTTGCCTAGTGCGCTTCCAGCCAGTTCTTGCCGTGGCCGAACTCCACCGCCAAGGGCACGCTCAGATCGGCGGCTTCTTCCATAGCCTTTTTGACTATGGCAGTTGTGGCCTCGAGTTCCTTTTCCGGCAGTTCAAGCACCAGTTCATCGTGTACCTGGAGCAGCACTTGGGCGTGCAAATCCGAGGCTGCTAAGGCGTCTTCGAGGTCGAGCATGGCGCGCTTGATGATGTCCGCTGCGGAGCCTTGGACTGGGGTATTGACCGCTGCGTTTTGAGCGTTGACCTGGGCCATGCGGTTCTTGGAGGCCAGGTCCGGTAGGGGACGGCGGCGGCCGGAGATCGTGCTGACATAGCCCGCTTCCTGGGCATCGGCGAGGGTCTTGTCGAGCCACACGCGGACCTTGGGGAAGGCATCGAAGTAGCGCTGAATGAATTCCCTGGCTTCATTGAGGGTTAGGCCGGTTTCCCGGGCGAGGCGCTGGGGTCCCATGCCATAAAGCAGGCCGAAGTTGATCGCCTTTGCTTGGGAGCGCATGGCTCGATCCACTTCGCTGGCCTCGACCCCAAAGATGTGACTGGCGGTGGCCGCGTGGATGTCATCTCCGCGCTCGAAGGCTGCGATCATCTCTGGATCCTGGGCCAGGTGCGCCATGACGCGCAGCTCCACCTGGGAGTAATCTGCTGCCAGCAGAATCCAGGTGCCGTGCTCGTCAGGCTCGCGCGGGATAAAGCACTCGCGCAGTTTGCGCCCGCGCTCCGTGCGTACGGGAATGTTCTGGAGGTTGGGATTGGACGAGGCCAAGCGCCCCGTGGCCGCAGCGATCTGGCTGAAAGAACAATGGATGCGACCGGTCTTGGGGTTGACGGTCTTGGGCAGGGCATTGACGTAGGTGTTCGTGAGCTTGGAGAGTTCGCGCCAGCTCAAAAGGCGCTGGACGATTTCCACATCCCCATAGGACTGGGTCAAGGTGTCGTGGTCCGTTGCGTACCCGGTTTTTGTTTTGCGCACGCGCTTGACCCCGGCGGCTTCTTGAATGCACATGTCTTCAAAGAGCAGCTTGCCCAGGGCTTTTGTGCTGCCGGGATTAAAATCGGGCACCCCGGCTAACTCGCGGATTTGGCCCAGTAGGACTTCAATTTCCTCTTCAAGTCCTTTGGACATGGCCTGGACCTTGGGCACGTCGAGGCGGATGCCCCGGCGCTCCATGGCCACCAGGGCGCCGACCAGGGGCATCTCCAAATCGTAGAAGAGTTTCGAGTTACCGCTCTCTTGGATTTCGCCCACAAGCTCTTCATACAGGCGGAACGTCACGTCCGCATCTTCGCAGGCGTACTCTGCCACCTGCTCGACCATGACCTCGGCCATGGTGACTTGGTTTTTTCCCTTGCCGATGATTGCGCTTGTGGGGATTTTTTGCAGGCCAAAATACGAGAGCGCCAAGCTGTCTAGACCGTGCCGTCGGGTGGACCCCGCCACGGTGAAGCTGGCCACCATGGTGTCGAAGTAGGGCGGGGCCAGATCAATCCCATGGGCGCCCAGCACCAGAGCGTCGTACTTCCAATTTTGGGCGATGTGCTTGAGGGAGGAATCCTCAAGCAACGGGCGCAGGGCTTCGAGCAGGGCCTTAGGCCCCCCTGGTAGTACCTCAGGGCTGGCGTTGAAGGGCACATAGAAAGCGCGCCCCGCCTTGGCGCTGAATGAGGCGCCTACCAGGGAGACTTCTAGAGCCTTGAGCCCGGTGGTTTCCGTATCAAAGGAAAACGTCCCAGCGGCACGCAATTCTTTGGTCATGGCGGCCAGGTCCTCGGCGTTGCGCACGGTGACATAGTCCAGATCGATCTCTTCGCGCTCGACGGTTTCGCTCAGGTCTTGAACCATGTTGCGGAAGTCCAGGGCCTGGAAGACTCCGAGTAGTTCTGCGTTGTTGGGGTCCGGAGATTGGATGGATTCGAAACCTGGATCCAGGGGGACTTGCACGTCGATGGTGACAAGCTCAAGGGACAGCTCAAGCATTTCGCGCTGGTCCCTGATGCGCTCCTGATTCTTGCCCTTGATCTTGTCTAAGTTTTCTAGCACCCCAGCCACCGTGCCGAATTCAGCGATCAGTTTTTTTGCGCCGACTGCACCGATCCCCTTTACCCCGGGAATGTTGTCCGAGGAGTCGCCCATGATTGCGAGCACGTCGATCACATGGTCGGGAGTCGTGCCGAATTTTTCCTGGACGGCATCCATGTCTTCGATGATCAGGTCTACCCCGGTTTTGAAGATGTTGTAGAGCTGGACCTTGGGCCCAACCAATTGCATCAGGTCCTTGTCCCCGGTGACGATGATCACCTCGTGGCCGGCTGCTTCTGCTTGGCGGGTGAGGGTGCCGATCACATCGTCCGCTTCGAAGCCGGGTACCTCGAAGATAGGAATCCCGTGGGCGCGTACCACTTCGCGGATGTCATCGAGCTGGTCGATCATCTCTTCAGGGGCTTTTTGGCGAGTGGCCTTGTACTCCTTGAATTGCTTGTGCCGGAAGGTCGGGCCCTTAGGGTCCAGGGCCACCGCCACCAAGTCGGGCTTTTCTTCCCGCAGGATGCGCCTCAGGCTGGCGGTAAAGCCGTAGACGGCCCCGGTGGGGCGGCCGTCACTTGTGGTCAGCCCTGAGCGGGCCATGGCGAAATGGGCCCGATAGGCCATTGCGGTACCGTCAAACAGAAACACTCTTCCCATAAGGAGGAGTGTACGCATCCAGCGGGCGTTTGCACCCCTGGCGACGGATTAGCTCGTTACTCGAAGGTTACCGCAATCGCGTGGGTGAAGTTCGAGGTGGGCACCGGGTTCAGATCCCGGAACCAAGTCTGAAAATTCCAGGTCTCACCGGGGAGCACCGACACTGCGGGGTTGAGGGGCAGGGAGTTGATGTCTACTTGGATTTGAAAAGTGCCCAGGAGCCCAGAGTTCTGCACCTGGTTGTTGAAGCGCCCGAGGGAGCCTCCCAGGCAAAGCACGCCCTGGGATCCGCCGGGTCCGGGGACCGCAGCTTGGTTTGCGCTGACCAGGAAATAGCCAAACTGATTGCTCGGCATTTGCCCAGCGATCAGGGAGAAATTCTGATCTGCAACCGCGAAGCTGCCCGCGGGAAGGATGATCCCGGATTGGCCTGTGGAGTTTGGGACCCCAGGGACGCAGTAATCGACAGACCCGCCAGTGCCCCCGGTCCCTCCGCAGTTGGCAGAGAACAAGCAGTCGATCCATTCGGGGTGATCGACGAAGGGGTTTCGGTTGCCCTGCAGTTGATGCACAACGTTGTTGCGGTTCACTTCAAATGTGTCCACCGGATCTGCGAGGTGCCATTGGAGCAAGACCGAAAGCATGCCCATGTAGGCGGTGTCCTCGTTGCTGCCCGTGTTCGACTGACCGATCAAGCTGGTAGAGTTGGTCAGAATCAAATCCGGCTCATTCACCCCGGTGAAAGTGTGGTTGTCTCCGTTGTAGCGCACATCCGCGTAGAACAAGCCCCTGGCCACGTCCCCTTGGCGACCAGTCCAAACTTCCCATGTGCCGTTGGTGAAGGAGCCGCTGCCCCAGTTGGAGTTGCCCGGATAGGATCCCGACCCACCGCCAGAAGTGGTGTACTCGCTGCAGGAAGAGGAGCATTGGCGGAACGGTCGGTTGCTGCGGGCGGAGTTGTAGCCTCCGTCGCACAGGCGCAGGAGGTGACAGTCGGTGTAGGGGTAGTTGTCCGAGCCATCATCGGGGAAGCCATAGGACTTGGGCCAAGTGTGCTCGCGGTTGTAGCTACTATCGCCCTTGTTGAAGGATTGGTTCCCATACACATCGATAATGCGGTTCGAGTTGCTGGGGTCCTCTTGGGCCAAGTTCAATATGTCCCAGGTGTCCAGGGCGCTACTTGTATAAGGCCTGCGGGTGTGATCATCGATCACGTCGTGGAGGGTCGCCCGCAGGTTCATTGCGTTGCTGTCGTCCACCGTGGCGTAGTAACCGGGGGGAGCTTGGGTAGGCGCCGGTACGGTGAGGCAAAGGGCAAGGAAGCTGGTGATCATCATGGTGGTCGCGGGTGCAGGGAGACCCATTCTAAGGGCGAATCCAAGTCGGAGGTCTGGCAATCTCTGATCTTGACGGTTGTGGCCTCATTGTGGTTCCCAATGGACTCTTGAAGTGTCCTTAGGCGGCTTTATCGGTAGCTGGAGGCGCGTGGTACTGTTGCGAACAGGAGCAGGCGGCAGATCCAATGGATGCTGCCGCCCGCTGTGTATGAATCACTGGCCCCATCGAGTGGGGCCGGTGAGGGGGATCACTGGAAGGTGATCGAGATGCCGTCGGTGAAGTTCGACGTGGTGGCGGGGTTCAAGTCGCGGAACCAAGCCTGGAAGTTCCAGGTCTCGCCGGGAGCAACGCCCACGGGGCCCGAACCAAGGGGGATTGCATTGATGTCGATGACAGCGCTGATTGCGCCCGCCGAGCCACTGTTGGCAATTTGGCTGTTGAAACGCGCCATGTTACCGAGGATGCACAGGTTGCCCTGGGAACCGCCGGGGTTGGGCACGAAGCCTTGGGTGAGGCTGGCGATGAAGTAGCCCCACTGAGCGTTCGGCATGCCGCTGCTAGTTAGTTCTACGTCGTTGGCGGAGACCAAGACCGATCCGAAGGCGGACATGGTCGCCGGGGATCCCGTCGAGTTCGCCGCTGCTGCGCAGTAGTTGGAGCCAATTGCGGTTCCACCGCCGCCGCTACCGCAAGCACCCGAGGAGCCCGGGGCCGTGGTGCAGGACGAGGGGCCGTTGGGAGCACCCGGGGTGTTGATCACGCCGGGGGGGTTGCTGAAGTCCAGCCAGGTGTCGGAACACCAGTCGTTGGGGTAATCACCCCCGCGGAAGACTCCGGCGGGCAACCAAGGACCACTGGGGTCGGGGCCAATCGCCGCGGCGCAATCCAGAGCCGTGTCGATGTTGCCCGTGTTGTAGTTGCCTTCCCAAACCGTAAGGGTTTCGTGGATGGTCATGCGCGGGTCGGTGCCGATGGCGGTAGTGCCGTCGTAGTCCGCGTCCGTGTTCGTATTCCAGTAGCTGATCAGATCCGACACTGCAGAGGGATCGGTGATGTTCAGCAAGTAGTAGGTGTTGGACCCGTTCTCGATGTGGTTGGCATCGCCGAAGGGAGCGTGGGGGCCCTGGTCCAGGTCATAGTCCATGCCCGGCACGTTGACCGAGCTGAGCAGGAAGTAGCCGTCGCCGGGGACCGTGTGGCCGGCCAAGTCCCAAACACGGTCGACCGTGCCTGAGGCCAAACCATCGGAGTCGAGGATGACCACGAACCAGTTGTCGAGGGCGGCGCCCGGGGTGCCGATCAGCTCGATGTACTCGTAGGTGTCGGTGCCCGCCATGGAGCCGTAGATCTCGTTGAACTGGGGGCTCTGGGCGAGTGCAGGGGTCGCGACGAGTAGGCCAGTCACGCTGGCGCTGAGAAGAATCCTTTGAATCATTACTGAGGGAGGGTTTGAAGAAGTTGGGGCCCAGGTACAAAGTCGGTGGGTACAGCCACCGATCCCCGGAGAGCCGAGCGGGGGCCTCAAATCCTATACAGGAGTGGGGATTCTCGCTAGGTGCTCAAGGGCAAAATCCGTAGTTTGGGGCATGATCCAGTAAATTAAGGAGGGTGTGAAAGGGTTAGGGTGGTTTGGCATGCTGCAACCCATGCAAGAGCCCGCCCCCCCCCTCAGTTACCTGGAAGACCGATTGACGAGGATTCCAGCCCGCGCACCTTGCTGGGGGGCTTTCTGATGGGCTTTGCAAACCTCGTCCCCGGGATTAGCGGGGGCACCATGATTTTAGCCGTGGGGCTCTACGACCGCTTTGTGGGTGTCATCGCGAATCTCTCCCGCCTGCGGATTGTGCGGGCGGATTTGCGCTTCCTGCTGGTGTTTGGGGCGGGAGCGGCGCTGGCCCTAGCGAGCCTTTCCGGGCTCCTAGTGGGCCTGGTGTCCAGCCATCGTTGGCTGATGTACAGCCTATTTGTGGGCATGACGCTTGGGGGCGTGCCTCAGATTCTGTCCAAGGTGCGGCCCCTCCGTGGAGCGGGCCTGGGCTTTCCCCTGCTAGGTCTTGGGCTGATGGCTTGGTTGGTGTTTGGCTTGACCGGAGTCTCCGTGCCCGAAACCGTTTTTGCCCTGGTCCTCGTGGGGGCCATCGCCGCGTCGAGCATGATCTTGCCGGGAATCAGCGGTTCGTACTTGTTGTTGTTGTTCGGCCTGTACGAGACCGTGATCGGCAGCCTCTCCCGTCAAGAACTGATGGGGAACACCGGGGAGGCCCTGGGCATCTTGATCCCCGTGGCGCTTGGAGCAGCACTCGGGATTGCTTTGCTATCGAATGTTCTTAAGGCCCTCTTGGAGCGGGCACCCCGTCCCATGCATGGACTCCTGTTGGGTTTGATGTTGGGTTCGGTCTTGGGGCTTTATCCCTTTCAGCAGCCAGTGCATCCGTGGCTGTCCCAAAAGCCTGTGCGCAAGGCGGTCGCTGAATGCCTCGCAGATCCGGCCTTGGATCAGGCAGAGGTGCGCGAGCAGTGGGGGCTTGCGCCCGAAGTTCCCTTGCAGGATTTGTTGGCGGACTGCGAAGGGCTTGGTGCGGGCGAGTTAAAGACCAAAGCCGAAACCCTCGAGCGCTTTTCGCCCACCGTTAGCCAGGTCTTGCTGGCGCTCTTGGTGTTGGCGTCCGGTTTAGGGATTACGCGTTTTGTGAGTCGCGCTCCCAGCGTGCCGTCAAGAGACTGATGGCGACCCCAAGACCGATGATGATCCCGGGCTGCGCTTGAAGCGCGCTTCCCAAGAGGGCGCAGGCTGCGCCGGCGCAGGCGATGATCCAGGCCGGGCCCGGGTGTAGGCGAGGGACCCGAGCGGCCACCACGAGGGCGGTTAGATTGGCGGCGAGGGCTCCCAGGAGCAGGTTTTGGCCTAAACCTGCCTGGTCGGCAGCGCTGAAAAAAGCCGTCAGCAGCAATCCACCTGCGCAAATGGCTTGGGCGTTTGGTTTGGAGCTATCCCTCAGTCGGCGATTCTTGCGTACTTCGTTCGGGGCGCTCGCGGCGCTCAAGATGTCCGCTTCCTTCGGATCGTTCAGGCGGGCGACAGCGTCCTTTGGCGCAATCCAACGCAGCCAAGCCTGCTGTTTTGCAACGCCCAGACTATCCACCACAAAAGAGAAGTACCATGTGGAAAGATCGTGGTCGTCCAGGGCTGCTTGGGTCTGGCCCACAAAGCCCATGGGAGTCGCCGGACGACCGGTCCATTGGGTCACCAAGCGTGCGGCGATGACGGATCGGTCTTCTCCTTGCTGAACCGCGACTCGGGGCAGGGTCCAGCGCCCGTTTTGATCCACGAGGGCGATCTCTGGTCCTTGCGATCCCTGGCGCCAAATGAGGGCTCCCGCCAACATGTGCTGGCTCGTGCTGGGGCCGCTGCCCGGGACTCGGCTGGAGTCGTCCATTAGCTGGCTTCCCCCACGAGTATTTCCGGAAGTCCGCTATCGGTGAGTTTCTTGCGCAGGCGTTGCCAACGCTTTGTGACTGTTTCGGTGTTCAGGCCCATGCGTTCCGCGACCTCTTGATGGGGCATGCCTTCGAGTCCGCAGTGCAGGACTAGGGATTGCTCTTCCTCGGGCAGGGCTTCGATTTCCTTTTGGAAGGCGGCTAGGGATTCGTCCCGGGCGAGACGTACGGACACGGCGGTGATCGAGTCCGGGACCCCGTTGAGTTGCAGGAAACGTGTGTCTGACCCAGCCCTCTGGACCCCGTGCTTTTGACCTGCGCGTCCAGCTTCGAGCAATACGTTCTTGGCGATGCGAAAGAGCCAGGCGCGGATCGAGGGACCCTCGGGGTCAAAGCTTGAGAATCCGCGGTAGGCCCGCAGAAAAACCTCTTGAACCACGTCTCCCGGATCAAGCTGTCCGCGCAGGCTAGGGCGGATGCGCATGGAGGCCCAGGTGAAGACCGTGGGCGCAAGATGGGAGTAGAGGCCCTCGAAAGCCTCTTCGTCGCCGGTCTTGGCCGCCTGCACCCACAGAAGGGTTGCGTCGAGGTTTTTCGGCGCAGGATCGATGGGAGAGGAGGCCATGCTGCCTAGTTTGTACCATGACGCGCGATGGATGCCCATGAGAACGAGGGAGCTGCGGCTCTATTTGACTTTTTATGCCTCTGGGAGGAGGACCAGGAGGCAGGTCTCGACCGGCCCCTGGCGGAATACCTCGCCCGTTTCCCCCGCCAGCAGGTGGAGGTGGCTGCGGAATACTTGGGCTTGGTCGGGCCGCCCACGGTTTTAGGGCCAGTCGAGGATTCCGGTGGCAGCCAAACCCCGAGCCCCACGGCCCCGGGAGGGGGTGCCCGCCGCCAGGTGGGCAACTACTTGCTGCTCGGAGAGCTGGGAGCTGGAGGGCAGGGCAGCGTGTTCTTGGCAGAGGACCAACGGATCCGCCGCAAGGTCGCCCTCAAATTGCTGAACGGCGCGTTCGTCAGCGATGCGGGCAGGGCGCGACTCCGGCGGGAAGCCGAGGCCCTCGGGACCCTAGCTCACCCGGCGATTTGTCCCGTGCTGGAGGCCGAGATCGAGGGCGAGATCCCCTTCCTTGCCATGCCTGTGCTCCCGGGGAAAGACTTACGCCAGACCTTGTCATCCGATGAGCCCCTGCCCCCCAAGAGCCCTCGCTTTCGTCCCAGTACCCAGGCCGAACTGCACGGGGTCCTGCGCTTTTTTGAAACCAACGCGCGTGCTCTCCACGCGGCCCACGAAGCGGGGGTTGTGCACCGCGACATCAAGCCGGGCAATCTCTTTGTGCTCGACAACGGTCAGCCCATGTTGCTCGACTTTGGGTTAGCCCATGATTCTTCGGAAGAAGCCGAGAGCTTGACCCGCAGTGGAGATGTGTTTGGTACGCCGGCTTACATGGCTCCGGAGCAGGCGAATCCAACCGGTGACGAGGACTCCCGCGGGGATCGGCGAGTCGATGTGTTTGCCCTCGGCGTGACGTTGCAAGAGGCACTGACCGGAGAGCGTCCATTCCAGGGTGAAAACTTCATTGCCATTCAAATAGCGGTGTTGAATCAACCTCCCACGGATCCGCGCCGGTTGAATCCGACGGTGGGGGAGGACCTGGTCGCTGTTTTGCAAGTGGCCTTGGATAAGAACCCCGCCCGCCGTTATCCCACGGCTCTCGCTCTTGCCGAGGATCTGCGGCGCATCTGCGAATACGAGCCTGTCCAGGCCCGCCCCGCGGGACTTTTCCTGCGCCTGGCCCGCTGGGCCCGCCGTTCTCCGGGAATCGCCAGCGGTTTGGTGGGGCTCTTCAGTGTCTTGGTCGTGGGTTTGAGCATTTCCCTGGTGCTGCTTGCGGAAGTGCAGTCTGCTCTCGATTTAGCCGAGGGGCGGCGGCTGCGTGAGGCGTCGGTGGAGATGCTCAAGGACAGCCCATCAGCGGCTCTCACTCTAGCTCTGGAAGCCAACCAGCGAGCTCCGGGCCCGCGGGCCTTAGGGGTTCTCTTTGAACCTCTGCTTCGCTCCCGTCTGGAGGGGATCGTGTCCCTTTCGGGTACCACCAACATCAGCGCCTGTGTGCTGATCCATGGCGAACCCCGAATGCTGGCCATGTTGGGCCGCGATGGAACTCTTGCCATTCATGAGGCCTATCAGGACTCAGCACGGACTTCGTTGGACTTGTTTGAAGCGACAAAATCCAGTGACCCCCGGCCACACTTGCTCGCTGCGTCACCCGACGGAAAACTATTGGCGGCATCTTCGGAGGACGGCAGGTTGGTTTTGTTGGAACGCATGGCTCGGGGAGAGTGGTCCCAGCGCTGGGTTGTGCCAAGTGCTGGCGTGCGCCAGTGGGATCTGTGTTTCAATCCATCAGGATCCCGTTTGGCCGTTGCTCCCGCGGAGGGTGAAGTCTTTGTGCTCGATAGCTTGTCCGGGGAACGGTCGCTGACCCTGGAAGGGGCGGGTGTTCAAGCGCGCCGCGTGGATTGGCTCTTGTCCGGGGATCAGCTCTGTCTGTCCAATCTTCCGCGCCGTGGCCGGGCCGGGCCTGAGCCGGGGAGAGCCTGGATCCATGACGGACAGAATGGCGCCTTCGGGCAGGCCTTCGGTGGAGAAGAGGATCCTCTGATTGCATTGGATGTGCAGGCCGACCAGCTGGCTCTGCTTACGGCGGCATCGGCTCGCCACATCCAGGTGAGTTCCGGCGGGGTGCTTCAATGGGGTGAGCCGCAGGCCCTACCCAAAAGCTTTCGAGCGCGAAGCATCGCGCTGCATCCAAGCGGTCCTCCCGATATCCCCTCTGCCTTGGCGGTGGCGGGGCCGGCTGGAGTGCTGCTCGCTGCTGAGAACAAGGCTTGGATCCAAGCCGGGGACCAGCCCACGACCGTTCTGTCCTGGTCCCCGGACGGCACGCGGCTAGCAGCTGCAGAGGCCATGGGGCCCTTGGATCTCTTTGGCATTGGCGGGGAAATGCTCGGGCAAGATCGAGATTATCTGTTGGTCCAGGGCATTCTCTGGCCCAGGGATGGAGCTCACTACTTAGTGGTGGGGCGCTCGCCCTCGGTCCATGTGTTCTCGGCTCGTCGGCTGGGGGGCTGTTTTAGCTTGGAATCCTCCGGTGCGGCGATTCACTCTGCAGCATTCGGGGCCGAAGGCGCTGTAGTGGCATTGGGGGATGCAGCGGGTGGAGTACGCGTTTGTTCGACCCCGCGCCCGAGCGCTGACCGGAGCGCTAAATCCCAGGAGCCAGGAGCCTTGATCTGGCACTCAAGTCTGCACCAAGAACCGGTTAGGCAAGTTGTCTTCGCCTCAGCCGGAGGCAGCTTGCATACCTTTGGTGCCGATGGCCGTTCACTGGCCTTTGATGCAGAGGGCAACATGCTGGGAACCAGCGAGCCTCATGATGTTCCATTGATTTCCGGTGCCGTAGCTAGGGATGGGGAACATTGGGCTTCTATCGATGAGCGAGGGGGCCTTCAGCTTTGGAATCGGGCAGGGATGCGCGAGGTGGAAATCGATTTTGAGGCTCAGGCGATGTGTTTCCATTCCACTCCTCAGCAACTGCTTGTTGGCGGCAGCCGCTCAATCAGGGTGGCCGTTGATTTAGCTACGGGAGAGGTCGCCTGGGTACGTGAGGCTGGAGAGGGAGCCCAGGCTCTTGGCATCAAGGCTATGCGCCCTTGGGCGGGTCAGGTTCTGGCGCTTGGGTCCAACAACTATGTACATTTCCTTAGCCCGGAAACCGCTGCCACGATGCAAGACAGTCTGCGACTCTCCCCATCGGATTGGTTGTTGCCCACTCTGCACGGGTTTGTGACCGGACTGAGCGGGCGTGCTGACAGCAGTCGCATTCAAGCCTTCGGCCAGGACTCGATGGAGGCGCTCCATGTAGATTTGCCCCTCGATGGTAAGTTGCTACAGCTCAGCGTGACTGCTAGGGGCGACCTAGCCTTGGCAAGTGCCGCGGACGGGGGCTTTGCACTTTGGAGTGTCCCGGAAGGGGAGGTGCTGTGCACGACGAAGGAGCATGGCTTGAATCCGCAAGTGGTGTTCGACCCCTACACCGGCCCTCCTCGCTGGTTGACCTATGATGAGCAGGGCCGGGCATGCATTTTACCCCTTGATCCCCTCCGCGTTGCACAGACTCGATTTGCTCGGGACCTCGCAGCCTTTGAGCGCCTTTCCGACTAGTGTCTTCAACGGAAACTTGCACGCCCGCAATTTATCGGTCCGGGAGGATTTTATTGAATGGTCTGTCCGTTGGAGCGGTTGAAAGTCAGGGAAGAGTGCTGGAGGCTTTATTCCCCTTGAATATTGGGGCAATCAAGG
>JAPKBR010000075.1 GCA_028823345.1 Planctomycetota bacterium
TCGCCACTGGTGGTGGCAGCGCTGGTGTCGATGGCGTTGGCACCTTCAACCGCGGGAATCGCGGTAACGCAGTCGTCCTGCGCGATCGCCGAGCTAGTAAAGGCAAATGCTGCAAGCGCTGCAGCGGAGAATACTTGGAATTGTTTCATGGGAATCTAAGGATTTGGATAAGAGGTGCGGTAAGTGCCGCAAAGAAAAGAAGATGTTCAAGAGCACAGCGCTTCTGCGAGTGTCTCCACATCTAACATTACCCTACTTTCCGGATCCATGCCGAATTCCGCCCAGGAGCCCTGCAGGACACAATTAAAAGCGGGGGCAACCCCCAAAAGGAAGCTGCCCCCGCCTATTTAAACTAACACGAGTCTCACGCCCGCCTCATTCAGAGACAGGCCTGAACCTCCTTCAAGGTCACTGGAATGTCACCGAAAGCCCGTCAGTGAAGTTGCTGGTGCTGGACGGGTTCAGGTCCCGATACCAAGTGACGAAGTTCCAAGTGTCACCCGGGAGAACCGCCACGTTAATCGGCCCAGGAAGACCGTTAAGGTCTACCGCCAGGCTGATTTGGCCGGACGATCCGGAGTTTGCCACACCGGCAACGAAGCGTCCCATCTGGCCACCGAGGCAGAGATTGCCCTGGGATCCACCGGGGTTCGTGAGCAAGCCTTGAGTTGCAGAAACGATGAAGTAGCCAAACTGGTTGTTCGGCATGTCGCTCGCGACCAAGGTGAAGTTCTGATCAACCACCGCAGCGGAGCCGAGGGCCGAAATGGACGCCCCAACACCGGTGGAGTTCGCCACCGCAGTGCAGTAGTTCGTGCCGATCTGGCCACCGCCGTCCGGGACCCAAGCCTCGGCCAAGATCGAGTTCGGTCCGCCAGGCTTGAAGAGCCCAAGGTTCACGTCCCCGTTGTTGATAGGAGCCACGTTGGCGTCAAAGCGGAAGTTGTAAAGCGTTCCCCAGCGAATCGCGTTAGCGTTCACATTCTGACCGATGGTCTGGGTGCTCCAAGTAATGGAACCGCCGCTGATCGAGCTGCTCCAGTCAGTACCGGAGAAAGGCTCGCCGGAATGGTAGTTCACATCATGGAAGCCAATGTTCGTCACAGAGGCGCCAGCGGGAAGCGGGACGCTGAAGTCACCACAGGAGCGGTCGCTGAACAGGTTGTGTACTGCGTACTCGTAGTGCCAGGTGCCGTCTCCATTGTCGGTGGCATTGGAACCAACGATGAACATGCCATCACCGGGTACCATCGCATCGGTCATGACCACGGTGGGGTCCTGGGTTGCCCAGGCTCGGATGGCCGGCTCTTCGCGGACAGTAGCGCCCGCAAGACTCAGGTTCCAACCGTTGGTGAGGTTTCCAGATCCCACAGTCAAGCGACGGTAGGAAGCGTTATTCGCTTGGTGGCCCGAAGCAGCGTCATCATGAGCGATGTAGTGGCCCTCGGCGTAATACACGGCGCTCGGGTGGGTAGCGGGGTTCAGGTCGCTGTTCGCGATCTGACAGCGCTTGTAAATCGAGTTTCCAGAAGCACCCTGACCAGTGAACGGATAGCTGTATCCGCCGGTCACAGCGTTCACTTCAAAGCGCGGGCCAAGACCCGTCTGACTGCCGTTCAGGCTTGAGCTGTAGGGGTCCGAGCAACCCACGCCAAGACGGGAGCCGGTGCCTGAGCTTTGGCAAGTGCAGCAAAGTCCCTGCTGCAAGGCGAAGAAACCGTGCTTGAGCCAGGACAAGCCCAGTTGCTCGAATCGGCCATTTTCATAGCGATACATGTTTTGGCCAATGACCGGGTGCAGGTTTTGATTGGAAATCCAATCCAACTCCGCATCGCCCACATTGCAGGAAGTAGTTGCCATGGCATATGCGCTCACACCGCCCACCGCGTTGTACTTGGTGATGCTGGGCAGGTCGCCCACAATCACGTCAGGACCGCTGGCCGGGTTGGCGCAACCGCCCCCCCCCCCGCCGCCGCCAGCGGAAACATCCAAGTTGCCGCTGCCACCGACACCGCCGTTCCAGGATCCCACCTGAATCAGGTAGACCGAACCCGCAACCGCGGAGATCGAAATCGAGGACTGCAAGCCACAGGAGTCATCGTTGCAGCTAATCGCAGCGCTCGTGGGGCAGCCCGCGCCGTCGTAGGCGGCAAGGGTCGAGTCAAAGCCAGCACCACAGGTGGAAATGGTCACGTTCTCGGTGGCCGTTGCGGTCCAGTTCCAAAAAACGTCCGTGCCGAGACCAGCGCAGGGGCTGTGGGCACTGTCGCTGGCACCGCTTGTATTAAAAGCGTAGGTGCCAGTTCCTGAGATGTTGGTGGCTGCGTTGCAGTCATCGGCTTGGGCGCTAGCAAAAGCAGTCAAGCAACTGGCGGCAAGCGCCAAAGTGATCGTACGATTCATGGGAGGTAGTTCTGGTTGGAGATTCGGAGGCCCCTAGGGGCAACCTGGATACAGTCTCAGGAGACCGTAGCTGGACAAAGCCTTTGGGTCAGATCACCCGAAGGGCGATCCGTTGACCCAGACGGGCCTAGTGGCCATCTGGTTCCACAATCCTCTCCTATGGGGCTCGATTTGCCAACCCCCGGACCGGGATGAGACACAACAAACCTGCGAGTAAGAAACCTTCTGGACATCAGGCAAGAACTTGTACGGGCAGCCCCAAGCCCATCCAAGAACGCATCGAGGAGGACACTCTCATGCCTCAAACTCAGGGCCTGCGCAGCCCGTTCCCTCAAATCAGTCAATCCTCAAGTCTGGTCCTCTGCCGAGATCCATTCCGGGATTCCCCTGCAAGCCGGGAATCCTGTTGAGTGGCTCAATAAGCCCTCAGAAACTGCCGTGGCGCGCCCTTTGGCGCTTGTTGACCTTGCGTCCACCAGCGGTTTTCTGGCGGGTACGGAAGCCAGTCTTCTTGGCGTATTTCTTGTTGCTGTTCCGGATCTTGACTTTCATCGCTTTCTACTCCTGAGACTCATGGTTCGGGGAACCTCTGGATAGGGGCGAAGAGAATAGCGATCAGCGGACCCCGTGACCAGCCCTGGGCTCCAAGAACCCAAATATTTCAGCCCCTTGGAACCCGAAAGGCGTCCGAGAGCCCAAAATGGGCCACCCAACCGCCCCAGAGCCCTACTCTTCCCGGGGCCCAACCATCTTGCTGGGGATCACCGCCGCGTCGAATTGTTCCCCCGACATGTGCCCGAGAGCCTCGCAGGACTCCCGCAGGGTGATTCCCTCCTTGTAGGCCTTCTTGGCCACCCCCGCCGCATTGTCATAGCCAATGTGCCTGTTGAGGGCAGTCACCAACATCAGGGATTGGTGCATCAGGCTGTCCACCCGGTCCGCATCGAGCTCGAGCCCCTCGATGCAGTTCTCCCGGAAGGAATCGCAGGCATCCGTCAAGAGCCGGACCGACTCGAGGCAGTTGTGGATCATCACCGGCTTGTAGACGTTCAGCTCAAAGTTACCCTGGCTACCCGCGAGGGTGACGGCCACATCGTTGCCCATTATCTGGGTGCAGACCATGGCCAACGCCTCGCACTGGGTGGGGTTTACTTTGCCAGGCATGATTGAGCTGCCGGGTTCGTTCTCGGGCAACCGCAACTCCCCCAGGCCGCAGCGCGGACCTGATCCAAGCCAACGCACATCATTCGCGATCTTCATCAGGGCGACTGCGCAGGTCTTGAGACTGCCGTGTGCCAAGACCAGGGCGTCGTGCCCTGCGAGGGCAGAGAATTTATTAGGGGCCGTAACAAAGGGTAGTTTGGTTTCCGCTGCGATTTTTTCGGCCACAAGCCCCGCGTAACGGGGTGAAGTGTTGAGCCCTGTACCCACAGCCGTGCCACCGAGGGCTAACTCATAGATCGCCGGCTGACACCAACGTACACCTCGCGCACCATCGGCCAATTGCTGAGCCCAGCCCCCCACCTCCTGAGAGACCAACAGGGGAGTCGCGTCCTGCAGGTGGGTTCGTCCGATCTTGACGATGCCCTGCCATTTCTCGGCCTTGGCCAAGAGGGCCTTGCGTAGGCCTTCCAATGCGGGCAGAAGCGCGCGCTCCAGTTGCTCCCCAAGCGCCACATGCATAGCGGTGGGAAATACATCGTTCGAGGATTGGGCCCGGTTGCAGTGGTCATTGGGGTGGATCGGAGTCTTTGAGCCCAGCTCGCCACCTAAGAGTTGGATCGCCCTGTTCGAAATCACCTCATTGGCGTTCATGTTCGACTGGGTGCCGGAGCCCGTTTGCCAAACCACGAGCGGGAAGTGGTCATCGTGCTCGCCCTTGAGAACTTCGTCCGCCGCTTGCACAAGAGCGTCGTACTGCTCATCGGAGAGCATTCCCAACTCGCCTAGTTCACGGTTAGCCAGCGCCGCACACTTCTTGACCACCCCGAGGGCATGAATCATCGGCCGCGTGAAGCGTTGGCCACCGATCTTGAAATTCCCCAGGCTTCGCTGGGTTTGGGCACCCCAAAGGCGATCGCTCTGCACTTCAAGCGGGCCAAAGGAGTCTTTTTCGGTGCGGGTGCCGCTACTGTCAGCCACGGGAGTCATGGGTATTGGGTGGGTTCTTGGAAAGAGATATTAGGAATGGAGCTGTGCTCCCGAAAACCGATTAGAGCAGGCCCAGATCGCGCATGGCCTGCATGTCGTTGTTCACTTCGCCGGCTGTCTTCTGCATCTGGGCCCGGGATTCAGCGGTCATGGGGACCTCGACAATCCGATTCACGCCCCCTTCACCCAGGATCGCCGGCACGCCCATATAGAGGCCTTCGAAACCGTACTCGCCGTTCAATAAGCAGGCGCAGGGCAACATACGTTTCCCGTCCTGCAGGATCGACTGGGCCATGGCCACCGCGGCGGAAGCCGGGGCGTAGAACGCGCTGCCAGTCTTCAAGAGACCGACGATTTCGGCTCCGCCCTTGCGTGTGCGGTTCGCCATAGCGTCCATGCGGTCCGCGGGAATGATGTCCGGGGCTGAAACACCATTGATCGTGCAGTAGCGCGGCATGGGCACCATGGAATCCCCGTGGGCTCCGAGCACCATGGCGTCAATATCCTCCACGGCCGTGCCGGTCTCCTCGGCCAAGAACCAGCAGAAGCGCGCGCTGTCCAACACACCCGCCATGCCGATTACCCGACGGGCGGGAAAGCCCAACTTGGCGCGCATCAAGCTAACCATCGAGTCAAGTGGATTGGTGACCACGATCACCACGGCGTCGGGACTGCCCCGCCGGATTGTCTCAGCCACATCGCACATGATGCGGCCGTTGACCTCCAACAGGTCCGAGCGACTCATGCCCGGCTTGCGGGGGAGACCAGCGGTGACGATAAAAAGGTCCGAATCAAAGGTGTCCTCGGGATCACCGGTGCCAATGATTCGAGAGGAAAAGCCTTCGATGGCGGCGCTTTGATTCAGATCGAGGGCCAAGCCCTGGGCGCGTTCCGCCAGCACGTCGATCAAGACGATTTCACTGGCGAGGTTCTTGAGTGCAGCGAGGTGGGCACATGTGGATCCGACAAAACCGGCACCAACCACGGTGATCTTGACCCGGGCTGAGTTCGAGGGGGCGGAGTTCGAGGGGGCGGGATTCATGAGCGGGGTAGGATAGAGCTCTGTCCGGGCAGGGGCCACCCCGGGCCCTGTGGATGGGCTGAATTTGCACTACAACTCCCCAGGATGCTGCACCTAGGCCGGGCCTTCCGTATGGCTCGGGTCAATCCTAGGGCTACCTGAGCTCACAACGCTCTCTTGGGCCTAAACTACGCCGATGCAGCGATCCCGCCGGAACCCTGGGCCCAAGAGGCCTCTCCACCTTTTCCGAACATTGGGGCCCCCCCTCGTCCTGCTGCTCTTGGGCCTCGGGGTCCAGGCATCTGGGATCCCATCCCAGAACCCCTCCCAACCAACGGCGCTCGCACAGGACACCCTGCCTCGCCCCATGCCCTTGGGAATTCCAGGGGGCCTGCGAGTGGCCTTCAAGGGACTCGATCCAAGCATCCAAGAGGAGCTCCCCCTTAAGGCCGCGGAAGTCGCCCTCGGCCGTGCCCTCTTCTTCGATCCCATTCTGTCCCGGGAACATAACGTAGCCTGCGCATCCTGCCACCAGCCCCAGAAATCCTTCGCGGACTCGGTGCGGTTTTCCAAGGGAGCACAAGGGGTCACCCTTCGCAACGCACCCGCCCTGATCAACCGCATCCTCGGCCAACGCCACATGTGGGATGGGCGCGCCAAGACCCTGGAAGAGCAAGTGCTCATGCCCCTGACGAACCCACTGGAAATGAATTTGCCCGCGCCCGCTGCGGCGGAGCGCCTGACCAAAACCAAACCCTGGCCCGCGCAATTCCAAAGCACCTTTGGAGAAGCCCCGTCTCCCGAAACCATCGCCCGCGCCCTGGCCGCTTTTGTACGTGCGTTGGTACAAGGAGATAGTCCAGTGGACCGCTTTTTGGCCGGGGACGTGGCTGCACTCAGCCCCGCGGAAGAAGCGGGCATGTGGGTTTTCGACAGCCGAGGCAAGTGTTGGCGTTGCCACCGGGGAGCGAATTATTCAGACGATGAATTGCACACCACCGGCATCGGCACCCAAGAAGGCAAACCCGAACCCGGCGCCTTTGCCATCTCCGGCGAACCCACTGACCTGGGTCGCTTCAAAACCCCCACCCTGCGGGGCCTTCGCCACTCGGGCCCCTTCATGCACGACGGCTCACTCGAAAATCTAGAAGAGGTGATCGCCTTCTACCGCCGTGGTGGCAATCCGAGTGAAGCCCTTTCGTCCCTGTTGGAGCCCCTTGAATTGACTGATCTGGACGCAGCGAA